>CAZFWJ010000028.1:0-40676 GCA_964522505.1 uncultured Saprospiraceae bacterium
AGACCCTTCTCAACTAAGAGAAAGGTCTTTTTAGCAGCCCGTAGGATACTTGAGTATAGTCTCGCTAAGAGACCATGAGTGCCAGGGCACTTATGCGAAAGTGGCGCAAACAGCGGCTTGCGCATCTAAGGTCCACAAAATATGAAGACGTGATGTAGGAAGTAGCTCTAAAAAGAAAAGACCCATCTCAACTAAGAGAAAGGTCTTTTTAGCAGCCCGTAGGATACTTGAGTATAGTCTCGCTAAGAGACCATGAGTGCCAGGGCACTTATGCGAAAGTGGCGCAAACAGCGGCTTGCGCATCTAATGCCCACAAAATATGAAGACGTGATGTAGGAAGTAGCTCTAAAAAGAAAAGACCCATCTCAACTAAGAGAAAGGTCTTTTTAGCAGCCCGTAGGGGATTCGAACCCCTGCTACCAGGATGAAAACCTGGCGTCCTAACCCCTAGACGAACGGGCCATTAAATTCAGCCGTTTGTATCTAACCAATTTTCTGCGCTTGGCGCTTCGATCGGTCATTTCACTGCCGTGAAAGGTTCCTTCGGAATATCCGATCTCACCTATACGGACGGGCTATCTTAAATCGTGCGCAAAAATGAAATAACTTTTGCAATAATCAAAGTCAAAGACATAAATAAATTAGTTGGGAAAGCTCTTTTCTTAGATATGATTTTGAGCGAAGGGATCAACCCCGTGCAGATAGTCGTAAGGCAAGATTTATGGATGTAGCCATTCCAATATTTTGTACGAGGCTAAAGCAGATTGGTTCTGTCATGAAGTTGTTTGGGTGATTGTTATACCAAGTAAATATATTATCTCTGCGGTTTACTATATAGGGCAATTTGAAGTTCTTAAATCGCTATTGGACTATTTATTCTATTGTTAATTAGCCCGAGATAGTTGTGTCAACCAGTCTGTTTTAAAACACCTACTAACTATCGATCATAGGCTCATAATGTCTGTAATTACTATCGCTAGAGCTAATAGAGGCTTTTTTATCAAACTTATTGTTCGTCCGCATAAGCACATATCTCATAATTCTCGTTTGATAGCACAGAAGTTAATCCTAAATTATTACATCTTTGCAGCGTCTTTATAAAAGGAGATATCGGATTCCCACATGATGAACCACAAATCGATTTTCAATTTCATATTTGTATTGGCTTTGAGCATGCTGGCGGTTCCGCTAAATGCTCAACAAGAGTTTGGAGGAGTTCCATACTCTCAGGAGCTCAGAATCGACATCAAGGACCCATCTATTAGCGTCTTGAATTTAACTAATGAAGTTAGTCACCTGAAATCAATAGATACCGAGGGAACTAATATTCATGCATTATCTCTGATTACCCCCTCTAATCAAAAGAGTATATCACCAGAGTTTAGCCAATTAGCTCCAAATACAGTGCTAACTACAATCGACTTACCAGAGGGTACTAACTCATATCTGAGGTTGGATGATTATAATTTACCTATTGGAGCGAGAGTTTTTATCACTGAACATACTTCTAATAAGATCCATGGGTCATTTACCTCTGGCAATAATTCGAAGGCTCAGCGTTTGACATTAGGTCCATTTAGTGGCAGTTATACATTGGAATACAACTACGATCACGCCGATCACAAAAATATGCCCTTCAAGATCGCCCAGGTTTATGCTATGACTGGCGATCAAGCTGCTAATGATCTTGGATTTGGAACTGCATTTGACTGCTCAATTAATATCAATTGTGAAGAAGGTAGAGCTCTAAGTGATGCCTCAAATGGAGTTGTTAGAATTAGAGTGGTAGGAGAGGAAGCCATCGCACTTTGTACAGGCTCCCTCATGAATAATACAGCCGAAGATCAGACTCCTTATATTCTCTCTGCATATCATTGCACGCGCCCCGCAGGTGTGGAGTTTACACCACTTTTTGATCAGTGGATTTTTGATTTTCTATTTCAGAGCAATAGTTGCGCTAACCCTACAGAGGAACCATCTTTTGCCTCGGTACAAGGATCTGAGCTGTTAGCAGAATGGGAAGATACCGATATGTTGTTGGTTAGATTGACTAGCCCTATTCCACTTGTAGCTTCAGCATTTTTTAATGGCTGGGATATCAGACCAGATTATCTCCCTGCCCAAACACACTTGATACATCATCCTAATGGAGATATCAAAAAAGTTGCTCAAGATTTTGACAGCTTGCGATTAGATCTTACGCCACGTCAGTGGGATAACGGGACCATTACTCCGACGAGAAGTCATTTTAGAGCAGAATTTGACAATAGTACTTATCAACCTGGCAGTTCAGGCGGCCCGCTCTTAGACAATAATCAGCGCATCATAGGTCAGCTTCATGGGGGTCCACGTTCGGATGAATTTTGTACGATAGCTATCGCATACAGCGGGCGACTATCGCAATCTTGGATCGGTGGAGGAACACCAGAAACACGACTTAGTGATTGGTTAGATCCTCTCGACAGCGGCGTAACTCAACTCGATGGAGTCAACTCAGATGCACAAGAACAGTTTGTTCAATTTACGGGACGAGTCGTGACCTCTGATGGTATCGCCATTTCCAATGTGGGAGTTGCCCTTAGTGGTGAACAGGACTTTGAGTTTTTCACGGGTGATGATGGTCGATTTGTTTTTGACAACCTCTCAAGTAAAGGAACCTTTACATTCAATCTGAACAAAGACGTGAATCCCTCAAATGGCCTCTCTGGTCTGGACTTAGTTATGATGACTAACCATATATTAGGCAAAATAACCTTCTCTAATATCTTCCAAGAACTGGCGGCTGACGTAAGTGGAGATGGAAGAGTCTCATCAATAGATTTAGTTCAGATGACTAATGTCTTATTAGGTGCCAGTGACAGCTTTCCTAGCTCTAGCTCGTGGAGATTTGAGCCAGAATCACTACAGATGAGTGGCAGCGATATTAGCAATAATAGCGTAGAACTTGTCGTAGTAGGCTTTAAGGTTGGTGATGTCAACAACAGCGCTGATCCGAGGCGTTAATATTCTATTGCCCGTACATCACTTCCCCTCCTACGATTGTATACTTCACTTCAGTGTTTAATATAGCCTCATCACTACAGGTCAGCCAGTTTTCGGAGAGAATCGTGAAGTCAGCCAGCTTGCCTACCTCTATAGTCCCTTTAATATCTTCTTCAAATGCTGCGTAAGCATTGTTATAAGTGTATGATTTAAGTGCCTCAACTCTCGTCATTGAATTTTCGGTAAAGAACTCCATTCCATTATCCGCTCTCTTTCTGGTAACGCTGGCATAAAATGATTCTATTGGATTTACATCCTCTACGGGTGCGTCAGTACCATTGGTAACGACGGCACCACTATCAATTAGAGCCCTCCAGTTATAAGCCCCTTCCTGTGCACGCTGCTTGCCAAGTCGTTTCTCTACATAAGGTGCGTCTGAAGTACAGTGGATTCCTTGCATGCTTGGGATCACTCCAAGCTCAGCAAATCGTCCAATGTCATCAGGGTGGAGGTGCTGACTATGCTCGATCCTCCACCTCAAATCATCGGACTTGTTCGGAGTAAGTAATTCAATAATATCCAGGGTCTCTCTATTAGCCCGATCACCTATCGCATGAACACAGAATTGCATGTTGTTGGCGAGCGCTATCCTGCCCATACTTGTAATATCTTCTATTGTGGTAGTATTCTGACCATAGAAATCTGCTTTATCGGAATAGGATTCCAATAGCCAAGCACCAAATGAACCAAGGGCTCCATCGAGTGCGACTTTAAGGGCTCCGCAGGTAAAGTGATTGTCTCCTACACCTGTCATTCTGTAACCTGATAGATCTTGAGGCAGCTCACTAAGGGGTTCTCGGATCATTGCCCAGAGCCTGATACGCATATTTCCATCTTCTGCTAATTCTTTATATCTATTTATTTCTGCAAATTGTGACCCAGCATCTTGAAATGATGTGATCCCTTTTTTGAAGCACTCATCTTGAGCCAACTCTACGCCTTCATACCATTGACTGATGCGATCCTCTTCACTTAATGTTTC
Source organism: uncultured Saprospiraceae bacterium (assembly GCA_964522505.1). Lineage (GTDB taxonomy): Bacteria > Bacteroidota > Bacteroidia > Chitinophagales > Saprospiraceae > GYS-P2D. The sequence goes on from CAZFWJ010000028.1 coordinate 4,025, forward strand.
GAGATATTCGTGATAGAAGTGTTTGATAATTTCTTCAGCATTCTCTTCGAACACACCAATAGCTTGCCCGCTGTCGTCCCTGACAATTCTCCCTCCTGCTGGATTAGGAGTCTCCGCATTTATCCCAGCTAACTCCATGGCCTTTTGATTAACGAATATTCCGTGTCCGCTAGCATGATCGAGTAACACTGGGTTGTCTGGTGAGATAGCGCTAAGATCAAAGTGCTTGGGGTATCCATGGACATGATCCTCTACTGGCTCCACCCATTTCTCTTGATGCCATCCGCGACCTATTATCCATTCTCCAGGTTCACTTTGCTCAACCTTATCTGCGACCATTCCGACTATTTCATCCCAAGATTTGGCTTTTAAGAAGTTGAGGTTCATCAGGAACTCACCAAGTCCAGAAAAGTGTCCATGTCCCTCGATTATGCCTGGCATAACGAATGATCCTTGAGCATCAATGACTTCTGTATCATCGCCGATGTACGCTTCACTCGAAGCTCTATCTGTCAACGCCATAATAACTCCATCGGCTATAATCACAGCCTGAGGAGAAGTGTCATCAGTGCCAGTGTAGATCTGCTCACTATAGATGATCATGTCAGCAAGAGATTGTTTTTTATCCTCACAAGATGTGCTCAGTAAGGCTAGGAGTATTATGAGGAGGAGGATGTTCAGCTTAGACATGTGGACTCATTTAGATTCTAAAGATTGCTACTTTTGGGTTGTCATCTAACCCGACTCAATGTATATAAATCTGTCTGAAACCTTGGCATCTATCGATAGGATACATGAGCAATATGCTATTGCTGATAGCCCTAGCTCACTCTATGAGCCCCGCAATTATATTATGACCATGTCGGGCAAGAAGATGAGATCGCTGTTGTGCTGCCTCGCTTATGGATTGTACAAAAATGATATCAGTGAGGTTTTGGATTTAGCATATAGCTTAGAACTCTTTCACAATTTTACATTAGTACATGATGATATTATGGATGACGCTGATCTGAGGCGAGGAGTCCCGGCTGTCCATAGAGCGTTTAATACTAATGCTGCCATACTTTCTGGTGATGTGATGTTGATTGAGGTATATGACCGTCTTTCGCGTATTGCCGATCCTGTAGGTTACATTAATGAATTGAATAAGGTGGCCCGTGAAGTTTGCGAAGGACAAGCCATGGATATGGATTTTGAAGAACGGGATGATGTCACTATCACGGAGTATCTCGAAATGATAGAATTAAAGACCGCTGTGCTCTTAGGATTATGCCTCCGGTTAGGTGCTAAGTATGGAGGCGCAAGTGATTTTGATCAGGAAAGATTACATGGCTTTGGCAAAAGTGCTGGAGTAGGGTTTCAGATCCAAGATGATTACTTGGATGTATATGGCGACCCCAACAAGTTTGGCAAGAAGGTTGGTGGGGACATCATACAAGGCAAGAAGACTTACCTGTATCTAAGGGCTATGGAGCTTTTGGATGGCGATGCGAAGGTTGACTTCAACTCGACGTATATGTCTGTAGACTTAGAGCCGTACGAAAAGATCAAGCAAGTCAGAGCAGTATTCGATGAATTGCATATTCCACATTACTGCATAGAAGCTAAAAATGCTTTCTTTGATTTGGCACTATCTCATATGACCATGGTATCTGCTTCCTCGGAGAAGAAGGATCAATTGACAGAGTGGAGTAAGACACTCTTAAACAGAGAGTCATAAGACCTCATGAATAGATAGAACAATGAGAGTCTTATACGCAGTACAGGCAACAGGCAATGGCCACTTGAGCCGAGCCATTGAGTTTTATCCCATCATGAAGAAATATGCTGATGTGGATGTGTTACTCAGCGGAATCCAAGGAGATCTCAAATTAGACTTCCCAGTCATGGCTCAAAAGCATGGAGCAGGTTTTATATTCGGTAAAACAGGTGGGATTGATTATAGGAAATCCATCAGAGCAGCTAAGCCACTGCGATTCTTTTATGATGTGTTTAGGTTAAAGATCAAACACTATGATCTGATCGTCAGCGATTTTGAACCGATTAGTACTTGGGCAGCTAAATGGTCCAATGTCGAGCGGGTAGGGCTATCCCATCAAGCAAGTTTCCTCAGTAGTAAAACACCTCGTCCAACTAAGCGCAATGGCTTCGGCGAGTTCACTTACAGACAATTTGCTCCAGTTGATAGATATATTGGATTGCACTACAAGTCATTTGATGACAATGTTTATACACCTGTAGTGCGCCAGAGCATCAGAGAGTTACAACTCAGCACACAAGATCATGTGGTAGTTTATCTGCCCGCATATTCTGAAGACATATATAAAGAACACCTAAAGGCTATTAAGTCAATCTCGTGGAAGATTTTTTCCAAGCATACTAAGTCCTACAAGAAGGAGGAAAATGTTGAAGTCTTTCCTATAGATCAGGAGAACTGGTTTAAACACTTGTCATCTGCATATGGTGCGATCATTGGTGGGGGCTTTGCAAGCACCTCTGAGATGCTATATCTAAATAAGCGATTTATGGTCATCCCTATGGTTGATCAATATGAGCAGAAGTGCAATGGCGTTGCTCTTGATGATATGGGTGTTACAGTCCTTCCTGAGATTAAAGAAGACTTTCAACAAAGAGTTAGAACTTGGTTAGATGCCGCCGAGGTGATACCAGTTGACTTTCCTGAGCATTCTGAACGGCTTGTCAAACTGGCCTTAGGTATATCGTCCTAATATTTACTCACAGCTTATCCATGGCTTGCACAAATTCCATTTATCAGAGGGTAGGCGATATCTATGCCTGTCATAGGTTTTAGTTGTAGAAGTCAACAAGTACGGTCTCTGAGATCAAAAGAGTAGAATTTCTAATCAAGTGGCGAAAGCCCAATTTTCCAAAAAAACGTTCAAAACTGTCAAAAATAGTTTCCCCGATTCCAATTATCGGATTACGTGTAAATCGACTTACACGAAGCTGTATCTATGTATTATAATTAATAATTAAACGGGGTACAAATGACCACTACAAGTTCAAAACCAACTACACAAACAATCTTATTCACTACAACTAAAGAAGTTGAAAACAGTGTCATCTCACGCCTTGCAGCAGGTGATCATGATTCAATGAACTACTTATTTGATAATTATTATAATTCACTTTGTAATCATGCTCTTAGATTCGTCAAGAATGCCTCAATTGCTGAGGACGTTGTTCAGGAAGTAATGATGACGATCTGGAAGAAGAGAGCACAGATTAATATTGAAAGCTCGCTTAAAGCATATCTTTACCGAAGCGTTACCAATCGCTCACTCAACCACTTAAGAGATAAGAGGAATCAGGTTGAAGAAATAGAGGATAAGTACATGGATGTATCTGCAGATATAGAAGAGAAGATCTATTATAGCGAGACGGAGCAAATCATCATGAATGAAGTGGACAAACTATCTCCGAGATGTCGTCAGATCTTCATCATGAATAGATTAAATCAGATGAGGTATAAGGAGATTGCTGCCGAACTTGAGATATCAGTTAAGACAGTTGAACATCATATAGCTAAGGGTCTTCATATCTTAAGAGACAGCTTAGCTGGATTAAGAATAGCGGCGTGATAGAAGCAAATCTTTCACCGGTTCCCCAAACACACTATTCGCAACTTTAAAAAACCACCTTGCAATTCCACCATTCTTTTTCGATGGTCGCTTCATTCTTTTCGTAAAACTTTATGGCAGGTTCGTTCCAGTCCAGCACTTGCCATTTCATCAGTTTGAATCCCTCAGCCTTGGCTATAGATACCAGTTTGTCATAAAGTAGTTGTCCAACTCCATTTTGGCGATAGGCTTCCCTCACCACAAAATCCTCCAGATATAACATCTTCCCCTTCCATGTTGAGAAGGTCGTATAGTAGATACAGATGCCGATAATGTCTCCATTGATTGTCGCGACAATGGAATCAAATATCCCTTTAACAAAGGCCTCTTTATAGTAGGCCACGTCTACATAAACTTCGTGTTCGGCTTTCTCATATATGGCGAGTTCTTTGACAAGAGCGAAGACGCTTGGGATGTCATCAATTGTAGCAGTTCGGATGCTTATGCTGTCGAGGCTCATAAATCTACTTTTGTATGGCGATAAAATTAAATTACCCCGTTGAATAAAAAGAAAATAATCATACCTTTGCAGTCGCTTTTGAAAAAGCCTTATAAATTATTATATGCCAACTATTAATCAACTTGTAAAAAAGGGTCGAAAAAAGATCGTTACTCCTAGTAAGTCGAGAGCTTTAGATTCTTGTCCACAGAAGAGGGGAGTTTGTACCAGAGTGTATACTACTACTCCGAAGAAACCTAACTCTGCCCTGCGTAAGGTAGCTAAGGTTAGAATGACTAACGGTATAGAGGTGATTGCCTATATACCAGGAGAGGGACACAACTTACAAGAACACAGTATCGTACTCATCAGAGGAGGAAGGGTAAAAGATCTTCCTGGAGTACGCTATACAATTGTGAGAGGTGCACTTGATACTGCAGGTGTTAATGATAGAAGACAAAGTAGATCACGTTACGGTACGAAGAGACCTAAGAAATAAGAAGATAAAGAGCTCATGAGAAAAAGAAAGCCGAAAAAGCGCATTATACAGCCAGATCCGAGATTTGGAGATACGTTGGTAACACAGTTTGTCAACAACTTAATGCTACAGGGTAAAAAGAGTACTGCCTTCAAAATCTTTTATGATGCGATGGATATCGTCGGAGAGAAGAGCGGTGAAGATCCACATGAGGTTTGGCAGAAAGCACTAAATAATATATACCCACAAGTTGAGGTGCGTAGTAAGCGTATCGGTGGAGCTACATTTCAGATTCCTACAGATATCAGAAATGCGCGTAAAGTGTCTATGGGTATGAAATGGTTAATTAAATACTCAAGAGCAAGAAGTGGCAAGGGTATGGCTGAAAAGCTTTCTTCTGAAATCTTAGCAGCAAGTAAAGGCGAAGGTGCCGCTGTAAAGAAAAGAGAAGATACTCACAGAATGGCAGAAGCTAATAAAGCATTCGCACACTTTAGAGCATAAATTACATCTAGACATTTATCACATTTTGGACAATCTATAATAATGGGAAAAGATTTAAGCTTCACTCGTAACATTGGTATCGCAGCGCACATTGATGCCGGTAAGACTACTACAACCGAAAGAATATTATTCTATACGGGTATGTCTCACAAGATCGGTGAAGTGCACGATGGTGCTGCTACGATGGATTGGATGGAGCAAGAGCAAGAGAGAGGTATTACCATTACTTCGGCTGCAACTAAGACATCTTGGACGTGGAAGGATCAGGAATATGCTATGAATATCATCGATACTCCAGGTCACGTGGATTTCACTGTTGAGGTGAATAGATCTTTGAGAGTTCTTGATGGGTTAGTATTCTTGTTTTGTGCAGTAAGTGGTGTTGAGCCTCAGTCGGAAACCAACTGGAGACTTGCAGACAACTATAAAGTGCCAAGAATTGGATTTGTCAATAAAATGGACCGCTCGGGTGCAGACTTTTTTGCAGTAGTACGTGATGTGAAAGAAAAACTGGGATCAGAAGCTATTCCACTCCAAGTGCCGATTGGTGCCGAGGAGACATTTAAAGGTGTTGTAGACCTGATCACGAATCAAGCCATCGTATGGAATGAGGATGATATGGGGATGACTTTTGAGGTGGTAGATGTGCCGGCAGATCTCGAAGAAACAGTATTGGAATGGAGAGAAAAATTACTCGAAGCTGTCGCTGAATACGATGACTCATTAATGGAGAAGTTCTTCGATGACCCTAACAGCATCACAGTAGAAGAGATGAGAGCAGCAGTACGCCAAGCAGTACTCGATGCCAAGTTTGTCCCGATGATGTGTGGTTCGGCATTCAAAAATAAAGGCGTGCAAGCGGTGCTTGATGCAGTTTGCGAGTTTTTGCCTTCACCTCAGGACATTGGCGCTGTTACAGGTACTAACCCTGATACAGAAGAAGAAGAAGAAAGAGAGCCAGATACAGATGCTCCTTTCTCAGCACTTGCATTTAAGATCGCTACGGATCCATTCGTTGGGCGCCTGGCATTCTTCAGAGTGTATTCAGGGTCATTAGATGCTGGATCTTATATCTTGAATAATAGAACAGGTAAGAAAGAACGTATCTCGAGGTTATTCCAGATGCACTCTAATAAGCAAAACTCTATTCCAAAAGTTGAAGCGGGTGATATAGCGGCAGGTGTAGGCTTTAAAGACTTACGTACTGGTGATACGCTTACTTCAGAGAAAAATCCATTGGTATTTGAGTCTATGGTGTTCCCTGATCCAGTGATCGGTGTAGCAGTAGAGCCTAAGTCTCAGAAGGATATGGACAAGTTAGGTATTGGTTTATCTAAGTTATCTGAAGAGGATCCAACGTTTAAGGTCAGATATGATGACGAGACTAACCAGACTGTAATTAGCGGGATGGGAGAACTTCACTTAGAGATCATTATTGATCGTCTCCGTAGAGAGTTCAAGGTTGAGTGTAATCAGGGTAAGCCACAAGTGAACTATAGAGAAGCACTTCATAAGACAGTATCGCATAGAGAGCGTCTTAAGAAGCAATCAGGTGGTGCAGGTTTATTCGCCGATATGGAGTTTGAGTTGGGACCAGCAGATCAGGAATTCTTAGATAGTGATGAATTCAAGAGTGGTAAGGACAAATTACAGTTCGTAAATAATGTCGTAGGTGGCTCGATTCCAAGAGACTTGATCCCATCAGTGGTCAAAGGCTTCAAGGCTATGATGGACAATGGTGTTCTTGCCGGATATCCTATCGATAGTATGAAGGTTAGAGTGTACGATGGTAGTACGCACGCTGTCGATTCCAAGCCAATTGCATTTGAACTTTGTGCTAAGGAAGGATTTAAGGCAGCGGCGATGTCTGCGGGGCCTCAGATTCTCGAGCCAATCATGGCATTAGAAGTAGTTACTCCAGAGGAGTATACAGGTTCTGTAATCGGTGACTTGAACAGAAGACGTGGATTGCCAAAAGGTCAAGAGACAAGAACTGGAGGAGCAGTGGTGATTACGGCGGATGTTCCATTATCAGAGATGTTCGGTTATGTAACTGACTTAAGAACGATTACTTCAGGTAGAGCTAATAGTTCGATGATATTCTCGCACTATGCTCCGGTATCTAAGAGTTTATCAGAAGAGATTATTGCTGCCTCTAAAGGAGAGGTTAAAGTTTAGAATAGAAATATTTGCACTAAATAAATTTAAGTGTACTTTTGCAGCCCGTTTCGACGGGATTATTTAATAACAGGTAATGAATCAGAAAATTAGAATCAAACTTCGCTCTTACGATCACAATTTAGTAGACAAGTCTACTGAGAAAATTGTTAAGACTGTAAGATCAAGTGGTGCTGTTGTGACAGGTCCGATTCCGCTGCCGACTGAGAAAGAAGTATTTACTGTGCTGAAATCACCACACGTAAATAAAAAATCTCGAGAGCAGTTTCAGTTGAGGACGCATAAGCGACTTATAGATATCTACACCCCTACACAAAAAACTGTAGACGCTCTTTCAAAATTGGAGTTGCCAAGTGGAGTAGATATCCAAGTCAAACTGTCCTAAGTAGTCTAATTATTAAAAGGTTTTGAGACGGTCCTCATATGAGGGTTGTCAGTAAATTATAAATATCTATAAATGAATGGTATTATAGGTAAGAAACTAGGTATGACCAGCATTTTTGACGATAAGGGAAAAAATGTGCCTTGTACTATTATCGAGACATCTCCAAATGTCGTCACTCAGATGAAGAGTGAGGCTACTGACGGCTACGATGCTGTTCAGTTGGGATATGGAGATAAGCGAGAGAAGAGCACAAGTCAAGCGATGAAAGGTCATTTCAAAAAATCGGGCACTTCACCTAAGTTGAAAGTTGCTGAGTTTTCTTTTGAAGGAGAGGACAAAGCGGTAGGAGATTCTGTCGCAGCAAGCGATGTGTTTGAGGAAGGAGATATCGTGAATGTGATCGGTACAACTAAAGGAAAAGGATTTCAGGGGGTTGTAAAGCGTCATGGATTTCATGGTGTGGGAGATGCTACTCATGGCCAGCACAATAGATTAAGAGCGCCGGGTTCAATTGGGGCATGTGCTACACCATCAAAAGTAGTGAAGGGTCTTCGCATGGCTGGTAGAACAGGAGGAAAGAGAGTGAAAACTACTAATCTTGAAGTGGTGAGAATATTAGCAGAGGACAATTTATTATTGATCAAAGGATGTGTGCCTGGACATAAGGGAGCATTCGTAATAATTGAGAAGTAATATGAAGATTGATATACTAAATACGGAAGGAAAGTCTACAGGACGATCACTGGATTTGCCAGAGGCAGTCTTCGGAATAGAGCCTAATGAGCATACGATGTATCTGGCAGTTAAGCAATACTTAGCACATCAGAGGCAAGGAACTCACAAGGCAAAGGAAAGAGGTGAGATCAGAGGATCTACTAAGAAGATTAAGAGACAAAAGGGTACGGGTACTGCTCGTGCGGGATCGATCAAGTCACCAATTTTTAGAGGTGGCGGTAGAATATTCGGTCCACGCCCAAGGAAATACACTATTAACCTCAATAAGAAAGTGAATCAACTTGCTCGTAAGAGTGCTTTGAGTCAAAAGATGAGCAACGGTCAGATCAAAGTTGTTGAAGACTTTACGTTGGATGCGCCTAAGACTCAAACTTATAAGGCAATAGCAGCAAACATATCTGAAACTAACAAGAGATTGCTCGTATTGGGAGAAGGAGATCAAAACATCTATCTCTCTAGCAGGAACTTAGCCTCGGATAAAGTGATGATTGCTGGAGAATTGAATACGTATTCTATTTTGAACTGTAAGGATCTGATATTGACAGAGAGCTCTGTCAATAAGCTTTCAGAAATACTATCTAAATAATAAGAGGTATGTATAAAGAGATATTAGTAAAGCCACTTATTACAGAGAAAGCAGAGAATCTCTCTGAAGAATTGGTGAAGTACTCATTCGTAGTGAATAAGGGAGCTAACAAGCTTGAGATCAAAGATGCCGTGGAGAAGCTGTATAGCGTGACAGTTAAGAATGTTAACACGATGATTATGCCAGGCAAGAGCAAGGTGAGAAATACGAAATCAGGAATCCAAAGAGGAAGAAAGCCAGATTTCAAGAAAGCAATAGTTACGCTCTCTGAAGGAGAGGAGATAGACTTTTTTGGTGATATATAAATAGACAGAAGATGGCTATAAAAAAATATAATCCGGTTACACCTGGTCTTAGAACTAAGACTACAGTTGACTATAGCGGGATCTCTAAAAAGAAACCAGAGAAGTCACTGATTGCCAAGATAAATAAGTCAGGTGGACGAAATCGTACTGGTAAGATGACGATGCGCCAGATCGGTGGTGGTCATAAGAGACGTTACCGTGTTATCGATTTCAAGAGAAATAAAGATGGAGTAGAAGGAACAGTGGACAGCATTCAATATGATCCAAATCGTTCAGCATTCATCGCATTGATCGAGTATACAGACGGTGAGAAGAGATATATCATCGCTCCCGGCGACCTAAAGGAAGGAGACAAAGTAATGTCTGGAGCAAAAGCTACGCCAGATGTAGGTAATGCTTTATTCTTAGCTGATATTCCATTAGGTAGTTCGATTCATGCTATCGAGATGACTCCTGGTAAAGGAGCTTCATTAGCACGAAGCGCTGGGACGAATGCAACACTAATGGGTAAAGAAGGAAAATACTGTGTGGTAAAGTTGCCATCTGGTGAGGTGAGAAGAATCTTATCCACATGTAAGGCAACTATAGGGTCTACATCTAATCCAGATCACGGTTTAACAGTATTGGGTAAGGCTGGTCGTAAGAGATGGTTAGGAAGACGTCCACGAGTGAGAGGTGTTGCGATGAACCCAGTAGATCACCCGATGGGTGGTGGTGAAGGTAGAGCCTCAGGAGGTCACCCAAGATCACGTACAGGTATTATGGCTAAAGGTCAGAAAACAAGGAAGAAGAAATCTTCTGATAGATTAATCATCTCAAGAAGAAAAAAATAGATAGTAGTAATGGCAAGATCTATAAAAAAAGGACCATACGTGTATCACAAGCTGCTTAAGAAGCTTGATAAGGCACAGTCGTCAACTAAAAAGACGGTGATTAAGACTTGGTCGCGTTCGTCAATGATCATTCCTGATATGGTAGGTCAAACGATAGCTGTTCACAATGGCAAGGCGTTTATTCCGGTCTTTGTAACTGAGAACATGGTTGGCCATAAGTTAGGAGAGTTTGCTCCTACTCGAACATTTAGAGGACACTCAGGAAATAGAAGGTAATATGGAGGCTACAGCTAAATTGAGAAACTGTCCGATGTCGGCGAGAAAAATGAGATTAGTCGCTGATCTCATCAGAGGGAAGTCTGTGGATGAGGCGTTGAACATATTGAGATTCACCAAAAAAGAAGCTGGTGAATGGTTAGAGAAGGTAGTGTTATCTGCAGTCTCAAATTGGGAGAACAAAGGTGATTCGGTATATAGTGCGGCAGATTATAACTTAATCGTAAAGACTGCGATGGTTGATGAAGGAACAGCGCTTAAGCGTTTTAGACCAGCACCGCAGGGTAGAGCACACAGGATCCGCAAACGTACTAATCATGTAACGCTTGTTGTTGAGAACACACTTGCATTAGATAACGAACCTTCTTCAGAAGAAGAATAAAAGATAAACATGGGTCAAAAGACAAGTCCTATAGGTAATCGTTTAGGAATCATCAGAGGGTGGGATTCCAATTGGTATGGCGGCAGCAACTTCGCTGAGAAGTTTGTTGGCGATGTCAAAATCAGAGAATACCTAAACGCTCGTATCTCAAGAGGAGGTATCTCTCGTATTGTTATTGAGAGAACACTTAAGAGAATCACTGTTACTGTTCACACTTCTCGACCGGGAATTATCATCGGTAAGGGAGGACAAGAAGTAGATCGTATCAGAGAGGAGCTTAAAAAACTTACTAATTCTGATGTTCAGATTAATATCGTTGAGATCCGTAAGCCGGAGCTTGATGCGAACATCGTAGGAGAGTCTATCGCTCGTCAACTAGAAGGAAGAGTGAATTTCAGACGTGCGATTAAGATGGCTCTTCAGTCGACAATGAGAGCCGGTGCTCAGGGAATAAAGATTCGTATCAGTGGACGATTGAATGGCGCAGAGATGGCACGTTCAGAAGAGTTCAAAGATGGACGTATTCCTCTGCACACATTCAGAGCAGATATAGACTATGCTTTAAAAGAAGCACTTACTGTATATGGTAAGTTAGGTATCAAAGTGTGGATCTGTAAAGGTGAAGTACTCGGTAAGAGAGACTTATCTCCAAATGTTGGAGTAGACTTAAGAAACAAGAGAGGAGGTCGCGGAAATAGAAGAGGCGGCGGAAGAAGAAATAATTAGGATATTAAAAAGTATTAGGAATGTTACAGCCTAAACGTACGAAGTATAGAAAACAGCAGAAAGGTCGCAATAGAGGACTTGCTCAGAGAGGAAGCACTATTGCATTTGGATCTTTTGGACTTAAGGCCGTCACGAGCGGGAGATTAACGAGTAGACAGATTGAGGCCGCTCGTATCGCGATGACCAGATATATGAAGAGGGAAGGAAAAGTATGGATTCGTATTTTTCCAGACAAGCCGATCACCGCTAAACCTCTCGAGGTAAGGATGGGTAAAGGTAAGGGTGCTCTTGATCACTATGTAGCTCAGATTAAACCTGGTAGGATTATGTTTGAACTTGATGGTGTGCCTCAAGAAGTAGCAGAAGAAGCGCTAAGATTAGCAGCTCAGAAATTACCTGTATTAACAAAAACTGTAGTGCGAAGAGACTACGCTGGATAGAATAATTATGGCTACTAAGAAATTTTTAGAACTAAAGGAATTCAGTGCAGAAGAGTTAGCGAATGAACTCAATGTCACTCAAGAGCAATATGGCAAGATGAAGTTTGAGCATGCGATCCGTGGATTAGAAAATCCATTGACACTACGTGAAGTTCGTAGAGATATCGCAAGGTTGAAGACTGAAGTCAGAAGACGTGAACTTGAAGATGTCGATGCATCGTCAAGAACTAAGATTAGATCAAGAAGACGCAGGAATAATTAAATCACCCTCATGGATACGAATAAAAAACAAATAGTCGGGGTAGTTACCAGTAATAAGATGGATAAATCCATCACAGTTGTGGTAGAAAGAAGATTGAAGCACCCGATCTATGGGAAGTTCATCAGAAAGTCTAAGAAATTTATGGCTCATGATGAAAAGAATGAGTGTAATGAGGGCGATAAGGTGAAGATCATAGAATCAAGACCTTTGAGTGCACGGAAGAGATGGAATTTAGTTGAAATACTTGAAAAGGCGAAGTAATAATGATACAGCAAGAATCAAGATTAGATGTAGCTGATAACTCTGGAGCAAGATCAGTACTTTGTATTAGAGTTTTGGGAGGATCTAAGAGGCGATACGCAAGTATCGGTGACATGATAGTAGTATCTGTCAAGGAGACTTCTCCAGGAGGTATCAAAAAAGGTACAGTGTCAAAAGCTGTTATCGTAAGAACTAAGAAGGAGATCAGACGTAAAGACGGAAGTTATATCCGCTTTGATGATAATGCTGTTGTCTTATTGACTGCTGCTGATGAACCAAGAGGTACCCGTATTTTCGGTCCTGTTGCTCGTGAGTTGAGAGATAAGGAATACATGCGTATTGTTTCACTTGCACCTGAGGTGCTGTAAGAATCATTGAGATGAGCTCAAAAAAGCTACATATAAAGAAAGGTGATCAAGTAATCGTCATCGCAGGTGCTGACAAGGGTGCTACTGGTGAAGTATTACAGGTGTTGCCAAGCAAGAATAGAGCAGTTGTAGAGGGAGTTAATGTTCAGAAGAAACATCAAAAGCCTACTAATGATGAGGCTGGTGGGATTATCGAGCAGAGTGCCCCAATACATTTATCTAATATCATGTTGATTGATCCTAAGTCAGGAGATCCAACAAGAATAGGTAGAAAGAAGGACGGTGATAGAACTGTCCGGTATTCTAAAAAATCAGGAGAAATCATAGGATAATGTCATACGTACCTAGGTTAAAGGAATTTTATAAAAAAGAGGTCACGCCTAAATTAATGGAGCAGTTTAAGTACTCTTCTATTATGCAGGTTCCTAAGATTGAGAAGATTTGTATCAATCAGGGTATAGGTGGTGCCACTCAGGATAAGAAATTGGTTCAAGTTTCACTAGACGAGATTACCCAAGTAACTGGTCAGAAGGCTGTTCCATGTAAGGCCAAGAAGTCTGTTTCCAACTTTAAGTTGAGAGAAGATATGACTATTGGAGCTAAAGTGACATTGAGAGATCATATGATGTATGAGTTCTTAGATCGTCTATTAGCTGTGGCGTTACCACGTGTGCGAGATTTTAGAGGTATCAATGATAAGAGCTTTGACGGCAGAGGTAATTATACATTAGGTATTAAGGAGCAGATCATCTTCCCAGAGATTAATATTGATAAGGTTAACAAGATCTCAGGAATGGATGTAACTATCGTGACATCAGCTAAGACTGACGGTGAGGCTTACGCCCTACTTAAAGAGATGGGATTGCCGTTTAAAAACATGAGAAATTAATAATTATGGCTAAGAAGTCGATAATAGCGCGTGAAGCGAAACGTCAGAAGCTTGTAGCTAAATATGCTGACCTAAGAAAGAGGTTAAAAGAAGAAGGTCGTTGGGAAGAACTTGATAAGCTTCCGAAGAACTCTTCAGCGGTGAGATTGCACAATAGATGTAAGCTTACTGGACGTCCTAAGGGTTACATGAGAAAATTTGGTATCAATCGGGTGACATTTAGAAAAATGGCCCTAGACGGAAAGATACCTGGATTAACTAAAGCGAGCTGGTAAAAAGATAGAGATATGGCACTAACAGATCCGATTGCAGATTATTTGACGAGAGTACGTAATGCCCAGAAAGCAGGGCACCGTATAGTAGAGATTCCAGCGTCTAAGATTAAAAAGAGTATGACTGAGATCCTCTATGATCAAGGTTATATCTTGAAGTATAAATTTGAAGATGGTGTACCTGGAAGTATCAAGATCGCTTTGAAGTACGATAACAAAACCAAACTTCCTGTTATAAGAAAGTTAGGTCGCATCAGTAAGCCAGGATTAAGAAAATATGCTTCTGCTGAAGATTTACCTAGAATCATTAATGGTCTAGGAATCGCAATCATCAGTACCTCAAAAGGGTTAATGACTGATAAGCAAGCAAGAACTAATAATGTGGGTGGAGAAGTACTCTGCTACGTATATTAATATTTAGGTTATGTCAAGAATTGGAAACGCACCAATAAGTATAGTTCAAGGAGTTACTATCGATATCGATAAGAGCAACCTTGTAACTGTAAAAGGCCCCAAGGGAGAGCTCTCAGAAAAGATTGACTCGGATTTCACCTTCACACAGGAAGATGGAGTATTAACAGTGGTTCGTCCTACTGAGCAGAAGAGGCATAAATCATTGCACGGATTATACCGTTCATTGATTAACAATATGGTTGTTGGTGTGTCTGAAGGATACAGAAGGGAATTAGAGTTAGTAGGTGTAGGTTATAGGGTAGCTAGTACTGGCAATATGTTAGAGCTAACATTAGGATACTCGCACCCAATCTATTTCGTTATACCGGCTGAGCTAAAGCTGACCACAACCATGGAAAAAGGACAAACTCCGAGAGTGATTTTGGAAGGGATTGACAAGCAGTTGATTGGTCAAATTGCAGCGAAGATTCGGGCATTCAGAAAGCCTGAGCCATATAAGGGTAAGGGTGTTAAATTTATTGACGAACAAATTAGACGTAAAGCTGGTAAAACAGCTGGTTAATAATAATTAATCATGGGTAAATTAACCTCAAGACAGAAGATCAAGTTACGTATCAGAAAGTCCATTAACGGGACAGCTGACCGTCCAAGATTATCTGTGTTTAGAAGTAACAAGGAGATATACTGTCAGTTGATTGACGATACTAACGGTCAGACGCTTGCGTCTTCTTCTTCCAAGACATTAGAGAAAGGTGCTAACAAAGTTGATACAGCCAAGAAAGTAGGTATGGACTTAGCTGAGAAGGCAAAAGCTCAGAATGTTGAAGTTGTAGTATTTGATAGATCAGGGTATATATATCACGGTAGAATAAAAGCTTTGGCAGAGGGTGCTCGAGAGGGTGGTCTTCAATTTTAAGATATTAAGATGGCAAAAGACAATAGAATAAAAGCGTCAGAAACTGAGCTTAAAGAAAAGCTGGTTAATCTAAACAGAGTATCTAAGGTAACCAAGGGTGGACGTACGTTCAGCTTTGCAGCAGTAGTCGTGGTTGGAGACGGCAACGGCACCGTAGGCCATGGCTTAGGTAAGGCAAGAGATGTTTCTGAGTGTATCGCAAAAGCTGTAGATGATGCTAAGAAGAACTTGGTGAAATTTCCAATCCAAAACGGTACGATACCACATGAGCAAAAAGGTAAGTACGGTGCAGGAAAGGTATTGATCAAGCCGGCATCTGATGGTACAGGATTGATAGCGGGTGGTGCCATGAGAGCGGTATTAGAGATTGGAGGTTTGCACAATGTATTAGCAAAATCTCAAGGATCTTCTAATCCTCATAACGTGATTAAAGCTACGCTTGACGCATTGACCAAGTTGAGAAGTCCTCAGGACGTCGCTCGACAGAGAGGAATTACATTAGATAAATTATATAACGGATAGGCCATGAGATTGAAACTCAAATTAGTAAGGAGTGTAATTGGAAAGCCTAAGGACCAAAAAGCAACGGTTAGAGCTTTAGGTTTAAGAAAATTGAATCATGAAATCGAGAAGGATGTTAATCCACAGGTCGCTGGCATGATTGCAAAGGTGAAGCATTTATTAGCTATAGAAGAAGTTTAACTGTAGAGTTATGGAATTACATGAATTAAAACCTGCAAAGGGTTCTACAAAGAAGGGTAAGAGAATCGCTCGCGGACAAGGATCTGGCAAAGGTGGAACAGCAACAAGAGGTCACAAAGGAGCTAAGAGTAGATCAGGGTACTCTCGTAAAAGAAACTTTGAAGGTGGTCAGATGCCACTACAGATGAGACTTCCTAAGAGAGGCTTTAAGAGCCCCAATAGAATAGCATATGTAGCGTTAAATGTGGGTAAGATTACTGCTTTAGCTGAAAAATACGGTTTAAGTACTGTTTCTCCAGAAGAACTGTACAAACTGGGACTGATCAAAAAGAATGATGTAGTTAAAGTATTGGGTTCTGGAGATCTTGGCAAAGCAGTTAATGTTACTGCTCATGCATTTTCTGCATCTGCGAAAACAAAGATCGAAGCATCTGGTGGTACAGTTGTTCAACTATAAGAAATAACAATTATGAAGAGGTTCATTGAGACTCTAAATAACATATGGAAGATTAAGGAGCTTAGAAATAAGATCCTTTTCACCTTAGGACTGATTTTTATTTATAGAATCGGTTCTTTTATCGTTTTACCAGGTGCTAATGCGTCGGCCTTGGCCGAAGCAGCTTCAGGTAGAGGCGCTAATGATATACTTGGTCTCATCAATACCTTTGCAGGTGGAGCCTTCAACAGGGCTTCCATATTCGCTTTAGGTATTATGCCTTACATTACTGCATCCATCATAATCCAATTACTCGGCTTTGCTGTTCCGTACTTCCAACGACTTCAGCAGAAGGAAGGCGAAAGCGGCCGAAAGAAAATAACGCAGATAACTCGTTGGCTTACAGTGGCTATTACCCTTGTACAAGGGGGTACATACTTAGCTTATATAACCTCTATACCAGGTGCAGTTACGCCAGCATTAGATTCTACAGTGTTCTGGGTGAGTAACATCATCATACTTTCTACGGGGACCATATTTGCGATGTGGCTCGGTGAGCGGATTACTGAAGATGGCATCGGTAACGGTGTATCGCTATTAATCATGATCGGTATCATCGCTACGTTACCTACTGCATTCTTTGCTGAGGTAATCGGAGCATTCAATAACAATATTTTCTTATTCTTTATAGAGATGATCATATTGTTCCTTATTGTGATGGCCTGTATTATGATAGTTCAGGGAGTAAGAAGGATACCATTACAATTTGCTAAGCGAATGGTCGGTAGAGGCGGAGGAGCTGTACCTATGGCAGGAGCTCGTGATTTTATTCCTCTCAAGGTTAATGCAGCAGGCGTGATGCCTATCATCTTTGCCCAAGCAATTATGTTCTTGCCCATGACTATTGCACAATGGGCAGCAGGTGACGGAGCAGCGCAAAGCGGATTTTTGATGTCCATGACTAATTGGAAGTCATTGCCATATAATGTGATATTCTTCTTCTTAGTAGTGATATTCACTTATGTATATACGGCCTTATTGGTTAATCCACAGCAGTATTCAGAGTACTTAAAAAGACAAAATGCTTTTATCCCAGGTATCAAGCCGGGGCAAGCAACACAAGAGTTTATTGATTCACTCACCACGAGAGTAACTTTACCAGGATCCATATTCTTAGGATTGATTTCTATCTTTCCTGCGATCGTAGCAAGATTCGGAGTCAACGATGCATTTGCTTTCTTCTTTGGAGGAACTTCTCTTTTAATCTTAGTTGGCGTTGTGCTTGACACATTACAACAGATAGAGAGTCACCTATTGATGAGAAAGTATGATGGACTGGTTAAGTCAGGCAAATTGAAAGGACGTAGTGGTATGCAGCCGATCGGGGCTAGCATGTAATACGATCCTCTGAATGTCTAAACCCATTTATAAGACTGACGAAGAGGTCGAGCTCATCAGAAAGAATTGCCTGATGGTCTGCGATACACTCTCATTAGTTGCAGCAGAATTAAAGGAAGGAGTTATAGGTTCAGAGCTCGATGAGATGGCTGAGACCTATATAAGAGATCAAGGTGCACTACCTGGATTTAAAGGGCTGTATGGATGCCCTTCCACATTACTCATCTCTAAGAACGAAGTCGTTGTTCATGGCTTGCCAGATGATAAACCATTTAAGGTTGGTGATATCGTATCGATAGATTGTGGAGTTTATTTTAATGACTTCTATGGAGATGCGGCATATACATTCGTCATAGGAGAGGTCAGCGAAGAAATTATGAAACTCCTTGTAACTACTAAGGAATCACTTGCTCTCGGTATTGATCAAGCGCGAGTTGGAAATAGACTGGGAGATGTGAGCCACGCCATACAGCATTTTAATGAACGGATGAATGGATATAGTGTAGTGCGCGAATTGGTCGGCCATGGTCTTGGTAGGAAACTCCATGAGAAACCAGAAGTCCCTAACTACGGTAAGAAGGGTAAGGGTATAAAACTCCAAGAAGGATTGGTGATTGCGATTGAGCCAATGGTTAATATGGGAGTACGAAATGTGCGACAAGCCAAGGATGGATGGACCATATATACCAAGGATAGAAAACCATCTGCCCACTACGAGCACACTATTGCGGTTACGTCGTCAGGCCCTGATATTTTATCAGACCATGGGCGCATTGAAGAAACTATTGAGAAAAATAAAAATTTACAGAAAATCTCCTTAAAAAAATAGATATTTGCACTCCCAAATTTATATGGCAAAAAAGAATTTAATAAAACAGGACGGAATAATCGAAGAAGCATTGTCAAATGCAATGTTCAGAGTGAGGTTGGAGAACAATCATCTTATCACAGCTACTATTAGCGGAAAGATGAGAATGCACTACATTAAAATTCTTCCTGGAGACAAAGTTGCTGTGGAGATGTCGCCATATGATTTGACAAGAGGACGTATAACTTTTAGATATAAATAAGATGAAGGTAAAAGCATCTATTAAGAAGAGATCTGCTGATTGTAAGATCATCAGAAGAAAAGGGAAACTTTACGTGATTAACAAGAAGAATCCTCGATTTAAACAAAGACAAGGGTAAGAGCTTATGGCTAGAATTGCAGGTAACGATTTGCCTAAAAACAAAAGAGGCGTTATTGGTCTGACCTATATATATGGTGTCGGTCCGAGTAGAGCAAGTGAAATCTTGTCTCGTGCGGAGGTAGATCCTAACACCAAGATAGGAGACTGGTCTGATGAAAATATCAGAGTCATTTCTAAGATGCTTCAGGATGACTATCTCGTAGAGGGAGAGTTAAGAAGTGAAGTGCAGACTAACATCAAGCGTCTTATGGATATCGGATGTGTTAGAGGAGTAAGACATCGTAAAGGCTTGCCAGTGAGAGGTCAAAGAACTCAGACTAATGCTCGAACACGCAAGGGTAAGAAGAAGACAGTTGCTAACAAGAAAAAGGCTACTAAGTAATGGCTAAGGGTAAGAAAATTAAAAGGAAAGTATTGGTGCAGCCAGAAGGATATGCTTTTATTCAGGCTACATTTAACAATATTATTATATCCCTCTGCAATAAGCAAGGACAGGTGATCTCATGGGGTAGTGCTGGTAAAGCAGGATTCCGTGGATCAAAGAAGAACACACCTTATGCTGCTCAGATGGCGGCTAGTGATGCTGCTCAGGTAGCTTATGATGCAGGACTGAGATCTGTTGAGGTAAATGTCAAAGGCCCAGGAGGAGGGCGTGAAGCAGCGATCAGAGCACTAGATGCCAATGGTATCAGAGTGACTAAGATAAAAGATGTTACACCGGTTCCTCACAATGGTTGCAGACCACCGAAGAGAAGAAGAGTATAAGAACCACCAGATTTTAATCAACTATGGCAAGATATACAGGCCCAAAGGCAAAAAAAGCGAGAGCACTAGGCGAGGCAATCTACGGTCCGAGTAGAGCCTTCGATAAGAAAAAATATTCTCCTGGTCAACACGGTCCTTCAAAAAGAAGGAGGCAAAAGTCTGACTATGCACTTCAGTTAATGGAGAAGCAAAAAGCGAAATATACTTATGGTGTGTTAGAGCGTCAGTTCCGCAACATTTTTTCTAAAGCTAATAGTAAGAAAGGTGTTACTGGTGAAATCTTATTACAGATGTTGGAAGCAAGACTGGACAACACTGTATTCAGATTGGGAATTGCACCTACACGTAGGGCTGCACGACAGCTAGTTACGCACAAGCACATCTGTGTCAACGGAATCCTTACTAACATCCCTTCTGTGATGTTACGGCCAGGTGATTCAGTGCAGGTCAGAGGTAAGTCTCAAGGCCTTGAGGTAATCGGCAATAGCATCGCTTCTAATAAAGAAGTAAAGAAGTGGAGCTGGTTGGAGTGGAACCCAGATACCATGGAAGGAAGATTCCTGGAGATGCCAGAAAGGGGGAATATCCCTGAGAAAATCAATGAGCAGTTAATAGTAGAATTGTATTCTAAGTAATACTGCCCGTTTACATAGTCTATTTTATTGATCAACTCTTAAATCTATCATGAGCATATTAAATTTTCAAAAGCCCAATAAGATACTTCTTCAGAAAGCAGATGAATTCGATGGATCATTTGAGTTTAAGCCGTTAGAGCCAGGGTTTGGTCAGACGATCGGGAACTCCATTCGTAGAGTGCTCCTTTCTTCTTTGGAAGGTTGGGCGATCTCTGCTGTGAGAGTCGCAGGTGTAGAGCATGAGTTTTCTTCTATCAAAGGAGTCGTGGAAGATGTGATTGATATAATCCTCAACCTAAAACAAATCAGACTTAAGAAGTTGATTGAGGATGATGACTCAACAGAAGAAAAAATATACTTGACTGTTTCTGGACAGGAGCAATTCAAGGCAGGTGATATAGAGAGTTTTACTAACGTATTCAAAGTAATGAATCCAGATCATGTTATCTGTAACATGGAACCATTCGTAAGTCTTGAGATGGAATTCGTTGTGACGAAGGGAAGAGGATATGTGGCAGCAGATGAGAATCTACCAAAAGATGCACCTATTGGTGTTATCCCAGTAGATGCCATCTATACTCCAATCAAGAAGGTTGCCTACAAAATAGAAAACACACGTGTAGGACAAAAGACTGACTACGAGAAATTAACACTGGATATAAAGACAGACGGTACGATCCATCCAGAGGATGCTGTGAAAGAAGCATCTAAGATTTTGATTCAACACTTGATGTTGATCACTGATGAGAATATCACATTTGAGGATAGCACGAAGAGAGAAGAGGATATTGTTGATGAGCACATCTTACATATGCGTAAGTTGTTGAAGACTTCATTAGAAGATCTTGACTTATCCGTAAGAGCTTACAACTGTCTTAAGGCTGCTAAGATCAATTCATTAGGTGAGTTGGTCAGGTTTGATACTCACGAGTTGCTTAAGTTTAGAAACTTCGGTAAGAAATCGTTGGTGGAGATCGAAGAGCTATTAACTATAAAAGGCCTGACTTTCGGTATGGATTTATCAAAATATAAATTAGACGAGGACTAGAATTAGGACTCTTTTAATCAAACCATTCAAGAGACATGAGACACGGGAAGAAGTTTAATCACTTAGGTAGAAAGAAAGGTCACAGAGCTGCGACGCTTAAGAACCTTGCTACAGCATTGATTACGCATAAGAGAATAAATACCACGACTGCTAAGGCTAAGGCGTTGAGAGTATTCGTTGAGCCATTGATAACAAAGTCTAAAAATAACTCTACTCATTCGAGAAGAGTGGTATTTAGCAAGTTGCAGGATAAGGACTCAGTGAATGAATTGTTCACAACAGTAGGTCCTAAGGTGGCTGATCGCCCTGGTGGATATACACGAATAATCAAGACTGGATTCAGAAAAGGTGATGGCGCAGAAATGGCTATGATTGAATTAGTTGATTTCAACGAGACCCTATTAGGAGCATCAGCTTCTGGAGCTGGCAAGAAACGCACACGTAGAGGTCGACGTAAGGCCACTGGGGCAGCTGCGGCTGTAGGAGCTACAGCGGTAGCGACAGAAGAAGAATAGTATAATCATTATATTATAAATTTTATAAAGGTGATCTCTAACTTTAGAGATCACCTTTTTTAATATATTTGCCGCCGATTAAAACCCACGTTATGAGCTCTACAGGTAAGGCATTATTGCTATTAGAGGATGGTTCAGTTTATCATGGTACATCCTATGGAGCGAGTGGTGTTAGTATTGGTGAAATATGCTTTAATACTGGTATGACGGGCTATCAAGAAGTATTCACAGACCCATCTTATCACGGCCAGATTATGGTCACAACCAATGCACATATTGGGAACTATGGGATACTCGATACCGAGGTAGAGTCAGAAAAAATTCAGATAGCAGGGTTGATTTGTAAGAACTTCACCACTGCATTTTCGAGGCCTATGGCTACGGAGGATATTCAGTCATTCTTCGAATCACAGAATGTGGTGGTTATTTCAGATGTAGATACAAGAGCAATCGTTAAGCATATCCGAAGCAAAGGTGCAATGAATGCGCTAATAGCCTCTTCTACGGAAGAGCATTCGATAGATGAGCTAAAGAAGCAGCTCAAGGCTGCACCATCAATGGACGGTTTAGAGTTGGCAAGTAAGGTCTCGACTACAGAAATCTATGATTTAGGTCCTTCAGATGCAACTCATAAGGTAGCCGTACTTGATCTGGGTACTAAAAAGAATATATTACGATGTTTCGTGGATAGAGGTTGTCAGGTTAAAGTCTTTCCGGCCAAGACTCCTTTCTCAGAAGTCAAGGCTTGGAATCCTGATGGTTACTTCTTGTCAAACGGACCAGGTGATCCATCTACGATGGCATATGCTATTGAGTTTGCTAAAGAGGTCCTTGGTGAAAAGAAGCCATTATTTGGTATTTGTTTGGGACATCAGATTCTATCATTAGCTCTCGGTATTCCGACCTATAAGATGCACCATGGACATAGAGGAATTAATCATCCAGTGAAGAATTTAATCACAGGTAAGTGTGAAATTACTTCGCAGAATCACGGATTCGGTGTGAGACCAGATGCAATAGAAGAGAGTAAAGACATCGTCGAGGTATCGCACCTCAATCTTAACGATAATACAGTCGAAGGTATAAAGCATAAATATCTGCCTGCATTTAGTGTGCAGTATCACCCAGAATCGGCACCTGGACCGCATGATAGTAGATATTTGTTTGATCAATTTATTGAATTAATAGAAAGTCATAAGTCATGAGTGAAATTGTAGATATCATAGGTAGACAAATATTGGATTCTCGAGGTAATCCTACTGTAGAGGTAGAGGTCATTACTGAAAACGAGATAGTCGGTCGGGCGGCAGTGCCGTCGGGAGCATCCACAGGCAAGTATGAAGCTGTTGAGTTGAGAGATGAGCAGAAGGATTTCTACATGGGTAAGAGTGTAGTCAAGGCCGTCGAACACGTCAATGAAGATTTGTTTAATGCACTTGCCGGTGTCAGCGTTTTTGATCAGCGCATGATTGATCAAGTAATGTTAGAGCTTGACGGCACGCATAATAAAGGAAAGATTGGTGCCAATGCCATCTTGGGAGTTTCTCTTGCAGTAGCACATGCTGCAGCGGGTGAATTGAACTTACCACTGTATAGATATATAGGCGGTGTCAATGCGTGCACGCTTCCTGTGCCAATGATGAATATCCTTAATGGAGGTTCACATGCAGATAATAGTATCGATTTTCAAGAGTTTATGGTTATGCCTGTTGGGGGTGAGAGCTTCTCGCACTCGTTAAGAATGGGAGTTGAGATATTCCATAACCTTAAGTCTGTCTTGAAGAGCAAGGGCTACTCAACAAATGTTGGAGATGAAGGCGGCTTCGCACCTAATATCAAGAGCAATAAGGAGGCTATTGAGATCGTATTGACATCGATAGAGAAAGCAGGGTATAAACCTGGTGATGATGTGATGATTGCTATGGATGCAGCTGCCTCTGAGTTTTATGATGAAGAGGCTAAGATGTATGTACTTCACAAGAGTACAGGAGATAAGTTGTCTTCTGATGACATGATTTCATATTGGAAGGAGTGGGTTGACAACTATCCAATCTTATCGATTGAAGATGGTCTACATGAAGATGATTGGGACGGTTGGGTTAAGTTAAATTCGGCTATCGGAGACAGAGTTCAGATTGTAGGTGATGACCTATTCGTTACCAATACTGAAAGACTTAGCAAAGGTATTGAGCTAAAAGCCGCTAACTCGATCTTAGTGAAGGTGAACCAAATCGGAAGCTTAACCGAGACTATTGATGCTGTAAGCATGGCAACGGCCAATGGATATACTTCTGTCATGAGCCATAGATCTGGTGAAACAGAAGACACAACTATAGCTGATCTTGCGGTGGCACTTAATACAGGGCAGATCAAGACAGGTTCTGCTTCACGTAGTGATCGTATTGCTAAGTATAATCAGTTATTGAGAATTGAGGAAGAGTTAGGTAGTGCGGGCTACTTCCCAGGAAAAGCGCTGATGCGATAGTTATATTATTATTTATCTTTATATGATGAAGATCATATCAAGGATTAATAATAGTCTGAAATCGATCAGTTGGCTAAACAAATACACGCTTACAATACTTTGTTTTGCAGTCTGGATTTTATTTTTGGACAGTAAACACAGTGTCGTAAAGCAAATAAAACTAAATAGGCAAATCACTGAGTTGAAAAACGGTGAGCAAGATTATAAAAACAAGCTTGCAAGTGCCAAGAGTGAGTATGCTGACCTCACTGAAAATAAAGAGAAGTACGCTCGTGAGAAGTACTACATCAGCAAGAAAGGAGAAGACGTATACATAATTGAATAACTAAGCCAAACAGATGAGTGTCTTATTAAACAAAGATAGTAGAATAGTAGTCCAGGGTTTCACTGGAAAAGAAGGAACATTCCACTCAGAGCAAATGATCGCCTATGGCACGAATGTCATAGGAGGAGTGACTCCAGGAAAAGGAGGCCAAAAGCATCTTGAGCGTCCAGTATTCAATACAGTATCGGATGCAGTATCCAAAGAGGGTGCTGATACTTCTATCATCTTTGTTCCACCGAGATTTGCAGCAGATGCGATCATGGAATCAGCAGCTGCAGGAATTAAAGTAATCGTATGTATCACTGAAGGCATTCCTGTGCAGGACATGGTTAAGGTTAAGTCTTTCATTGGAAGATTCGATACAAGACTCATTGGGCCGAATTGCCCAGGTATTATTACGCCAGGAGAGGCGAAACTCGGGATTATGCCAGGCTTTATTCATAATCCAGGATCTGTTGGTATTGTAAGTCGTTCAGGAACGCTCACTTATGAGGCGGTGGATCAAGTAACTAAGGCTGGTATGGGTCAATCGACTTGTATTGGTATAGGTGGTGATCCTATCGTAGGTACAACTACTAAGGAAGCCGTTGAGTTGTTAATGAATGATCCTGACACCGAGGGAATAGTAATGATCGGTGAGATTGGTGGAGGTATGGAAGCCGAAGCTGCTCGTTATATCAAAGAACACGGTACTAAACCTGTTGTCGGCTTTATCGCTGGACAGACTGCTCCCAAGGGGAGAACTATGGGGCACGCTGGAGCCATTATCGGTGGCGATGAAGATACAGCCGAGGCTAAAATGAAGATCATGGCTGACTGCGGTATACACGTAGTCAAGTCTCCAGCTACTATAGGTCAAAAAATGTACGACGCTCTTCATTAAGAAGAGTCGTCGCTATTCATTCTTGTTTTATCCATTAATTGTGATAGGCGCTATTATGCGCTAGAGTGTTGCCACATTGGCTACAAGCTATGGCACTGCCTCCTCCGCCGGAACACCCATTGCTACAGGTGTAGTGCCAGATGCCTGCATCATTTTGAGCGGGTTCAGGCGTCGTTGCTGCCGCAGTAGGAGCAACGGTAGCAGCAGTATTACTTGTTGCTGCAGTCGGGGTGTTGTGATAAGCGTCGTTATGCTCGTATGCAGATCCGCATATCTGACATGTTCCAGCAGCATCACCACCACTGCCTGCACAGGCATTAGGGCAGATATAATGCTGTATACCTGAAGCAACAGGTACACCCTCTGGGATCAATGTTTGATCTACTTTGGCATTCTGCGTTGAAATCTGGTCATTGGTTAATACAGGAGCAGGTCTATTGACCCTCGAGTCACACGACATGAAGGTCCATGTGGCGAGAACCAATATAAAAAGGCAATTTTTCATGTTTTTAAATATTAACTTATATGGCCCAAGTGGAGCCGATATCTTTATAATCTATGCATCCCATATATTCCCCTGGGATCGGATTATGATTTAATACTTGGGTGGCACCAACTTCACTCGTAAAAAACAAATATTTAGTCAAATACTTGCTCGTACCAAAGAAGTTGTGCTCTCCCTTTTCATTCGCTATTTCCGTAAGTAGAGCTTCTTGTTCAGAAAGCCCCAACTCTATAAATTCTTTGTCATACTGATTGATGCTCCGAGTTTCAAGATCGTCCAGACCTTGCACAAATAGTGCTTTACGCTCCTCAGTAAAGTTGCTATTGACATGGATGGCCATATCATTTGCAATGTCTGCCTCAAGGGCACCTGGCGTATCAGTCGTTGGAATAATCACATTGGAGATGGCTCTCAGACGTTCGATCTGAGCCATGTTCCATCCAGTTACATCGGATGCAACATCACCCAAATTCGTCTTACATCCACTTATCATAGTAGTTACTCCTCCAGAAGCCAACCCAGCGGCTGTGATAAGACCAGTATATTTCAATGCTTTTCTACGTTTCATGATCTCTAGCTATTTATGATAAGTTTCCTTTGTTGAGCTCCTTGACCGCATAATCTGCTGCACGAGCAGTCAGCGCCATATAGGTTATAGATGGATTTTGATTTGCAGCAGAAGTCATGCATGCTCCATCTGTAACGAAAACGTTCTTAACGGCGTGTATCTGATTCCATTTGTTTAATACTGATGTCTTAAGGTCTCGACCCATCCGTGCAGTACCCATCTCATGGATGCCATTGCCAGGATTAGACTCTTTGACATTGTCATACATTTGTATGTTTTTGAATCCAGCTGCATCTAACATTTCAGCCGCTGTGACAGGCATATCTTTTCTCATAGCATATTCATTCTCCTTCCACTCTACATCAAGATCGAGAGTTGGGATACCGTATTTGTCAAGCTTGTCATATCTCAAGGACATCTTGTTGTCATGGTATGGTAAGCACTCACCAAATGCGAGTAAATTCATCCGCCATTGACCAGGATTGGAAAGTTCATCTTTCAATGCTTCTCCCATCATAGCCTCAGCAGGACGATTCCATCCTAATCGACTCGCACCTCCTTGAAATCCATATCCTCTCGTAAAATCCTTCATTTTGTTAGGACCATCTATATTTCTGAACCTCGGAATGAATATGCCTGCTGGTTTGCGTCCTTTGTAGTATCTATCTTCAAAGCCTTCATAAAACCCCGTAGCCCCTGCTTTAAAGTGATGATCCATCACATTATGTCCTAGTTCGCCGCTATCATTACCCATGCCATCAGGAAACCTGTCAGACTTAGAATTCATCAATATCGCCGCACTATGAAGTGCAGAGGCATTGCAAAAGATGATCTTAGCGAAAAACTCATGAGAATCCATGGTCTCTGCATCGATCACATTAACTCCTGTGGCTAATTGCGTCTCATCGTCAAAGATGATCGAGTGGGCTATTGAGTGAGGTCTTATCGTCAGATTGCCTGTTGCCTCAGCAGGTGGAATCGTAGCAGCGTTAGAGCTAAAGTATGCGCCATAAGGACAACCACGCATACATCTGTTGCGAGTCAGACACGTACCACGACCATTGTGACCTCCTTGGTTAGTGATATGTGCAACTCTACCGGGAGAGATGATGCGAGCACCGTTGAAGGCTTTCATAACTGCATCTCGAGCGACCTGTTCTACACAGTTTAGTTCAAAAGGCGGCTGATATATCCCATTGGGAGTAGACTTGCTATTTTCTTTTTGACCACTGATCCCAGCAAATGCCTCGACATAGTCGTACCATGGTTTGATATCCTTATAGCGTATAGGCCAATCAATGGCTACCCCCTCTTTTAAATTCTCCTCAAAGTTGGTATCTGAAAATCTGTAGCAATGCTTACCCCACATAATAGATCTTCCTCCAAGATGATATCCCCGGATCCAATCAAAGGGTTTGGTCTCCGTATAGGGATGCTCACTGTCTTTTGGCCAAAGATGTTTGGTGTAATGATTTATGGTATATCCGGTGCGCCGCTGAACATTATAGTCCTTTAACTCCTCTTGGCTAAATTTACCTCTATTGGGCACTTCCCAACTTTCCAGATTTGCTGTAGGGTAGTCTCCATGTTTGAGCATTCGCCCACGTTCCAAACACAGAACTTTCAGACCTTTTTCAGTAAGCTCTTTTACAGCCCAGCCGCCACTAATACCTGATCCAATTACTATTGCATCATAAGTGACTTCATCTTTACCCTTGGAATTAAAATACATGTTAGATAAGCTTTATACGGTACAGATTTCTACACCTTGTTTTAACGAGCTAAGGACATCAGTTCTTGTAGGAATGAACTCTTGAGCAATAAAACCTGTGAACCCTGTCTCCTGTATTGCATTTACGATGGCTTTATAGTTCAATTCCTGAGTATCATCAATCTCGTTGCGCCCAGGCACTCCGCCCGTGTGAAAATGAGAAATATAATTTTTATGATCGGTGATTGTTCTGATCACATCGCCCTCCATAATCTGCATGTGATAGATGTCGTATAGCAATTTGAAATTGGGGTTTGCTAATTTTTCTACTAATTGAACTCCCCAAGTTGTGCGATCACACATATAATCATGATGATCTATTTTACTATTGAGAAGTTCCATGACTATAGTGATTCCTTGTCGTTCTGCTTCCTTGACTATAGATTCTAGGCCTTTGGCACAATTGTCCAAACCTATTTCATCAGAGAGGCCATTGCGATTTCCAGAAAAGCAGATAATTTGTTCAATACCCTTATCGGCCGCACTGGCAATGATCGGCATATAGTCCTGGTTCAGTTGACTGTGAAGCTTGGGATCATTAAATCCTTGTGTGATACCCAGAGGACTACCATTGGATATAGCGCAAGTAAGACCCTTATTAAGAACTGTATCCCACTCGTCTGGATTAAGCAGTTCTATAGATCCGATTTGTAAGTCTTTGCAGTGTTCAGCAAATTGCTC
This sequence comes from uncultured Saprospiraceae bacterium, assembly GCA_964522505.1. GTDB lineage: Bacteria > Bacteroidota > Bacteroidia > Chitinophagales > Saprospiraceae > GYS-P2D. The sequence continues at coordinate 33,222 of CAZFWJ010000028.1, forward strand.
TAATGGAATGTCAGCATAGCACCACCTACATACAGAATGATTAATTGTAGACTCTATTGTATGAGGCAATTCAGAACAACTTTCTAACTGATCGAGCACTCCCAGTCCGAGTCCTGATGCGACAAGTGTTTCTATAGATTTTCTACGATTCAAAATAATTGTTTTACAATCATACAAGTATAAAATAATTAGGTCAAACAATAGACTCATTATTGTCTATACAGGGCAGAAAGAAATTAGAGTATACCATGAATTAGGTAATAACTACCTTATCAGACCTTGTAATATAACTATTTGCACTTCAATATTCTATGTATTAGACGAAAGGTTCAAGCGTATTCACGTACTCACCAAAAACTTCATATTAAAGAAAATTATAATGTATAAGTGAAATAGAGGCGTTAATCGTCCTCAAGACCTACGCCATGCCGTACTGATGTTTCAATTCACGAATCAAGGGTGTTCTCTAAAGCCTTGATGTCTTGCTCTATGTCTTGAGTGTTCTGTTTAGCGATGTATCGTTGGATGGTAATACCTATCATGAAAGATAATAGGACTGCAAGTATTACGTGGGTAATGTGGACTCGTGGTGGGATGGTGCGTTTTAGTGGGTCATTCTTGGTCTTTTTGAGACAAAAGCCTAAAAAATGCAGTCCCAACGGAGAATTTCACGCATAATAGTCCGAATATCATAACAGGATACACTTTTCCTTGAATGCATTCGCATGCCAAGACTATATTATAAATTTCATCGAGGAGTTCAAGTATGTTATAAATTGTAAGACCTAAACCCATGCATGAGAATGCGTGCAGAGGGTATATTGGTCGCTCCTCAAATGATCTATAACCTACATAGATCAGCAGGGGTGTGATGCAGCATAATGAGAAATACATTTTTTATACTAAAGCAAAGGTGATTACTCCAGAAGTAGCGCCAGCGACTGCCATTATGGTTTCACTGTCAGTATAATTTGTGAGACACATAACAATACCCATACCAATTGCAAGACCAGTCACTATCTTAGTGAACTTGGAAGTACCTCCTTTCGGCTTACTTTTGATTATGAATTTCATCAGATTCTTCGCTATTTATTAAATATACAAATTGTAATACAAATATACAAGGCGCTTTTATTAGAATAATACTAAATAGAATACGTTAATATCTGATTTTCATATGAATATGCATTAACGATTAATTAAATATTTTATATACCATTACAATTCACCGATGCGTAACCATATGATAAAACAACTCCAGCCACTTCTTCATCTTATCAGTAGCCTTTGACGTTCTAAAGCTGTTTGCGTTGGCATAACCTAACATCTCAGTTATATCAGCATTCTTGTACCTAACTCTTTTTTGATGTCCTTGTAAGGCTTTACATCGTGTTCCTGACTCATAACCTGTAGTAAATGTTGATTAATTCCACCCTTTAGAATTATGTCCTTTTCGGGAACCCTAATTCCGCTTTTCTTCTCGAGCTGCGCTCTTTGTTCTTTCGACAAGTTCATTCCAACTAAGTGTTTTATTAATCACATTAATACTATTGGGATCGAGCTATTTAATTAAAAACAAGATCGGGTCAAGCCGCAAGAAATCTCCAAACACTTTAGCCATAGAGAAATTGATCAAAGAAAATTCTGAGGAATTAGCAGAGCAGCTATCACAAGAAGTCGCAAAACACTTACAGAAAAGTTTAAAAAATAAATTCGGATAGGAAATCATCGTTTTCATGGTCTCATAAGTAAGTTAGTACCATGAATTAGGTACTATATGTTGTAAAATAAATTTTAATATGTAAATTTACAACCGTATTGATCTTTTCGACTGAGATCAATCATATAAGAAAACTTAAATGATGAAAACGATTTTTACCTCCCTCTTTTGGGTGTGTACACTTGTAGGTGTATACGCCATTCCTAATTTTAGCGAGATTGAAACAGTTCCTGAGGATGCATTTAGCTGTGCTAGTGCCATCAGTATCTCTTGTAATAAGAGACTGACTCATCAATCTAATAGTAGCGGTCCTCACGTTTTTTCTTCTTTCAATTGCGCTAACTCGACATATGACAATTATGGAGGAAAGGAGAAAATCTATGTATTTGAATTAGACTATACTACGGATGTAGATATCAGACTTTCAGATATTACGGGTGAAGGAGTAAACTTTGACATGTTTCTCTTTCGCGGAAGCTGTAGTTCGGGTAATTGCTTTAGCGCTAGTACTAATGCTGGAAAGAGCAGCGAAAGTATTACGGCTGAGCTATTTCCAGGCACCTATTATATAATAGTAGATACGTGGGCAGGAGAGATCGGGACATTCTCGATTGAGCTCAATTGCACCGTCGACCGACCGCAAGTTGATTGTTCTCGAGCGATTACAATCGAGTGTGGAGAGCAATATCAGAATACCACCAGAGGGAAAAACAGCAGTTTCGATGAGCTCTTTTACAGTTGTGCACAATCTTCTTATTCATATAGAGGGCCAGATCAGCTCTTCAAAGTATACAAAGAAAGTTACTCGGATAGGCTTCAGGTACATCTATACACAGCTAATCCAGACGTCAACATCTTTCTGATGAGTGGCTGCGAAACAGCGCCAAGAGATCCTCACGGCAGTGACCCTCATGATTTCAACCCTTCGTTGAGTTGCGTAATGACTGGTCAAGATTTTGAGGGCGGCAAGTTCATAGACGAGGGCTCATTTGGATTGCCATCAGGATGGTATTACATCATTGTTGATGGTCGATTTGGGTACTCAGAATCAGATTTTCTACTTACTGCGACATGCGGAACGATAGATTTTAACACAGCCGAGCCGATATCATGTACGACTGCTATTGACGATCATCATCTTAAGGATGGTAGGAACAACGTGAGTATCTATAGTTGTCCGTCCAATAATGTAACTGGACGAATTTCAAAAGAGAGAATTTTCTGGTTCGATGTCCAAGAGCAACATGATATGGAGATTAGGTTGTCTGATTTGGAATTTGGTTCGGACATGAATATCTATCTCTATAAAGAAAATGATAGTGTCAGAGATTGTTGGAGCGTGGGACGTGCTGACGATCGAGATAGAATCATTACTCAGACCATGTCACCGGGTCGATACTTTGTCGTGGTCGATGGATCAATCGATGGAAAGTTCGATCTAAGCTTAACAGGCTGTCCTTGTCGAGCGGATGACGAGCTGCTATGTGGAGTTCCACTTGTTGATTCTAATCGCAATGCTCGCAATGATGTGAATGAGATTGATCAAGGATGCTTTGATAAGCAAGTACCGATGCCTGGATCTGACAAAATCTATGAGTTTACCGCTCCTGAGACGCAGATGTACTGGTTTAGACTTTACCAGATGAATAAGGATCTTGATTTGTTTGCCCTGGCTGATTGCCAAGACTCCGAATCTTGTTTAGGGTTTTCGACGCAGCGAGGCAATGATGAGGTTATCGAAGTCAACTTGACGCAAGGACAACGGATTTTTCTCATTGTAGATGCGCGATCTGATCTTATTACCTCCTCATTTACACTTTTAGCACAATGTACTGATCAGGATTTTGATTCCGATTCAGATGGAATTTTGGATATTAATGATAACTGTGCATTCGCCTTTAACCCTGACCAACTCGATACTGATGGTGATGGTTGGGGAGATTTATGTGATAGTGATGATGACGGTGATGGTATAGCGGATGATTTTGATTGTGACCCACTAGATAGCTCAGTTACTACTCAACCTGGGGTCTCTTGTGATGACGGCAATAGTGCCACCATGAACGATAGAATCGATGCGAATTGTAATTGCGTTGGTGCCTTAGATGCAGATAATGATAGTATCGGCGATAATGTTGATAATTGCCCTAACACGCCAAATACTCAACAATTAGATCGTGATGGAGATGGTATCGGAGATCTGTGCGATGATGACATAGATGGAGACGGCGTACTCAATGGGGTTGATTGTGATCCAGAAGATGCCTCCCAAGCTAATGCTATTGGTAGTTCTTGTGATGATGGCAATCCCAATACTACAGGAGATGTGATTGATTCTTCATGTAACTGTGTAGGCAGCAATGACACGGACATGGATGGAATTCCAGATTTCCTTGATAATTGTCCTTCAGTCGCCAACAATAGCCAAACAGATTTAGACAATGACGGAATAGGTGATGCATGTGAAAGTGATACTGACGGGGATGGTGTAAGTGATGCTTTGGATTGTGATCCACTGAACAACCAAAATAGCTTAACAAGAGGCGCCTCATGTGATGACCTCAATAGCCTTACGATCAATGATACAGTCAATGATAATTGTGATTGTGTGGGTCAGCTAGATACAGATATGGACGGAGTTGCTGATGCAGTCGATAACTGCCCTACGACAGTAAATCCTGATCAAGCAGACTTTGACGGTGATGGATTAGGAGACTTCTGTGATCCAGACGATGATAATGATGGTCTCGCTGATGCTATAGACTGTGGACCACTTAACCCTGACATTGTATTTAGTAGAGGAGATGTTTGTGATGACGGTAATCTTAACACGATCAATGATGTAGTGACTCAAGCATGCGTGTGTGCTGGTGACTCAGATCTTGATGCCGACGGCATCCCAGATTTCAGAGATAACTGTATAGGTATCCACAATCCGCAGCAGGAAGATAATGATGGTGATGGTGTAGGAGATGTGTGTGATTCTGATGACGACAATGATGGCGTAAAGGATGTAGATGATTGTAATCCGTTCGATGCGGCGATAGCAGTAAGTGTAGGAGACTCTTGCGATGATGGCATCACTGCTACAATTAACGATGTTATTGATGAGACCTGTCAATGTAATGGAGTCAGGGATTTTGATTTTGATGGAGTACTAGATTCATTCGATAATTGCCCAATAAACTCTAATGCAGATCAAGCCGATTTTGATGTGGATGGAATGGGTGATGCTTGTGACGATGATGATGACAATGATGGCGTTGTAGATACAGTCGACTGTAATCCGTTTGATGCCTCTGTTTCTACCCAGCCAGGAGATACTTGCGATGACGGTGATCCCAATACTGTAAACGATACAATAACTACTGATTGTAATTGTAATGGAGATCGAGATATAGACAGAGACGGCATAGCTGATTCTGTGGATAATTGCCCAGGAATTCCTAATCCAAGCCAGGCTGATTTTGATGGTGATGGTATAGGTGATCTATGTGATGCTGATGATGACAACGATGGATTGAATGATGATATGGATTGTGGTCAATTTGATCCTTCAATTGTAGTTACTACGGGAACAGTTTGTGATGATGGAGACCCATCCACAGTCAATGACGTGATCACCTCTGATTGCCAATGTAATGGTGTTATGGATATGGACGGTGATGGCGTATTAGACGCTGTGGATAACTGTCCTACAGTTGCCAATGCTGATCAGGCTGACTTTGACGGTGACGGAATGGGGGATGCTTGTGACCCAGATGATGACAATGATGGTACAGACGATTTAGTAGACTGTAATCCATTCGATGCATCGGTTACTATACAACCAGGTGATGTCTGTGATGATGGAAATGACGTAACAACTGATGATCGGATAGGGGCAGATTGTGAATGCCGAGGTGAAGGTGATTTAGATAGCGATGGCATAGCCAACGAGTCTGACAATTGCCCTGCTATAGCCAATGCAGACCAAGCCGATTTTGACGGCGATGGTGCTGGTGATGCCTGTGATGAAGACGACGACAATGATGGAATTCCAGATACGACTGACTGTGCACCATTTGATCCGAATATCACTACAGCGATAGGAGATGCCTGTGATGATGGCAATGATGGCACAAGAGATGATGTGATAGATGTGGATTGTGCGTGTACTGGTGTATTTGATTTTGATGCCGATGGCATTCCTGATCCTGTGGATAATTGCCCAACAGATGCTAACGCTGATCAAGCTGATAATGATGGTGATGGTCAGGGAGATGTCTGTGACGATGATGATGACAATGATGGCATTCCTGATGAGTTGGATTGTGGTCCTTTTGATTCGGCAATAACTACAGCCATAGGAGATGCCTGTGATGATGGCAATGGCGTGACAGTAAATGATACAATTAATGAAAACTGCGAATGTGCTGGTGAAAGTGATTTAGATGGAGATGGAATAGATGATAGCGTTGACAACTGCATCGGCGTACCTAATCCAGAACAAGCCGATAACGACGGTGATGGTGTCGGAGATGTCTGTGATAATGACGATGACAATGATGGTTTATCGGATCAATTGGATTGTGATCCTTTGGACCCGACGATAGTGTCTACAGTTGGTGATGTTTGTGATGACGGAGATGAAACGACAGTGGATGATGTAATAGGTGCTGATTGTACATGTGGTGGAGTTTTAGACTTCGATGAAGATGGTGTTATAGATGCCCTTGATAATTGTCCTACAGATGCCAATGCTGATCAAGCAGACCTTGACGGCGATGGTATAGGAGATATGTGCGATGACGACATAGATGGAGACGGAATAACTAATGATATTGATTGTGCACCTTCGGATAGTACTGTTATGACCTTCCCAGGTCAAGCATGTGATGACGGAGATGACAGTACGATAAACGATGTCATCAATGATGAATGTTTATGTGCAGGAGAGGGAGATGCAGATAGTGATGGCGTTGCGAATTCTCTTGATAATTGTTTGGCCGTAGCCAATTCTGATCAGAGGGATACCGATGGTGATGGAGCCGGTGACTTATGTGATACAGATGATGATAATGATGGAGTTCAAGATGATGTTGATTGTGATCCGACCGACCCGAATGTCTCTACACAGGTAGGTGATGTTTGTGACGATGGTAATCCTAATACCATGAATGACATAATCAATAATGATTGTATATGTGAAGGAATGGCTTCCGCAGCTACAGCAATAGGAATAACGAATGGAAAAGGTGGTCTCGGAGATACCGTTTGTCTGGATATCGTTGTCTCTGGATTCTTCCAAGTCAATAATTTGACCCTTGAGATTGGACATGACTCAACATTAATTGAATTTGTATCTTTTGAAGATGCTAATGTACTTGATGGAATAACGTTATCAAGTGGTCCTTCAGCTAATGTTCTTGAATGGACGCAAGGAGATTCAGTGATGACGCTTCCTGACAATACCAATATTGGACAAGTATGCTATAGCATAGTAGACTCTTTTGGTGTTTCGCCAGTGGCGCTCACTAATAATTCAGATGTCTTTAATGTCGACAATATATCTGTCCTAGATGGATTAGCAGATGGATCTATATGTTTTGATAGCACATCTATAGTCAATGACATGGATACGATGATGATGGATACGATGATGATGGATACGATGATGATGGATACGATGATGATGGATACGATGATGATGGATACGATGATGATGGATACGATGATGATGGATACGATGATGA
>CAZFWJ010000029.1:0-38860 GCA_964522505.1 uncultured Saprospiraceae bacterium
GATTATTCTGTATGAAAAGAACTAACTTTATGAAGAGACTATCTGGTTTCTTATGCCTCATGGTATTAACTGCTCAAGTTGCCTTGGCTCAAGGAACAATTAGTGGTACCATTACCGATGACACTGGCGAGCCTTTAATCGGGGCAAATATCTTGGTCCAAAACACAACGGATGGGAACATCACAGATTTTGACGGTAACTATAGCGTTACAACTGCTGCAAGTTTTCCACTTACTATGATTGTGAGTTTTACTGGTTATAACACCCAAGAAATAACAGTTAATGGCCCCACAAATGGATTAGACATTACCATGTCAGAAGGAGTATTGATCGGTGAAGACATAATCATATCGGCATCAAGACGTAGAGAGAAAGTACAGGACGCTCCTGCATCAGTGTCTGTTCTTACCGCAAGAAAACTTGAAGCCACTCCCAATGATAATGCTGCCAGAGCCATTATTAATGAGCCAGGCGTATTCGTGCAACAGCAAGGTGCTGGTCGTGTGAATATTCAATTGAGAGGAGATGGTGGACTATTTGGTTCAGCTTCATTTCCAATCTTGGATAACAGGTCGTTGTCCGGACCGGGATTAGGAACTTTTGACAACTTAAACTCTCCGTTGAACAACATAGATATCGAGAGAATTGAAGTAGTAAGAGGTCCAGCGTCAGCGCTTTATGGACCAGGTGTAACTTCTGGTGTGGTTCACTTCATCAGTAAGAAGCCCATCGACAATCCAGGCACAACTGTTGAGTTAATCGGTGGTGAATTGAGCACATTTGGTGCTTCACTTAGACATGCAACTAAAGTGTCTGACAAGTTCGGATTCAAAGTAAACGCTGTTGTTAAGCGAGGAAATGAATTCGTATATGATCAGAATGATCCTGACGACGCAGCTATACTTGCGAGACCTGACTTTCAATTTCAAAATACAATCATACGCCCTGCTATTACAGGCGGCATTGTTGATGCTACACAGCAAGGTCAAGTATTGCTAACGGCTGAAGATACTGATCCAGATGGGACTGGACTTCCATTACAAGATAGTTGGAGACAATTTGTTTTAAATGGAACATTGGAGTTTAGACCACAAGATGACCTATCAGTAGTGTTATCAGGCGGTACTAATAGTGCTTCTGCTCTGTTCTACAACTCGCAAGGTGTAGGATTATCACAAGCGACTGAAGGATGGGCTCAAGCACAAGTTCAAAAAGGTGGATTCTTTGCACAAGCTTTTTGGCTAAATAATACTGGTGGCTCCGATGAAAATCCAACTTTCCTATACAATACGGGTAACTCAACTGGTATTGCCAGAACCCAATTCGAGGCGCAAGTGCAGCACAATTTTGATATCCCGAGCTTTTTAAATTCAAATTGGACGGCAGGAATCGATTACAGACTCTCAGTTGCTGATACAGCTAATGAGGTATACGGCCGAAATGAGGATGATGATGATTTTGGTATCATTGGAGGATATCTACAGACTAAACTTGCCTTAGGTGATAAGTTTGACTTAGTGGTTGCTGGTAGAGCTGATCGATTTAATTTCTTGGATGAGACAGCGTTTTCTCCAAGAGCGGTATTAGTGTACAAGCCAAGTCCTAAACATACGATCAGAGGAGGGTTTAATCGGGCGGTTGGAGCTCCTTCACAATTACAAGTGAATATTGACTTCCCTGTAAGTACGGTCATCCCAGGGTCATTTGATGTATGGCTATTTGGAAATGGTACTGAGCAGACATTTGATAACGCTCAATTAGAGTGGTTTACAGGAGCCATTCCTGCGACGCCATTTGGCGCATTAGATGGATTACCATTGGGAGTTATCTTAGGGCAAGAAGCGGCTCCAGGAGTATCACTAAATGATGTTTTAATAGGATTAATATCAGATGGACTTGCAGCCGATCCTGCTACAGCAGGTGTAATCCCTATCGTTCAAGGTGTTTTAGGGCAACTTAATGATCCTGCGGCATTGGCAGGTTTAGGTACTGGAGGAACATTGTCTGATGGTTTCAATATTTTTGACGGAACGCCATTAGGATTGCAAAATGCACCTCCATCTGCGCTTAGAACAGAGGATACTTGGGAGATTGGTTATAAAGGACTTATAGGTGATCGATTAGGTGTATCCATTGATCTATATAATAGATCAATAGAGGGTGCTACTCTATTTACGGCAATTAGCCCTGCATTCACACTGATTGGTGCTGATGGACAACCTGGCATAGGTGGTATAGATGGTGAACTGGGAGCTGCAGTTCAAAATTTTGCACAACCGCAGATTGAGGCAGCCCTCATTGGTGCTGGATTAGATGCAGCGACAGCTGCGGCCACAGCTGCTGGTTTAGGCGCAGCAATTAATGGTGCCTATACAGGTGGTGGTAGTACAGTTATTAATACACCATCTGCTGCATTTGGTGGAGCTACTTTGGCTCAGGTATTCGCAGCATTACCGTTCCATGCAACAGTTCCAACTAACAATGTACCACAGAACGGCGTAACTCACTTGGCCGCTGGATATAGGACTTTTGAAGAATTTAGTTACACAGGTATAGATTTGGGCTTAAACTATTTTTTAAGTAATGATTTATCCGTTTTCGGAAATTATTCATATACATCTGCCAACATTTTCAACCCTGTTATCCAAGGTACTGAGGATGCTACAGCCCAGACAACAATCGCTCAACCTACCAACAGATTCAGATTAGGAGCTAATTTGGTGCCTGAGTACGGATGGAGGGCAAATGTCGCTTTTCAATATGACCCAAGCTATCAAGCTTTCCTTGGAAACTTCACTGGGCCTACAGATGTGAAGACCCTCGTTGATGCAGGAGTCGGATATAAGTGGGACAACGGATTAAGCTTAGCGGTTACCGCTCAGAATCTCTTTGATGATGAGTACCGGGCATTTGCTCAATTCCCTCGAATTGGAAGAAGAGTATTAGGTACGTTGACCTATACATTCGGTGACGGCGGCGCTCCTGATGCTGATGGTGACGGTGTTCCAGATAGAAAAGATGCCTGTCCTAACATCTATGGATTAGATGCATTTGACGGATGTCCTGATAGTGATGGTGATGGCATCATCGATAGCCAAGATAACTGCCCGACTAATGCTGGTACTGCCGCAAATGGTGGATGTCCTGATAGTGATGGCGACGGTGTACTTGACAGAGACGACAGATGTCCTAATGATGCTGGGACGCTCAACGGATGCCCTGATAGTGATGGCGATGGCGTAGCGGATAGAAATGATGACTGTCCTAATGCTGCTGGTACACTTAACGGGTGCCCAGATAGTGATGGTGACGGAGTAGCGGATAGAAATGACAATTGCCCTAATGATGCGGGGACATTAAGAGGGTGTCCTGATAGCGATGGCGATGGCGTAGCTGATAAAGACGATGACTGTCCTACAGTTGCAGGTGATGCAGCTAATGGATGTGCTTCGGATAGCGATGGTGATGGTGTAAATGATGACAGAGATGCTTGTCCTAATGTAGCAGGAGATGTAAATGGATGTCCTGATAGTGATGGTGACGGTGTTGTAGATAAAGATGACAAGTGTCCTAATCTTGGAGGAATTGTAGGACCTGATGGTTGTGCAAAAGCTGTACCAACAGCTGCTACTGAAGTATTCTCTCGTGCACTTAGAGGAATCAACTTTAACTCTGGATCAGGTGTAATCACAAAAGAGTCTTATGCTATCCTCGATGAGGTAGCTGGTATCATGAATCAGTACCCTAACTTGAATGTCTCTATCGAAGGACATACAGATGCTCAGGGTAATGATGCAAAGAACTTAGAGTTATCATCTAATAGAGCACAGGCGGTACAAGCTTACTTAATGGAGAAAGGCATCAGCGCTACTCGATTGAGAGCTGTAGGCTATGGAGAAACTACTCCAGTGGCTGATAATGGAACTGCCGCAGGAAGAGCGCAGAATAGAAGAGTTGAGTTGAAAGGAAGCTACTAAGAGTTATTAGTAGTCAATCAAGACAACTAAACAAAACGATAAAGGCCTCTCGAAGATTTTCGAGAGGCCTTTTCTTTTTTAAGAAAGCATGTCCGTATCAGATCAAATAGTATCTGACCGCTATATATTTTTTTAAGGAAAGAGCTCAGGGGATACTCATGTGAGCTATACTTCAAACACCCTGGCGAAGTAGCTTCCCACTTCTTCGACGACTACACTCTTATCGCCTTCTACTTCTATCCCTGCAATGATTTTAGCCAATCGCTTTTTATATTCCATCTGCATGGCTCGACCAATCTGTATGCGTTGGGCTTGGGGTGAGCCTGCACCATGCATACTCTCTGTTAAGTAGCCCACTGCATTCCTCCCTAAGGTCATGTTTTCGATAAGGCGTAGAATACGCATCCGGTCTTCAGTTTTCACATCTGCTTTGCCTCTCAAATATTTTTTGATTAAGCCGCCTATTTCAGGATGGTTTAGTTCTTTTTCGGACGGCATGGTTGCAACTAAGCCACCTCCTAAATCTTGTGCCATGCGACCGATGTCATACGGTAATTTTGTAACGTGATGCTTACAGACATTAGCTAGCATACTGTCGCATATATATGCTCCCGATTTGGTGGCATATCCTTGATATGAGGATGCAATCCCAGTGGCATAAATTGTTTCGTTTAGATGCGTCATTTCCACAAGCTTATCCTTGATATGGGATGCCCTTGGCACCCCATTCATATCAGCAATATTAGCAGCAGCACCAATCAACACATCACCTACCCCACTCTTACACACATAACTCCTCCTGTGGTAAGCTGTAAATCGCTCTACCAGCATAGCTGCAAAATCATACTCGCCATCCATAAAGATGTATTCATTGGGAATAAAAACATGATCAAAAATGACCATAGCCTCCTGTCCACCATAATTCGCATTTCCGACGTCAATACTTCCGCCTTCCATACTACGAGTATCACAAGATTGGCGACCATAGATGTAGGTAATCCCTGTGGCATCAACCGGTACAGCCCCTGTAATCGCATAATCTTTATCACCCTCACCTAACCGCATCGTAGGCATCACAATCATCCAGTGTGAGTTGATACACCCTGTTTGGTGAGCTTTTGCTCCGCTGATATAGACTCCTTCTTCAGTGCGCTTAGTGATATGCACAAACATATCCGGGTCTTCCTGTTGATGCGGAGGAAGGCTTCTGTCTCCTTTTACATCCGTCATGGCACCACCAACGACGTAATTGGATAAGTGCATCAGGGTCAAAAATCCCTTTAACCGGTCGTGGTAATTCGTGCCGTATTTTTCATCCATTTCAAAAGTCACTGAATACAGAGAATTGAATGCATCCATCCCGACGCATCGTTGGAAGCAGGTTCCCGTAATCTGTCCTAGTTTACGCTGCATTTTATTCTGAAGAACTAATTGCTTGGCGTCAGTACAGACATTCAAAAATCGACTGACGGGTTCACCCGTAAACGGAGAGATGACCGACGCCAACTCAGGTGCATGAACTGCTAACTCATAAGTTTCGGCAATGGCATTGATAGATGGGCGAATCATGGGATGGTCCACATAGTTATCTATCAATTCACCAAAAAGATAAATCGTCAAATCTCTACCTCGGAGCGACTCGATATAGGAAGGCCCGTCTGTTATTTTATTGATATTCATTTATGGCGGTGATTATTCTTTTGTTGTATGAAAATCTTAGGTGACTAAAGCTATGGATTTATGTTTATATAAGCTGGAGAGCCCCTAAAGAGAAACTGCCAATGGGACTGAAATAAACTGAACTTAAAAATTGTACATTTATTCAGTGGAAAATCACGGAGAGCTCAATATCATTCACTTTCTATCTAAGTATGCTCCCATAAACAAGGACTTGGAAGAAGTCATTCTCAAACACAGTGGAATAAAAAGATTGAAAAAAGGCACCACAATATTAAGAGAAGGTCAGATATCATCTCATTGTTTCTTCATATTGAAAGGATGTATGAAAAAATACTTCCTAATTGATGGAGAGGAAAAAATTACAGGCTTCTACACCGAAGGTCAAGTAGTAACTCCTAATAGCTATAGCAATCAAAAGCCGTCTAAATACTTCATTTCAACATTAGAAAACACCATAGCTCTATTTGGCAACGCTGAGACAGAACAAGAAGCAATAGACAGGTACCCTGATTTAACTAAGTTTATCGGCTTGGTAACGGAAAAAATCATGGTGGAAATGTCAGATGAGTTTGACAATTGGGTGAGCAATAATCCAGAAGAGAGATACCTTCTCTTGCTTAAGAACAGACCTGAATTAATCAACCGGATTCCTCAATATCAAATTGCCAATTATCTGGGTATAAAACCTGAATCTCTAAGTAGGATAAGAAAACGGCTTACCAAAAAATTAACTAATTAGCCCAGGCCCTTGATTCAAATCTTAACCTAAGTCAATGAATTCTGAATCAAAGTCATGGAACTTTGATCAATGAAACATTCCAAGATTAGATTTAGAAGGATCACTCTTATAGTTCTGGGCATTCTAACCACTGTATTTTGCTTTGGTCAGAGCTCATCCATCATTGATGGATCAAAAACTAATTATAGATACGCCATTAATACAACATGGTTATCTTTTAGCAATTTTGGTAATCCAGAAACAAACACAGAGCATTATGAACTCCATGCGCGCTATTACATAACAGAGGATGATGCAATAGGCATAAAGTTAGCGACTTGGAAATTTTTTGCACCATTAGGGATTCCGATTTGGAATGAAAAATTCTTAGATAGAGAATACTTCTACCCAGGTAGGCTTAGAGAGACAGGTGCAGGAGTAATCTATCAACGTAAACTTTGGAAAGAGCTGTTTGCCACCCTCGAAATACTTGCCTTCAAAACTTCATTTCTTGATCAAGAGGGATCTAAAATCCAGAGTGGCTTCAAATTGTATAACTCTTATCACATAGGTTACCACATCCCTTTGTTCAGAAAAGGTAGAATCTTTATTGAGCCACAAATCCATGTCAACCACTGGCCAATCAACACGAACGTACTATCATCCTTCAAAGTAGAAGAGGATAAATGGGGAAACATCTTTTTGATAGAACCTAATATTTACCTTGGAATTAAGTTCTAAGCCACAGTATAATTGTATATCAAGTCACCAATCCCTACCTCAACTCATATCCAACTGACACATAAAACGATCGTCCATCAGATGGAATGATCCCAGGCCCAGGATAACCTGTCGCTCGACGAGTGAAGTAGGCTTCATCTAACAGATTATTGATCCCTGCAGAGACCTCAAACTGCCCAAAGCGCTGAGTAACATTAAAGTCTACAATTGAATAAGCTGGAATCGCACCAATGATTCCACTGCGTGAATCACCACCGAATGCTGACTCCGAATTTTGGGCATCCGTATATTGGTTAGACAGATAGGTATATTGTAGCGATGTGCTAAACTGTCTGACCTTGTAGTTGATACCGGTCTTCAGATTGACTTGTGGAACGAATTCAACACGCCGACCGACGACATTATTCTCATCTGAGGAGGTATAGCGCGAATGTGTAAAGGCAGCATTGATGAACCACTTGAGTGAATAATCTTTTGGCTGCTTGCTCAATAGGTTGGAGATGTTGATATCGGCGAAAGACTCTAATCCGATGATAGAAGCATTACCGATGTTAGTGCGTAGTCTATTCGCTCGATCATCGAGAATCACCCCTATCCTATCTTGATACCGTATGGTATAGACACCAAGGTCAAATGAAACACTCTTCGCCAATTGACCTCTCAGGCCGACATCTGCCGTGAATCCCCTCTCGTCGCTCAAATCTGCATCAACAATAAATGTTGGATTCACCACCCTGATATCACTAAAAGTAACCGACCTGTAGTTCTGTGAGATATTGGCATACAGTGTGGTATTCTTCAACTTCTTATAGTTCAGTCCGACGCCAAACAAGGCAAAGGTCCGACGAACCGTACGGTTATCTTCTAATACTTGGTTGAGCAATGGGTTGCCTGCATTGTCGAAGACTACTTGATTGAACGTGCCTTCTGTTGCTGTATTGATATGCTCTATCCTCACACCCGGAATGATGGACACATCCGAATCTAAGTATATGATATGCTCGGCGAATAGCGCATAGTTCCTGTTTGGGAGTTCAAAACTGGATTGATTAGGATAGTCAGGAAATTGATCCGTAGCCAAACTGAAATCTGCATCTACTCCTGTAGATCCTGGACCCTGCAACGAGTTATTGTTGGATTGATAGATCTTGCCACCTACTAAGAAAACAGCGTTCTTATCCAGCAGGCGGTAACGCTTGAGGTATTTAGCCTCAAGTCCCCAATTGTTGAATTCATCGATGATCAAGTCTCGAGGACTGATAAAGTTGCCGTCGGCATCTTGCTCATCAATACCTGTAATCGGGTTCTCATTGAGGTTGATTGGATTACCTCTAAATCCTACCGCAGATCGAGAAGCCTGGAGTCCAAATAAACTTAGGCTCAGCGTAGCACTAGGGTCTATCTTATGGCTGATTCGGAGGTTATATAGGAGATAGTCTACCCCAAACCAGTTACGCTCCCGAGTACTCTGCCTTGGGTCTGCGATAAACTGATCATCCGTAAGCCCGCCGGCCTGCTGAGAGAGGTAGCTGAAATAGGTCAGCTCTCCAGTCAGACTTGTTTTCTTACTGATGTCATACTGGACGGTGGTGAACAGATTGATCGATTCGAATTCAGAATTGTCTCGATAGGCATCTCCAGTTTTGTAGTTGACGCCTACATTCACCTTGAGCTTATCATTTTTATATCCTACTTGATTGTAGGAATTAAACAGTCCAAATGAGCCGATGGTCTGGCGAGTATTAAGAGAGAGTCCTTCTCGCTCTGCTATGTCTTTAAGTTTGAAGTTGATCAACCCGCCAAATTGTGTCCCATACTGCAGAGAACTCGCTCCACGCACCACTTGAATCTCCTCTATTGATTCTGATGGTGGCGTATAGTAACTTTCTGGATAACCTAATACATCCGCACTGATGTCGTATCCATTTTGCCGCGTGTTGAAGTTAGCGGTGCGATTAGGATCAAGACCTCTCCCACCTATTCCGAGTTGTATACCACCATTATCTCCTTCATATATATTGAGTCCGGCGATCTGCGCATAGATCTCACGAGCATTGTTAGTGGCTAAATTCCCTTTAATCTTGTCAAGTAAGATGACCTCAGTCTTCTTCCCAGCAAATATCGAGGTTCCTTCGACGTCTTTGAGCTGCTTAAGACTAAATAGCTCATCTCGTCGAGCTGCGATCTGTATATTCGAAAGTTCAACGCTGAGCTTGGTCGTATTCACGGTTATCGACGTCGCCGAAGACTGATTCAGGCTAAAGTTGATTATCTCAAAGTTCTCTGAGAATAGAGTCAAGTCTTTCGATTGTCCACTGCCGAGACTCAGCGCAACCTGACCATTATCATCAGAAGATAAGATGAGTTGCTCATCGTTGTCATATAGATCATATGCCAGAACACGTTCGTTGCTCAAGGAGTCAATCACAGTAACTGTAATAGTCTTTTGTCCTAGGCAGCTTGCTGCCAACAACATCAATATAACTGCTGCTACTATCCTACTCATCTCTTATCGGTGTTATATAGTTCTTGTTCCACAGGCTATTATTCAGCTCAGTGAGGTCAACGGTCGGATCAATAAAGGGCTGACTTCTACGACCATTTAGCGAAGCATAGCTCTCCACATAGATTTCAATATTCTGATGTCCCTGACTTGCAAAATGTGCTTCAAGCATATGTGCATATTCAATGATGAAGTCAGGCTGAGTGCTCATTTCCTTCTCCTGAAAAGCCGTAAGAAAATCATCATTCTGAACATAGAAGAACTGACCAGTCTGGCCATCTACTATCTTGAAATTGGCATAACCCGTTTTTTCCATAAGCATCACTCTCCACGAGAATCGATATCCCTGCTCTGTCCAGAAGATGTTACCTGGATAGGCGAACCCTCGTAGTGGAATCAGAATCTGCGAACCAATAACCATGGTTACAATCCATATACTAAGACGTGGCAGCGTAATCGTTGCTCGGTTAGTGCGATTTGTCAGATTCCGACCACTTAATGAATACATGAGCTTCTTAGTGCTAGCTATTATCTTTTCGTGAAAGTCACCACTAAAAAAAATGAATACTGCAGCGATCATAAAATATGGGAACATACCAATCGGAAACAAAATTGACGTCATGATATGAAAGAACAACACCGCACTAAATGCAAGCATCCTGGTCTTAGTCCATATCAAACAGAATGGCACAAACAGATCATACAGCGTACCACCCCAACTAAATGCATAGTGACTCCACTTATGTTGAAAGAGACTACCCAGTATAGGTATATCCTGATGAGTTGGCAGCCACAGAGTTAATGGCATTGCTTTCACGAGCCAATCGTGATTCAGTTTAGCGAGTCCTGCATAGATATACACCAATGAGATGAATACCTGTATTGAGAAGATAGTCCACCGTGGGACTGATGTAATATCACCTCCGTTGATATGTGCATCCATTGAGAACATACAGTTCATCGGCAGCCAGATCATCAGAAAGCTTAAGACCGAAACGAAATAATAGTGATTGAGATAGGTCGTCTTATCCATCAGCTCTACATAAGTGAATACGAGAAAGAAGAGGATAATACTCAATCGGTACTGATAACCGATCATTATCGTAATTGAGCATATCGCCATTATGGCAAATAATACGTAAGTCCATTGGCCTGGTACAATGACAAACTCGAATCCCGAATAATGAAATTGAAACTTCGGGTTGAGATACAATTTCTCAATCCATCCATTGGACCAAAATCGAATAGTGCTAATCAACATCACAGCACCAAATAAAATGCGAAAGACCGCTAATGGAGCGGCCTTAGAATCTTGATGTATATATGTGCGTAGTGTGTTAATCACCGTCCGCATCTACGAAATCTACCTGAATATTCAGGGCTTGTAACATGTCTACTTTTAGAAGCACAATGGCTTTTTGGAGTTCGTCATAGGCCATGAGCATGCTGTTATTATCTTGCTCTATCTGTGTAGCGAGATTATCCATGAGCTCATCGATTTCGCCTTGCGCAATATCCCATTGTTCCATAATTGCTATTGCCACTGACTCAGTTCCATTAACAGCGGCGACCTCATTGAGGTAGTCATCTAATCCGATACCATCAATTGATTCATTAGTAGACCTTCCAGAAAAGAAATCTCTCGTAGCTTGAAAGCCTGCCAACAATAACTGCTTACTATATACCCCCGAAAACGGAGCCTCCACACTAGTGCTAATCGGCGAATTAGAAAATAGCCCAGCAGGTATGCCTACCTTACCTGCACGCAGGAACCGCTCATAATAAAATATTAAATCGTTGACAATCTTATCTGTAGATGCAGTTGCAGATGATCCGCTATTCTCAATGAAAGCATCTCTAAATCCTGCATTCCAATCATCGAGCACCTCTGTTGTAAGCGCATCTAGCCTATTTACAACATCACTAAGATATTGCGCAGATGCTGGGTCACTTAAAGCCTCTACTATCCCGGCATCGTCTCCTGATATACCGAATAACAAATAATCTAATGCAGGAAAACCTTGAGTATCAAAATTAGATGGTAGCTCTAAATTGTAATTGGCCGAGCTGATGTTAGACTCTATGGCATCTACATCTGTTGGAAATATGTTGGTGAAGTTGCGTAATCCAATTGCCTCGGCTCGACCTATGTCAAAAATGGAAACCGATTGCCAGGACAGGTAGGCATCCAACCATGCCGATCTAAGATCAGCGAGAGTAGCTATAGTTGGATCCGCTATGAAGACATCCTTACTTGAGCTAAGCGTTTGTAATGCACTACTATAGCTCTGGAAGGCCGGAATGATAATATCATCAGCCATAGCGGTGAGTAGGACACTTCTCTCGAAGGAGATTTCCATATTCATGGGATCAGGTCCTAAAGGTCCAGAATCGCTATTGCCGCATGAGCTATAGCTCAATGCGGCAATAGTACAACATATTATAACTTTATGTAGTCTCTTCATATTAATCTACTTGTGCAGCCATCTCAACGGTGAAGTCAAATCTTGATGCAATCTCTGCCGACAGTGCATCTAATGTCTCTGGAGTAATATCCCAAAATCCATTACCCGCAGTTAACTGATCAATAAACCCATCTACCTCGTCAGCAGTGAAGTAAGATGCTCCTGTTTCAGGGTTCCTTGTAAATCTTAGGCTATAAACAAATCCATAACCTTCTGACAGGTCGTGGAAGGACGGGCCAAAGTTCGCATTGTCGACTGGCCATTGAAATTTTCCTTGCTGTAGATAGTATACCGCTCTAACTGCAATGACTGTTGAAACCAATCTTCTCAATTCAGCAGATTGTTCATCTCGTACTTCATAGTTTTTAGCAGTGATAGCTGCTCTCCCTAAAGTGAGCGCCTCAAACACATCATCTGCAATACCAGCAAAATCTGAGTCGCCCTCTACTCTACCTAAGTACTTATTCAAAAATGCGTCATCGTCACCTACTGTAGGCGTAGGATTAGTAACATCTTGAGATGTCCCATATATATAGCCGTATGCCTCATCCCAGAAGTGTTCCATCTGTGTGTCTGTCCCGCTTTCATTTCGTGCTACTTCATTATCATTATCGGCTCTGTTAGTCCCGCTATCTAGGAAGTTTGGACTTAAGTAGTTATTGACCATTTGATCTGCCATGAGTGCGCCGATTAGGCCTTTGGTCACTGCCTGATCATATTCTAAGCCACCACCGTTGACATATCTCACTGATGATCCATCTGCAATCTGACCTGCAACACCCGGACTCGCCAACTCATTCCAATTAGGATACACCTCATTGACTTGGGCTACGATTAAATCTTCAAAATCTCGTTTTCTCTGTGCACTCTCAACACTATTACTAGAGAAGAAGTCATTAGATGCAGCCACTTTTCCTCTAACACTTCTGGTTGAGTTATTTAAGTCAGCATTGCTAAACGGACTGACGTCATCTCCAGTAGCGCTCTCATTGTTGTACATTTCTAATAGAGATGCCGCAGTCTGCGTAGGGTCTTTCATAGCAGCGACTAATTCTGTCGCCATCAATATCCGTTGTGTCTGACCGATAAATGATACAGTCGAGACTCCATCTCTAGTGAACTCATAGCTCGCTGGAGCACTTACAGTGTTTAGTACAATAGGGTTATCATCCGTACAACTGAACAATACTATTGTGAGAGCAAGTATAAAAATGTACTGTAATGTGTTCATCCCTACTAATTATGCTTCAAATGTAATCTTGCATTACCCAGTGAATTCTAATCATAATTCGGATTCTCACCGCATTTATTAGTAGCTATCTACCTAATTTTGTTAGCCCTTATTTAGGACTTTTACGCCTTTTGCTACTCTTGGCGAATGGATTGAAGATCAGGCATTTGTCAATCCAATATTCTAGCTGTGCATCAGTATCAATTGCTTCCATATCTATAAAGACGTATCCCTTCATTGAGCGACCCGTAAAGTTCATAATACTAACACCCTCTTGCTTAAGAGCGTCTTCATATCCATCGGGCCCGATTCGAGCCATGAGCTGCTCATTTACAATACCGCATAACATCTTATCATTCATCATATAACACAGACCACCCATCATCTTCTTGGACAGATACTCTATTTTCCGATAGATCAGGATTTGATCGATGCGCTCTTCCAGATATTCGTCATATGCCATCTTACTAAGATACGTTCTCAGTGCGATACGATAGTAGTGACCAAGCCCTCATCAGCTTAACTAAATCAGTCTATAACAATTTGCGGTAGACCTGCTGACTCAAAAATTATATAATCAAGCTATAAAGAAGGTTTGAGCTTGATGATTATCCAAGAAAACCCAATTTATGACGGGCATTCTACTAGAGTCCTACAATTTTACTACCTCCATCATATTAAATTATCTGCAATGCAACATCTCTGCCAAATATATATTATATTAACAGAGTGTTAACAATATCAGAAATTGGTAGCACATACATTCTTTGAAATTTTATTTACTAACCTAAAAAATCTCCGAATGGATATAAAAGTAGAGAAAGGGTCTATCGATGGAACGAATTACTTTGAGAAATATGCTCGGCAATCTCTCCAAAAGTATTTCAACAACTATCCTTTTGTCGAATCAATTAGGGTTTTTTTCAGGGGTAAGAAACACCCATATAAGAAGGTAAAACTACAAGCGAGATTAAAAGGCAAGGATGTTTTTGTCGAAGGGACAGGAGCAAGGCATGATTTGGCACTTGATGTAGCTTCAGCAAAGCTGCGAACGCAAGTGGAAAAATATAAATCTAAACGATATAAAAAAGCTTCATAACAAAACTAAAAATGGCTTCATCTACAAGGTGAAGCCTTTTTTCGTTTGAGGTCATTATTGATTTGCTCAAGAGATACAAATCAGTGGGCAACGCTTGCAATTCGACTTACCCTTCTTCTTGAATTTTTTACAACACTTCTTTTTGCAGGATTTAGCCATAAATACGAATATATGCTAAAGGTAGTTCAGGCTGCTGTGCTGATAAATCACAGTTATTTGATATCTCCTCCCTAATCTTGAGTGTTTGATCTAACAATATTGGTTAGATATAAAAAATGTCAGCGTCAATCAACTATATCAAGATATCGCCATTAATATTAATAATAACTTAGAAATGCGACCTATCGAGTTAATCTGCCTTTCTCCCTAAATTGTCACTCATTATTTCAATACGTATTTAATATCAACTTAACTAATCATGATCTATCGTATTCTCTTGATAATCACATTATTCATCTCTTATTCGTATAATATAAACGCTCAAGAGGATGAGGAAAAAAGTGCACTTGGAAAATTTGATGTAAGCGGACTGAATTTCAGAAGTATCGGTCCTGCCATAACCTCGGGAAGAATATCTCACATTGCTCTTGCCGATGAATCGAAGCCTTCAACATATTATGTAGCCACTTCTTCTGGTGGAGTATGGAAAACTGACAACTGGGGAACGACCTTCAAGCCAATATTCGATAGTGAAGGATCATATTCTATAGGATGCGTAACAGTTGACCCACATAATCCCAATCTTATTTGGGTAGGCACGGGTGAAAACAATGGACAGCGCAGTGTAGCTTATGGCGACGGAGTTTATAAATCAACTGATGGAGGAGCAACTTGGAGCAATGTTGGCCTCAAGAATTCTGAGCATATCGGTAACATTGTCGTTCATCCTGAGAACTCGGATATCGTATACGTTTCAGCTATCGGTCCATTATGGAAGGACGGAGGTGATAGAGGCCTATATAAGACAATAGACGGTGGACAAAATTGGGAAGCCATATTAACCATAGACGAACATACGGGAATCAACGAAATACATCTTGACCCACGTGATCCAGATGTGATGTATGCAGCTGCACATCAACGCCGAAGACATGTCTTTACTTATATCAGTGGCGGGCCCCAATCTGCAATTCACAAAAGCACAGATGGAGGTGAGACATGGACCAAAATCACCAAAGGACTGCCATCCGTAGACCTCGGACGCATCGGCATGGCCATATCCCCTGCTGATCCTGAAAAGTTATATGCTATTGTAGAGGCAGCTCAGGGGAAAGGTGGTTTTTACCGATCTACAGACCGTGGAGCTAGTTGGCACAAGCAGGGCTCCTATTCTACCAGTGGTAACTACTACCAAGAGATCATCGCAGATCCTATTAATCCCGATCGCATCTATGCCATGGATACCTGGATGAAAGTATCTGACGACGGTGGCAAGACCTTTAAAAACGTTGGTGAAGACTTCAAGCATGTCGACAATCACAGCATTTGGATAGATCCTGCTAATACTGATCACCTCTTAGTAGGGTGTGATGGCGGCATCTATGAAACCTACGACAGGGGAGCCAATTGGGACTTCAAGGCCAACTTGCCTATCACACAATTCTATAAGGTTGCCGTTGATAATGATTATCCATTTTATAACGTCTATGGTGGCACTCAAGACAACTTTAGCCTAGGTGGTCCATCAAGAGTGATCACTAACCACGGCATACAAAATAGTGATTGGTTCATCACCCACGGGGGAGACGGATTTGAATCCCAGATTGATCCTGAAAATCCTAATATTGTTTATGCCCAATCGCAGTATGGTGTGCTCGTCAGATACGATAAGTCAAGTGGTGAAGAAGTAGGGATACAACCCAAGGAACGCAAGGGAGAAAATGGCTATCGATGGAATTGGGATGCGCCACTTGCCGTAAGTCACCATAAAAGTGGGCGACTATATTTCGCCGCCAACAAACTATTTCGTTCTGATGATAGAGGAAACTCTTGGTCGGTGTTAGGAGATGATCTCACAGCACAAATCAACAGAAACGAACTTGAAGTAATGGGTAAAATCTGGGGTATTGACGCCGTCGCAAAAAATGGCTCTACCTCACCTTATGGCACCATTGTGGCCTTCTCAGAATCACCAATTGATGAAAAATTACTAATCGTGGGCACCGATGATGGACTCATACAGATTAGTCAAGACGGTGGTGAAAGCTGGAATCGAATCTCAAATTTTTCTGGTGTGCCAGATCGAAGTTACGTCAATGCTGTATACGCTTCTCAACATGATAAAAATGTTATTTACGCTGCATTTAACCACCACAAGTATGGCGATTTCAAGCCTTATATTATGAAGAGTGAAAATAAAGGTGCAACCTGGAGATTAATCAGTAACAATCTCCCAGAGAGAGGTAGTGTATATTCTATCGAAGAGGACCACGTCAATCCAGATCTAATATTCTGCGGCACTGAATTTGGGGCATTTTTCTCTCCTAATGGCGGTAAGGAATGGAAGCAATTCAGAGCAGGTCTTCCTACTATTGCAGTACGCGACATGGCCATTCAAAAGCGCGAAAATGATCTCGTGTTAGGGACCTTTGGTCGAGGATTTTATGTCTTGGATGATTACACCGCTCTAAGAGACATCACAACAAGGCAGGATATCGATGAAGCAAGGTTGTTCGCAGTCAGAGATGCTTTAATATTTGAAGAGAGTAGCCCACTAGGTCTACCAGGTAAATCATTTCAAGGCGACAGTTATTATACTGCTGATAACCTCGGTTCAGAGGCAATAATTACCTATCTCCTAACTGAAGAACTTCAGACACTCAAAGAAACTCGCCAAAAAGAGGCGAAGAAAAACAGCAAAGACAATAAGGACAATCCGTATCCATCATATGAAGAACTATTGGCTGAAAGTAATGAAATAGCACCCCAAGTCTTATTCACCATAACTGATTCAGATGGAGATGTTGTCAGAAAGATACTCAAGAAGGCCGGCAAAGGCATCCAGCGATTCAATTGGGATATGAGATATGCATCAAAGGATGCCATCTCCCTATCGAGCTCGTCATTCTACAATCCATTTGCAGGCTCACCTGAAGGAACGCTGGTAAAGCCTGGGGATTACGATATCTCCATGGCTATAATTATAGATGGTGAAGTCCAGGATGCTGTAGATACTAAATCATTCACCATTAACCCGATGAACAATACAGTATTACCGGCAGAAAACAGAGGTGACGCAGTGGAGTTTCAGCGAGAAGTTGCTGAGCTAGCCAGATCAATCGAAGGTGCCGATAGGATGGTAAGTGAGATTGAGAATAACCTGAAATATCTGAAAAAAGCGATTGAGCAAATTGAGGAACCATTAGGTGGTTTTACTAAGGATTACAATATCATAGCTTCAACACTCAAGAAACTTAAGACATCCTTACAAGGCGATCGGGTCAAGAGTCGCTTAGACATTGATCAAATTCCATCGCCATCTAGTCGCATCGGATGGATTGTGTATGAAAGCAAGTACTCGACTTCCACACCGACTCAGACTCATCGAGAAAGTCTCGCCATAGCAAAAGAAGAATTTGAGCCAATACTTATTCGACTCCGCTCCCTAGTGAATAATGAGATCAACGATCTCGAACAGAAACTGGAAGACGCCGATGCGCCATACACTCCCGGTAGAGCTATCAAAATGATACAAGACAATTAAAAGAACTTGAAAGACTATTTTATAAACTAAATGACAACTGCTTCTATTTAGCAGATATCTATTACTAATAGAAATGACGCAATTATGAAAAAACTACTAACATTATTATTCCTACTAACACAAGTCTTAATTTTATCTGGTCAAGATGACTCAGGTGAAGCGCCCCAAGATTCGACTATGACGGAGGCGGAGAAGGCTGCAGAGAAATATGCCAAACTCATCACTGAAGAGGCAGTGAGCACAGACGGATTATTCCAAACTCATGAGGTCGATGGTAAGCACTATTTTGAAATTCCTGATAGTCTACTAGAAACAGAGATCTTGATTGTCTCAAGAATTGCAGGCTTCGTTAAAAACCTCAACTTCGGTGGTGCAGGAGTAAAATCAAGACCTCAACAGGTTATCCGATGGCAAAAGATGGGCAAGAAGCTCATGCTTAGATCCGTATCCTATAACAGCGTTGCCAGCTTTGAAGACCCGATCTATAACTCTGTAAAGAACAACAACTTCGAGCCAGTAATCATGGTCTTTGATATCAAAGCCAGCGGTGAAGGCAGTTCTGTAATCGAGATAGATGGCCTGTTCACCTCAGATATCCCAATGATAGGAGCAGTGTCTGAGCGACAGAAGAAAAGTTTTGGTATTAAGGGACTTGATAGTAAGCGCAGCTTCGTGACGAGCATGAAAAGCTTTCCTCGCAATGTCGAAATCAAACATGTACTGACCTATAGAGGTGGAACAGACTTGCCAGATAATACAATTACAGGGACCTTGTCAGTAGAGATGAATCAATCGTTTATACTACTTCCGGATGAGCCTATGGAGCCGAGGTATTATGATGCTCGTGTTGGATATTTCTCTGTGGGTCAGACCAACTACAGTCTAAATGATCAACGCACTGAGTCGGAGCGATTCATCACTAAATGGCGCATGGAACCAAGCGATCCAGAGGCTTATGCACGAGGAGAACTGGTGGAACCTGTGAAGCCAATAGTCTATTACATCGATCCGGCAACTCCAACCAAATGGGTACCTTATCTCAAGCAAGGTGTTAATGATTGGCAGAGTGCCTTTGAGAAAATTGGATTTAAGAATGCTATTTATGCTCAAGATGCGCCAACGCCAGAAGAAGATCCAGATTGGTCACCAGAGGATACTCGTTACTCCGTGATCCGATATGTATCTACAGATATACAAAATGCACAAGGACCACACGTGCATGATCCACGAACAGGTGAGATATTGGAGTCTGACATTATCTGGTATCACAATGTAATGCGACTGCTTAGAAACTGGTTTTTCATCCAGACCGCAGCCATAAATGAGGAGGCCCGTGGAGCCAATTTCAAGGAAGAGGTTATGGGACGCCTGATCAGATTCGTATCAGCTCATGAGGTAGGCCATACACTTGGCTTACCACACAACATGGGCTCGAGTGTAGCCTACCCCGTTGATTCATTGAGATCGGTAACATTCACGCAGAAGATGGGAACTGCACCATCAATTATGGACTATGCCCGATTCAATTACATCGCACAGCCAGAGGATGGAGATGTAGGCCTAATGCCCAATATAGGAATCTACGACGACTGGTCTATCAGATATGGTTACCAACCTGTAGATGGAGATAGAATAGAAGAAAAAAAGACGCTGGATCAATGGACATTAGAACACGCTGGAGACCCGCTATATAGATATGGCCGACAGCGTGGCCTCCCACTCGATCCAACTGCTCAAACGGAAGACCTAGGCGATGACTCAATGTTAGCCAGCGAGTATGGCATCAAAAATCTAAAACGTATCGTACCAAATATCGCTGATTGGGCTTATGAAGCTGGAGAAGACTATGACCAGATTCAGGATTTATATAATCAAATCGGCAACCAGTTTAATAGATACATCGGACATGTCATCGGCAATGTGGGCGGAGTAATAGAAGTATTCACCACTCAGGATCAACAAGAAGCTACCTATGTGCATCAGAGCAAGAGCAAGCAAAAGCGGGCCATTAACTTCTTACACAAACAAGTTTTCAACACACCGCTATGGTTGATAAATGAGGACTTAACTCGCAAGTTTGAACCTGAAGGAACAGTAGACCGCATTGGTGCCATCCAAGACAGGGCCCTAAGATTGTTATTCAATAATGACAGATTAGAGCGCATGTCTGAAAACGAAGCCTTAAATGGTGCTCAAGCGTATAGTCCTTTTGAACTATTTGATAATGTAAGCGAGAGCATTTTCAGCGGAGGTAAGCGAGCTGGTAATGATGTGTACACAAGAAATCTTCAGAGAGCTTTTGTAACACGCATGGAGGCCCTTATGAGCGACAAGGATGATAGATCAGAGGTGCCCAGTTTGGCTAGAGGTACGCTAACCAAGCTCTATAAGAATCTTAAAGTTCAAAAGAACTTAAATACTCCTCAAGATTTTCATGTAGCGGACTTACATGAACGAATAGAGGATATCCTCGATGCAGATGATTAAGGAAAGAAATGAAGAAATCATAAATATCGACACCGTATAACAGGAGTTAAAAGTAGCCGATCTTAATCATCTCTCGATTGAGATCGGCTTCTTTCTATAGAATACCTTTGCCCAGAAGACTCTCCTTATGTCGCATCATCTTGCACAGATCAATATAGCTCATATGAAGGGCATCAATCTTGACGACCCATCCATGGGCGGCTTTACCTCTCGGCTTGATGAGATCAATCAGATTGCGGAATCACATGACGGGTTCATTTGGAGATTGAAAGATGATACTGGGAATGCAACATCTTTCAACCCATTTGATAATGATCAGCTCATCATCAATCTTTCAGTTTGGCGAGATGTAAACAGCTTATTTAAATACGTATACCAGAGTTTGCACAAAGAACTAATAAAGGGCAAGAAAGAATGGTTTTACAATCTTGGCAAGCCACATCTGGCTATGTGGTGGATTGAATCAGGGCATATTCCAACCCTGCAAGAAGCAAAAGAAAAGTTAGCATTAATAGATGAGCATGGGCCAAGTATTGAAGCCTTCAATTTTAAACATCTATTTGATCACTCCGGAAATACAATAACACATGAATGATAAACTTACAGCCTTACTCGTAATAGACATACAGCTCGGCATGGACTTCGTAGACTATTACGGTGGAGAACGTAACAATCCAGATGCAGAACAGCATGCTTCTAAGGTTCTTGAGCATTGGAGGGCTAATGGATGGCCGATATATCATGTCAGACATAGTTCACAGCAGGAAGACAGTCCTCTTCATTCCTCGCATGAAGGATTTGATTTCAAGCCGGAGACTGCTCCAATGAGTGGTGAGGCGATCATTACCAAAAATGTGAATAGCTGTTTTATCGGCACTGACTTATTAGACGAGCTTAAAGAAAGAGGAATCAACTCTGTAGTTATGGTCGGCCTAACCACCAATCATTGTATCTCGACAAGTACAAGAATGGGTTCTAACTTAGGCCTTAAGGTTACAGTAATTTCAGATGCTACCGCAGCCTTCAGGCAAGTTGGAGTAGACAATAAAGAGTTTTCTGCTGAAATGGTCCATCAAGTGTCTTTAGCGAATCTTAATGGGGAATTTGCCAAAGTGATGACTACTGACGAATTAATAAAATAATAGTACTCAAGAATCACACTGACTTAGGAACATTAAATCGTACAAAAATGTGGTCCATTAGGTATACAATAGGTAGAATGCCTATCACTATCATATAGTTAAACCAACTTGAATCAAATGCTATAGATGGCATATGCCAATCGATGCTTGGAACGTATTTCAACAATTGGGGTAATTCCGGTGCAAATTCAACCGATACAAAAGAGCTCATCTCCGGTCCATAAAACATTGCCAATATAGATGTCAAGGTAATGCCTCCTATGAACAGCCAAAACGGCCTAGTGCTAATGGATGATATATCAGACAACTTAAATTGAGGCTCTTGAGCTACTCTTAGCAACGTGTGTTCAATAAGATCCGCAGGTGCTTTCTGCGGCGTATCTCGCACTAATGCACCATGAAGATCTAATGCCTGTTGATAGTCAGCAGCAAAGTACTCATCAGACATTCGTGAATTAAACAGATCTAACTCCACGGGATTGCAAGACCCATCTATGTATTTCCATATCAACTCTGTGTTATCCATCATTGACCTATATATTCCTTAAAATTAAAACTCTTATTCTTCTCAATCAACTCTTTCATTTTCAGGCGAGATCGGTGCAATTTTACTTTGACATTAGATACTGACAGAGAGGTAATCTCACTCACCTCATGGATGTTCATTTCATAAAAATAAAACAGTCTCAGAATAGCCGCCTCATCAGCTTTGAGCTGTTTAAGCAGATAAACTATCGAGTTATTGAGATCGACACGATCTAACCGCCCCTCAATCTGCGCATCAGCAGCAAACATGAGATCATAGTCTACATCATCAAAACTTGTGTGCCGACGTCTCTTCTTAAGATAGTCCAATCCTGTACGGTATGCGATCTTATAGATCCAGGTAGTCAACTTAGCGTTTTGTTCAAATCTATTGATGCCCCTATACACCTTAATAAAAGTATCTTGGCTGGCTTCTGCAGCTTCATGGTCGTGCAGCATACTAGAGAGTATCGTATATACATAGTGCTGATAGCGTTCCATTAGCTCCTCTAACGCTTGTTGATCACCGTTGACCAGTCTCTGTATAAGTAATTGATCCTCTGACATTGATTGCTGACAGCTGAGACGAGCTCAACTAAATACAGGTTACAAAAAAATAAATCGAATATTCTGTAACCTCATAAAAAGTATAACGGTCAGATGGGCATCTTTTAACTCACTAAACAATTAAACGATATGGACTCAGTAATTGTAATGATCTCTTTCTTTGGTTTCGCCGCATTCCTAACTTATATGTACTTCAATACTCGTCATCGTGAGCGCATGGCTCTCATTGAGTCAGGTAGAGATGCAGGCATATTCAATAATCTACCAAAAAAGGCAGGAACGTCTTCTCTGAAATGGGGTCTGGTGTTGACGATGATCGGCTTAGCCCTCGGGATCGGGATATTTTCAGACATGACATTGCGTAATGATGGTCCATTCATCACGATACCTCTGGTATTTGCATTCGCAGGAATAGGACTCCTCATCTTTTATAATCTTATAAAAGGTGAGGATAATGATAGTGTAGAGCTTTGATGTGGTGTAGATTCTGACAATTATCACGACAACAATACATGGGATAAGAGGGTTTGGGATGTAGATGCTCTTATCTCGTTTTGAACAGGTCATACAGTGCTATGAATGCGAGGGATTCAAGATCAATCGTAATCTCACCAGATGAACAAAAAAATCGACTTAGGAGGCACGGGGAAGCCGCTACAATTCATTCATGCCAATGCTTACACGCCAGAGTGTTACTACGGTCTACTCGATCCATTAAAGGAGCACTATCAGGTACACTTATATAGACAACGCCCATTGTGGCCTAATGAATCACCAGAACAGCTCAAGAATTGGGCTCTATTTGCAGATGACCTCATTGATATGATGGATAAACATGGCGACAGGCAAGTCATAGGTATTGGCCATAGCCTTGGTGGAATTGCAACCTGGCTTGCGTCCATCAAACGTCCAGATTTGTTCTCTCAAGTGATCCTCATTGATCCAGTTGTCCTACCCTATTGGATAACGCTCATGTCAACACTCGCTCCTAAATCTCTGATGTCCAAGATGAATCCGATTATAAAAATTGCCAAGAATCGAAGAACTACATGGAAAGATCGTCATGAGGCCAGACAACACTTAGGGTCGAAGAAAGTCTTTCAACGATTTCATCCAGCTGTTTTTGACGACTTTTTGAAATATGGCTTAAAAGAAAAAGTCGATGGCACTCTTACGCTAAGCTATCCGAGAGAATGGGAGGCTCAAGTCTATAGTACTGGACCTAACATGTGGAGTATCATGAAGCAAAATGCAGTTCCGGCCCATATTATTAAGGCTCAATACTCAGATGTAATAACAACAAAAACATGGAATAAGATAAAAGAACGAGTGCCACAAGGCAGCTTCTATGAGATGCCACATGTAGGCCACTTAATCCCATTTGAAAAGCCTTTACTCTTAGCGGACCATATACAAGAAGTATTGAGAATTACTCAGACTTCCGCTTGACCGTTTTCGGCTTCTTTTTCTTATTAGTAACGTTAGTGATCTTTGTTTTTTTAATGGTAGGTAATTTGTTGGTGAGTAGCTTCTTTAACTTTTTAAAGTCGACTAACTCTTGCACTTCAACTCGCCTTGTGATTTCTACTGGGACTTCCTTTATGACGGATTGAGACTTTGACTGGCCAGATCTCTTATCTATCGCTTTTAAATTTTTAAGATATTTTTTCTCAAGCTTTCTATACTTGTTTTTGTTCTTCAGGCTTTTCTCTTTGTAAGAATTCAGTTCCTCATTCAAGCGCATCAATTCGGAAGGTGAGACAAGTGCATCATTTCTTTCAATATTCTTATGATCATCAATACGGCTCTGCAAAGCAGTATTTTCTTCTTGCATAGAGTTCAACTCCGTATTTAAATTATCTGCTTTTTCAAGCCATTTCTTATGGATCATCTCTTTTTCGATCTTCTTCGTTTCCTCCAAGTTTTTAATGTCTTGTTGGAGTCTCTGAAACTTCGCATCATATTCTTGCTTTGCCTTATTCTTATCGGCAGTGAGTCTTCTAATTGAAGCATTGGCGGACTCCTGAGAAACCTTAAATTTATCTAATTTCCGTTGCATAAAGTATCCTCGAATCAACCAACCCAACAAGCCTGCCAGTAAGGAGCCTAATAAGTACATCCACCAAGAACAGCACATATCATAGTTTTTATTCTGAAGATAAGACTTACTTGTGACGCTTAATAGAATAGGAAGTATCATGATCCTTTGACAAATGATGTTCAATTATAATGTAGTCTAATCGAGTGAATAGGCGTAATTTTCGGGCATGGCAGAAACGACATTTTGGACAGGATCGGAACAATATTTATGTGATCGGGAATTAGCCCAGGCATTTCACATGGCTAGAGTATTAGGAATGCCTTTACTAATAGAAGGCGAACCAGGCACGGGTAAAACCGAATTGCCGTTACAATATGCCAAAAACATGGACCTCGATCTGCATGTATATCCAGTAGGATCAAAGAGTACAGTAGACCAATTCGTCGCTAAGTTTGATCATGTAAAGTATCTAAGAGATAGTCAAATCGAAGTGCTTAATGCACAACGTGAAGAGAAAAAGCTTGACTCAAAGCTTAGTACTGGAGGGCGTAGCACCGAAGTACTTGATGACTATGTACTATTAGGTCCTGCGGCGAAGGCATACAGCAGTGCCCACTCTGTCTTGCTAATAGATGAAATCGACAAGGCTCCGAGGGAGTTCCCAAATGATTTACTCTATGCACTGAGCCATCGTAAGTTCGTCATGCCAGAGTCTGGCAAAGTGATCGAAGTAAGTGAAGAGGACATGCCTGCTATTGTAATTACCAGTAATCGAGAACAAGAACTTCCCACAGCTTTTAAAGGCAGATGTATTTATCACTATATCTCATTTCCCAATGCAGATATTATGAGAGAAATTGTGGCAAAACACTACCCTTCTGCGGAT
The DNA here is from genome assembly GCA_964522505.1 of uncultured Saprospiraceae bacterium. Taxonomy (GTDB): domain Bacteria; phylum Bacteroidota; class Bacteroidia; order Chitinophagales; family Saprospiraceae; genus GYS-P2D. Next base: position 25,766 of record CAZFWJ010000029.1, read on the forward strand.
GAAGAAGTAGTATCCAAGTCTATCGAGATATTCTATCAGCTAAGACAATTGGGTCTTGAGCGAGCGCCCTCGACAAGAGAGCTTCTCAATTGGTTAAAATATCTACAGACATTTGCCAAGGCGGACACTATAAAGAAAATTCAGGAATTAGATGGGTTGGGAGCCTTAGTGAAGACACAAGATGACGTGAAGCGCGTAAAACGCAATATGGACATAGGGAGTGCACCAGGAGGTGCTCAGAGATTTCATTAATAAATAGTCAACGATATGTTTGAGAGTTTTCCAGAAGTATGTCGCAGTTATGGTATTCAGGCCGATGTCAGATCGCTGTTGCTACTGCGCAAAGCAATGGACAAGCGTCTCGTAAACACTATTGGCGATATGTACGCTCTGTTCAAAGGTGCCCTCGTAAAAGACCCAACTCATGTAGGCCCCTATACTCAGGCTTTCTATCAATACTTTATCGGCGTGGATGTAAAGCCGGGCGAAAGACTCAGTAATGCAATCGAGCGATCCGAAACTTTCAAAGATTGGCTTGACGACTTTATTAAGGCTGATGAAGAGCGTGTTCACATGGACATGGATGACATTATCGAAAAGTTCTTGGATGAAGTCCATCTGACAAGTTATGATATAAAAAAGGTCATAGATGGAGAAAATATCTTAGATAAGGATGACCCCAATAGGAAAGATAGCAATGACGGTGCTGGCAATGATGATGCTAACGCTGAACGTCTACTAGATAAGGCTGCTGATTATAGATTCGTAGACCTCGAAGAACTCCGTCAAAGAATGGAAAAAGTGATGGAGCAACAGAAATTCAAACATTCTGGAGGTTCGCACTGGATTGGTACTGGCGGCAACTCTCCATATGGTAATGGTGGTGCGGCCTTAGGTGGTATCCGAGTGGGAGGTTCTGGTGGCGGTAGGATGGCTCGACAAGTATTCGATGATCCTCAATATTATCCTGTTGACGTTGATGCTAACATCAATGATGACAATATTGATGCAACACTGGCAAGCTTAAAAGGTGTTCTTGAAGAAACAAACGAGATGTTTCTCGACATCCCACTGACTGTAAAAACTGGGGTCAAAGAAGGTGGATTATTCTTGCCAATAGAGCTCGAAAAAACGAATGATAAACTTCAGGTGATCTTACTCATTGACAATGGTGGTTACTCTATGGATTATTATATTCGACCAGTTCAGGCACTGTTTAAGAAGATGAAAACAAGATATGCTCATGATCTAGAGACTTACTACTTCCACAATACCTTATACAAATATGTATATGAAGACGAGCGACGTACAAATCCAATTCCTATAGAACGAATCCTAAATAAAGATCCTAATTATAGAGTATTCGTAATAGGAGATGCTGCAATGGCGCCATATGAGCTCCATGAAGGCAGTGTCATCGCTTGGGGTCGATTTTCGGAAAAATTCAAAAAGATTTGCTGGCTCAACCCTGTTTCAGAAAAGCACTGGAGTATCACTTTTACAACGACTATTCTTAAAAGGATCATTCCGATGTATACCATGACACCTCGTGGTATTGAAAAGGCCATAAGAGATATGAATAAGAAGAAAAACAAGAATTAATAGTTTCCCTCAATAGATTGTACACCTTTAACAGGGAGTTAATATCATGTAGATTAATGCGCGTCAACTATATCTAATAGATATTTGCGATTATGAGGTTGTTTTTCATATCTATAGCACTTATGTCATCTCTCTTTGCGCAAGGTCAATGGGATCAATATTTGGCGCAATGGGAAGACAAGCCAGGTTCGATGCTTGTAGACCTGAGCTATCAGGAGAAAATAGACTCCATACAACTGCCCTTCCTCTTGAGCGTCGGTCATCAATTTACGCCCTGCTCTGATGAAGGATTCCCTGACACACTGGTTTATGAGCGTCTATACAAACTATCTGACAAGCTCAATAATTATATGGATATCCAAGCTACGTGCAAGCTGGTCGGCACATTCACTCATGATTGTACACAAATAGATTATTACTATCTCAAGGATTCTCTTGGCATTCGCAACTTTCTGCACAACTACTTTGCTAATGAGAATAGTGGATTCCCTCCTCTGGTATCTATAATGCACGATCCAGAAAATCAGTTTTATCAAGATAGAATCTATCCCGATATATATATTACCGAATACCGCCAGAACACGGCTACTATCCAGACTTTAATTGAAGCAGGAGATCAAATCAATCAAGCACGAAAAATTGATCATTGGGCTTACTTTGATACAAATATCGACCGTGATAGGTATAGTGAGTTAATCTTGGAACTAGGATACAAAGAGGAGGAAAAAGGTTTTCATAGAGGCGAACAACAACCCTATTTCTATCATTTCTCTAAAGAAGATATTCCGTCGAGAGATAATATAACCGAGATCACGGTAAACCTCCAATCCGAAGCTCAAGAATTGAATGGATACTATGGTGGATGGGAATGTTCAGTAATGACTAGGGAGCCTTAATTTTTTAGTTTTTTCAACTTCTTCTTTATCTTTTTTGATAAATCCTTGACGATGTCTTCTTTGGAGGATTCCGCAAAATAATTCAAGTCTGCCTTGCGATAAGCAGAGGCTCTTATTTTCATTTTTTCGCTGATTAAGCGTTTCAGAGCCTCATCTGACAAATTTCTAATGAGGGGCCGTTTGTCTTTTTTCTTCTCAAGGTTTTTAAAAAGATATTTGTTCGTGCGCTCAAGGTAGATTGTGTTAGTTTGTCTAAGCACTGGCCAATTTTGATTATAACATGGTGTGCCGCCACCAGCTGAAAGGATCAAATATTCATTTTTGTCTATGATAGCATTGAGATAATGTGTTTCAAGCAGTCTGAACACACTTTCCCCTTGAGTCGTGAAGATTTGATTGATGCTCAATCCTTCTGACTCCTCTATATAAGCGTCCAAGTCAACAAATGGAATGTTCAAATTCTGCGATAATCGCTTACCGATGCTTGTTTTACCACTCCCCATGAATCCGATCAGGGTAAAGATTGATTTTTTCTGAGGTTTACTTAAGGTAAACTTATGTGCATACTTCAATATAGACATAGCCACATCGAGTTCCTCGTCGTCCCTAGGAGCATAAACTAAGGCTACTGCAATCTGACCTGATCGGCCTTTAAGACCTTCACTCATTGGGTGGTACGTCCCCCATCCTTTAGAAATTAGATGATCTAAATCTTCTGTTGGTAACTTAACATGAAAACTACCTGCACCTGCTTCAATATTAAGATGAGCAAACTCCCTTTCCGCCTTTGGATGTAAATCTACTCCAGGATCTATATACAGACCAATAGATTCATCAACAGTTGTACGGCTCTTGATCAAGCTTACATGAGGCAACTCTGCAACACGAACTTTAAATTTTTCAAAAATCTTCTTGCCTGAATGCTGATTTAACTGTTGATGTGGTACATATCCTGCTACCTTGGGAGCCTCACCAGTTCTATTAGGGATATCGAGTGTTTTGGGCATATCGATGATTTCCCTAAAGGTAGTGCAAATCCCTTATTCTCTTATCCTGGAGATCGCATCCTTTTAGCGCCCTTAACGGGTTTAGCGCTATCCCACGGCGATCTTTTTACTTTTGGACAATCGACCCCTTTTCGATTTTTACTATTGTTAAATGGATATACCCGAACCGCAGCATATAAGCTTGAACCGTTGAAATCCTGACTCCCGAACAAGCTCGTAAGATTATCAGTACCAATAGTTAATGGACCTAATCTTGCAGCCAATCCCAAGTGGACCGATTCATAGCTATTTACCGTTACTGGTAAGGTTACAGCTAACCACCTATGTTCATATCTCGGGCTGATGCTAATGTTATTTTCCGTTCTGATAGTTTGATCAGAAGTAGCCAGAGAATGGCTAATGGTAGCATTAACAAAAAAAGATTGATCTACTTGATAATCAAAATTCACCAATACTCTAGCCGGAGTCCCTACTGTAAAACTGTTATCAATCAACGTAGAACTCAATACTGCTGCATCAACGATTCCTATAAGATCATCCACAGATCCTAGAGTTGACAACTCATCAATATCTAACTCTAATGCCTCATTCAAAGACAACTGATGCACAGAACCGCTATTGCTAAATCTAATGCGACCAATATCAAGAATAGACACTCCTAACCGGCTTCGCTCAAACCTTTTACTATATCCTAAATCAACAGCCCAGCCTCGGCCTCTGTTAGATCGAGAAAGATTACTCGCACTACCAAATCCATCAGTAAAGGCAACATTAGCTTCAGGAGTATTAATCTGAAGTTGATTATCAACAGTCCTATTGAAATTAAAAATATCTGGGGTACTAACATAATAGCCTTCATGACCTTGCAAATACTTGACATTTACCCCCACACTTATATCATCAAAACCCCAAGAATTGGATGAAAGACTTATTCCATACTCCGTCCAAGCGGCACCCGCACTCTGTACATTGCTTATCGACTGAACATTACCTGTAGATAGGTTTTGAATCTGTTGATATGATAGCTCGGATGGTATACTGGGGGCACTGAGATCCAATCTTCCACGGACAAAACCACCAATCCCTACAGGCTCCAAATCAATCCAAAATGAAGGCCCCATTACATCTATATGAGCATAAGCTGAAGCCGCTCTATCATTAAACACTATTCCTGGGGCTTGCGGATCTGGAGGTATTTCATTATCTCCCAAAACGGGCAGTGATTCTACACCTGATACTAAATCGAAAAAATTGGTATTAATGATGTTACCATATGTCGTTCGGCCGTAGACATGCCCTGAGACAAGGTTTACATCCCAACCAAGTCGGCCGTGTTGTCCGCTTGCAGGATTTTTAACGACACCATGTATGCCGGAATAATTATCGTAAACAAGGCCACTGGCATGTTGGGCAAAAATAAAATGGTTTAATAAAAGGATAATTATTAGAGTCAGTCCTGTAGGACTCAATTTCAAAGTGATCTTCACAAATGTCTGTTTTTATGTAATAATTGGATGATGAGGAATCTCATCGATTAGGGTAGAGTTTGAAGATACCTAGGATTTATTATTAGAAGAAAACAATCCTGTTAAATACGAATAGCAGCATCTATATATTATGACTTTAGCCTAAATCGCGGGTATACCCGATTAGCAAAATCCCTGTATTGGATGTCCATAATAAGGTCTTAATCCAATTGATTATATTAACTGATTAACGAGTTTCATTGACCATAGCTCCTTTAACTTAATATGCATAATCACGAGGTTGACATGTTCAGAGTAGTAACTCTCAAACTATATCCATACTTCAGCTATAATATTGTCATGGAATATGTTCAACTTTCGGCAATCAAACATTATGATAACACATATAACAGGGCAGTTTGTAGATATTCCGAATAGGCGAACTTATCCGGCGAAGATCACCATTGACCAGGGAATTATCAAGGCAATTGAAGAAGTAGCACAAGCAGATCATCATTATATAATGCCCGGATTTATTGATGCCCATATTCATATTGAGAGTTCAATGTTGGTGCCATATGAGTTTGCCAAAATAGCGCTGACACATGGCACCGTGGCAACTGTCTCTGACCCACATGAAATCGCCAATGTGATGGGTATCGAAGGGGTGGAATATATGATCGATAATGCCAGTGATGCCAAGTTGAAATTTCATTTTGGAGCTCCGAGTTGTGTGCCTGCCACCCATTATGAAACTGCTGGAGCACAGATAGGACCAGAAGAGATCCAACAATTGATGGCATCCAGCGATATATACTATCTCTCGGAGATGATGAACTATCCTGGAGTATTAGCAGGTGATCCGGCTATAGGTCATAAGATAGCTTCTGCTAAAAAGTATGGTAAGCCTGTTGATGGCCATGCTCCTGGATTACGGGGTAAGGACGCAGAGAAATATATTAAAGCTGGTATTTCTACTGATCACGAGTGCGTTGCACTTGATGAAGCAATCGATAAACTTTCATTCGGAATGAAGATTATCATCAGAGAAGGAAGCGCCGCAAAAAACTTCAATGCCTTACACTATCTAATCAAGGATCATGCTGATCAGCTCATGTTTTGTAGTGATGATAAACATCCAGATGATCTGGTCAAAGGCCATATTAATCAACTCATTGTGCATGCTATTACCTTGGGATATGATCTATATGATGTGCTCAGCATTGGCTGTATCAATCCTGTTCATCATTACAATATGAGATCGGGAATATTAAGAGTTGGCGACCCGGCAGATTTCATTCTCGTCAAAGATCTCAAATCATTCGAAGTGATTGAAACATATATAGACGGAGTTAGCGTGATGTCTCATAATCACACAAGTCTAACATCTAAGGAGCATAATATTATAAATAATTTTAATGTTTTAAAGTCTGATTTGCAATCATTTAATATCCTTATAGATAAATATGATCATCCAGTAATCAAAGCTATTGAGGGTTCTTTGATTACGGAAAAAAGCGATTTGAAACCACGCATAATTGATGGTTATTTAGAAAGTAATATTGATCAAGATGTACTTAAAATAGCTGTCATCAATCGCTATAAAAATACTCCAGTTGCAAAAGGATTTATTACTGGTTTTGGCATAACAGAAGGTGCTATTGCCTCGACAGTTGCACATGACTCGCATAATATCATATGTGTCGGTACAACAGATGCACTTATGCTAGAAGTCACTAATACCCTAATACAAACGAAAGGAGGATTAGCAGCAACTAATAGTGAACATCATAAAATGATCGCTTTACCTATAGCAGGATTGATGAGCCCAAATGACGCCTACTCGATTAGCGCCTCATATAGCGATCTTAATAAGTTCACCTACTCAATGGGATGTCAATTAACTGCACCCTTTATGACATTATCATTTATGGCTTTATTAGTGATACCCAAAATTAAAATTTCAGATAAAGGATTGTTTAACGCAGAACATTTCGTGTTCTATTAAAATGAACATTTTATAGGCTCAATTCTATGAATTGGGCAAGGATGTATCCATGAGTTTTAAGCACCTACTTTTTTGACATAATTTCGTAAGAAACATATAATAAAACATTGCAATGATTTTATATATGTAGATCAATTGTAGTGTCAGCTTTAGCCTCTAAATCAACGTTTTACATATTGAAATTATTAAATTCATTGATTATTTTCCGATACTCATTTATAAATAGAGTGAGTATCGAATAATAAAAATGAGAAGCGGTGATAATTTAATTATCGATGCTTTTTTGATATTTAGCTAAGTCAATATCAAAAAAAGTTTAAAAACACCTTTGTATATGTTGAATCACTTCAACAAGCTGCTCTGCATACCAATAATTGTAATTATCTTTTTAATTGATTCGCAAAGACTCTCGTCTCAAACTACGGAGCCATTTTCTTGTGATGGTTCAGGCGTACCTGCTTTTGATGTTAGTCCTTGTAGTGGAGGAAGTTTCATTGGTAATAACATTTCGACACGGGATAACAACCTAAATATTATAGCTGATGTAGATCTTGTTGACATCGGCGGTGCCACTTCGGTTATGGTGCTCGATGGAACTGAGTTTTGTGACCATGATGGTAATACAGGACTAAATACTGAGGGACCGGATGTTATATTTAACATTCCGGTTGACGAAACTAAAAGAGAGTCTTGTGAAGCCGCACAATTGACTATTACCTTAAGAGGAGATTTTAATAACGGCTGCGAAGTCGCCTATATAGTTAATGAATGTGGGATCATTATTCAACAATCCGATATTACAGGACTCCCAGAAAGGGACAAATGTGATGTGGTATTTCCACTTAGTGTCAATATTCCTGCAGCGGACGTGTCAGAGATGGCGGCGGATGGAATAATAACCCTTACCATAAGAACAAATGGAGGGACCAATGGACTGCAATCATCGGAGGTTGATGGAACCTGCGATCCCAGTCGAAGCGATGTTGATTGTGTCGCTCCTGTAGGTAATGATGGAAACTGTATAGCTTTGGAGGCCTTCATCTGGCCAATAGATGATAATGCATTCTCTGGCACCTTGAATTCTACCGAGAACATTCTATGTCCCGGTGAGTCACTCAATATAGATGTCCTTCAAAACTTAACTTTCCCGGACCCATTGGGTATTGGCGATGGAGACGATATGACTGGCACATATCACCTGGACTTTTATTTCGGTGGTGGACCTAATCCTGCCAATCCTTATGACACCAATTTAGGTGGCGTTCCAGGAGATGTGATCAACGCTTATAATGTCCCAGGATTGGGCTCTAATCCTTCAGTATCCATTACGAATAATGGAGGGACAGGTGTACAAGATCATACTAATAGCAATGCCCCGCTAGCATCAGGTGGAGGGGCTCTCCCATCTAACATGCTAATTGAAGTATTAGGATCAGTATGGGTAGATGATAATGTTGAGCCTTCGGCAGCTGGGTTTTGTACTGGCGAGATCATAGGATGTGGATTCACCACAGACTATGTGTCTTTTGTATTGCTTGATCCGATAGCAGCTACAGCCGTATGCGGACCTTGTTTAGCAGGACCAGCTGATGACACCAATACAGCCGTAGTAAATCTATCGGGATTCACTGGCGGTCTTCCTAGCTTTGATGATTCTATGTATACGCTTAGCGCTGTTGGAGGGACATTATCGACTACTAGTGTTGATGAAGACGGCACAGCAATGCTCACACTTGATCCAGGACACAACTCCTGGGCAATAACAGTACGAGATAATGAAGGATGTGTTTTAGAACTTTCTGGAACATGCGGTATAGCGGAAGACCCAATGATACATATGGCCAGCTTTGTGTGTTTGGACGCTGATCCTTTCACAGTATCATTTGAGCCCTCAGGAGGAGTTCTTGCTGGACCAGGCATTACCGGTTCTACTTTTGATCCATTCGCAGCTGGTATAGGCATGCATGAGATAACCTATACACTCAGAGAAGCCGGCTGTCAAGTGATCGAAAAGCAGGTCGTTAATGTTGATATGTGTACGGATTGTGTAGCTCCCACCATTGATATCGCAGCAAGTCCAATATGCTATACAGATGGGTCTTCCACGATTCAGTTTTTTAATAGTGATGGCACACTAATAGATTTAGCTTTAGCAGCATTTACAAATGGTGACTTTACAGATCCAGAGGTGACTGTTAATAAGGTTCCGTCTGGCGATGTGGATGGAAACAACCATGATACTTTTAATGCAGTAACTTTTGGTTTTTCTGGCGCAAGTTCAGTATTTCAATTGATCCAAGCAGATGACGTCATACGTATAAACCCAGAGCACCTTATCGGCGAGAGTTTTGAATTTGCAGGCATCTATGAGATTTGCCTTAATATTCCTTCAGAAGAGAATGATGGTTGTGAAGATTTTGTAACCTGCGGACGTGTCACTCTATTTCCGAGCATGGAGCCTTGCTTTGATTTAGCCGGGACATTCTGCGAGAGTTCTTCAGATTTTAGAATCAATGTGGGTATAGAAAATCCATTTTTCGATGATTTGCCACCAGATCTTCTTGGCAGATCCAGAAATGAAATGAGTAGATTCTCACTTATTGCTCCCGATGGAACACTGATACAAGAAGATGAAACTGGATTTAATGGTCTAGGAGATGGTGATGTGATAATAGAGTTTGATAATCTTTTTTCCACCCATGGACCAGGTTTGTACACTATCAATCATGAGATGGGGATCGATATCTGTGCGACATTCTGTAGCCGAACATTTGAAATTATAGAAGAACAAGAAATCGTATTGCAAGATCTACAACGATCTTGTATCGAGACGACCACTGGTAGTGTCTCCTTATCCAGTTTAATAGACCCTGCCAACTCTACATTGAATGCTCTCGGTGGCACTTGGTCATTGACATCTGGTACTGCTGGATCGAGTGTTGTGGCAGGCGCTTTGAGTTATACTACTGCCGGTTGCTATGAAGTGAGTTATACTCCGCCAACTCTTGCATCAACAGCTTCAGATTGTGAAGCTGATGAACAATCTACTTTCGTGCTGATTTCTGAACAGCCTCAACCAAGTTTTGATATTCAAGATCAAGTATGTTTTTCAGCAGGAGATGCCTCGGCTACGCATCAATACACCCCAATTATCAATAGTCCAACTTATGATGGAGCTGTTACAAGAACATGGGCTGTCACAGGGCCTGCTAACATTATTAGTAGCACAACTGGTCAAATTCAAGTCACCAGTGTAGGTATGGTAACACTGTCATTGACAGAATCTATCTCTTATGGTGCATGTGGTTCGATTGCAGCAGGGACTTGTATGGAATCATTTAGCTCTACCATCACAATTGAAGATGGCACCACTCAAGATGCTTCTTTCAGTTTCACTCCAAATCCGTGTCCAGGTGGCTTAGTGACTTTGATTCCAACTACACCCGGCGGCGTATTTACAGGCACCGGCGTTACAACTAATGCGGCTGGAACTCAAGGTACCTTCACAACAAATGCCGCAGGAGAATTTGCGATCACTTATACACTAAACAGTCCTAATGGATGTACGAATTCATTAACACAGATCATCACAGTGGATGATACTCCACCAGTGATCACATGTCCCGAAGATGTAACGGTTGAATGTGGATCAGGACCGCCTCCAAATGACAACCCTACGACAGGAAACTTAGAGTACAACCATAATCAGAACGGAGGAACAAGTTATGCTGGACTCAACAACTCTAATGGATTAATTACTACAACAGAAGATGTTACTTTCGGTCCAGGTGTTCAACTTCTTGATAACAACGGTAACAATGCTGTAATTCCAAATGGGTCGACATTTGAGCATATATTAACCAATGTTCAAAATAATACAGCTGCTCAGGCAATAGCTGATGGAGATTATGCAGAAATATGCTTTACACCATCTGCGAAAACGAACATCACAAGTATTCGAGAAGGGATCTTTTTTGATGGCACCAATGGTTCTGGCCTCGGTGATTTTCAGGTTACGGCAGAAATAAGTTCCGATGGGTTTGCATCCGCCAATACCCTATTTATGAATGCTCAAATACCTCCAGCTAATGGAAGTCCTGCAATGAATTTTTTCCAATATGACGTGATGACTAACTTCAGCGCTCCTGCAGGAGTCAGACAATGCGTCCGCTTTTATTTATATAATGAGCAAAACAATGTGACAACAATTGGAGGAGGCGTATCAATACCTGACAATACCGTATCATTTGATGATGTTCTTATAAGACTTGAAGAATGTCCGGTAAACCCAAGTCTTGCTAATTTCCTATCTGGAGCAAGTGCTACGGATAACTGTGGTGATGTTACCATCACTAATGAACTAATATCAACAACTTCAGAATGTGGAAATTCCGAAACTCAATTGTATCAATTCACGGCAACTGATCAAGCCGGAAACACATCAACGTGCTTTGCGAGTTATACGATTACAGACACTACACCTCCGACATTGGATGGCCCAGACGGCAATCTTAGTGTGGACTGTAGCAATCCGAATTTTGATGCAACGATCACTACATGGTTAAACTCAGCATCAGCGACTGATCTTTGTGGTGAGGTTACTGTCACAAATGATTTTTCAGCATTCCAGTCTTTAGATTTTTGTGAAGATAACCAAGTAAGTCAGGCAGTGACTTTTACAACGCTCGATGAATGTGGCAATAAGACAACAACTACTGCCATGGTTACTATTACGGATAATACACCTCCAGCGATGTCCGCTCCAGCAGCGTTGACCTTGCCTTGTACTGATTTGGAAACAACAACCACTTCTATCAGCTCATGGCTCGCAAGTGTTACTGCCTCTGATCTTTGCGATTCAGACGTCATTGTAACAAATAACTATGCAGGGTTCAATATAAATCTTTGCTCGCCAAGTACTACTCCAGTTACTTGGACTGCTATTGATGATTGTGGGAATACAACTACCGTAATGGCAAACCTCGTTATCGAAGGGGATCAAACACCACCAGCATTTACTTTTACGCCTGCTCCACTAACCATTGATTGCAACAGCGGAGATATTACTTTAGGGAACTGGCTAAATAGCGCAATAGCGTCTGATGCGTGTGATCCTGATATTACTATAACTAATAATTATACCCCAACAGCAATTGATGTTTGTAATGGCGGGGGAACAACCTCTGTAACATGGACGGCAGTAGATGCTTGCGGTAACTCTGCAACAACCACGAGTACAATCACGGTAACACCGGATAACACCCCTCCTGTAATGACAGCACCAGATAATCTTACTGTATCGTGTGCTGATACTATTGCAACAAGTATCAGCAGTTGGCTAGCAAGTGTAACGGCGAGCGATGATTGTGGCGGAAGTGTTGCTTCGGATTGTATAGAGGAATTCGTTGAAATTACTGCAGCAGATCTTGGTCTTACGAACGGAGTTGACAATCAGTCTGTTACAAATGCAGACGTAAGTAGCTTATATAATCTTCCACCAGGGAGCGTACTCGTTACTGCAACTGGCATTGACGTAAGTGCAGCAGGGGTCTTTTTCGTAAATAACGGAGAAACTCCAGAATTTACAATATCAGGCTCTGTGCCCGTATTTATTCAGGGAGAGCATGGAAATGTTATTTCAGGTGGTAGAGGATTTTCTGATGGAATTATAAGCTTAGATGGAGTCACATATACTCAATTGACCACTTTAAGCGCAGGATTTTCAGAAAACAATAATCCTCCAAATTATCAAGTAGTTAGAGGTGGCACTAACGCAAATCCAGGTGGTAATTTCGTTTGGCAATCTAATGCTACAGCAACAGGAATTCAGTTCAACACCAATGGCTCTGGTAATGCTGCATACTTTTTGAGACTGTTGCCTGTATGCCCTGATGATCCAGATGCTTCGGGTGCGATGAATAATATTCATGTAACCAATGACTTTTCAACATTCAGTATCAATCTATGCTCGCCAAGTACCACCACGGTAACTTGGACCGCTATTGATGACTGCGGTAACATGACACAAGTCATGGCTGATCTTATTATCGAGGGGGATGAAGTAGCCCCAGTGTTCTCATTCACCCCAGCTCCTTTAACCATAGACTGTAATAGTG
>CAZFWJ010000030.1:0-38610 GCA_964522505.1 uncultured Saprospiraceae bacterium
TGATGACATCAGGTAAGTTGTCGTTATTGATATCAATAATCCCGACTCCACCGCCTGTGTAGTAATTAGAAAACAAGAGCATATTGTAGCCATATGACTCTGTAAGATCATTTGAAAACTCAATTCCGCTCCTCTTACTTGAAACGAGACTAAACAGAGTGTCATCCTCTCGTTGTTGGCAAGAAACAGCAATAATCAAGAATAGTATAATCACCTTATTGATGTGCATGCATTAAAGGTAGATGAGTTTAGAATATTTATCTATGTAAAAGACCAAATTGTGCTAAGGTTCGAATCCAAATGCAAGAGTAAAAATAATGATATGTCTTATCTCAAAATATGATGCCTCCTTAATGATTTCAGTGAGAGCAGTGATTAATTATAGTACAACTCAGATGCTTTAATTAAGAATTTATTCGCATACTTTGAGCATAATCTTGAAGATCTTTCTACTGCTAGAAAGAACCTTATGCAATTATCATTTTTTATGAAACATTTCTTTTTAGCATTTATCCTTCTTTTATCCTCCTCTTATTTAGCCGCTCAAGCCAATCAGGTATCTATTCAAACTGATAATACTGGAATGCGATTGTCTGTAGATGGTAAAGGATTTATGATTAATGGGATGAACTGGGATTACATCCCGAGGGGTCAGACTGTCGCGACAACAGCATATCAATTCTGGAATCAGCCAGATCACATCGTCAAGGCAGCTCTTGATGCTGAGATGTCGCTGCTCCGTAATATGGGAGTAAATGCGATCAGACTATATAGCGGTGTTCATCCGAAGTGGGTGCAATACATCTATGAGACCTACGGTATTTATACAATGATCAACCACTCATTCGGGCGTTACGGTCTGACGATAGATGGTACTTGGGAACCTATAACGGATTATGGCGATCGTAAAGTAAAGAACTTGCTACTTAGAGAAACGAAGGCCCTCGCTCGACAATTCAAGGATACTCCTGGCGTGCTCATGTTTCTACTCGGTAACGAGAATAATTATGGGCTTTTTTGGGATGGGCCAGAGACAGAAGATATACCCGAAGAGGATAGTCGAATAAAACCTCGAGCACGGGCTATGTACAGATTGTTTAATGAGGCGGCAATTGCTATGAAGGAGATCAGTAAAGATAGGCCTATAGCAATATGTAACGGGGACCTATTATTCCTCAATATTATAGCTCAAGAATGCGTCGATATAGACATATACGGGACTAATATGTATCGTGGGATCTCATTCGTCGATGCCTTTACAAGAGTTAAAGAAGAATATGGAAAACCGATCATGTTTACTGAGTTTGGAGCAGATGCCTTCAATGCCATACAAAATCAAGAAGATCAGGAGTCGCAGGCCTATTACATGCTCGGCAACTGGAAAGAGATATACGCTAATGCTGCGGGACTAGGTATGGCCCAGAACTCAATTGGAGGGTTTACCTTCCAGTTTAGTGACGGCTGGTGGAAGTTTGGCCAAGAAACTAATCTTGATGTACATGATAATAATGCATCGTGGTCCAATGGGGGGTATCAGAGTGACTTTGAAGAAGGGCAAAATAATATGAATGAAGAGTGGTTCGGGATATGTGCCAAAGGACCTACTAACATAAATGGGTTGTACACCTTGTATCCGAGAGCAGCCTATTACACATTAAAAGAAGCTCATCAACTGAATCCATATGACCGAGGTGTCACCCAACAATCTGTAGACAATCATTTTAACAGTATTCAACTAATTGATGCAGTGCTCAAGGCTCGAGGAGACAAGGCTGCATTAGAAGGCACATCAAACTCTAAGATTAGATTAAGCACCTTTAGAGCGGAGTTCACAACCTTCAATACTGGAGGTTCAAGCATTACCACTCCATCTGCTGCGGACCCATCAAATCCTGTATTTCCTGATCGACTGGGATTTGATAATATGGAGTCTTATTACATAGGTGTTGAGGCTAACCCTACTCCAGGCGTCAGAGCAAATGTTGTGGCTAATATTTTAGGCAATGTAGCAACCAATCCTATAGATGAAATATTTTTTGAAAACAGAGGCCGCTCTGTAGAGATCATCACAGACAATGGTCCGGTTACTTTCATTGATAATAATCGGGTTCAGATTTACCAAGCGGACTTTGATTGGAATTCGAAATATGCTGATGTAAAAGGATTTTATAGAACTGGTCATTATCACTGGGGATATGAGGGTGATTTCTTTGGCTTGTATCCTGAGGCTAACTATGGGCCCAATATTGACATCTACAATGGATTGGCGCCATTTGGATTTGAATTCACAGGTAAGAGACAATTCGAAGGCCTAAAAGTGGCATTTGGACCAGAATTATGGTGGGGAGCGAACCCTGCTGTATTAGTGAAATATGAGAAACAATTCGGCAAAACAAAATTCGCTGGAGTCTTTCATGAAGATTTAGCAGAGCCTTCTGCTGGTCTTACATCGGTCGCTATACCTCAACCCAGAACCAGACGAGCTACGGCTTATGTACAACG
Organism: uncultured Saprospiraceae bacterium; assembly: GCA_964522505.1. Classification (GTDB taxonomy): domain Bacteria; phylum Bacteroidota; class Bacteroidia; order Chitinophagales; family Saprospiraceae; genus GYS-P2D. Next base: position 2,503 of record CAZFWJ010000030.1, read on the forward strand.
GAGTTTTGGAGATTTCGATGTTGAGTTAGGAGGGATATGGGGTGGTTCTCCGTTGAATGGAAGAGAATATCAAGTCATCCGTACAGATGATACAGGCAGTGAAAACGTTTTTATTAATACAATTCAATCTCGGGATAACTGGGGAGGAAAATTTAAATTAACATACACAGGCGGTGCATTCAATTGGTACGCTCAGGGTGCGGCGCAGGGCCTGGTAGCCTTTGGGGGTGCTGACCTCACACAGACTTTCACAGGATGGAGGCTCAAGGATAGTGGCAGTGGCAATCAATACAACGTCCTGACAGGTTTTACCTATACGCTAGGAAACTTTCAGATCGCCCCTAATTTCTTATGGCAGCAACCATTAGAAGACCCCATACCTCTGGATGCTGCTGCTCCAGCACGAGCTAGAAATATTATATCAGATCCTTTTGTAGTGCGGTCTAATCGAGAGCAGACGGCAGGAGAAATTCTATTTACGTATGATCCGACGCCAGGCTCGTGGTTTTATCAATGGGATAACGACCGTGCAGAGGATGCAAAATTTGCGGCTAACTTAGGTTTTGTATTTCGACATCTTCCGACGACGCAAGATGCGGCGATCGGATTTTTTGGTAGCAGCCGTGTTCCAGTGGCCTTTGCTGGTGCACCACCTGCCCAAGATCTATGGGAGGTCCATGCCAGAGTAGTAAGTAAGCCCTCAACAGAGTTCGGCTTGATAGCTAACTTATACGGTGGTAATGGACAAGCTAGGGGTGATGACTCTCGTGTTATCAACCGATATGGATCTGATCTGAGGATTATTTATAAAAAGATTAAGCTACTCTCCGAAGTGAAGGTAGATGATTGGGGACCTTTTGACTTTCACAGAGATTTCAACTTAACCTATCCATTGCAAGTCAAGTTAGATTTGTCTACTACGATCGGAAAGCCAGATTGGTTTGTCCTTCCAAATACGAGATTAGGAGTGGCTTATAAGTGGAGAGCACTGGATAACTTCTCACCGCGATTCGAATTTATGGATCCAATAGACCAAGGTTTCCCGAATGGTAACGAGTGGGAAATCCGCACATACCTACATATTAACATTGGAAATTAAGAGGAGATGAAAGAGAAATTATTGTATAAAACAGCTTATGCTTTTATAAAAGCGATTTTAATTCTTGCGCTATTCGCAGGATGTCAACCAGATGATGACAATCTTCAATTGGCTACATTTCCGGATATAGCCGAGGTGTTTACCGATGTGCCGGTTAACTTGACTGATCAATTTTTTGTATCCTTTGATCCTGCTGCTGGAGCTAATACAAGAGGTTTTGGCACAGATAATAGTGAAGCCTTTGAAGGAACTACATCCATACGGATTGATGTGCCGGCGCCTAATGATCCCGATGGCAACTTTATAGGAGGGATATTCCTAGATCGTGGTGAAGGAAGGAATCTGACAGCCTATAATACCTTCTCGTTTTATGCATTTAGTACGACAACGGCAACCATAGATGTTGGATTTGGGACTGACTTTGAGACTAATTCATTTGCGGTATCAACTCAGATCAATCTGACCACAGGATGGAATCAATATTTCATCCCGATTCCTAATGCTGCCAGACTTGTTCAGGAGCGTGGGATGTTTTTATTCGCTGCGGGGACTGCCAGCACTAATGGTTTTGGGTATTCCTTTTGGTTAGATGAGCTGCGATTTGAACAAACCTCTCTCGTTGAGCAGAATCTCTCTATCGTCTTTAACGGGCAGGATCGAGTAGCCGCGGCAACACCTGGAAGTACTATTGCTGTTACAGATTTATTTGTTGATTACAATGTCACAAGCAGTCTTACGGGCAATACACAGTTCGTGTCTATAGCCGCCAATCCATCGTACTTTGACTTTAGTTCGAGTGATGAAGGCGTTGCAACAGTTGATGACCTTGGCGTTATACGCATATTGAGCAACCAGGGCACAACGCTCATCACTGCTTCTCTCAATGGTGAGGCAGCTATAGGTTCATTGACCATTACAGAGGTAGACGCAGGAAATAATGTTAACGATTCTAACAATAGCCAATTGATGCTCCCTATCGGATTTGAGTCTGCTTCGTTGGATTACGACCCGATAGAATTCGGTGGGGCTCCATCGTTAATTGTGTCCAATCCGTCCTTAGGAAGTACCAATGGCAGTAATAATGTACTGCAGACGCAAAAGGTAATAGGCTCCGAAACTTTTGCTGGCATCTTTATGGATCTGCAAGTCTCTGTGGACTTCTCGGATGGAGCACAAGTCAGTGCGTTGGTATTTTCGCCATCTACCAATATTGAGGTACTATTAGCATTTGAAGATGGTGCTATTGGACAAGCATCTCAAGCCGTAGCAACAGCCCGGACCACAGTGGCTAATCAATGGCAGGAACTCATATTTGATTATAGTGGAACGATCAATAATTCAGTAGACTATAATAGATTGGTCCTAATCTATGATAATGGGACCCCAGGGGATAATTCACTTTATTTCTTGGATGATATACAGCAGATAGAAGGCTCTGGAGGTGGAGGTAACACAGGTGGTGGCAACATGGGAGGAGGCAGCACAGGAACCGAAGGAAATTTATTGACAAATGGAGATTTTGAGATGGGGATGGAAAGCTGGTTTGGTAATGCATTCAATGTGCAGACGGAGAACGATAATAGCTTTAATTTCTCTGACAATGAGGTGGCAGCTAATGCCTTTGATGTTAATCTGAGTCATCCTGTAGCATTGGAGGCAGGAGTGAGCTATACGCTTAGTTTTGATGCCGCCACTTCAGAAGAAGATGATATGAGAACTATCGTCGCAGGCATAGGTCTTAATGAGGGTAGTTTTGAGGCAGATATACAGACCGTTTCGATTAATGCGGATTTGCAAACTTATACGCTGACTCTATCTCCACCCGTAGGTAGTGATAACAGCAGAGTCTTATTTGACTTGGGAGCGGATGATGGTGTCTTAGTTGTAGATAATGTAACCTTAGTGCAGAATTAAGAGGGGACATTATTTAGATCGCATGGTTCGGCACCAGTATTATCTTGACGAATCCAATAACTGATAAACACTGATATAAGCTTTATGCCTTAACGTCTCTGCGAGACATATATGAGCCAAAACCATACCTAAGATTCTTATACCTAATAAAATTAGGTATATTAGAATCATGATTGATCCTAAGTTACTACGAGGTAGTCTCGACACCATCATCCTTAAGCTCCTCGATGAGCATGACGAGATGTACGGTTATCAGATTACTCAGCTGGTCAAAGAACTCACGGCCGGTGAGATGAAGCTCACAGAAGGAGCCCTTTATCCTGCACTGCATAGACTCGAGGGTAAGGGCATCCTCACTACTGAGATACGCAGCATTGGCAATCGTATGCGCAAGTACTATCGTCTGACAGAAAGTGGCAAGACAGAAGTCAATCACCAACTGGCAGCGATGCAGGACTTCATTGCCAGTATTAATCTCATCCTTAAACCCAAAATCGCCTAAGTATGAGGGATGAAGATGGCATGTGTAGACCTCAGGCTGAACGCAGTGATATAAGCACTCAACCCTCAGATGAAGAGAGGATTCAGTTTATTGACGACCTCTTTAATACGATCCTCAAGCGATCTGCCAGCAGAGCAAACTTTAGTGACTTGAGAATGGAGCTGGTCGATCACTATGTAGCAGAGCTTGGCGACGATTTCTTTATATCTGACAGAGAGGAGTTCGAGCAAAGGGTCTATGGATATCATCAGAAATTCGGTGGTCCTAAGCGTATATCCAAGATTGCTGACAATTTCTTTCAAGCTAAACATCAATTAATTAATAAGCAGTTTCGCAGTTGGATGCTGAGGTATTGGCCTATCCACCTCCTGATTATACCGATAGCAATTATCTTAAGTTACTCGGTTGATGTAATGACACAGACTTGTGTGATGCTCATCACAACAATAGCAGTTGTGATAGTAGAGGGTTATAAGTATCATCAGGATCGAGACTTACGCCGACGCTTTAAACAAGGGCACTCTTCAGTCAATTTCTTTTATCAATATAAATTACAAGTCCTGTTGATGTTGACACTGCCATTCAATTTTTTGAGCATACTGGATCTGGTTGATGCTAAATGGTTATGTGCATTCATATTTCCATTTGTCTATTACATATGTGGATGTGGCTATTACTACCACCTCAAGGTATGTCAGCGCCGCATAGCACCACTACTTGAGCAGTATAAGGCACAATTAATTACTCAACCCGTAATCGCCTGAGCTATGTGGAGTAAGACAGGACAATGGCGACCACAGGATTATAGCTTACACTATAGCTATAACAACATCAGCGCACGACCTACTGATGAAGAGAAGATCAACTTTATAGATAATTTGTTAAATACGATATTAGAGAGATCCAATAGCAAGGGGAACTACAGTGATCTCAGAACCGAGATCGTAGATCATTACGTAACAGAACTTGGTGATAATTTCAATGTGGAGAGAGGATACCTCTTCAGAGAGAAAGTACATGAATTTCATGATTCCTTTGGAGGTCATAAACGGATCAATCAAATTGCTACTAATTTTTATGCCACTAAGAATAAGCTCATCGTAAAGCAATTCCACAGGTGGGTACTAAGTTTTTGGCCAGCGCATCTTGCTTTTCTACCGATAGCTTATGCAGCATATACCTATTACACTAATGTTGAGATAGGGATTGCATTGATAATTTTAGTTTTGATATTCGGCATAATAGAAGGTGTAAAGTATGTCCGAGATAGAAAGGCGATCAGTCAGATGAAATCAGGAGCGTCGGCCATAAACTTATTTTATCAATACAAAATGTTGCTACCATGGATGTTGTACTATGCTTATGAGCTAACAAATCCAATTAGAGATACTAGTTTCTATTGGCCATTAAATGTAATAATTCTGATAATGATCTACTATCTCTCATGGGCCTACTATTACCATCTCAAGGTATGTCAGCGTCGTATAGCACCGCTACTCGACGAATATAGATCGCAAGTCATCGCAGAAACCAAAATCGCTTAAGCTATGTGGAGTAAGACTGGACAATGGCGGCCTCAAGATTATAGCTTGCACTATACCTATAACAACATCAGCGCACGACCTACGGAAGAGGAGAAGATTAATTTCATCGATAACTTAATCAACAGCGTCTTGGAGCGCTCTAACTCAAGGGCTAATTTCTTTGATGTCAGGGCAGAGCTGGTGGATCATTTCGTAACGGAACTTGGGGCAAATTTCTACACAGAGAATGCGAAAGAATTTAAGCAACATGTATTAGCTTCTTATGAGAAATTTGGTGGATCGAATAAGGTGGTAGACATCGCTAATGAATCCATAAGATCCACTGCCCTAATACCTTATTTTAAAGAATACATAGCTTGGTTTTTATCTCATTGGCACTGGCATATTACGGCCTTGGCCTTGCTGATATTCTGTGCTAAGTTCTCTTCACTGGATCTGTATTTACCACTATATCTCTTAGTGATCGGAGTATTTATGATTACTGTCCTGATAAGGAATAGGCAAAGCAAAAAATTTATGGAAGACGTCAACGAGAAAATCGCAATACTTCAAAGAAAAAACAGACTTCAATCCATTAGCACTTCTGATCTTTCATTCTTGGAAAGAGGCGTTATTGAACTCCCTTTATTTGTTCTGGGCAATTGCTTAATGCCCTTAATTATGGGTTTTTCAGTTGACCCAATTGGATTTATTTACTTGAACTTCTTCAATCTGTTCTGTCTATATCTATATGGTTGGAGATTGTATTATAAGAAGCACGTCACCCAACCCAAGTTAAGTGGTAAACTTGATCAATATGTATCACTCTTCTTAATTCAACCCGTAATCACCTGAGCTATGTGGAGTAAGACAGGACAATGGCGACCACAGGATTATAGCTTACACTATAGCTATAACAACATCAGCGCACGACCTACTGAAGAGGAGAAGGTTAATTTCATCGATAACCTGTTTAATACAATCCTGGAGCGATCTCATAGCAAGGCTAATTTCAGTGATATGAGAGCTGAGTTGGTGGATCATTATGTCACCGAGTTAGGAGATGATATAGTGTCTGGTCCTCAGTTCCGACAGAAGGTCTATAAGTATCATGAGACTTTTGGAGGTTCTCAACGGATTTATGAGATTGCTAACAACTTCTATAAGACTAAGCAGAACTTGATCTTCAGGCAATTTCTCAAGTGGTTTGTGAGGAACTGGGTTGTTCATCTTGCCTTAAGTCCGTTCTTATTCTTAGTCTGGTATTTGATTAATCCAGCTTATTTGGAATTGGGATTTACAATGCTTTTAATCGGAGTAATCCTATATGAGGGGGTAAAAGTATACTTCAACAGAGATACTATTGCTGAGTTTCGCACAGGTGATTCTTCCGTAAATTTCTTCTACGAGTATAAATATCAACTATTCGCTGGACTATATCTCCCTTACAATATGTTGATGAGTGGACCTTCTACAGACTCTGCTCCTGATCTCATGTACGGCGCTCTAATTGTGATGATATACATCTTGATGTGGTCATATTACTATCACCTCAATGTGTGTCAGCGATTAATTGCATCACTCATAGAGGAATACAAAACCCAACTGATAGCATGATGCAGATTACCGTAAATCAGATCCATACAGTGCATGATCAAGTAAGTGATTTTTTACGCCACGATTACTTTGATGTGAGGTTAGAAATCGCAGATCATCTATTGGCCCACATCGAAGAGTTGACCACACAAAATCCTGAAATGCCCTTCTACACAGCGCTAAATGAAGCATTTGCCACTATTGGTGGGCCTAAAGGAATAAGAAAGATTGAGCGGTCTAAGATTTATGAAACTTGGAAAGCATTTGTGTCGCATCACCTAAAGACAATGTTGAAGACCTTTAGACCACCTCAGGTTTTTTTGAGTATCCTATTGCTCCTTATGATCTATCAGATAGTTCTAATTACCAAGGTATTCGCCTTATGGCTATTCATATTAGGCTGCGTTTTAACAGGAGTTGCAGAGACTATTGTTTCATACGATATAAGGAGAAAATATGGACACTTTGGTATTTCCTCGGCTCGTGTATTCATCAAGAGTGCTTGGGTTACTAACACGCCTTTATTAAGTATCTATTTAATATATCGGTTTGATCTCGGATGGTGGTCTGATCCGATCGTTGCAATCGCAGTATTTACATATCTGCTATTCTTCATGTTTAAGTTTCATTACTTGCAGAATGGAATCAAACAAGACCTCGCTCGATATTCAGAATTACATCATGATCTTATAACAAAGGCTTTATGATTAGAATAAGCGAAGAACAAATAAACTTCATTCACAAGCATATTAATGCATGTATGAAGATAGACTGGATTGAAGTACGCTATGAACTAGTTGATCATATTGCATCAATCATTGAGCAAAAATGGGTCGAAGACCCCAATCTTGAATTTAGGGACGCATATATACAGACTATCGACCAACTAGATCATGGCAGAGAGATAAAACGGATGGTTAGCATCCAAAAGAGAACGGCCATTAAAAACTATTTGCTCGACTATTTTAAATATCTCACAAACCCGAAACACGTAGGCGCAATCATAGGTCTACTCGGCATGACTTTTTTAGTTACCTACTTCCTCATTGATACAAGTACGTTCATTACAGTCTTATACTTTCAGTGGGCTGTAATGGCACTCTGGTGTATATTCTTATTAGTGCATTACATGCAGCATAAGCTTAATCCTCATAGTCGATCTCAGTCATTGAAATATAGGTGTTACAACGAGATTAGATGTATTGATCTCTTTTTCTTGTTACCATTGATGCTTCTCATTTCAGAGTATCATACCATCGATCTAATGGAGATGGTTATAGTGGGCTTATGTGTCTTCATGCTATTCTCTTCAGCTTGGTATAGATACGCAATATATCGCCCAGCTATGTTAACGGAAATTAAGTTTTTTCAAGATTTGGAGGTGGCGAAATAACAAGTATGAGCAAACTCACACCCACTCAGATACAGACCATATTCGATTTCACAGAGAAGAAGTATATCAAGTATTATGATGTGCAGATTGAGCTTGTCGATCACATCGCTGATAAGATAGAAGCATTGCGAGTTGATGATCCTAACTTGTCATTTGATCGGGCGCTTCATATGGTGTATAAGTCCTTTGGAGTTTTCGGATTTACTAAGGTCCAGAATGAGAAGAGCATTGAATTGCAGCGCTATTGGATGAGGCATCTATGGTCCTATATCAAAAGCTACTTTAAATTGCCCAAGATTGTCTTAACCATAGTATTGAGTCTTTGTATCTACTTATATATGAAGCAGGGATATTTGTATCCGTTGAAAAGTGAGATTGACGAGATAACTTGGATTCTAATCAAGTCTGGCATTAGTCTAATTGTGGTAATTCCTTTAGGAGTATATTCGAAAAGAAGACTCGTATCTACGGATAAGAAGCTCCTCTGTATCGATGCTTATATGATGAGTATCGCAAGTTTCACGTGGATTCCTATGTATATTTTTATTGAGCCACTCTTTTTTATTCGTCCGAGTTTGCCATGGTATGTATTGTTATCAATGAGCATTCTTGTCGCTGTTGGCATTATTCTGATGCATGCCTTGATCTTTGTATTTCCCGATAGGTTGAAGGCCGAAGTCGAGCAGAATTATAAACACCTAATTGCGAGCTAAGTCATGCACAGTCTTACAACAGCTCAGATACAGACCATATTAGACTTCACACGGAAGAAGTATGTTAAGTTCTACGATGTTCAGATTGAGTTAGTTGATCACATCGCTCATCGCATCGAAGAGTTACAGGCCCTAGATCCGCACTTATCATTTGATCAGGCGCTTCATAAGGTGTATAAGTCCTTTGGTATATATGGATTTACCAAGATGCAGGAAAAGTATGTAGATCAAGTTCAAAAGCAATGGTGGCGCAGGATAATCGGATATTTACTGAGCTATTTTAAACTTCCTAAGGTATTGTTGACAATTGCTTTGGCAGCCGTATTCTTCTTTTATATCAATCTGATTGGCTCGATCATCCCTCATAGTTTGATTATATGGATTTCGGCAGGCTTTATCAGCATGTTCTTTAAATATCACGGTCGGCAATCTATTAAAGAAAATAGGAATGGATTGAATAGTAACTTGTTGGTTGTCAACTCTTATAGTACCGTCATCAATGGCTTAGTGACTAATGATGTCATTTTACTAGGAACAGTGTTCCATGTTTTTTATTACAACGGACATTTTGAAAGCTTACCTGTGGTGTGGATTATAATCGGTTCATTCGTTCTGAGCTTTTTGGTCATTACCCATTATGCCTTGCACTTTGTTTTTCCGACTTGGTTAGAGGAGGAGGTCCAGGATCGCTATGCTCACCTTGATATAGATATGGCGACCCTAAGTGTTGCGAAGTGATTGTACTGGGTTGATTTTACCCAGAGAATTCATCAGCAGCTTTTCTCCCATTGAGAGGATTGAGTTGGCATGAGGGCAAGACAGGGGTGAGATTCTCATACCATAATAAATGATAATCGATTCTTTCTTGATGGACTCACGAATAACATCAGAATCCAGATAGGAGGGAATATAATTATGCCTTAGCACACTGTGCGCTATATAACCCTGACAGGGAGACAAAAAAGAAGATGAAAAGCTCTGGGCCTCAGCCTCATTGCGAGAAAAACATCGCTTGCACAGCGGGTAGAATTTATAAACGAATAATCCCGATGAGTTGGCACTGTAATAGGAATCGTTAGCAATAGTCGGCGAACCCTGAAGGGGTGACATAAAAGAAGATGAAAAGCTTTACGCCTTTGCGAGAGATACAGTGTATCATTGGTCCCATATCCGATTAGTATGCTCTCACCACATGAAATCGTCAAGAAAGTCGCCAAGCTCGTCAATCAAGGCAACACCTGCTACATCCATAGGAAGAACCGTAAGATCATAACTGTAGACCCGGAATCAGACAATCAAGTACCTGACGAGATGAAGCCTGATGACTTTATCATAGTGCCACCGATGCCCAGACAGGCGTTGACCTTTGCTATGAAGGATTTTATCTCTGAGGTCACTGACAGGTCAGTAGAAAAAGAACTCATTAATGCTCTACAACGTAAGAAGCCGCAGCGCAACTTCATGCAGGTCATAGATAGTAGAGTCGACATCGGTCAACACTGGCGGCGATATAGAGCCGAACAATGCGAGAAGTATGTGCGGCAACTATTCATTGATGAATACAATCATTAAGTCTTGATCGCAGGATAGCATCGACGTCAAGATATGGCGGCATCGACGTCTCCAAGGTAAAAGCTTACTTTTGTGGCTCACCATAATACCAGATGGATACCAATATTGCGACAGATGAGTTTGCTGATATACGTCCCTACCACGATCATGAAGTCAGGGAGGTATTAGATGGACTCATAGAGGATGATGAATTTATCTCGGCCATAATCAATCTACGGATAAAGCGACAGACTAAGTTGATGAAAGCGTTAGCCTATCCATTTGTACGTCAGCGGATGAGAAGGATGCTTAAGGGAGTCCATAACATCAAGGGCATCCAAGACATCGTCAAGGTCTTTATTGATCGGATGTTAGCTAAGACCACTACTTCGTTTACTATATCGGGTCTTGAGCAACTTGATAAGAATCGCAACTACTTATTCATCGGCAATCATCGTGATATCGTCTTGGACCCTGCACTGGTCAATTATGCGCTTAAAACTTGCGGTTATCCGACAGTACGAATAGCAATAGGAGATAACCTCCAATCTAAATCATTCATCTCTGATCTGATGAGGCTTAATAAAAGCTTTATTGTAAAGCGGTCCATTAAGGGCCCGAGAGAAAAAGTGAATGCCCTAAGGCATCTATCCAAATACATAAGTCACTCAGTACATAACGACCACAGTAACATATGGATCGCTCAAGGTGAAGGGAGAGCTAAAGATGGTCGTGACATCACACAACCTGCTATTATCAAGATGCTGGCGATGAGCAAGTCTAAAGGACAAGATTTCGATAGCTTTATCAGATCCTTATCGATCGTTCCGGTTGCAATCTCATATGAGTTAGATCCTTGTGATGCTGATAAAGCTCGGGAGTTATTTCTGAGAGAGACAACAGGAAGCTACCAGAAAAGGGCAACTGAGGACTTTGAAAGTATCAGTAAGGGAATTAAAGGAAACAAGGGAGGGGTACACTTAAGCTTTGGGACTGTTCTCGATCAGGAATTTTCCAATGCTGAGGAGGTAGCTGATGAAATAGATCGACAGATCACATCAATCTATTACACTCATGATACGAATAGGATGTGCCATCAAATCAAGACGGATAATAAGATTAGCGAAGACATCAGCACTTCCAAGAGAAATAATTTTCAAACCAGACTTGCAACCATCCCTAAGCAATATAGATCTTATGCTATTGACATGTATGCCAATGTGATAGAGCGTAAACATAATCTTGGCTCACCCTCAGCAGAGTCATTAACTAATCTCACTGGCAACAATTAAGGGTGATGAATGCACGTTACTACTTCGTCCAATGAGGAAGCAAGTCTCGATCATAATTGTATTCATCCTACTACTCAGCTTAAGAGGCAATACCCAAAAAGGAATTGAGATCGGAGGATGGATCGGTTCATCAAACTATTTTGGTGACCTACAGACTAGTCTGAGCTTTGCTCGGCCCAGCTTGGCTGGTGGAGTATTGTTTAGATATAATTTTGATGAGCGCATCTCCGTCAAGTCCTCATTCAACTATGCCCGCATACGTGCCAATGACAACAATTCTCTCAACAGTTTTGAGTTCAGTCGTCAGTTGAGCTTTTATTCGGACATCTTTGAGTTGAGCAATCAAGTAGAATTTAATTTCTTCCCTTATATCCATGGCAGCGACGATGAGAACTATACACCGTATCTATTTGGAGGATTTACTGCGCTGACATTCACCCCCAAGCGGGAGTTAGATGGACAAGTTTTTAATCTTCGATTAAACGGTACTGAGGGACAAGCCATCGGAGGGGAGTATGGCAAGTTTACTCTGGCGGCATTGGTTGGTATAGGCTTTAAATGGGATATCAACTACGATTGGAGTTTTAATATTGAGGCGGGCTTGAGAGTAGCTGGTAGCGATTATCTCGATGATGTGAGTACGTCATTTCCTGATTTTACTGTGCTTCGACAGACTCGTGGCCAGACAGCAGTATTGTTATCGGACCCTACTAATAATCCACTTAATCAAGGCAGGCAGCGAGGTAATAATCGGAATAGTGATAGTTATGTATTGGTGGGCCTAAGTCTTGTTAGGTATTTTGGAAGATTAGATTGTCCAAAACCTAGTCAGTCCAGATGATACAACATCTACCTATCACCCTGCCATCTTATAGTCGGGGCTTTCACATCATTACAGACCTTATCATAGAGGCATTAGGCCAGCTACCAGATCAAGGAGTAATGACAGTATTTATCAAGCACACTTCTGCTGGCATTACCATTAATGAAAATGCTGATCCGACGGTGCTCCTAGACTTTGAGAGTTTCTTCAATCATATCGTTCCCGAGCGCATGCCATTTGTCACGCATGATATCGAAGGAGATGATGATATGCCGGCACACATTAAGAGTAGTCTTGTCGGTTCGTCAGTTACGATACCAATTGTAAATGGCAGATTAGCCTTAGGCACTTGGCAAGGTATATATTTGTGCGAATTTAGGGATCGACCACATCGCAGATCCCTCATAATCTCGCTATACTCATAGCTATGCAGTACATTATTGATGGCATCTATCTTGGCTTGGCGCTTGCTATTCTCCTTGGACCAATTTTCATCGTATTGATGCAGTCTACCTTAGAGCATGGCACTAAGGCCGGATTAACTGCCGCCTCGGGAATCTGGGTGAGCGACATCATCATAGTTTCACTAACACTGATGTTTATTAAGCGCATAGATTCTATAGTGCAACACCCAAGTTTTATCTTTTGGATGGGCCTAATAGGCGGCATTGTCTTGATAGGTGTTGGTGTAGCCAATGTCATCAAGAAGTCTCACCTTGATTTAGATACTCGGCAGGTGACATCCTCGAGTTGGGTGGGATTCTGGACAAAAGGATTCTTAGTTAATACCGTAAATCCATTCACATTTATATTTTGGTTGAGCACGATCACTTCCTATGTAGCTACTAAAAAGTTGACGGTAATAGAGAGCGAATATTTCGTAACAGCTATCATTTTGACCATTATATTTACGGACTCCCTCAAGGTTCTGATGGCAAAGATGATCCGACAGAGAATGAATGAAAAAACACTGAACATCATAAACAAAGTCGCAGGTTCGGCCTTAATTATATTCGGATTTGTATTGCTGTTTAAGGCTGTTCGATCCTTTTAAAAATGATAAGACATGAGTCACGAATTTCATAAGCTGACAGTTAAGAAAGTGGTCGAGGAGACTGATCAATCTAAATCTATTTACTTCGAGGTGCCTGATAGCCTCGCCAGTGATTATAAATATCAAGCAGGTCAATATCTCACGCTTAAGTTTGACATTAATGGCAATGAAGAGCGTAGATCATACTCGCTCTGCACCAGTCCTGTAGAGGCAGATTTAGGTGTCAATGTCAAGCGGGTCAAAGGCGGACTCATTTCTAATCATGTTAATGATACTGTGCGTTCCGGGAGCGTAATCGATGTGATGACGCCTGATGGCAACTTCACCATAGACCTGTCCGAGCATAAGCAAAGAGACTTTTATTTCTTTGCATCAGGGAGCGGTATTACGCCGATAATCTCTATGATCAAGACCATTCTCGAGGAGGAACCTAAGAGCACTTGTAACCTACTCTATGGTAATACTAATGAGGCCTGTGTGATCTTCAAAGATCAACTACAGAGTCTCGCAGATAAGCACATAGGGCAGTTTAACTATCAGCAGACTTTGAGTAAACCCAAGAAAGAAAAATCTGGAGGACTCAAAGGTCTCTTCTCTAAAGGGAAGATGAGCTGGACAGGTTGGGTTGGGCGAATTGATAAGTCTAAGGTAGATCAGTTTATAGATGAATATCCTAAGAAGTCCGTAGAGGCACACTATATGGTCTGTGGACCAGGAGCGATGATAGATACCATTATCGACCACCTCGAAGGACTCAATATAGATAATGCCTTCTTACATACGGAGCGCTTCGTTAGTACTAAGCCAGCAGCAGTCAGTGGCGGGGTATCAGGTATTGTAAAAGTTACGCTCGCAGGAAAGCAATATGAAGTCGCCGTGCCGGCTGACAAGACCATTCTCGATGCGCTTATCGATGAGAAGATCGATGCACCCTATTCATGTACAAGCGGGGCATGTTCTACCTGTGTGGCTAAGGTTCATAGTGGCGAGGTTACCATGGATGTGTGCTATGCACTCGATGACTCGGAGGTAAAGTCTGGATATATCCTGGCTTGTCAAGCCCGCTGTCAGTCAGACGTTGTGGAGCTGACTTTCGAGTCTTAAGCTTTTAAAATGTAATCGTCCGCTGAAGATTCTGAATGATGGCATAATTGCGATCATTAGAAGAGCCATAGGGTTGCGATAAGACTAAGCTCATCTCTTTGCGAGTATTGGGATCTTGATATAAGGCGATAATGTATTGATTTATCGCATTACCCTCTTTGGCATAGATGGACTGTTCTGTCCATAAGCCTTCTTTTACAGTGGTCGTATTGATATTGCCTCTGGACGTGATGTCCTTGTCAGCCACTTTTGATTCAACCAGATTGTCAAAATTTCGACCCCTGAGTTTTGTGATTTCAAGGTTAAGCTTTCCGCCATTGTCCGTAGTTACATTGAGTCGATCACCCTCCCATTGATGCCTATATCCTGTAGGCAAGCTAAAGCTTCCTAAACCATTTGGAGCGCTAATGGAGATATGCTTCCTGCGCTGCTCGGCATTGAGTTTGCGGAATTCTGTGCCAAACATGAACACCCCACCAACATAACCATCTGGATAGATCGTAAACTGTATATCCCTGGGTTGAGCAATATTGCGAAGTGTGGACCTCGCCTTAGTGGAGAAATCCAATCGATAGCGACCATTAAATCTATTTTGATGATCAACGGTTAGCTCAAGATATTCATCATTAATTCTGGTGATCTTGAGCGTTCGATTATTGAAAAATGGATTTTGCTGACCAATCGGTTCGTAGCTGCCAACATAGTCCTCCCATAGTTCGATGGGTAGATCATAAGATTCTTCAGTAACCAGATTAGATCGGACTAAGCCAAACTCTGTAGTGTCTTCTTGATTGATCAGGTGAATTATATTATTCACAGCATGCTCCATGCCAGGATATTCAAATCTATCAAAGCGATTGACGTCAGCATTGAACAATATGGCAAAGGCTTGATTCTTAGCGATGTTAATCCCCAATATTGCGCCGCTCTTTCCATTGCCTCCTGTGTGTATCATGATGTCGCGCCCTTCTATGGACATCCCCATCCAACCTAAGGCATATTGTATATCGATACCATTACCTCCTAGCATGGTGCCCAATCCCTCGAATGAGGTGTTGGACTTAAACAGCTCCTCCAAACCTGCTGCACTGATCACTTGCTGTCCCTTGTAATATCCTTTGTTGAGGAGGGCAAGCATATAATGGCTCAGATCCTCTGTTGTGGAGTAAAACTGTGATCCTGAGGCCGTAAAATTTGGGTCAGGGCGAGAATATACTGCGGGTCGACACGCTACAAGGTCCATTTCGTGACCAAATATGATGTCCATATCAGCTCTGTATTCAGCAGAGCTGTTGCGCATATTGAGAGGTGACAGGATGTTTTGCTCGATGTAATCTGCATAGTTCATGTCGCTGACATGTTCTATGAGGTGATGAATGATGCTATATCCTTCATCACAATACTCATGTGACATGCCCGGCTGACGCTTAATGACATATTGTTCAAAAGATGCTATAAAATCCTTGAGACCATCCTGGTCCTCAAGACTTGGCGCTGATTCAAATTGAGGAGGAATACCTGAGGTATTACTCAGACACATCCTCAGAGTTATCTGGTCGCTAAAGTCCTTATTGGATGTCTGAAACCATGGCAGATACTTTATCACTGGATCGTCAAGATCGAGCTTGCCTTGTTCTACTAATTGTAGCACAGCCATAGCCGCAAATCCTCTGCCTAAGGCATCAATGGCGAGTACACTATTAGGAGTCATCAGTTCGGATTCTCCTTGGCGCTCTACACCAAAGGCTTTATTGTAGATAACCTGATCATCTTCTACTATGGCAATGGCAAACCCGGGGACAGGGGTGCGCTCAAGATAGTTCTCCAAGTATTGATCCACATTGCGGATAGCCTCAGCTCGCTGACCAAGCAAGACTGTTGAAAAGAGTATTAAGATGTAGGCGATAGTATACTTCATTGAACGATCAACTTTATTCTCTTACTAATATTCTCGGTCGGATCTTTAATAACCTCCGAGAAGCCAACCAGACGCTTACAATAGTGAGAATGATTATGAATGGGACGACGAGCATAGTACCTGTCGCATCATATAAATATGGGAAGGTAGCCAAGCCAGCAAAAACAGTAAACTTTCCTAATGCAGCAGGGATGATGTAAAGTGATAAAGGCACTGCTATTACTAGGGCGATCACTGCTATAATCAAGGCCCTTATCATTAATGCCATCTGCAATTGAAATGGCGTCATCCCTATGGCCTTGAAGATGCCGATATTGCGTTGTGTCTCTCTGATACTTAAGACAGTGTCGTTAAACACCGTAACGAATAGTATACCTAAGAACAATAGAGAGATCAACGTCAGTAGATCATTGACTCCTGCGAGGATGCTCTCTAAGCGCCCGAGCCGATCGGAGACCAAATAAACGTCGTATGCACTGCCATAGGTCTTGATCAGATCATCTCTAAATGCAGCATGGTCCTCACCCTTCTTCAACTTAATCTCATATGCTCTCAAGTCATAGAGCGGATTAATTTCTCGGATACCCTCTAGCCTCATTAAGAATCCTTCGCTCAAGTTATTCAGAGTTTGATAGACTCCTGTAATCGTGTAATGTACGAGTTGTCCTTCCATAAATAGGCCTACACTATCGCCGATTTCAACGCCAAGATCTCTTTGACTGGTTAGACCAAGTGACAACTCATCTTCGAATACGGGATGCCTCCCTTCTATGACCTGAAGGCCTACTTTTTCAAGTTCATCATCATATATGATGCCTACTATAGGCTTAGGGGCTTGATGTTCTCTTGCTGGGAGGGTAGCAAGATAAGTACCTACCTTGACCACGTCCTTGACGCGATCATCATCCTCGAGATCTTCTTTTAGGAAGTCTGCCTGATTGGGGAGTTGCGGGCCTAACTGACGTACAGATACATCACAATAGTTAAAGCCCCATGCGGGCCTATTCGTGTTGAGTCCTGACAATGAACTTGAGCCGTTGACATAGAGCAGTTGGACAAATATCACAAAGGTCAATCCTACAAATAGCAGTACGGCACGCCTGATATTAGATAGCAAAAATCGCAGCGATAGAAAGCTGACCACATTTGATCTGACGCCTAATTTGGCTAAGCCAAAGGAACTGTTGCTATATGACTTTTGAGGCGGTCCATTATTGCGGATGGCCGTAACTGGCTGTATAAGTGTTGCTTGTATTGAGCTGCGATAGGAGATCAGTAATATGCCTACAATAAATGCTAAGAATGTCCATATCGACGGGATAAACAACCCTATATCAAAGTTGACAGAGCCAATGGCCGTAATCAATGACTTGAATACTAGTCGAGTCGTATAGTAACCACCTATAAGACCTATCGGAACAGCAGCACAAGTAATAAGTAGAAACTGGATGACATATACGCTGATTACATCACGCTTGGTGAAGCCTTGAGTCTTCAGCATGCCAATCATCTTGTAGTCCGTTCTTATAGAACTACTGACCACCGATGCGGTCACGATCATAGTGACTATGATCCCAAATATCACAAAGATGAGCAGTATGCCGCCAGTGATCTGATAGAGAATTTGGAAGTATGATTTATAGTCTTTGTACTGTATGCTGAAGCCTCGATAGGCGTATTCTCGATTGAATCTTGCCCATATCACATCTGCATCCGCTGGATCTTTTAGTCGTATACCCATGGTCACCTGGGTTAGCTCCTTAACCGGAAACAGCATAGACAACGTACCTGGGCCCATCCATGCTGGGGCAGGATTGATTAGACCATTGGAATGATGGGCATCGACGGCTACAGCAGATACTGTCAGAGGGAATAGCCCATTGTCAGTTGGAAACATGATGGTATCGCCAACTGCTATTGACGCCCCCTTGCGCCAGTGATTGGGCACCCAGATTTCACCAGGGAGCGGAAATTCTGACCTATCACCTTCGAGAATATCCAAGCGATCATTTTCTAAGCTATTGCCATGAAACTCTGTAAGAACAGGTAAGTTGAGTAACTCCTCACCTTTAAACTGAGGGAACTTTCGTATCTGTCTCCGAGACTTCGGGACTCCCACACTCACAACTTCTTCTTGGGCGCTAAACCAATCTGCTATCTCTGTTGGGTCATGTGAATTAATATCGAAATCAAGTACGATATGTGAGGCCTTAAGTTTCTCATATAAGTTGTCAAAAGGACGCTGCATTCCGAGGCTCATGCCGATCACAGTAGAGAAGAGTAGTGCGGCAAGTGCAATACAGATCCCTACGAGAATGGTTTGCACCTTTCTCCGTTTGATATTGGCCCAAGTAATGAGGAATACACTTTTCATGCGCTAAATCGTCAAACTCATCTTTGTTACCAGTCCTTGCCCGCAAGCCATTTCAGGAGCTGCACTTCTTTGTCTTCAACACTGTCGCTCTTCTCAAAAGAAAGTTCGTCCTCGATCCTTCCATCACGTAGGAATATAATACGATCAGCTCGACTTGCTGATTTGGGTTCATGGGTAACCATAACTATGGATTGACCTTGTTTATTCAATTCAGTGAGTATATCGAGTACGGCTTCTGAGGAAGAGGAGTTGAGGTTGCCCGTGGGTTCATCAGCCATAACTACTCTGGGATTATTAATGATAGCTCGTGCCATAGAGCATCGTTGCTGTTGACCTCCAGAAACTTGTGACGGCAGTCGATCCTTGAGGTCTATTATATCCATCTTGCTCATGAGTTGTTCCGCACGAGTTCTGAGTTGCTTGCGATCATTTTTAACCAGATATGCTGGTATGAGTATATTTTCTAAGAATGTGAGGTTAGGAACCAGATTAAAATCCTGAAATACAAATCCTATATACTCCCGTCTGATGAGCGTCATCATTTTTTCATCAAGACTGTGCACAGGCTTATCTTCAAGCCAGATCTCTCCGCTGGTAGGAACCTCTAATCCGCTTAGTAAATAGAGTAATGTTGACTTGCCCGATCCCGAGCTACCCATGATCACAGTAAAGTCTCCCTTATAGAGCGATAGATTTATTCCATTGATAACAGGGACTAAAGTTTGTCCCGTATCATATTTTTTGTTTAACTCCTTAGCCTCAATGACGACCTCCTTCATATCCTCCTTTGTTTATTGCCACCAGTTAATTTCTCCACAATGCCGTAGGAAAATCAGTTCATGGAGAGGTCCTGATTTTCCTCATGATACTCAAAACTCATATACCCAATGAGCATTTCATCAAATGAGTAGTCGCCCCAATAGACGGTGCGTTCTGGGGCTGGATTAAATGAATTTTGAGATGAGTTGTCAAATTCTGCATCGACATATAGTATGGTCCTAGCCGGAATCTTAAGTGGCTCTTCGAAGTGATATCCACGCTGCCAATTGAAATTGTAGTTCGGTACATTGAGTATTACTTCTCTCTTTCCATCTGGATACAAGGCAGTAAATTTCATCGCCTTGCCACGGAAGTGCATGTGGGGGAAGAGCGTGTATAGCGTAGCATCATGCTCAAACTTGTGTCGAGCGGTATTCTTATAACTCTTTTCATTAGGTGGAATCTGTATTCTGGGATTGAACGCGCCGACCATGAGATATTCATTCTCTGGTTGCTCAGTGGTGTAATATAGACCCACAGTAGACTGATCATTTTGAGCCTTTCCATTAGTGGTGTAGTGCATCTGAAAGTGCAGCTTAGAACCCTTAGGTATGATTCTGCCTGTATGCTCGGGGAAGGTCTCAGTCTCACCACCTGGAGCCCAAGCTGCGAGAAGTCCATCAAGCCAAGGACTCGACCGATCGATAGGTTCTAAAAACCCATCAGGGTATATGACACTAATCAACACATGATGTAATACCTCTCTGTTTCCTGGTAAGATTTGAAACCCAGTGGCCCAGATGTCTTGATCTATATTGACCTCGTGCTCTTGATAGCGATAGTCAATAATACCAGTGGCGGGAATCTCCTCTTCATTAAGTTGAACGACTAGATCTGGTTCTCCCAATTCCCATTTCGGGATTTTGGCTTCATACTCCGCAAGGGGATCTCGATCTCCATCCTTCTTGGCGCCAGCATCTATCCAGTGCACAATAGTCTTCAGCTCTTCATTGGTCAAGGCTATATCGTGATTGATATTATCTGTCTCTGGATCAGCGTGAAACGGTGGCATGCGCTTTGTTCGTATCACTTCTCTCATCATTAGTGACCAGCCAAACACAGTCTCGTAATTCTTCATCTGCCAAGGGGCAATACCTCCTTCGACATGGCAGCTCATACACTTGTCAACTAGGATGGGAGCCACATCATCAGCATATGATATTGATGAGAAGTCTTCATCATCATCGTGGAGCCTCTTTATTAAGCACCCTTTGCCTTTAACATATGTTTCAGCGATTTCTTCACCTGATAAATGAGCATTGAGCGCATCTGATAAGTAATGTTGATCGGCATCATTCTTCTGACTTTCATATCCTATTCTATCATTGATCGGCCCTCGGTAGACTACTGACCAACTATAGGGATCTATGACTATTGCCTCTGCTGTGCGATGGAGTTGTAAAGCTTCTGCTACTAGTTGTGCATCGTCTTTAAGTATTGGAAAATCTATGTCAAACTCCTCGGATTCAGTGGCGATAGAAGCTCTGTCATCCTGCACGTTAGAGTTAATCATCAGAAACTCCACCCCCTGGTCTCTGAATTCTCTTCTCACAGACCTAATATCAGTAATGGCATTGCGGACAATAGGACATTTATTGCCCTGCACATATAAGACGACAGCCTTAGCATCAGAGTAATAATATAGATTGTGAAATGCGCCATTCTGATCATGGAGACCAAAGTTGGGTACGCCAGCATCCATATCAATTACGGGCTCAGGTGCTGTGCGGCATGCTGCAAAGAGAATAATACTAATGATTACGGTGCTAACGAAGCACTTTAAATAAGTAGATAGCATAACAAGATGATTAACTCGTCATAAGATACGGGCATCCTGAGTCCACTACATAGAATTAATTGTCTTATTAGACGAATACACAAGTCAAGGCGACCAAAACGACAAGATTCTTCTCTCATATCGACTAAAAGAGAAATATTCAGACCGAGGAGTATAATAGTATACTACTCATAGTTCAAGCCGCCATTCCCTCCTTTCAAGCACTGTAGTACTCAACTCTACGAGAACAGTCGGACATCTCAATCGTACCTCATTACCCATGACAAAACTGGCTGAGCTCGATAAGGAGTGAATGGCGCTATTTCTTCTTGACACTTTTTGTGATCTATTATTGTTGCAAATGCACTTTTGTGCGATCTCGAAATGACAAAGAAGGATCTACATTACAATAGCTGAGAACTAACTCATCTTTACCCATTTCTGGTCGCTCTTGCCTGATTCGATCACTTTATAGATGAACTGCATGCCCCTTAAGCCATCTTCCACTGTTGGGAAGTCGTCATATACTGGATCCACAGTAACACCATCAATGCGAGCTTGAACGCACTTCGCAAAATTGCGATAGATATTCGCAAAGGCCTCGAGATAGCCCTCAGGATGACCAGCGGGCACTCTGGTGTGAGCTGTAGATTCTGGATATAGTTCTCCGACGCCCGTACGATAGACTTCTGTTGGTTTGTCTCCATGTTTTACGATTAGGGTGTTAGGCTCCATCTGGTGCCATTCTATTCCGGCTTTGGTCCCATATACACGGATATTGAGTGAATTTTCTTCTCCCTTAGAGATTTGACTGGCATGTAGGATGCCACGGGCACCATTATTGAACCGAAGCAGGACATTGCCATCATCATCGAGGAGACGGCCCTCTACGATGGTGCTGATGTCTGCACAGATCTCTGAAATTTCAAGTCCGGTGATATACTCTGCCAAGTTCTCTGCATGTGTTCCGATGTCACCCATGGCACCAGCGATGCCGGAACGTTTGGGATCAGTGCGCCATGCTGCCTGCTTTTGATCTGTTGACTCGATTAAATCAGATAACCATCCCTGAGGATACTCGACGACGACTTTGCGTATGATTCCGAGGTCATCATTTTTAACCATGGCACGTGCTTGCTTTACCATGGGATAGCCAGTATAGTTGTGTGTTAGGGCAAAGAGTTGCCCAGTTCTATTAACTGTATCTACCAAGTCTTTGGCTTCCTCAAGGTCAAAACTTAAAGGCTTATCACAGATCACATGAAAGCCATTTTCTAGAGCCATCTTAGCTGGTCCGTAGTGCACGTGATTAGGAGTTACAATGGACACAAAATCCATCCTGACATCTTCAGGGAGCGTCTTTTCAGTCATAATCATCTCTTCATAAGAGCCATAAACCCTGTTGGGATCGAGATAAAAATCCTGACCCGACAGTTTTGACTTTTCGGGATTACTACTGAAAGCGCCACAGACCAATTCGATTTGGCCATCGATATTTGCGGCAATACGATGTACACCCCCTATAAAGGCATCTCGACCACCGCCTACCATTCCCATTCTTATTTTTCTTGGCATCTTTTTCTTATTTTATGATGACTTGACAACAATGTGCTAAAAATATGAAACAGACTATGCCCAATTTAGTAATGCTGTTATTTTTTGTTGCGGCCTTCATATCGTGTAATGGACAAGCTAATTCCTCAGTTATTCAACGCATGGGATATGATACCGATGATAAATTGCTCATCGTGCACGCTGATGATCTTGGCGTTGCACATAGTGTGAATGATGCGTCTATTGAAGCATTTGAGGAAGGATATATCAGTTCTGCAAGCATCATGGTGCCTTGTCCATGGTTTCCGCACATCGCTCGGTATGCTAAGGCTCATCCTGAGATGTGCTGGGGCATTCACCTCACTTTGACTGCCGAGTGGGAGCATTATAAGTGGGATGGTGTTAGTTCATCTAATGAGATTCGCTCTATTCTTACTGATAGAAATTTCATGTATCCAGCGGTACAAGACGTGGTAAACTCGTATGATATTGAGGAAATAAAAAGAGAGATTGATGGACAGGTCCTACGGGCTTTGGAGTTTGGTGTCCCATTATCTCATCTCGATACTCATATGGGTACCTTATTTGGCAATGAAGAACTGTTCAAGGCCTATCTGGAACTGGGAAATAAGTATGAATTACCTGTTTTGTTACCTTATAATCGCATACCAGAGGACTGGGATGTTCAAGATTGGATTGGACCATATCAAGTCGCTGTCAATCAGATATTGATGTTGCCAGCTACACCTGACTCATGGGCAAGTGCTTATGAGCAGTTCTTGACACAAGTGAAACCCGGCATTAATGAACTTATCGTTCATCTTGGCAAGGACAATGCAGAGCTAAATGAGGTGATGGTTAATCATCCAGAATACGGCGCCACATGGAGGCAGGAGGATCTCAATGTATTAATGAGTGATACTTTCAGGGCTAAATTGGCAGAAGAAAACATTCATGTGATCTCGTGGAAGATGATTAAAAATGCGTTATCCAAAACATAAAACAGGCCATTAATTATGAGCAATGGCCTGTTTTATTAATAGTCGAATCTGACATTATTCTTTCACCATCCCATGGCAGAAAATCTCTACTACGGTATCTGCATAGCGCTCTATCACTTCCTCATTAAATGGGTCTATATTATATAGGTGCCGTGTCATATAAGGATTAGAGAATAGATTGCTCGCCATCCCCAATAATATGTGGGATTGAAACTCCTTGTCTATTTTTTTGATTGTCCCTCTCTTGCGCTGCTTTTTAAACAACTCTCCTGTGAGAGCCCATAATGGCTTTACGAAGTTCTTCAAGATATACTCACTGCGCTCAGATTCTTCACTCATTTCATGTGCGAGTATTTTCGGAAAGGCAGGATACTTAGCATAGAAATGGACGAGCTGTCTCACCACAACTTTAATCATCTGTGTGCCGTCAAGGTCTTTGTGAATTTTCTTAGAGGACTCAAATTCCTTTATGAATTCATTAGCGATTCTCTTAATGGAAGCTTTCCACAACTCTTCTTTATTTCCGAAGTAGTAGTGTATCAATGATCGGGCTACGCCTGCTTTCTTAGTTATCTCAGTTGTTGTTGTTCCTGTATATCCTTTTTCTGCGAAAACATTTACAGCTACATCACACAGATGTTCAATGTTAATTTCAGTATCGGCCGTTGGGCGACCAGGCTTTCTTTTTACAACAACTTTCATTGGCTCGTCAAGTGTTTCTGTTAATGTTTCCATTTTCATACGAGTTTAAAGCAAATATTGGCAATATTGCCAAATAAGACGACATAATTAGCACTTATTACTCAAAATATCAAATGCACTACCAATGATTATATTTAAAAAATAGCTTGAGACCGTGATTTTCTTTTACATAATACCCTAATTCCGACTAATGTTCCATAAATATCTCTTTGACTAATTGACATATGTGCTAATAGAAAGTGTTCATGCAGTTGTAAAGAGTTCACATTATAGGAAAACATAATACGTTTGAATCTGATTATCCCTGCTATTTTGTCGTTAACGCCAATATGATTAGGAGCTAGCTCTGATCGTTTTAAGCCGAGTTGAGAATCAAGGAGTATAAAGATCTCTAACAATCATCAAATAGCCGAAGTATTAACTATCTCAGATGGGATTACGTCAATTATTGAAATGATAATCTCCATAGCGGTCAAGTTCTTATATGTACATTCATCAATAGACTAATCTTAAAAGAAATCAGACGATCTACACTCATTATATTATGTGTGCTTTTGTTGCTTGCGATCTTCGTTGGCATCTTCGCATTTATCAATCAGGATAAGCTCATCGACAGATTCATTGAGGGCCAGGCGAGAGATGCAATGGAGATCGATCTATTGGATGACAATGATGCCTTCCGATTGATTACGGTGGGGACCTCAGCGCCAATACCATCAGGACGAGCTCAGTCTTGCAATGTCATCATAGCCAATGGCAAGATTTTCATCTTTGACTTAGGAGAAGGGAGCTTAGATATGCTTGAAGATTTAAGAATTCCCTTTATTCAAGCGTCAGAGGTTTTTATCTCGCATTGGCACTCTGATCATTTTATTGACCTCCCTGGTTATATTAATAGGTCTTGGCAGATGGGGAGGTCTAAACCTCTTACCGTATACGGCCCGAAGGGTATTAGTCAGATTATTGATGGTATTGATAATCTATTGGATATTGAAAATAAGTATAGAGTAGCTCATCATGGTGCCGGCATTATGGACCCTTCAATTGCATTGGCTAGTGGTGTGCCGCTATCAACAGATCAAGGATCACAGACGGTATACAGTGACGATGAGGTGCTAATTACAGCTATTCAGGTCAATCATGATCCAGTGGAATTGAGTTACGCATATAGGATAGATTTTGGAGAACGGTCAGTTGTTTTAAGTGGTGATTGTTCTTATGATGAACGTCTTGTATCATTCGCTCAGGGTGCAGATATATTGGTTCATGAGGCCATGCAAAAAGACTTTATTAAAAGGGGCTCGCAGCTGATGAAAGAAATGGGTAATGACCGCAACGCCAAGATATTAAGTGATGTGCTAGACTATCATGCTACTCCACAAGAAGCAGCTTCAGTGGCGCAGCAGGCTGGCGTAAAAAAACTTATCCTAAGTCATTTAGCCCCTGTACCTGAGAATCCAATATCAAGGAGATTTTTTAAACGAGGACTAGGAGATATATACGATGGGCCTATCGTCTTAGCAGACGATGGTGACGAACATTTAATAGAATAAAAAAATAAAAAACAAGAATTATAAAGTATGAGAATAAAGAATCTATTCAACTTAGATGGTAAGGTGGCCGTAGTAACAGGGGCCAGCAAAGGCATCGGTGAAGCTATGGCTCGTGGCATGGCAGAATTTGGAGCTAAGGTGGTTATCAGTAGTCGAAAGCAAGAGGCAGTTGAAGCTGTTGCTGATCAATTTAAAGCAGATGGACTTGAAGCAGTCGGAATAGCCTGCCATGTCGCCGATGCAGAACAACGAGAGAATCTAGTCGCCAAGACAGTAGAACAGTATGGTAGACTCGATGTCTTAATCAACAACGCTGGGACAAATCCATATTTCGGCCCAATTGAAAATATGCCGAATAGCGCCTACCAAAAAACCATGGATATAAATCTCAATGCTCCGATGGAGTTATCAAGGCTGGCCTTCCCTCATATGAAGTCTGCTGGCGGCGGAAGTGTGATTCATATCAGTTCAATAGAGGGATTGCACGCCAGTGCAGGATTCGCAGCGTATAACCTGTCTAAAGCTGGGCTGATCATGTTAGCGCAAAATCAAGCTGCGGAATGGGGCAAAGACAATGTGCGTGTGAATGTCATCTGTCCCGGACTCGTGAGAACTAAGTTGAGTAGGATGCTTTGGGAGAATGAGGATAAACAAAAAGCCTTTACTCGAAATATTCCTTTGAAGAGAATGGCGATGCCTGATGAGATGTCAGGATTGGCAGTGTTCTTAGCTTCCGATGCGTCATCCTATATGACAGGTTCGGTGCTGGTCAATGATGGCGGTATACTTCACGCACCTATAATGTCATAATCATGTCAGAATCTGTGGTTCAATATTCTAATGAAGGAGGGGTATTCAGAGTAGAGCTCAATCGCCCGAAGAGTCTCAATGCACTCAATCATCAGCTGATGACAGAACTCGTGTCCATCACTGAGCAGGCAATAGCTGATCCTTCGGTTAAGATATATGTCTTATCTGGAGTAGGTCGTGCATTTTCGGCAGGGGTGGATCTGAAGGAAACGGAATCTGATAGCTTTGAATCTGATACAGGCACTTTGGCATTAGGACATCAATATTGCCAGATGATACAGAGTATGAATAAGGTCTCTATTGCACAAGTACATGGATTCTGTTTTACAGGAGCGCTTGAGATAGCCCTAATGTTTGACATGATGTTTTGTACCGATGGCACTCAGTTTGGAGACACTCATGCCAAGTGGGCTATCATGCCACGGTGGGGGATGACTCAGCGCCTGGCACGCAGAGTAGGATTAATCAAGGCCAAGGAACTTACCTTCAGAGCGTATAGAGTCAAGGGTCGTGAGGCAGAGCGTATAGGCCTCGTCAATCGGTCATTTCCGATGGAATCATTCAAGAGAGATGTCGATGTGATCATCAGCGACATCTTAGAAAACAGTCATGAAGCTATAGGACGTATCAAGGAGCTCTACAATGAAGGTTGGGCAACTACCCTGGCACAAGGTTTGGACATAGAGCGTGCTGCGGATCCGAAGCTCAGTGAGACTGCTGATATGTTGAGTCAATTCGAAGAGAAGAAGAAACAATAGATGCAGCAGTATACAGCAGCGTCCACTAAGTTGGACTATAATCATGAGCGTGTACAGGAATTTATCCAGCAGCACACCCATGCTGATATGACTAATCAAGAAAAAGCAATAGCGTTATATATGGCGGTGAGAGATGGGTGGCGATATACTGCTTCTCAGATCTTCTTAACTCAAGAAGCATGGATCTGCAGTAATATCATGGAGAGAGCGGAGGGGCACTGCTTGGATAAGGCAATCCTATTAGTAACCTGTCTCAGAGGAGCCGGGGTTCCGGCACGCCTGCATTTGGCCAAAGTCAAAAACCATATTGCTGCTGAGCGGATGATAGAGCAACTTGGTACAGATGAACTGACTCCTCATGGTATGGTTGATATTTATCTGGACGATCGATGGATTAAGGTCAGTCCGGCATTCAACAAGCAACTCTGCGAAAAGCTAAATGTAGATCCGCTGGATTTTGATGGTGAGCAGGATTGCATTTTTCAGCAATATGATAGGGAGGGTGGAGTATTTATGGAATATCTCGAGGATTATGGGCATTTTGAGGATGTGCCCATGGCATTCATTTATGATAATATGAAAGAGCACTATAGTGGATTAAGTAAGCATCTTGGTACTGCCACGGAGTTTAAATTAGACAACAGATAGATATGAAAAATAAAATTGCAATTGTAACAGGCGGAGGCTCAGGAATAGGCAGAGCTACATCTATAGAGCTAGCTAAGCAAGGTGCCACAGTCATCATCGCAGACCGAGATGAGTACGGTGCGGAAAAAACCTGTGGTGCTATATTACAAGATGGTGGAGAGGCTCTAGCTGAGGTACTTGATGTCACGGTTAAAGCATCCGTAGAGCAATTTGTCAGGAGTACGCAAGAGAAATTCGGCACCATAGATATTTTGATCAACAATGCTGGGATAGGGGGAGATCTCAAGTTCATGGATGAGTATCCGGACGAATCATTCGAGAGCGTCATGGATGTGAATGTGAGAGGAGTGTGGTATTGCATGAAGGCTGTTCTCCCATATATGAAGACTCAAGAACATGGAGGTGCTATAGTAAATATCTCCTCAGTAGCAGGCTTAGGAGCAGCACCCAGAATGAGTGCCTATGCGGCCAGTAAGCATGCAGTGATCGGACTCACCAAAACTGCCGCTCATGAATACGGGAAATATGGTATCAGGGTGAATGCCGTCTGCCCTACTGTCATCGATACGCCGATGGGTCGATCCTATATGGATCAGGATGACCAAATCATTAACATCATCAAATCAACCATACCAATGAAGCGATTTGGAGAGGCCTTTGAAGTCGCTAAACTGATCAGTTGGTTGTCTTCTGATGACAACTCCTTTATTACGGGTCAAGCCATAGCTATTGATGGGGGAATGAAGGCGTGACAGATCAGTACATGCTAGGGATTCACGCTGACTCTTGGTAAGATTATATCCCAAGGAGATATCTCTGTAAGACGCTCTAATAACAGCTTACTAGCGAATATCATAATCAAGTAAAAAGGACAACTACTTTACAATTAGGCATTTAGAGATAGAAGACTAGTGACCGATCAGATAAGTTCACGTCTCAATAGCAGTAATAGGATTTATTTTTTGGTTGATGCATAAGCCCTCTCTCGAGGGCTTTTTTTTATTACAGCCAATTCCATCTCGGTCGCCATATTGATGCGTTGACTATCATGCAACGACACTAAGGCATAAAAGTGTTATTCTCGAACTCGATACTAACAACTCGATACTCGTCACTAAATACATTCTACTCTTCACTGCGAAAACTAAACAACTCCTCTTCAGTATACATCTCAGTACGGTCTTTGGTTTGTTCTCTGAGTTCCTTGATTCTATCCAATGTATTTGCTTCAAATGGATTGGCAAAGCTAAATGAGTTCCGTACGAATACGACGATCTCTGCGATTTCCTTATCTCGAAGTTGTGGATTATCTTTTATGCCAGGCATAACTGCATTCATAGTATATGTTTTACCATTGACAGTCACTGGGCCTTGGAGTCCATGTAGCATCAATAAGATCAGCTGATCTTTGCTGCCGTTGACATACTCTGATTGCATGATAGGCGGGGCAAGATTGTCTCGGCCCATGCCATCTTGGCCATGACATGTACTGCAGTAGGTATTGTATAATTGAAGTCCTGCCGTCCTAGGGTCTTTAAAGAACTGAGTCATCAATTGGGGAGCTTGAACAGCGCCGTTTTGAAAATTTGCTAGGGCAAGCTCTAGGAGACTGTCCAAGATCGTTCCAGTTCCTAAAGATTCAGCATGTGATGCCATCTGATCGATGGTCATGCCACTGATAGCTGCTTCAGCTAGTACCGCTTCGGATTGATGCTTGTCAGAATGTTGTAGATGAGCAAGAAGAGGTTCAAGAACTGAATCATAGGATGAGGGCAAGTGCGAGAGCAATTCATCAGAATGGTCGGCATCGACTAACTGCAATAGGTGATACCATAGATAAGAATCGTCTGATTGAGATGCTAGAGCTATCAATAGCTCCTGAGGAAGTACAGCTCTACCCTCGAGGGTCCAGAGCGCATGTGCTTTGCCTCGGGAATCTGTATCGTAAATGCCGCTCATCAATGCTTGATCAAGTGAAGATGAAGTGCTGGCCACGAGTGTTTTTTGAGCAGCAATTCTTCTAGAATAGTTGTTGCTTGAAAGCTCTTCAATCCATCCTGATTCGCTGGAGGGATAAGGTTTAGGATCAATAGCACCGTCTTTATATACCTTATAGATGCGGCCTAAGCCGACGATGGTATCCATGGATCTGGCTTCAATTTTTTCACGGAGGTAGCTCGTCATGTAGGCACGATGCTGGATGATCCCCTTTCTTAGATCCAGGATATATAGTGCTCCATCAGGACCTGTATATAGATTAACAGGGCGAAAGGTTTCTTCGGTAGAGGCTAAGAACTCTTCACCCTTATAGGCTTGAGTGGCGCTAATGTTATAGCCATCGTAGTGCATCTTATATCGTTTGACAAGATTGCCCTCAGGGCCGCAAACGAATGCATCGCCTCGCATCGAGTCACCAAGACCATCAGCAGCATGAATATGTGGGCTACAGGCTGAAGTAAAGTGGAGAACCTTGCCTGTAGCAGTATCGAGTACTCCGGGTATATATCCTCGATTAACATCAGTGGCCTGTAGTAAGAAGAGTCTGTTATCAGTAGTGATCTGTTTGCCGATACCTGCGGAAGGTTTGAGATAAGGATTGCTGATCAAGATATTAGGCGGCACGATATCACCATATAAGCCATTAGAGTTGTCATTATAGAATAAGCGTCCATGTTCATCATGTGAGATGCCCCACTGCCCTCTGAATGAGGTAGCTTCCTTCTGCCATCCGTCTGCAGTTTTTCTGTAACGAGCATTAGACTTAGCGCTGTAGATCCAGTTGTCGATGTTGTACAGTAGCCCGTTAGGTTGATGTTCAATGTTGCCACCGATTACATAGAGCGAGTCTACCAATTCTGCACTTTTATTATCGCTGAGATCATCCCAATATAAACTGGTGCCAGCAGAATATAACAGACCGCCATAAGCGAAAGCGACTGCACGTGGCGCAATTAAGTCCTTCTTGATAACAGTGCGTTGATCGAAGGTTCCATCGCCATCTTGGTCAGATAGCTTGGCAATCTTGCCATCGGGGGCGTCTTCGTCGGATCCCTCGATGTCTCTCATGTATCCCGGTAATTCAACCACATATATCGACCCATCGGTATCGAAAGTCATGGCAACAGGAGAGTCTAATAGAGGCTCCGCTGCGAGCAGCTCAATAGTATACCCTTCTTGCAGTACGAATTCATCTGTGGTAACCTTCTGTTCATGCTCTGAACAAGCTAAAAATGAGAGCACTAATAGGCCTATGAGAATCCTGATCATAGTTTTAGTTTCCAGTTTTTGTAGTAGATCTGCGCAGTATTATCCGGTGGAGATAGCGCCATCTTGGGCGCAGATGTTATGGGATGATCGACTACTTTAATCCCATTGAGCCAATGCTGAATCCTATCAGCAGAGACTATTATATGGGCTCGATTCCATTGATTGAGTCCTTTGTAACGAGTACTTGGATTGCTAGTTTCACTGAGATTAGTTGCCGCTGAAATAGTTAATAGTGAACCGACAGGATACTGCGAGTCGTTGTGATAAATTGAGTAGCGGTAGTCCTCTGTATAGCGTTGATCGGTCTTTACAGAGTCAAGAAGTTTAAAATCAAATTTGATCTCGTAGGGCCTCTCATCTGACTCTATGAGATTAAGATCATCAACAAGTAATTGCCAACCATGAGTGATTTCTTGATCTGTTAAGCGTTGATTGAGGTACGACTCTTGAGGTGCAGACGTGGATTTCCGATTGGTGCTTAAGTTCTCCGTCTCAATTGAGATATTCTTCCAATGGACTTTTTTACCAGCATCCTTCTCATCATAGATGCTATGCACTTGAAAGGCGATGAATCCCTCAGCAGTCATGTTGTCAACCATATGTGCTACGGGGATATCATTGATCCATGTCTTTATCGTATCCCCAATGGCCTCAACTCGATATTTATTCCATTGACCATTTTTAAAAGCCAGTTGACTATCTGTATTGATACTGAGTGGATAGAGCCAACCACGTCTTGCTTCATCATAAATACCTCCTGACCAGGCTCTGGGTGAGGTGTCTATCTCCACCTGATAACCATGCACACGACCATCTTGATACTCCGCTGTGGAGAGACTTCGGATCTGTACGCCTGAGTTCAGCCCTTCATCTACCATCACTTCATAGCTCAATATGAAATCACCATATGTTCTTTTCGTTGCTAGAAAGGAGTTGGGTATGCCCATCTTAGAGACTCCAGTAAGTATACCATCGGAATAGGAGTAGTGAGCGTCTCCATTGAGTTGCGTGAATGAGGATAGCTCTTCGTCCATCAATGCAGGTTCACTGTGCTCTTGTTTGCAGGAAAGTGAGAACAGTATTATACAACAGGTGATTAGAATCTGTGGGACACAGTTGTTTTTCATTTTAACAATATAGAGAAAAGGCAGCGTCACTTGAATTACGACAGTAAAAGAAACAGAATAATACTATTGAATCCTACTGCAATAGGTCGATATCCTCCGTTCATGCCTACAGGGATTGACCTAATACGCATTAGTATGCGTTGAGAGGAGAGGATTGAGTGATCTACTATGAAGAAAATCACACCTCCTTCAACCCCTCTAATCTCAATGCCATATAATGCTTTACTAATTCATCTACATCTGAGATCGGACGATCTGGCCGAGTGATGTATTGATACATGAAGAATTCATCCATTCCTAGAAGTATGGAGAGCGGATAATTCTTGAAGATGCCTTCTTTACAACCTTTGAGATAGAGCATCTCCAAAAAGGACAACACCTGACTCATAAAGTCCTCAACCTTGACCCAGACTGCTGGAAACACAGTTTTCATCTGATCTATAAATTGTATAGTTATGCCATCCAATCCCTTACAGATGCATATAACGAAGTGTTCATATAGCTCCAAAATGCTTTTATTATCGTGATTGCCACTGATGGAATCCTGCATTTGTTGGAGCTTGATATCAACTAGGCGATCGAAGATTTCATCTTTGGTGCTGAAGTATTGATAGATCGTTGATTTACTTTTACCTATAAGCTTAGCGATTTGGTCCATGTTCAATTTCGCCAAGTTTCTATCCTGTAATAGTGGAAGTAGATTTTCAAGCCATAAGTCTGTTTTCGCATCGTTCTCTATGCGTTGCTTGTCCAATGATTTCCTCCCCATAATTGCAAAGTACAGGAATTCGAACTATATTTAAAAAAATAGTTCGATCAAATGAAAGACTTGAAGTATCTACTGGCCTATCTGACCCCTTTTTGTTTTTTCATGGGATTGTATTTCTTGGGCCCATTGAGTTGGTTGACTATCTTTTTTGCCTTTGTCATGGTTCCGATAATCGATCAGCTGGGGACTATTTCAGAAGACAATCTTACCAATATAGAAGCAAAAGACAAGCTCAAGGATCGGTTCTTTGATTGGCTGTTATATCTTAATCTGCCATTAGTCTATCTGGCAATAGCGGGCACCATTTATGTGCTGTCGACACAGGCCTTGGATACTTATGAGATCGCAGGAATAATAGTTTCACTCGGCTCATTGCTCAGCGCCATGGGCATCAATGTTGGTCATGAACTTGGTCATCGTTCAACTAAGTTTGAACAAGCACTTTCTAAACTGCTCTATCTCCCATCCCACTATATCCACTTTTTCATTGAGCATAATAAGGGACACCATAAGAATGTCGCCACACCTCTTGACCCAGCCACGGCTAGGAAGGGCCAAAGTTTATATGCCTTTTGGATACAATCTGTGACCGGCGCCTATAGAAGTGCCTGGACAATTGAGAATTTGCGCCTCAGACAATCGGACGGATCAGTGCTCACTTGGAATAATCAGATGATACGATTTACAGTCTATCAGATGGTTTATTGGCTCATCATATTAATCATCTCGAGTCCTATGATCACAGCACTATTAATGATTGCTGGAGTACTATCATTTCTCCAGCTGGAGACGATCAATTATGTTGAGCATTATGGACTGCAACGGCGTCTGCTCTCATCAGGGAGATATGAGCGAGTGCAGGCGCACCACTCATGGAATGCCAATTATCCATTTGGAAGAATCTTGCTTTATGAATTGACCAGACATTCTGATCATCACTTTATTGCAAGTAAAAAGTATCAGATATTAGACCACCACACCAATGCGCCAGAACTCCCTTATGGCTATCCGACGTCTATGATTGCATCCATGATTCCACCGCTGTGGTACTCGATTATGGATGATAAAGTGCCTGTTTATACATAATTGCAATGACGCCCATTTGACACTGAGTATTCGGCCTCTCTTCCATCTAAAAGCGCTGGCTGAATTGCTGTATAGCATATGTAGACGATCACATATTGGTCTGTGATAATTGATATATCAATTGAATAAATGGAATAACTGAACTATCCTGCTAAGATAGGGGCGGCCAACATAGTTGATGCATCAACTATAGGGTTTAAGCGATTTTCCTACATATTTATTCTACCCCAAGAGGAATAGCCAAAATAAAATAATGTTCACATAGATTTTAATAACGTAATAATACGTTATATATTTGTTATATCAGTTTAATAGCGTAATAAGCCATCAATATGAACATGCAGAAATTGACAAAGGTAGAAGAGGAGGTTATGCAGCTCATCTGGGAGGAGTCAGAGCCGGTCACAGTGAGCCAGTTGATATCAAAAATGTCAGAGCCTCATCCACCCCATAGCACCATAAGTAGCATCGTGCGCATCTTAGAAGGGAAAGGCTTTGTGGATCACAAGACCTATGGGCGTACACATGCCTACTTTTCAATAATAGAGAAGAAGGTGTACACCAGATTTTCTTTGAAAAAGCTAGTGGGCAACTACTTCCAAGGATCGGCTAATGAGTTGGTGTCTTTTCTGATCAAAGAAAATGACATCAGTCTTAAAGATCTATCGGAGCTCATTAACAAACTCGAAGATGAGTAAGCTCATCTACTAAATTAGCTTAAAGAGAAACAAATGAAAAAGCTCAACACGAACTACCACAATTTAAAGTCATCCCTACTGATTTCTATGACGTTGATCGTAGCTGCATTAATGATTCAATCTTGTCAATCAGAAACATCTCATCGAGAAAATTTTGACCCTACTTTAGAATTAGGAGTAGGATCTCAAGTTCCAGCAGAAACATTTGACTGGGGAGGGGAGATCCATAAGGTGGCAGACGAAATGCCTCTTTTTGAGGGATGCAATATTGCTTCAACTGATTATAGCGAAAAGAGAGACTGTTCAGATCATGCATTGCTCAGCTATCTGTATAAGAACCTTACGTATCCAAATGAAGCATTAGAAGCGGGTGTCGAAGGTCGCGTACATATACAGTTTGTCATAACTGACGAAGGCACTATAGGAAAGAGACGACTACTTAGAGACATCGGTGCTGGATGTGGCGATGCGGCTCTTGCAGTACTGGATAAGATGGTGGCCGATGATATAAGATGGACACCAGGAATAAAGAATGGCAAAGAGGTCAATGTCCTCTACACCTTGCCTGTAACTTATAAACTGGAATCATAACAAACCATAAACTCAACGACCACTAACTCATATATAGATGCTACAATACATCCTCGAAGTCACCTTATGCTGGGCACTATTTTACCTGATCT
>CAZFWJ010000031.1:0-38430 GCA_964522505.1 uncultured Saprospiraceae bacterium
CATAAGGGTAATACTCAACATGAGATAGCTATGCCCTTACCTCTGAATATCCCTACTTAATTGCTTCTGGTTCTGTTATCAGGAGATTAGCGAGTCCTGCGATAATCAAGGATATACCTGCTAACAACATGGTATTTATAATGTCATCACCTAAGAATGTTTTATAGGCGAAGTTTATACCGCCTAGAGCAGCAAAGATCTGAGGTATAACAATGAACATGTTAAATAGTCCCATGAAAACCCCCATTTTATCTGGGTCTATTGTACTGGAGAGCATGGCATAAGGCATGGATAGTATACTGCCCCAGGAGAATCCTATCGCAACGAAACACAAGTTGAGCATGAGAATATTGTCACAATACTGCATCATAATAAAGCCTATTCCACCTATGATTAGCGAGGTCATATGAATGAACTTCCTGTTGATGTTATATTTATAGGCTAAGAAGGTAAGGATCAATGCAAATGCCATTGAACTAAGTCCATACATACCTAGTGCTGATCCAACTAAATCCGCTGCATTATTATATGCTAAGTCTGCAGCCTGATATTCAGAATCACCGAGGGTGCCACTTACAGGCTTAGGTGACTTAAATACGTGTTCAGTTAATGAAGGTGTCGCCATACTCCACATCGTGAAAAATGCAAACCAGCTAAAAAACTGGATCACTCCAAGCTTTTTCATGGTGGTAGGCATCATAATAATATTGTGGAAGATTTCTTTTACACCATTACCAAATCCAGAAGTCTCAGATTTTTCTTTTTCAAATGATTCTAAATCATCTGGTGGATATTCCTTAGTAGTAAAGATGGTATATAGAATTGATAGAATGAATACGATGCCTCCTATTAAGAAAGCCAGCTTGACATTAGGTGGAACAATGTTGGCTGGAGCCTCATTCATCACACCCAACTTAGTGAGCATCCACGGAAGCTGACTAGCCACCCAGGTGCCTATACCTATAATCAGAGTCTGCACAACAAATCCGTAGCTCCTCTGAGACTCTGGCAATAAGTCAGCAACAAGAGCCCTAAATGGCTCCATACTTATATTAATAGACGTATCCAGTATGAGCAATGTGCCAACTGCCACCCAAAGAACAGGGGAGTGCGGCATGAATATAAGAGCGATAGAAGCAAATACTGCCCCAACAAAAAAGAACGGCTTTCTACGACCCCATTTAGCACTCCAGGTTCGATCACTCATATAGCCGATAATAGGTTGTACCAGAAGACCTGCTAACGGAGCAAATATCCAGAGCAATGGAATTTCATCTTTGGCAGCACCGAGAGTCTGAAAGATGCGTGACATGAATCCCCCTTGTAATGCAAATCCAAACTGAATTCCTAAAAATCCGAAACTCATGTTCCAGATTTGGAGAAAACTTAATCGATCTAATTTTTTGGTAGAATTCATATCTCTATCTCTTTATTTGGATTTTTGCGTTTGGATTAACCGTGTATGATTGATTGAACACTATGATGTTGACACTTGTATCGCTAAGGTTTTCTATTTCTGTATCATGTGTCTTGAAGCAGGAAATCTTAAGAATTGCGTGGCGATAAACGATTCTGAAGCTCATGGATTCCCATTTATCAGGTAACTCAGGATGAAATGACAAGGTTTTACCTCGCATTCTCATGCCTCCAAAACCCTGAGTTATTGCGAGCCATGTTCCGGCCATACTTGTTATATGCAGACCATCTTCAGTGTCATTGTTATAATTATCTAGGTCCAACCTGGTTGTTCTCATAAATAGCTCATAAGCCTTGTCATATCGTCCGATTCGACAGGCTAGTACTGCGTGGATACAAGGGCTCAAGGAGGACTCATGAACTGTCATAGGCTCATAAAACTCAAAATTCCTTTTGATTTGTTCTATATCGAAATGATCTTCAAAAAAGTAAATTCCTTGTAAGACATCGGCTTGCTTGATATAGCATGATCGAAGTATGCGATCCCATGACCAGTTTTGATTGATCGGAGTGTCATTATCCTGGAGTGCTGATACAGGCAGTAAATCTTTGTCCAGAAAACCATCTTGCTGTAGGAATACATGTCTTTCTGTATCGTAGGGTAAATAGGTGTTGTCTATAATCTCTTCCCATCTAGCCCGTTCTTCTTCGTGATATTTAACCTTGCATATAATGCTTGTTAATTGATCAGAATGATCATTATTAAGTTCATCCAATACTTCGATACAGTACTTCATGCACCATCGACCTATGTAATTAGTGTACCAATTGTTATTTACGTTGTTTTCATATTCATTGGGACCAGTAACTCCCAGGATTACGTAGGCTTCCTTGGCCATGGAGTACTGAAATCTCTGAGACCAAAATCGTGCTATCCCTATCAACACTTCTAAACCATGTTCCTCTAAATAGCTTCGATCTTCCGTATAGTTAACATAGTTGTAAATAGCATAAGCAATGGCTCCATTTCTGTGTATTTCTTCAAAGCTGATTTCCCATTCGTTATGGCACTCTTCACCATTCATGGTGACCATAGGATACAGCGCTGCACCATTATTAAAGCCAAGCTTGGTCGCATTTTCAATTGCCTTCTGCAAATGATTGTATCGATAGACCAGGAGGCTTCTTGCAACTGAAGGGTCTGCGGTGCTCATATAGAATGGTAGACAATATGCTTCCGTGTCCCAATATGTGCAACCACCATATTTTTCACCAGTGAAGCCTTTAGGACCTATGTTGAGACGATTGTCCTTCCCATCATAAGTCTGATATAGCTGAAGTATGTTAAACCTGAGCCCTTGCTGTGCAGCAACATCTCCTGTAATTTCTATATCATTCTTTTCCCATCTACTGTCCCACAATTCCTTATGTTTTAAGATAATTGATTGGTAACCTGACTTCTGTACCTGCTTCAGTAAATCACTATTTCTCGTGCTGAGATGCTGATCTTGATGAAATGATGTGTTAATCGCGACATATTTGTGTAGAGTAGTCTCCTGACCTTCATTCATGCTTATAGTATAGGATTCGGAGGTCCTGCCAGGACTGGAGCTACAAGCTGATATACCTCCATCTATGTCGTTATACATTGAGGCATAAACTTCATATCCTGTTTTTTTCGTCCGAGAACGTACTGAAGGAAAACTGGTATCGTCAGGTTCTAATATGTCCCAAAATGACTCATCATAGTTAGCATCCTGATTCATCACATCAGCATCTAAATATGATTCTATTTTAAGATCTCCAACAAAATCTATAGATCGGATAGTATAACGGATCAGTGCTAATTCCTTAGGGTCGAGACAACAGCATCTTTCGCTGGATATAGACAATTCACCTCTCAATGTTCTTATGGTGATGTCTTTTTTAAAAATGGAGTGCTTCATATCGAGCTCTCTTCTGAACGCTATGATTTCGGCTTGATGATAGTCAAGTAATTCACCATTGATATAAACATTTATTCCTATCCAATTAACCGAATTGAGGACCTTAGCGAAATAATCAGGATACCCATTTTTCCACCAACCTACTCTTGTCCTATCCGGATAATAGATACCAGATATATAGCTACCCTGTAAAGTGTTGCCACTATAGCCTTCTTCGAAAGTACCTCGAACTCCCATGTATCCATTGCCTATTGAGAAAATAGACTCAGATATCAAATTATCTTCCTTATGAAACCCTTTTTCAACAATTCTCCAAGGATGTTTTATCAGATAGTCTTTCATAGATAGATTCAGATTCTTATCAAATCAACAATGTGAACAAAAAGTATCAAAATTCCCAAATATTTGTTTGTTAAACGTTGAATATGTGCTAGAAAATGAGAATTTTGCTAACATAGTGTTTTCCTTGTATGGAATTCTGGCTTATCAAAGTTGAGCAAAATGGAGGTGGCGGCATGTATTTTTGATTTAGATGGTGTTTTAGTCGATACTGCTGGATATCATTATGCAGCTTGGCGAGATATAGCCCAAAATTGGAATATCGACTTAACACTTTCAGAAAATGAGAAACTCAAAGGAGTGAGCAGAGTAGATTCACTGATCCATATCTTACAACTCGGTGAAGTGGTGCTGAACAATCAAGAGTTACAGCACTGGTGCGCTATCAAGAACGAGAAATATCTCGATCTCATCTCTGATATGGATAAAAGTGAATTACTACCTAATGTTGAAGTTTTACTCGAAGAGTTAGGATCACAAAATATCAAAATAGGATTGGGTTCAGCCAGTAAGAATGCTTCATATATTATCGAGAAAACGGGCATCGCTCATTTTTTTGAAGCCATAGTTGGTGGGGGTGATGTTGTTCGCTCTAAACCCCATCCAGAAGTGTTTTTGACAGGTGCGTCCTTATTAAGTGTTGAACCTGAAAGAACTATTGTTTTTGAAGATTCTCAAAAAGGTATAGAAGCAGCCAAACTTGGAGGATTTATGGCTGTAGGTATTGGTTCAACCGATCATCTCAATAATGCGGACATTGTTATACCCGGTTTTGAATCTTTAAAGTTCGAAGATATCGTTAACAAATTGACAGAAATATGAATCGTATCATTTCAGGATTGTCGCTGCCTATCATCATACTGAGCGCTATCATATTAATAAGTGGATGCAAAAATAATCAAGAGTCGACAGCATCAGTCGAGGATAAAGTGGTTACTCCAGTGATGCAAGGTCACTATCCAGTGTGGTCAAAGAATGCCAATATGTATGAAGTTAACATTAGACAATTCACCCCTGAGGGTACATTTTCCGCATTTGAACAGCACATACCCAGATTAAAAGAAATGGGAGTTAATATTCTATGGTTGATGCCAATATATCCTATTTCTGATACTAAGAAGAAAGGAAGCCTGGGTAGCTACTATGCAGTCTCAGATTTCTCAAAGGTCAACCCTGAATTTGGCACCTTAGCGGAGTTCAAAAGCTTGGTTAATGCAGTGCATAAATCAGGAATGAAGATCATCCTTGATTTTGTTCCTAATCATACTGGTTGGGATCATATATGGATTATGGAACATCCAGACTACTACACGCAGGATGAAGATGGTAATATTATAGATCCAATTGACCCTTCAACTGGTGAGAGTTGGGGCTGGACCGATGTTGCGGATCTCAATTTTGATAATGAAACCATGCGGCAACATATGATTTCTGATATGATTTATTGGCTTAATGATGAGGATATTGACGGATTCAGAATGGACGTGGCACATGGCGTTCCAGCGGGATTCTGGGATGAAGTTTCTAACGCCCTGACTAAGGCGAAACCTGACGTATTTATGTTAGCAGAATCTCAGATTCCAGATTTAAGAAATAATAAATACTTCCAATGTGATTATGGCTGGGGATTTCATCATTTGCTTAATGAATTAGCTCATGGGGAGAAGGGACCTAAAGATGTAAGAGAATGGTATAAAACTAATTCTGAAGAATACAGCACAGGTTGGCACATCCAGTTCACCTCTAATCATGATGAAAATAGCTGGGCAGGCAGCACGAAAGAAAGAATGGGTGAGGCTCATGACGCTTTAGCAACATTAGCATATACTATTGAGGGCATGCCATTAATATATGGAGGTCAAGAAGAACCTCTGGAAAAAAGATTAGAATTTTTTGATAAAGACGATATCGGATTCAATGATTACGAGAAAGCAGAATGGTATACTACAATACTTCGCTTGAAACATGAAAATGAAGCGCTATGGAATGGTGAGTTCGGCGGAATTGCAGAATTTGTTCATGTCGATGATCAGGTACTTGTCTTCACCAGAGAGAAGAATGGAGATAAAGTATTTTGTATACTTAATTTGACTGACAAACCTGCTCAGTATATCATGGAGTATGAATTAAAAGGATATATCGATGGCTTTACTGCTCAAGCCGTCAATTTTGGTGTAGGTGATAGAGTTGAATTGGCAAAATGGGATTATAAAATATTTAGTAAAACATAATGCCCATAGGTTAATACCTTAGACTATTCTGTCTCCCACACTATATGATTTGCCTTAAATTCATCTACAGCTAAATTTGGAACATCTCCTATAAGGTTCCAGAAATGAGTAGGCGCTTTTTGTTGGGGGAACATAAAACCCAAAAGTCCATTATGCCTATTCAATGATATTTGGAAGGCACCTTGACTACAGTCAGCACTTAAAAATATGATTCCTAACTTAAACGAGGTTTTAAAATTAAGAGGTGAATTGGTTTCCCAGTCATCTTGGCAAACATCGTTGAAGCTGCAATTCATAGATTCCAATAATCCGAACGAGTCTAATACAATGTCTTCGAATAGAACCTGATATCCTAGTTCGTTTAGATTAGCCTGAATACTGTGTAAGCTATCTACAGGGGTATACTGCGTAACAAATATTGCAAAGGTTTCATGGGCTGCTTCCGAATGATTTATCGAAGTTTGGTCTTGGCTTCTAAGATTATAAAAACATGATATAGTAAAAAGGAAGATGCATATAAGTTTCATAATTAAGCTTTTACCCTAAGGTAAGAACTTTATATTAAAACTTAATAAGATATGTCTAACCTCTTATGCCATTGTAGGTATCTATGCTTATTGCAAATTTTCCGCATTGAACTTTAGCAGCAGTAAAATCCTTTTCATATTCATATTTTATTAGGGACCTCATTGCTGTTCGTAGAATATCTGGATCTTTTTGTGTCGATTCAAATTCGTTTACATTAATGTCCACAACTTTTCCATGTCTATTAATACAAATATTAAAAACTATTTTACCCGATTTGCTATATATGGCTTTCATTCCAGGATCAAAATGAACGGGATGACGGCCAAATATCCCATCTCCACTTGCGTCAAACTCTCCTGCGCCATGGTCTCCAGTTCCAATACCACTATCGTTGTCATCGCCGGATTCGTCATTTCCTCTGCCTGTTCCACGATCTCCTTTACCAGTGCCAGAAGAGTCACCATCCTTCAATGATGGATCTCCATCTCCTGATCCATCAGTTGTCGTTTGTTCAGCACTGTCATCCCCATCCTCGTCGGAGAATATATCTGTCTCCTCTGATATGTCGATAGGCTCATCATCTATATCGCCAATGATGTCTTCAATACTTGGCAAGTCAGGATTGAGCACTATAGGTTCTGCAGAAGGTTCTGGTAGCGGGATATCTTCTGGTATAAACTCTGGTTCAGGGTCGTCGACCTCGATAGGCTCTTCGATTGCCTGTATATCACTGACTTCAGTAGTGGTTTCACTAAATACTGGATCTGTCGGTTGTGCATCTGGTGCAGGCGGAGTAGGAGTAGGTTTGGGTGGTGTCACCTTAGGAACTTCAATCTGCTTAGGTGTACTCCTCTCTACTTTCTTAGGTGCTTCAGACTTTGCCCTTTGAGCACCTTCTGCAGATTTGCTTCTTGTACTATTTGAACTCGTGCTATTTTGAAATTCTACGGCCTGAAAGTTAACCGTCACGGCGTACTGCGTATCGATATTCTTGTCTGGATCGTATGGTAGCTTAAGCAACCATGCAATCAGAAGCAGGAATACATGAATAGCAATTGACTTGCTTAATGAGTTATTCCAACGGCTTTTTTCTACTGCTTTAGTCTCCATATTCTCAACTGATGACAACAAAATCATGGGTGAACCCTCTACAAAAGTAGACGATATTACACTGCAAATACCATTTAAAACGGTGTTAAAAGTCGCATTAGTGCATTTTCAATTATTTATCGGGCCGCTATATGTCATACATTTAATAGACGTTATAGAGATATGCAAAAAATACTTGCCATCTATTCATGCTTCATAGTACTCCTTGTACCTCTACGAGCTCAAGAGCTAACACTGTCGAATGTGCCCGTAAGCATAGATGGTCAGGAATTGGCATATCCTTATATGGGTGGCATAATAGCAGGGCAATTTAGTAATATAGACATCAACCTTGATGGAATAGATGATCTACTCATATATGATCGACTTGGAGCTACAGTTAGTCCACTAATTTCAGATGGTCAGAGCTATATTTTTGATCCAA
The DNA here is from genome assembly GCA_964522505.1 of uncultured Saprospiraceae bacterium. Taxonomy (GTDB): domain Bacteria; phylum Bacteroidota; class Bacteroidia; order Chitinophagales; family Saprospiraceae; genus GYS-P2D. The sequence goes on from CAZFWJ010000031.1 coordinate 7,995, forward strand.
CCTATGCTGACATATTCCCAAGGCCACAGACCTGGATGCTTCTGAGAGATTTTAATGATGATGGTATCATGGACATCTTTTCTGGACCTACGGAAACTTCAATCGCAGGTGTTGAAGTTTGGCGAGGGAGTATAGTTAATGGATGGCTCTCTTATGAGATGCTTCGATTTCCAGAGCGGCCATTTGATCTGTTGTTTATTCCTATAGGTAGGGGTTTTACTCAGATTTTTGTGAGCGTTATAGATTTACCTGAGATTTCCGATATAGACCAAGATGGAGACTTGGATATATTAGCTTTTGATCCTGCTGGTTCGTTCGTGGCTCTTTATCAGAATATGGCTGTGGAGAGAAACCTCGGTTTGGACACCTTAGTATTTGAGTTGGGGGATCAATGTTATGGAAAGTTTGCAGAGGGCTCATTCTCAGAGGTTATTAATCTCAGCCCTAATGATATGCAATGTGCGACGTTTGTCGAGAGAATTGATGAGGATGTGGCTCAAGTTCGGCATAGCGGTTCTACAGTGACGGCGTTTGATCAGAATGATGACGGATTGCCAGACTTGCTATTAGGTGATGTTGCCTATGATGGTTTAGTACAACTGAATAATAATGGATCTCTCGAGAGTCCATGGATCACCGAGGTAGAGTTGCGATTTCCAACCACCTCTACACCTGCTCAGATGGAGGTGTTTCTATCAGCGTTTAATGTGTCACTTCCAGATTCTGAGGGTATAATTGTTTGTCCTAATGATCAGATTAGCGGGCAGACAGAGGATTTTATCTGGTACTATACCCGTAATGGAGATGGGTATGAACTTGTTGATACCAACTTGTTCGTTGACGACATGATGTTTCATGGTCGTCATAGCCGACCGATATTTTTTGATGCAGATGGTGATGAGCTTGTAGATATACTGGTTGGTTCGTCGGGGACATCGGCGATTAGTGGAGCACCTCAAGCGAGACTACAGCTATATAGAAATGTTGGGACAGCTCGCGAACCAGCTTATGAGCTAACTGACCGAGATTATCTTAATTTCTCCGAATTTAACGAAACATCCAGATGGTTTTCACCAGCTGATGGAGACCTTGATGGTGACGGCGATATTGACCTCTTAATAGGTGATGATGCTGGATATCTATACTATGTAGAAAATCAATCTGGCTTAGCTGGTGTATTTGATTTTCGACAACCGGTGTATCAGGCTTTTGATATTAATGTCAGCGCTTTTGCTTCACCAACCATTTTTGACTATGATGAAGATGGACTTGGTGATATCATATTAGGTGAGCAAAACTTTAATTCTGTAGACGATCGCTTGGGCTCTCTCAACTACTTTCGGAACATTGGAATTATTGCAGAAGCAGATTTTAACCCTGATGAGACCCTGGATGGCAATGACCCCGCCTTTGGTAATATCTTTTTAAGAGACCCCAATTTCATAAGTAATTTTTCTTCTGCTGCAATTCATGACAATGGAGAACAATGGCAGTTTCTTACAAGCAATGAGTCTGGAGATATCCAGTATTATGACGATATATCGGAATTTGCTCCTTCAGACAGTTTTTCTCTCACCTCGCTGCTGTCAGATAGCATATTTATAGGAGAGCGTACGACTGTCGATATGGATGATATCGATGGTGATGGATCCTTGGAGATTGTATTTGGCAATAGTCGAGGTGGTATCACTCTTTATGAGACAGAGTTGGTGTCCAATGAGGAGATAAGCTCTACCGAACCAATAGTAGATGAAGTTGAATTCTTGATCACCCCTAATCCAACTAGTGATTTCGCATTAATAAGAACTGAACAATCAAGATACCAGTGGAATCTATACAATCTAAAAGGCCAAATGTTACAAAGTGGAAACCAGTTTAATCCGCAGATCTCGCTTGAACAATATTCATCTTCACTTTATATCGTCGAGATTATCAATGATACGAATGTAGAGAGCTATCGAATAGTTAAACAATAATTATTCCCCATTATTGGTGAGGGGTACGAGCAATAAAAATGTTACTTTGCGGACATTACCAAAACAATAATTCTTATGCTTAGATTACTAATAGTTTCAGTTTTTGTTCTCTTCTGTACACTTGATGGTTTTTCTCAATTCAAGTTCGGTGCTGGAGCGAATTTTACCTTTGATGGCTCATTTTTTGGTGTCGGTGGACGTGCGATGTATGACATCGATGAAGATTTTGCGGCACAAGGTCAGTTTACATTTTTCTTTGATGAACTTGCTGATTATGCCATTGAACTTGATTTGTTTTATAAAGGACTAGAATTAGGAGAAGTAGAAGGCTTTCAATTAACACCTTTCGCAGGTCTTAATATCTTCAGAGCTTCATTTCTTGGTTTGGGTGCAACAGATACGGGGTTAACACTTGGTATTCAGGGTCTTAGTCCGATTACAGAATCCTTAGATTTATATGTCGAACCTAAGATCTATTTAGGTGGCGGAAGCAGTTTTGCATTAGCTGCAGGAGTATATTTTTAAAATTACAGGGCTAATACGGTATTAAATCATGGGGCCCAGAGTCTTTTGGGCCATTTTTTTTATGTCCTTCCAAATATCAAGCTGCCTACTCTTACCATGGTGGAACCTTCGGCTAAAGCGAGCTCATAATCACCTGACATGCCCATACTGAGTATACCAAGTTCTACATCGTATGAAGCAGCCCATTGATCTCGATGAGATCGAAGGCGCACGAATTCTGATTGCACTATTTTCTGATTAGAGGTAAACGTTGCCATACCCATCAAGCCTTGTATCGCAATATTATTAAAGTCACTATTTAAATAGGCTTTAATAATTTCTTCTGCTTGTTCCTCATTAAGTCCATACTTACTATCCTCCCGAGCAATTTTTACTTGTAGCAATACATTAATTAGACGATTGTTTTTTGCAGCTTCTTTGTCAACTGTCTTCAATAGCTCAAGACTATCAATAGAGTGGATAAGATGAATAAATGGAGCGATGTATTTGACCTTGTTCTTTTGGAGATGACCGATCTGATGCCAGCGAATATCATCAGGTAGTTGCTCTTGTTTTTCGACTAACTCCTGTACTCGATTTTCCCCGAAGTCTAGTTGCCCAAGGTCATAGAATTTACGAATAGCAGCCACAGACTTAGTCTTTGACACTGCCACGAGAGTAGCCTTATTTAATTGACAAGTCTTCAGAATATCTTGATACATATCTGTTATCTAAATTCAAAAGAAAGCTAATGTTTATTCGAATAACCCGTAAAGATTAGAATCAATTAAGTTGAGCACTCCAGCGAAATCTTCAGGATTATTCTTGAGATCAAGATCATCAATATTAACGATGAGTTTGTTGCCATCGTCGTAATTCTTAATCCAATTTTCGTATCGATCATTCAAATTGCGTAGATAATCTAAACTCATACTGCCTTCATAGTCTCTACCTCGAGCATGTATATGCGATACAAGAGTAGGAATGCTGGCTTGAAGATAAATTGTTAGATCAGGTGGATCTATCTGACTGAGCATGGACTTGAATAGCGAAAAATAATTGTTGAAATCTCGTTGTTCCATTAGGCCCATTTCGTACAGATTTGGAGCAAATATGTATGCATCCTCATATATCGTACGATCCTGTACGATCGTTTCATCGCCATCCTTAATTTTAATGAGCTGTGCATAACGTGAATTGAGGAAACAGATTTGAAGATTAAATGACCATCTTCTCATATCATGATAGAAGTCATTGAGATACGGATTATCTTCGGCGTCTTCAAATTGAGGATTCCAGTTATAGTGTTTGGCCAGTTTAGCAGTCAGCGTAGTTTTACCAGCGCCGATGTTGCCAGTGATAGCGATATGTTTGAGCTTCTTCAATCGTAATTATTCATGGACAAGTTTATGGGTATTAACAACCCCGACATAAGCTGTGTAAACATAAATAAAATTTGAACTATCATAAACTAGACATGTAGCGAGGATATTGAGTAGTTTTGAGAGCATAAGATTCAATTGAACAGACACATAATATATGTCCAAAATTGACGAAGCGACAATAGTGAAATTGGAACAACTTGCAAGGCTTAAGCTAAGCGCTCAGGAACGTAGCAAGATTAGCTCTGATCTGTCATCTATCATTGATATGTTTGACCGATTGAACGAAGTTGACACCGAAAATGTCGAGCCACTGAGGCATATCAATAGAGATATTATCAATCGACTGAGAGAAGATCAAATTGATGGTGAGCTGAGTCAGGAACAAGCATTGACTAACGTGTCTAACAATAAGGATGGTTATATTGCTGTACCTAAATTTCTTAAGCCCAAGTCATGAGCAGTGTAATCCAGACCATCGAACTGGCTAAGACATATATCATGGGTAGCGAGGAAGTAAGAGCGCTTAAGAATGTCAGTATTTCTATCAATAAGAATGAATATGTTGCCTTGATGGGTCCATCAGGATCTGGCAAGTCAACATTGATGAATTTATTGGGTTGCCTTGACACGCCATCCTCAGGGCGATATGTTCTCAATGGCGAGGATGTAAGTAATATGGTTGATGATGAGCTAGCTGAAATAAGAAATATTGAAATCGGTTTTGTCTTTCAAACATTCAACTTATTACCAAGATTAACATCATTGGAGAATGTTGCATTGCCACTAATATACAACGGCAAGAGTCGACGAAAGCGTGAAGAGATGGCCGAAGAAGCTCTGACTAAAGTAGGGTTGAGTGATCGTATGGACCACAAACCTAATGAGCTCTCAGGAGGACAGAGACAACGTGTAGCAATAGCACGAGCGATAGTTAATAATCCAGCGATTATTCTAGCCGATGAGCCCACAGGTAACCTAGATACCAAAACCTCGATCGAGATCATGGGCATATTTGAACGGATACATGATATGGGCAACACGATAATCTTGGTAACACATGAACCAGATATAGCAGATCACGCCTCGAGGATAATAAGATTACGTGATGGTATAGTGGAGAGTGATGAGATCAATGAGAATGTGATCAAAGCCAATGATCCATTACATAAATACAATCTCAAATAATTAAAACAACAATCTTCATTTTAAGCAAGTTATTCCAGTAGGGCTAAACTTAATATTTGAAACATTGAAGGTATATACGAAGTCAGGTGATAAAGGTTCGACCTCTTTGGTTAGTGGACGACGAGTTTCTAAAGACGAGATCTTACTCGAAGCCTATGGCACTGTAGATGAGCTAAATGCATTTGTTGGCTTGCTGTCTTCAGAAAACCTTGAAAAGGGATTATCTGATCAACTGATCTTGATTCAAAATCACCTCTTCAATATGGGATCATTATTAGCCAAGGATGGCTACGAAATGGAGGATTATCCCACTATCAAGGAGGATTATATAACTAATTTGGAATCCTGGATAGATCAAATGACGGATAGCCTTCAGCCACTCACCACATTTATCTTACCAAGTGGCTCCAAAGCTATTGCTTTGGCTCATGTATGCAGAACAGTATGCCGTAGAGCAGAACGTAGAGTTGTAGCTTGTGAAGATCATATTGAAAGTATGGATCGAATCGTCAGATTTTTAAATCGGCTGTCGGATTACTTTTTCACATGTTCTAGATATATCGCACATTGTGATCAGATCGATGAAGTATCTTGGTCTAAAAATATTTAGCGTTCGGTGATGACAGTAGAAGAAAAGAAGGTTGGGAGAGGCCCCAAGGCACTTATCGTTCCTGCAATCATCGTTGCTGCCATATTCCTAATTAGTTTGCTGTTCCCTAAGCAAGATCAATACGATTTTAGCTTTCAGCCGGGTGACACTTGGCAGTATGAAAATATTGTTGCGGACAAGGATTATTTTGTTTGGAAGACTGAAGAGGAATTAAAAGCGGAAAAAGAAGCTCTTAAGATAGATTATAAGCCATTGTTCTATCGGTCTAATGACAAAAAAGCGTTCTACAGTCGATGGAAAAATCTCCTCCAGGGCAATCGAGATTTGCTTAGTTCTAATGATTATTCTCGCCTAAACAACTATCTGTCGGGTATAACAAACAAGGAAATTATCAGGTCAAATGACCTGACCCTCGATAAGAAACTATACAATAGACTACGCTTAACTACCAATTCTGGTACTAACGAAATACGCCCTGAAGACTATATAACCGTAGAGTCATTGGTTGAAACAATGAGGCCTCTGACCACCATTGTAGCGGACAACGACCTATATGACATCGTCACGGCGGAACTCAATACTACTAGTTCCAAACAAGAGCTTGATCAGTCTATAGAAGAGGTTATGCAATACAAGCGAAAGATTTTTGCTGGAGAAGAAATAATTAGAACAGGTAGTATTGTAGATAGTAGAGCAAATGATGCGATCAGTGCACTTATGACAGATCAGAAAGAGGATAAGTATAGTCGCTATATTGTGTTTGTAGGATTCATTCTCTTGACGTGTTTAATCATTGGAGTTTATGTCCTATATCTATGGTTACACTATCCCGAGACATTTGAGAGCCCACGGAAGATTGGCTTCATCATGCTATTGATTTTGTCCATGAGTTTCTTAGTCTATTCCATAGATGGCATACAGAATCTCAGTACTTATATGATACCATTCTGTATTATCCCAATCATGATGAAGAGTTTCTTCTCAGATAGACTCGCCTTGTTCACCCATATAGTTGTGGTGCTTATAGCCAGCTTTCTCTCAGTATTGGACTATGAGTTTACATTCCTTCAGATCCTTGCTGGGATCGTAGCTGTCCTAGTTATCGAAGACACCCGATCATGGAATAAATTTTTCATCTCAATATTTTCGATTTTAGGTGCATACTATGTGGGATATCTTGGGTTGATACTGATTGAGTATCAGCCACAAGCACCTATAGATTGGTCAATATTTAGGTGGTTGACGATCAGTGGAGTATTGACCTTGTTGGCGTATCCATTTATTCCATTGATTGCTAAGCTATTTGGATTTTTAAATTTAATCACATTGTCTGAGCTTGCGGATCTCAATCAACCCTTGCTTAAAGACTTGTCTATTAACGCTCCGGGTACATTACAACATAGCATGCAAGTGGCCAACCTGGCAGAGGCTGCTGGCGATGTAGTTGGAGCAAATACTACTTTGATCAAAGTCGGAGCTTTGTATCATGACATTGGTAAATTGCACAACCCGATGATCTTCATCGAGAATCAAAGTGGCATCAATCCACATGATCAACTGAACAACTTTGAAAGTGCCCGTGCGATCATTGCCCACAGTACTGAAGGGGTCAAGATGGCTCAAAAAGCTGGACTTCCTAAGCCGATAATAGATATTATCAAATCTCACCATGGCGATACTCGTGTGGAGTATTTCTACAGGAATCAGCTCAGTTCTAGTCCAGATAAAGAATTTGATGAGAGCCTATTCAGATATCCAGGTCCACGCCCTAAAACAAAGGAAGAGTCTATCTTGATGATAGCAGACAGCCTTGAAGCGGCGAGTAAGAGTCTCAAAAATCCGACAGGAAAAGATATTGATGAGCTCGTTGAGAAGATAGTAGACTACAAAATTAAAAATGATCAGTTGTCGAATTCTATGCTCAGTTTTGAGGATTTACAGAAGTCAGTGGAAGTATTTAAAACGATGCTCCGAAATATAAATCATATCAGAGTGGAGTATCCTGATGAAGTTAAGAAGCCTGCCGCTGATGGGCCAGTCGAAGCAACTCAAAATGTATAGCTAGTATTTTGGAGATTATGTTGGATTCTTCATAGTTATCGATGATGTAGTCTGCCACCTTCCTTTTCTCAATACTTGGCAATTGATTGTTCATTCGTTTAAGCACATCATCTTTAGTTACTCCATCTCTATGCATTACTCTGCGTATTCGTTCTTCCTTAGGAGCATCAACAACTATCAATTTGTCCATCATTTTATATGATCCAGTTTCAACGGATAATGCACTCTCTTGAATAACATAAGGACTTGCTTGCAATTGGATTTGCCCCCAAGTAAAAAAATCATTTCCCACAGCTGGATGAACTATGGCATTCATCTTATTCAACAGTTCTTTATTGTTGAAAATCTGAGTAGACAGGTGTTTACGATTGAGGTTGCCATCACGCAAGTAAGACCCATCACCAAATAAGGTTATAATCTGATCTATGACTTGTTTGTTTTCTATCATGATCTGCTTAGCTCGAGAATCTGAATAATAGATTGGCACTCCCAAACTCTCAAATATGCCAGCGCAGTATGTCTTGCCAGAAGCGATTCCTCCTGTAATGCCAACTATCATACAGCAGGTTTTATAGTGATGAGATCCGATTTAAACTCATTGTTAATCTGATCAGTAGCATAGCCATGAATCTTAGCTGTTATCGCAAGCATCTTTGTGTCAATTTGAGATTTTCTACACGATATGAGTAGATGAGGATTTGGTTTGAACCTACTTTCTATAATGTCAACATCTTCGGACTTGAGCGCTTCATAAAGTCTTCCCATTATATCAATCGGATAAGTTATGACACGTTGTTCTGATATATACTTAGTAACACGTGACACCCCAGCTAAGCTATCAATAGCTGCTGTCTTGTAGGCTCGTATTAATCCTGATGCACCGAGTTTAGTGCCACCAAAATATCTGACTACAGCCACCAGGATATCGGATAACCCAGAGCTCAAGATTTCATTATATATCGGTCTGCCAGCAGTTCCTGACGGCTCACCGTCATCATTCATTCTAAATTCTTCTCCTGTGAGACCGATGCGATAGGCATAGCATATATGCCTTGATTTAGGATGTAAAGCTTTTAATAATTCAATCGAAGTCTTATGCTCTTCGATGTTTCTACATGGGTAAGCATAGCTGATGAACTTGCTACCTTTCTCCTTATAGATCCCTTCTGTCGGGCTGTTAATCGTATCATAATGATCTATATCCATCGTACATCTTAACTCTATTCATCAATATATTAGTATTTTATTTAATTGAATACGGGTGTAGTATATTTGCAGCTTTCACAGGCCTTATGGAAACAACATTAAGTTCCTTTGACAGGATATTATATGCATGCCTCGAAGTTTTTCTAAAGAAGAATAAAGACTATGGTACGTCTTGGCGTGTGCTCAGAGCGCCGTCGCTCACTGATCAGATATTAATCAAAGCAAGCCGTATAAGATCCATCGATGAGAAAGGGGTCCAAAAAGTAAATGACCCGCTACATCTCGAATTCTATGGGCTGATTAATTACTCCATCATGGCATTGATCCAATTATCTGAAGATGATTTGGACAAAGATCTAAACGCTGATCAGCTGAAGGGGTTATATGAAGAGCAGATTGCCAATATTAGAAAGCTATTATCAGATAAAAATCATGATTATGGCGAGGTGTGGCGCATGATGAGGGTATCGAGTATTATCGATATCATTCTGATGAAGGTGCATAGAATAATAAGTATTGAAGAGAACCAGGGTAAAACGCTCATATCAGAAGGTATCGATGCCAACTATCACGACATCATAAATTATAGCGTCTTCGCAATCATTAAACTTGAAGAAAAGACTTAAATAAGATGACTTTATTTACACTTTTAGCATGGGTCCTTTTAGCGGCAGTTTTGCTTACAGTATTGGTCGTATTTGTTCTTAAAGCTCATAAAAACATACTCATGAGCTTCGCTCAGAACTATGTCGGAGCATTATTTCTCTTTTCAGGCTGGGTAAAAGCAGTTGATCCTCTTGGTACAGCCTATAAGATGCAAGATTACTTTGCTGAATTTGAAGCGACCTTTGAGCCTACATGGTTTGGGTTTATTGCGCCTGTATTTCCGTTGTTAGCACAATACGTAGTTGCTTTTTCGGTCTTCGTTATTGTCTTTGAAATCGCACTGGGCTTATTGCTCATATTGGGCCATAAACCGAAGTTTACATCCTGGGCATTTCTAATTCTTGTTCTTTTTTTCACCTTCTTGACAGGATTTACCTTTTTAACGGGTTACGTTCCAGACGGTGTGAATTTTTTCAATTTCTCGGATTGGGCAGCGTACAAGGACACCAATATGAAGGTGACGGACTGTGGGTGTTTTGGGGATTTTATCAAGTTAAAGCCTAAGACATCATTCCTCAAGGACGTCTTCTTGTTAATCCCAGGCTTCTATTTTCTCTTTAAGCCTTCTCAAATGCATCAGTTGTTTAATAATACGGTGCGTATCATTTTGGTCGCGTTAACCATAGTTGGAATTACTTTCTATTGTTTTAGCAACTATGTTTGGGACATCCCAAAAAACGATTTCAGACCCTTCAAAAAGGATAGAAATATATACTTGGCCAAACAAGCTGAAGATGAGGCCCAAGCCAATGTACAGATAACGCATTATGGGCTGACCAACAAAGAGACGGGAGAATATCTTCAATTGCCATACGCACAGTATCTCAAAGAGTTCCAAAACTATCCTAAGGAATCATTCGAACTGGAACAGATCAAATCTGAACCGACTATAGAGAAATCCAAATTGTCTGATTTTGATATATCAGATTTGGAAGGCTACCAAATCAATGATGATATCCTCAATAATGAAAAACCTGTTGTTTTCCTCGTTGCCTATAAGTTGTATGGTGATGGAGTGCCTGCCACTAAGATTATGAAAGACACAATCTACTCATATGATACGCTGCGAGTGAATGGCCTCAGTGATTATGAAATAAAGAGAAATGTGGAATCCATATCTGAGCGTACAGTGAGCTATTCTGACAATGTTTGGAAGGAGGACTATGCTAAGAGATATCGAGATATCGTAAAACCGTTTGTAGATGCGGCCAAAGCGGATGGTGTAGAGGTGATTATGGCCATTGGCGGAGCAAGTGAAGATCAAGTTTTAGACTTTAAGGAAGACCTTGATCTCGATATATCTTATGGATTAGCAGATGATATTTTGCTAAAAACAATAGTCAGATCCAATCCGGGAATTGTACTTATTGATCAAGGGACGATCTTGAATAAATGGCACTATAAAAAATTACCTAGTTGGGATAATGTAAAAGCTAGCTACATCGACCAATAAGTATCAGTAATATTATACATTTGTTGAATATTACATTTTTTAAAGATATAAATGTTAAGTAGAAGAAGCGTACGCATAAAAGCCATGCAATTGCTCTTTGCGGTGAACAGAGATCAGGAGCTCTCGCCTGATGAGGCGAAGGAAAGATTTTGGAAGTCAATTGATGATACATTTAATCTGTATCTACTCAATCTAGCGGTGATATTGAATATTTCTCGTATCGCTCAGAAAGATTCAGAAAATCGTAAGAAGAAACACCTACCGAACGATCTCGATAAGATATTTAAGGCTAAGATCTTTAGTAATGAATTGATTCAGAATCTTGAAAAGAATTCAGAATTTAAAAAAGCATTAGGCCCCTTAGAGATTGAACAGCTTATTCAAAGTGATTATTATGACTCTATGTATAACGAGTTTGCTAAGACTCAAGCATATATAGACTATATCACAAAAGAAAGTTCCGATGATGATCATCTCGAAATGCTTTTAGAATTATATCGCTTTTGTCGTCAAAATGAACTCTTTAATGAGATAATGGAAGGGTATTATGGCACTTGGATAGACGATAAGTCTGTGGTCGTAGGTGCAGTTAAAAAGACGCTTAAGGCATTACCTCAGGAGCAATCGGACTTCTTCTATCAATACAAATCTCCGGACGAAACAGTAAAGGATTTCGGTTTTAATTTATTCTCTAAGACTCTGGAGGACGATGCGTCATTATTAGCTCAGATAGAACCGACCTTGAAAAACTGGGACTCAGATCGCATTGCTGTCATTGATATGATCCTAATGAAGATGGCTCTCTGTGAGATGGTAGGATTTAGTACAATTCCTACCAAAGTCACTATTAACGAGTATGTCGAAATAGCCAAGAACTATAGTACAGCTAAAAGTAAAGAGTTCATCAACGGTGTCTTGGATAAGCTGATGAAAGAGCTTGAAGAATCTGGAAGTCTGAACAAGGTTGATAGAAATTCAGAATCATAATGGGTGCTGCAACAGCTCAACACAAAGTTGTAATACTTGACTTTGGTTCGCAGTACACGCAACTCATAGCGCGTAGAGTAAGAGAGCTTAATATCTTCTGTGAAATATATCCCTATAATAAAGATATAGCAGAGATATCAGACGCTAAAGCAATTATACTATCTGGAAGTCCATGCTCTGTTAATCAAGATGATCGTCTTGATATCAATATTGACGAAGTAGCAGAAATAGCGCCTGTTCTCGGCGTATGTTATGGTGCACAATATATAGCAGATTACTATGGAGGTAGTGTTTCTAAATCTAAAAAGAGAGAATACGGCCGAGCCAATATCTCAATGGTGCAGGATCGCTTGTGGTCTAAGGTTGATGATAACTCGCAAGTGTGGATGTCACATGCCGATACTATTCTAAGTTTGCCACATGACTTTGAGATAATAGCTCATACAGCAAGTATCCCTATAGCTGCTTATCGACTACCCGGAAAGAAAAATGAAATCTACGGTATCCAATTTCACCCAGAAGTAACTCACAGTTCAGATGGACTAACCATTCTATCTAACTTCTTAATTGAAATCTGTCATGTTACCCCTAATTGGAGTCCAAGTTCATATGTAGATCGGACAGTAGGTGATATCAAGTCAAAAGTCGGCAGCGATCATGTATTATTAGGAATTTCAGGAGGAGTCGATTCGACAGTAGCAGCACTGTTAATTAATAAGGCTATAGGAAATCAGCTAACATCATTCTTTATCAATAATGGACTATTAAGAAAAAATGAGTTTGATGAAGTATTAGCAGGCTATAAATCTCTTGGCCTCAATGTCAAGGGTATAGATGCTTCCGAAGAGTTTTTAACTGCGCTTAACGGGATATCAGACCCTGAGAAAAAAAGGAAGATTATCGGAAAGACATTTGTAGATGTTTTCCTCAGAGAAGCAGATAAGCTTAAGGAAATAAAGTGGTTAGCACAAGGCACCATATATCCGGACGTAATAGAATCTGTCAGTGTGAATGGGCCATCAGCTACGATCAAGTCGCATCATAATGTAGGAGGCTTACCAGATTATCTTGACTTGTCTTTGTTGGAGCCTCTGAGGATGTTGTTTAAGGACGAGGTACGCAGAGTAGGGCGTACTCTGGGATTACCAGATGAATTTGTTCAGCGTCATCCATTTCCGGGACCTGGATTAGCTATTAGAGTTTTAGGAGAATTGTCACCTGAACGTATCAGGCTGTGTCAAGAAGCCGATCACATCTATATCAATCTGCTTAAAGAACATGGATGGTATGATAAAATATGGCAGGCTGGAGCTATCCTCCTCCCTGTTAAATCTGTCGGCGTGATGGGAGATGAGCGTACTTATGAGTATACTGTGGCGCTCCGAGCAGTGCATTCCGTGGATGGGATGACAGCAGACTGGACACATATCCCATATGAGTTATTAGCATTAATATCCAATGAAATCATTAATTCTGTCAAAGGAATAAACCGAGTAGTCTATGATATCAGCTCTAAACCTCCAGCAACGATTGAATGGGAATAATATCCTGATCGCTATTGCGCTCATATTATTATTAATCGGATGTTCTTCTACACGTAGTAGTACAGGATCTAATCCTGTTGTATTAGACCCCAGAAACTCTGAAAAGCTATCTGAAACTAAGCCAGAGTCCATAGCAGTTGATACTATCAAATGGACGATTACCGATGAGAAAGAAGTTCCACCAATTTCGGCTGATTTGGCGACGGCTGAAGTGCTGCCTTTCCAAGAAGAATTCAAGGAGAATTATAAAGTAGCACTCATGCTACCGTTTAGATTCTCAGGGAATACTTTAGAAGATATGAGTCCCTACAATCAGGTGTTTGCTCATTTCTATGCCGGATATATGATGGCAATAGAAGGAGAGGATTGGATTCATACCACTACCTATCATACTAATCAAAAAGAAAACGATGTAAGGATTGCATTAAACAAGTTAGATTCAGATACGGATATCATAATAGGGCCTTTTTCAAGCAGAAAAACAGTGCCGTTGGTGGCCGAATTTGGTCGTGAAAATAGAATACCGGTGATCTCGCCATGGGCGGCTTCCACAAGAACTACTAAGGACAATTTGTTCTATTTACAACTTACCCCAAACCTCAGTGAATATTGGACTAGAATCATACAAGATGCCACCAAGAATTATGACAGAGCTAAGATCAGACTCATCACTAATGAAGATGGAAGTGATAAGGGGATGATTCGTTTTATCCAACGATTGAATGAAGAGAATAGTGGTCTTCCTATCTCTGAGGCTTTAACTGAGTACCCAGTATCTATGGACTCTCTACTATTCGGTGATTCTCTAGTTTTTAAAACCGCATTTGAGGAAGACGTTGAGGCATTCATCATACCACATTACAACAAGACAAATCATGACGAACTAATCTATCAAACCTTACGCAAAATTAATGCAGAGAAGGAAGACAGAAAGCCTCATGTATATGTCATGCCACAAGCCATCAAGAGTGATAGAATAGATCTAAACATACTCAATAACTTGGATCTCAAAATCTGCGATTATCGCTTTTACGATAAGCGATCCATCGATTATCAAACCTTTAGAAAAGGATATTATACCTTATACGGCAGCCTGCCAAATGATGATGCCTATTATGGATATGATGTAGGCAAATTTGTCGCCTATGGTTTGAAGAAATATGGCAAGTATTTCCATTATTATATCAAGGATGAAAAACTACCGTTGGATCAGATGAGTATCTCCGTAACACCTTACATGAATCCAGATGACGAGTTATTGTATCTAATGAATGACCACTTGGACATTTTTGAGTTCGATGATGGCTACTATCAACTCAAGAATGTAGATTAAGGGTGTCGATTACCATCTTAGAACGACGCAAGGAGCGCATGAAAGAGGTTATCAGTAATCGCCAGCATGACTTAACAGTCATCTTGGAGAATGTACATGATCCTCATAACATTGGAGCAGTGCTGCGAACATGCGATTCTGTCGGGATAAATGAAATTTACATTCTCTTCACGGATAAAAGACTCAGCAAGAAGGGATTAGAAGTTGGAGTTACTAGTTCCTCGGGCTCTAATCAATGGATCAAAGTTCATTATTATCAGGATGTTGGAGAGTGTCTTACAGCTGTAAAGAAGAAGTATGGAACGATATATGGAACGGCTATAGGACCTACATCTCAGAGCCTTTACGAGATTAACTTATCACAGTCTTGCGCCTTGTTATTTGGAAATGAGCATCAAGGAATAACCTCTGAAGCAATGGCCCATGTGGATCAGAATTTCTTAATTCCACAATATGGATTTGTCAAGAGCCTCAATATCTCTGTGGCTTGTGCTGTGAGTCTCTACGAGGCGCTCAGACAGCGAGACGACGGTGATGGCTATGGGCGTTCATTTGGAGATCATCAATATGATCAGGTTCTACTAAGGGACTTCATAGCAGTTCATGAACAGAAAAAACTCAACAAGATTAATAACAAAAAAATCTTCTAAGAGTAACTAGCTCATACCACCAAAGAACTTCTGTAGCCTGCGACATGCCTCCATCAGAGTCTCATCACTTGCAGCATATGATATCCTAAAGCAATTCGGTGCACCAAATGCAGCTCCTGCAACTAAAGCAACATGAACCTCCTGAAGAATGGCTATAGCAAGATCAGATGAGTTATCGATTTTAATGCCATTGTAGCTTTTACCGTAGAATGCGCTGCAATCAGGGAATATGTAGAATGCGCCTTGAGGTGTATTTACCTTGAGGCCTTCAATTTTGCGTAACTCACTGAGCATCATATCTCTTCTCTTAAGAAAAGTATCCCTCATAGCATGAGGTGCAGTTGGCTCACTCAGTAATGCAGTAGCTGCGGCTTTTTGACCGAATGCTGTGGCCCCCGAGGTCACTTGACCTTGAATCTTAGCACAGGCTTTAGCTACAAATTGAGGAGCTGCGATATATCCTAATCGCCAACCTGTCATAGCATACCCCTTAGACATACCATTGACTACGATGGTCTGATCGAAAACATTTGAGTTGTGCGCTATTGAGTTATGCTCTCCATCAAATACGATGTACTCGTAGATCTCATCAGATACAATCAGTATGTTCTTATGTTCACTGACGACGTTTGCTATAGCTTTAAGCTCAGCCTTTGTGTAAACGGATCCCGTTGGGTTACAAGGTGAAGAGAACAGGATGAACTTGGTTTTATTAGAGATGGCATTTTTAACCTGTTCAGCCGATACCTTATAGTCATTTTCTACTGTTGCAGCGATGCAGACTGGCTTTCCACCGGCTAGCTTAACTATCTCGTAGTAGGAGACCCAGTATGGCGTAAAGATAACGACCTCATCACCATCGTTGAGTAGTGCTTGACAAAGATTGGATATACTCTGTTTTGCGCCATTGCTCACTACTATGTTACTCACGTCATAGCTCAAATCATTGTCTCGCTTCAATTTCTCAACTATGGCTTGGCGATACTCAACTAAGCCTGGTACAGGAGTGTAATGAGTATATCCGTCATCCAAAGCTTGTTTAGCCGCGTCATTGACGAAAGTAGGTGTGTCAAAGTCAGGTTCCCCAATAGATAAACTGATGACGTTCTTACCTTTTGCCTTGAGATCTCGTGCCATCTGTGACATCTTAAGGGTAGCAGATTCTTGCAGGTTAAGTACGTAATCTGAAAGTATTGCTGAATTCGACATATGATGATATAATTTAATGCACAAAAGTAGATATACTAAGAACATTTAATTGTTATCTGGACATAATTATTATGATAGTTTTGAGTGACATAATTATGGTTTATGCGATCAGAAGAAAAAGTACAGATATATGTGACTGGTGGGACCTTTGATAAGGACTATGATTTCATCACAGGAGAGTTATATTTCAAGGATACACATCTCATGGACATGATGGAGCGGGGTAGATGTACGATACCCCTCGATATAAAGACCTTGATGATGATCGACAGTCTTGACATGGGACCAGAAGAAAGAGAACTTATAGCATTTCAATGCAATCGCTGCGATCATGACAACATAGTGATCACTCACGGTACAGATACGATGGCGGATACAGCACGCTATTTATCACAACATGTAACTGAAGCTAAAACCATAGTTTTGACAGGAGCAATGATCCCTTATGCCTTTGGAACTTCATCCGATGGATTTTTTAATATGGGTAGTGCTTTGGCCTTTGCTCAAGCTCTAGACCCGGGAGTATATATAGTTATGAACGGTCGATTTTTCGATTCTGGAGCAGTCAAAAAGAATAAATCTACAGGATACTTTGAAAAGAAGTAAGGGTATGCCCTCTATCGCATGAGGTATATATATAATAATTTTTAATATGGCAAGGAATGCGTACATTTGATTATTAATGACGCTTCTAACAATGAAGAAACATATCTTACTTGCCGTGCTGTTTTGTCTGTTAACTATTCAGTATTCGTATTCTCAGACAAATAACCGAGATATAGGCATTACAGTAAAAGCTCTTGTGCTCGACTACGTCTCTCAAAATGGAGGAGAATTTTCTGCTTTTAATGATTACCATACAGGTATGGAGATTGGCTTTTTAAAGGGGCTGACGGAAAATGTAACTTTGGCGGTTCCACTTAAAATTGCGGTAGCTCAAAGTCCTGACAACTTAGAAGATCTTCATAATGCATTGTTATCTATTGACGGAACACTACGATACAATTTTATACGTCCAGGAGCGAAGGTTGAGCCTTATGCCTTAGGCGGAGTGGGATTTGTATATGAGAGTAATCCTCTTGGTTCGAGCAACGTTCAAATACCTGTTGGTATTGGATTTAATTTCAAGGTACATGAGAGAGCATTTGTCACTTGGCAGAGCGAGTACAGGTTCTCATTGGGAGAGAATAGAAACAATCTACATCACGGATTAGGATTTACAGTGTACTTAGGACCTAAGGATCCGCCAAAAGAAGAAACTGAAGAGATTACTGAAGATCCAAACGAAGATGCGCTTGATAGTGATATGGATGGCATTATAGATGAGTTAGATTTATGCCCACAGGAACCAGGTTTAGAAGAGTTAGATGGCTGTCCTGATGATGATGGAGATGGTATTGCAAACTATAAAGACTTATGTCCAAGCCAAGCTGGCACCCTTGAAATGAAAGGATGTCCAGATTCAGATGGGGACGGCGTGAGTGATAATGATGATGAATGCCCTAATCTGGCAGGGAATCTGGAAAATAAAGGTTGTCCTAATGATGATACAGACGACGACGGTATACCTAATGATCTTGATCGTTGTCCGACTGTTGCGGGCCCAGCCACTAACGGAGGTTGCCCAGAATTAGATGGTGACGGTGATGGTGTTCCAGATAATCTTGACAAATGCCCTAATGTCTATGGATCAAAGAATACACTAGGATGCCCTGATTCTGATGAAGATGGTGTTCCTGACAATACTGATCAATGTCCTAATATCAAGGGATCAGCCCTGAACAACGGTTGTCCAAATGATAATGCAGATAGTGATAAAGATGGTATCCCTAATAATATAGATCAATGCCCTAATGTACCAGGTCCGGCTAGTAATAATGGATGCCCATCTGCTACTACCAATACGACAACTCCAACTACCCCAACGACTACAACTCCTACAACTACAACTCCTACGGTGTCTACTCCTGTAGATGTAGATACAGATGGTGATGGAGTAGTTGATCGTTTGGATAACTGCCCACGACGCCCAGGTTTAGAGGTATATGGAGGATGTCCTGACACAGATGGTGATGGTATTGATGATAGCCGTGATCAATGTCCTACTGCTGCAGGCCCAGTAGATACTGGTGGATGCCCGAACGTGGCAGCCAGTGACAGACGTATTCTCGATATTGCTATGCGGTCAGTTCAGTTCCAATCAGCACGAGCTGAGATTAAATCAGAGTCATTCGTATATCTGACTCAGATCGCTGAAATCATGAATAGATATCCAGATTTCAACCTTTCGATCGAAGGTCATACTGATGGACAAGGCGATGCGGCAACTAATCAAAGATTATCAGAAACAAGAGCTCGAGCCTGTTATAACTTCTTAATTAGTTCTGGAGTAGAGGCAAGTAGAATGTCTTATGCCGGTTACGGCGAGTCAAGACCAATTGCTACTAACCAAACAGTCTCAGGGCGAACCTTAAATAGAAGGGTAGAATTTGCCCTAGTCCCTCGTAACTAAGCGAAAAGAATCATTCTTAATATTGTGTATCAGGCAGGTCATTATGGCTTGCCTGTTTTTTTTAAGGCTAAACAGAGCGTTTCTTTGAAAGAACTAAACCTCTTTCTGTTGTTCTAACTGCTTTTCATCATTGAGGACCTTCTCAGTTTGCTTTTTTCGCATGGAGATCAGGTTCTTTCTAACCTTAGTATCGTTGAGGGCTAAGATTTCAGCAGCCAGTATACCAGCATTCTTGGCACCATCCAGAGCAACAGTTGCTACAGGTATCCCTCCTGGCATTTGTAAAATACTCAGGACACTATCCCAGCCATCTATGGAATTACGAGATTTAATAGGCACGCCTATTACTGGCAGGTGCGTCAATGAGCTCACCATGCCTGGTAGATGAGCTGCTCCACCTGCGCCAGCGACAATAACTTTTACACCTCGGCCTTCAGCCTCAGTGGCAAACTCGACCATTCGATGGGGAGTGCGATGCGCAGAAACCACGGTAACTTCATAAGTGATATTCAGTTGATCAAGTACCTCTGCAGCCTTAGACATCACTGGCATATCAGATGTTGAGCCCATTATAATACTAACCATACTTGCTATTTCTTTGCTTTGGCGTGCAAGATACTTTTGACACGTTCATATTTAGCAATTATGTCTGGCATATTATCACCGACTATCGTTACATGCCCCATTTTGCGATAAGGTTTAGTGTCGGTCTTACCATAGATATGAGGATAGACTCCTGAGATCGATAGCGTCTCTGACAGGCCTTCATAAACTACGGGACCCTTTTCACCCGGTTCTCCAAGAATATTTAAGAGAATAGATTGATGTGCCAATTCTGTGCTTCCTAGAGGTAGTCCAAGTATTGCTCTCAGATGATTTTCGTACTGAGAGCATACTGTTGATTCAATCGTATGATGTCCACTGTTATGAGGTCTTGGCGCTACTTCGTTGATCAAGATACCCCCATCATTAGTAAGAAATAATTCGATGGCCAACAATCCAACAATTCCGAGTTGCTCAGTGAGCCTGTGAGCAAGTGATTTTACCCTATTCAACTGATCCTCAGTAATATCTGCGGGGCACTGTTGATAACTCAATATATTTTGCTCCTGGTCGAATACCATTTCGACAGGATCATAGGTGACGATTTCACCAGAAGTACTTCTGCAACTGATAATGGCAATTTCCTTAGCTATATCAATTTTCTCCTCTATGAGAAAATTGGTTTTAAAGCCATTTTCGAGTAGTTCTTCTTGAGAGGATATTAGTTGTACTCCTCGTCCGTCGTATCCTCCTGTCCGAGCTTTCTGTATAAAAGGGTAGTCCCAAATGCCTTCCTTTATATCGGAGAGAAGCGTATCGATGTGATCATAGTTTTTAAATCTACTCGATCCAAACTCACGATCATCATAAAATTGCTTCTGTAGTCCTTTATCCTGGATCAGAGAGATGATGTGAGGTTGTGGATATACTCGGATAGATGACTGCTCAAGAGCTGTTAGTGCTTCAGTATTTACCCGTTCTATTTCTATACTTACGACATCATACTGACGGCCAAACTTCTTCACGTCATCCAGATCAGTGATATCCCCAGTAACAAATGTTGGACATACTAATCCACCGGGACTCTTCTTGCTACTATCCATTAATGTGATGTCTAAGCCTAATCTACTACCAGCTTGAATTAACATCTTACCTAATTGCCCTCCGCCTAATATTCCAATTTTAATGTCCATAAGCTTATCTTGCCACTATATAATAATAGTAATGGCGAAAGTATTAATTAAGAATGGATTGGTGATAAATAGGGGTGAGTCAGCTATCAAAGATCTGCTTATAGAAAATGATCGAATCATTAGAGTTGGCAATGACATTTCTGATGACAGCGCCAAAGTAATTGACGCAAGTGACAAATGGGTGATGCCTGGAATAATCGATGACCAAGTCCACTTCAGGCAGCCAGGACTAACACATAAAGCCAACCTATACACAGAGTCGAGAGCCGCGCTTGCGGGAGGAGTTACCTCTTATATGGAAATGCCTAATACCAAGCCACCAGCAGTGACACAATCGAAGCTTGCTGAAAAATACGTCGCTGCTTCAGCGTCTTCGATCACAAATTATTCATTCTATATGGGTGTCACGAATGACAACCTCAAAGAAGTTCTGAAAACAGATCCTGAGCAAGTCTGTGGCGTGAAGATCTTTATGGGTAGTAGTACTGGCAATATGCTGGTTGATAATGAGAGAGCACTCGACGAGGTATTTGATCAATGCCAAATGCTCATAGCAACCCATTGTGAGGACGAAGAAACGATTAAGCACAATCTTGAAGAGCACAAGGCACTAGGAAGAGAATTGACAGCGCTTGATCACCCGGTAATACGATCTCGTGAAGGATGTTATATATCCTCTTCTAAAGCTACTGCCCTAGCCAAGAAACATGGAACCAGACTACACATCCTACATATTAGCACTAAGGAGGAATTAGACTTGTTTGATAATAGCATTGACTTGATCAATAAGAAGATCACTTCTGAGGCCTGTGTGCATCATATGTTCTTCAATGCAGAGGACTATAAAAAGCTTGGAAACAAGATAAAATGTAATCCAGCAATAAAAGATCAAAGTGATCAAGAAGCTATATTTCAGGCCATGTTAGATGATCGCATAGATGTAATCGCAACAGATCACGCACCACATCTGCCATCTGAGAAAAATCGATCATACCTAAATGCACCTAGCGGCTTGCCATTGATTCAGCATACTTTGTTAATCATGATGGATTTCTACCACCGTGGGATGATCACCAAAGAGCGAATAGTAGAGAAGATGTGTCATAACCCTGCCATTCTATTCAGAGTAAAGGATCGTGGCTATCTCGACGAAGGTGCTAAGGCAGATATTGTTATTGTAGATCCACATAAAGAGCACACTATCAAAAAAGAAGACTTGTTCTATAAATGCCAGTGGTCACCGCTCGAAGGATATCGCTTTAAAGGTGCCGTGCTGCGAGTTTATGTTAATGGCATTGAGAAGTATAAATCCGGTCGAATATTAAATCAAACTCCAGGGGAGCGCCTGTCTTTCAGCGTATAACTCTTAGAAACTAATTTTGGACTTGGTGTTCTGACATTTCTGCTTTAAGCCAATCATCTTAAGGGCCGCATAGGCAGATTCTTTGCCCTTATCACCCTTACTACCATCAGCTCGAGCAATGGCTTGAGCTTCAGTATTAGTAGTTAACACACCAAATATGACTGGTGTGTTTGACATTAAGCTCAGTTGTGAGATTGACTTGGAGATGCTATTGTTTATATAATCATCGTGCTTAGTCTCACCTTGAATGACACAACCTAGGCAGATTACTGCATCAGGGCGATTAGTCGAACCTATGACATACTTAGCTCCAAGAGGTAATTCGAATGATCCTGGAACTGTAACGATTTCCATATGATCTTCAGAAACTCCAAGTGACAGTAGGGTAGCCTCACAAGACGCTGTAAGGATAGAGATGATATCTGGATTCCATTCAGTATTAATAAGGGTTATCCTTAGATCTTCTATATGCTCTATGCTGCAGCCGTCGAGGCTATAGATATTATCTGTAGGATTAGCCATCCTGATGTTAGTTCAGCATTCCGAGATACTTAGCGGCATCTTCTGCCTCTGGAGCTGATGGGAATTCTGACTTTAATCTATTAAATGCTTTGGCAGCTTGATCATTGTCACCTTCTCTATAAGATAGGATTCCCAGCTTATGGAGGTAGTAAGGCGTCAAGACTCCGACATCTTTAGATGTTGCCTTATTATATGAGCTCATTGCTTTATTGAAGTCGCCTAATTCACTATATGCATCACCTAGGGCGCCATATTTAGTTATTGAAGTAACATTTCCTGACTCGTTGTATGAATTGAGATAGGAGATGGCATCTTCAAATCTTCCGAGATTCAAATATGATATACCAGCATAATACTTAGCAATATTGCCAGTCTTCGTACCACCGTAGTTCTCGATAATATCCAGAAAACCATCATAACCTCCACCTGGAGCTTCAAGAGCGAGCGCAAACGAATCTTTGAGAAATTGTTGTTCTGCTTTATAGATTTGCTCAGTAGCCTCTTTTTCTCGAGGAGCCTTGTACAAGAATTTATAGGCGAAGTATGCACAGACGATCAATCCAATAAGAGCGGCGGCTCCTATAATCATCATCTGATTGTCTTCGAAAAAATTTCCACTACCACTATTATTGGATGGTATTCCTCCTTCACTTGAAACAACTTCAATGAATTCTCCTCC
This sequence comes from uncultured Saprospiraceae bacterium, assembly GCA_964522505.1. Lineage (GTDB taxonomy): Bacteria > Bacteroidota > Bacteroidia > Chitinophagales > Saprospiraceae > GYS-P2D. Next base: position 31,576 of record CAZFWJ010000031.1, read on the forward strand.
GCCGTCGCCAGCATTACGTCTACGTGACATGTTCTAAAAATTTGCGCAAAAATAGACAATTCTGCTTACCGATGACAAGCATACATTATTAATAATCTTAATCTCTTATATATGGATAATCTTCTTGGACGTAATTATCAGTATATAAATCTTGCGGATCAGGTAGTGGAGAGTTTTCAGCAAACTCTGCAGCTTCCGCTATTTCCGCCTTAATTTTAGTTTTTATAGCATCAATTTCCTTCTGAGTGGCAATCTTATTGCTTAGAATTGTTTTTTCAGTTACAGAGATTGGATCCAAATCTTTATAATGTGCTAATTCCTCTTTTGTCCGATACTTGGCAGGATCAGATACGGAATGTCCTCTATATCGGTATGTTTTTATTTCTAAAAAATAAGGTCCTTTTCCAGCTCTGATATGTGCTACAGCTTCTGCAAGGGCATCATGAACACTCTCTGGAGACATACCATCAACAGCTTTATTCGGCATATTAAATGCATCACCCACCTGGTGGATCTCTGTTACATTACTTGTACGCTTAACGGATGTACCCATCGCATAACCGTTGTTCTCACAGATGTACAGCACAGGTAAATTCCAACTCATCGCCATATTGAACGACTCATACAAAGCACCCTGTCTCGATGCGCCATCTCCAAACATACATACAGCAACATTATCAGTACCCCTATATTTCTCTGCGAAACCAATGCCTGTACCAATGGGAATCTGTGCTCCTACGATACCATTACCACCAAAGTAATTCAATTCCTTAGAGAAGAAGTGCATACTTCCGCCCTTACCACCTACGCATCCCTCTGCACGCCCATATAACTCTGCCATACAAGACTTAGAAGTAAGTCCTCTTGATAATGCGATCCCATGTTGACGATATGCCGTAACAACCTTATCCTCAGGTCTAAGGGCAGATACCAAACCTGCAGTTATGGCTTCTTGTCCAATATATACGTGACAAAACCCTCTAATTTTCTGCTGTGAATAAGCCATCAATGCTCTCTCCTCGAATCGTCTAACTCTTAACATGATCTCATACCAACTGAGATAGGTCGCTTTGCTATATTTATTCTTTGACTTTTTCGAAGATGTTTTCTTTCTTGTCGCTGTCTTAGTTGCTACTGCCATAAAAGAATTAGTTGAAGCGCAAAAATAAGGATTATATTAAGCTATAACTCTAGTGCGACAATGGATTTTATAATTAAAGAAAGAATCGTTTCAAAGTAGCATTCAGACCTGAGTAGACGAATGAAAATAGAACGCCTATCACTACATAATTTCAAAAACTATAACGAACTCAGTCTGCAGTTTGATAATAAGGTAAATTTATTTTATGGATTGAACGGCAGTGGTAAGACAAACTTGCTTGATGCAATTTACTTTTTGTCCATTTCCAAGAGCTATTTTACCAGTGGCGATCGGTTCATTACAAGGAATAATCAAGGTTTCTATCGAACTCAAGGGGTCTTTAAGAATAAGAAATCTACTATTACAGTATGCGTGAAGAAAGCACAAAATGATAAGAAGACGATTGAACTCCAAGGTAAAAAACTCAAGACTGCCTCTGATCTCATTGGTAAAATCCCTATAGTATTAGTGGCTCCAGACGATATTAAGATTGTTAAGCAGGGCAGTAAGGAGCGCAGAGATTTTGTCAATCGTATGATCTGCATGTCTCATCGCCTTTATCTCTCTGATCTAATTACGCACAATAGGGTGTTAGCTCAGAAGAATGCCCTTCTTAAGGCTCCAGGTGCTATCGACTTCGATCTTATGGATCATTATAATGATCAATTGATCAAACTTGGACAGTCAATCAGTCATAGTCGCAATTCATTGATCGCGCAATACAGAGACTATGTAAGAGATACTTATAGTCAGATATCAGATGGTGCTGAAGAAGTCGATATTAAGTATCAAAGTCAATTCCAATCTCCGGATATAGAACAACGGTTTAAGGATGTACAGTCTGATGAGATTAGGAGTAAGCGTATTCAAATCGGTATTCACAAAGATGATTTCGAATTCACTATAAACAATCAACCACTCAAGAAAATAGGTTCTCAAGGTCAGATTAAGTCATTTGTTTACGCCTTGAGAATCGGGGAGTATATGTATCTGAGAGATCATCTCTCTGAGAAACCTATTCTGATGTTGGATGATTACTTCGAAAAATTAGATGCTAAGCGACTTGAGCTGCTCACTCGATTTTTAAAAGACGATACATTTGACCAAGTGTTCCTTTCTGATACGGAACTTGAGCGCACTTCCGCATTGTTGACTAAATTTGAGATCCCATTTAGCGCCTATCAAATACAAAACGGAGAAATCCTAAAACAATAGAATCATGGACTTACATATCAAAGACGTCTTAAAAAACTTAGTCAATGATTCTTCTCTTAGTCAGGGCTATCAAAGTCATAAGGTGGAGCAGTTTTGGAATGAGCGCATGCCTCAAAGCATTGTGAGCAGAACTACTAAAGCCGCGATCAAAGGAAACACCTTTCATCTCACCATAAACTCAGCAGCACTGAAGAATGAACTCTTCAATAGTAAAGCTAAGATCATCGACTTAATCAATGAACACTTAGGCACTCAACTGATCAAAGAAGTTGTGTTTCACTAAGCACTTGGCTTAGACAGTTTAACTTTTTTTTTGCCTTTAGTCTGAGAGGCTTTGATGAATGCAGCCTTCGCATTGACTATTCCGTCTGATACTGACAACTCACTGAAATTTACTAAGTCTTCGCTTCCAGGTTGCTTGACCATAGCATTTAATGGAGTAGTTGTAGACAACAAAATTTCTTTTACCTGTACCGCCGTCAGTTTAGGGTAGTATGACCGCAATATGGCCGCTACTCCTGCAACAACGGGCGCTGCCATACTCGTACCTTGCTGTATCTGATAAGTGTCATCAGGTGTCGTGGAGTTGATATTTTGCCCAGGAGCGAACAAGTCTACGTCTGCATCTCCATAATTAGAAAATGTTGCAACTATATTTTCGTCGTTAGAGTTAGTGATCGCGCCAACCGAAATCCAAGCCTTGGGCTTTTTCTTTTTCCAAAATAGAAAGCCTTTCGCTTTTTCATAAGTGTCATTGGGGAAGTTATCTGCTACATCGATATTTTCAGAAGAGTTACCTGCGGCATGTACTAAGAGAACATCATTTTTCTCTGCATATCTAACGGCATCATCAACATAGCTCTTCTCAGGTGATAATCCTTTACCAAAACTCATATTGATAACCTGAGCACCATTATCCACGGCATATCGTATAGCGTTCGCTACATCTTTATCTCGCTCATCACCATCAGGTACTGCCCTTAAAACCATAATTCGGGCATCTGCTGACACACCATTGATACCCAAGTCATTATTGCGTTCTGCGGCAATGATACCTGATACGTGTGTGCCGTGTGTAGCATCGGGACCTTCTACAAGATTATTCCCATAGCTTCTATCATCAAAATTGTAATAGTTATCACCAACAATATCACGTGGATCGAAGTCTACATTGTAGTTATATTTAAACTTATTGCCAAAATAATTTAGGGCATCATATAAGTCTGGTGGTAAGAGAAGACTTTGCACATCCGCTAAAGTAGGTGTCCGACCTATGTCTTCTTTTACTGCTTGAATTACATTCGTAGAAACTTGTTCTTCACGAGATGTCCCATTCTTAAGAGAATCGATTAAGGCTGGTGTAAGCCCTCCTGCTCCAGTAAATTCATGTAGATAATCAATGATGTCTTCATAGAAGACGATTGCATTATTATACTCATCATAGCGCGATTTGCCAGAAGCAACTTCTTTTTCAATTTTTCGCCCCCATTCATTGTACTGATTGTACTCTTCTAAATCTTCTCCGCTGAGGCCTTGAGGATCACGATCACCATATTTCTTCTGCAGCTTAGCATATGCTCGAGTCATCTCATAAGTGTCCGCATCAACTTGACTACCATCTTTGCCGCCGATGAAATTCCATCCGTTGACATCATCGATGTAACCATTGTTATCGTCGTCAATACCATTATCCGGTATTTCATCTGTATTGATCCAGATCTTGTTGACAAGATCAACATGTTCAATATCTACGCCTGAGTCAATTACTGCAACTACCACAGATGCACCTTTCTTGTCTTTAATAATAGTTGAGTAGAGATCATCAGTACCGATATTATACGGCGTATCTGCCGTGACTGAACCATGGTACCAATTACTACTCTGAGCAATCAGACTAGTTGATAATAATAGGTATGCAATAACTGAAATTGAAAAAACGAATACTTCTTTAACCACTTGATAATCTTTGAATCTACCTTATATAATCGTTGAGAATAAAACTATGTTGCACTTTAGCTCACATTAACATTAATTTACAAGCGTCCAAAAGTAGCTAAAACCGAATAAAGCTTGGGGTCTATATCAATTAACAAGGCAGTAGCCGATTTAAAACAACATTGGAACTATAGTTCTTTGCGCCCCAAGCAAGAAGAAGTAATTGCGGCATTAAGTAATGAAAACAAGGTATTAGCATTACTACCTACAGGTGGTGGCAAGTCCTTATGTTATCAACTTCCAGCGCTACAATTAGATGGAATAACACTTGTTATTTCCCCTCTGATTGCGCTAATGGAGGATCAGGTTAACGCTCTTAAGAAGCGAGGGATTGTCGCCAAGGCCATTCACTCTGGACTCAGAAACAATGACATTGATAGGTTATTATCCAATGTAAATTATGATCAAACCAAATTATTATATGTCTCGCCCGAACGCTTGAGGTCCGATAGCTTCTTAAAAAGATTGAGTCAGTATCAGATATCAATGCTGGCCGTAGATGAGGCCCATTGTATCTCTCAATGGGGACATGACTTCCGTCCTGCTTATCAATTGATAAAGGAGTTCATTGACATCAATAAACCCAATCGGATCATCGCCTTAACAGGTACGGCAAATGAACATACAATTACAGAGATTTGTACGCAGCTCACAATACCTCAAACTGCTATAGTTCAGGACAGCTTTTTACGAGACAACATTAAGTTAGCTGTAAGGAGGAGTAAGGATAAGATGAACGACATCTTGAAACAGGTCAGAAAGGTTTCAGCCAAAACCATCACCTATACCCGCAGCCGGAGAAATGTAGAGATGATCGCTACATTCTTGAAGTCACATGGTATTAGTGCGGCACACTATCATGCTGGTTTATCTTTTTCAGATAAGACGGCTATTCAAGATCAATTCTTAAAAGGAGAAATTCAGGTTGTCGCATCAACTAACGCCTTTGGTATGGGTATCGACATTCCTGATATCGCTCAGATCATACATTACGATATTCCTCCTTCGCTCGAAGAGTATTATCAAGAAATAGGAAGAGCAGGTCGAAATGGGGCAATGAGTAGTGCATCACTATTATATGATGATTCTGATCTCAGATATCACCAATCGCGAGTTAGATCTGAGTTTCCATCTTTTGACAATCTGTATTCGACCTACTCCAAGGTGCACAGATACTTTGATAACCTGATTAACGAAGGAGAAGGAATGAGAAGGTCTCTCAAGCTTGTTGCTCTGGCTCAGTCAGTCGGAATAGGAAGTAGAATCCTACTCAATCAATTGCAAGCGTTAAGCAAATTGAATTGCCTCTCCATAGATGATAATCCACGAGATATACATAGCATAAAATATGCTGTATCGCCTCGAGTATTGCGTGAAACGAACTTGGACGAATCGCTCAGGGCTATACTGGATTATTTAATGAGGCATTACGCTGACCATGCGGATGAGTGGAACAAAATAAGCGTTGATAGCATGGCTAACAGCTTGAAGAAAGATATAGATCTGATCCTCACAGGTTTAGATCAATTGAAGGCTAAAAGACTCATAAACTATCATCGCTTAGATCAAGGCCTAGTTATCACATTCACTGAAGGCCGACTGAATCGAAAGGACTTCAGCTATAAAGCAAACAGATACACCAAGCTAAAGCAAATCAAAGAGGATAGAATGAATGCGATGCTAAGATATATCAATTGCGAGGCTTGTTTGAATGAGTATCTTTTGAAATACTTTAATGAGGATCACCCTGACAAATGCAGTCTCTGTAATCATTGTTTGAGTGTTAATCTTATGACTATATCAAATCAAGATATCGAACGAATGACACCAGCTGAATTGGAGCAGACATTGGTTCAAGCCATAGAAGAAAAGAATCACACGGTACTCCAACAGCTCCAATCCATGTCATCAGAAGGAATTATCAGTTTAGATATAAAGAGTGCGCTCGCCGATGGAACACTATGATCACATATTCATAGTGACTAATGATCTAACCAATGAGCGCCGAGTAAAGCGGATCATTAATGCGATCACAGATCATCATCGGTCAGTACTCCTTATCGGTAGGGAGTTGAATGGTTCTGTACCTCTTGGTGATTCAGTATTTGATCAACATCGTATTCAGTGCTGGTTTAATGGCGGACCACTGTTTTATTTGGAATTTTATCTGCGTACCACCTGGTTAATCATCCGAAATTTTAATGCTGATCATATCACTTGCAATGACCTCGATACCATATTGATTGGACGTACGCTTAAACGATTTCGAGATTTCCAGCTATACCTCGATTGTCATGAATGGTTTGAAGAGGTGCCAGAGCTAAATGGGAAAGCTCTAAAAAGAGGTATTTGGAAGTGGATTGCCAAGCGATGTATTCCTGCTACTGATGGGAGATACACAGTCAATTCGATGATTGCTAAGGAGATGGGTCAGGCCTATCAATGTGAATTTGAAGTCGTAAGGAATATTAGTCCGACTATTGATAAGATTAACTGGAAGCTGA
>CAZFWJ010000032.1:0-36889 GCA_964522505.1 uncultured Saprospiraceae bacterium
GGCTTGCTGCGGCGGCAGCACCTGACCCTGCACTTGAGCCACAGGTATTGCGATCGAGCTTATATGGATTTTTGGTCAGCCCTCCGAGCCCGCTCCATCCACTGGTACTGCTCTCTCCTCTGAAGTTAGCCCATTCAGATAAATTGGCCTTAGCGATGATCACTGCGCCAGCGTCTCTAAGCAGCTGAGTGACATGCGCGTCTCGAGGCGGATAAGATCCATCTAAGGCACGGGAGCCTGCTGTCGTCGGCATATCGGCAGTGTCGATATTATCCTTTAAGATTACTGGAATGCCGAACAAGTGACCCTTCGTTTTCTTATTCTTCATCTGCCTATCCAAGGCCTCTGCTCTCTCGAGAGCATTAGGATTGACGTATATGATTGAATTAAGCGCTGGACCATTGACATCTATCGTCTGAATGCGGTCTAAGTATAATTGGGTCAGATCTTTGATGCTAATCTGTTGTTCATCGATGAGCTTTCGTAAGGCTAATATGCCGACTTCAGCTATGTCATATGTGCTGATATCTATCTTGGGATGATTAGCAGTTTTACAAGAGCTGAGCGGCAGTAATATGCTCCCTCCTACGAGTGCGCTAAGCTCTAATTGGAATGTACGTCGATTCATATCCTCAAGCTAACAAAAAATCAAAACAGAAGGGATTAGAATCGATAGAATCAGAATACTATGTCAGTGAGGACTGTTTATAGTTTATCGAGAGAAGTGCTAAACCGATAAAGGTCAAGAATCCATTGAGTGCAATGAGCATAGAACCAAACTTGAATCCACCTAATAAAGACTCACTATTGAGATCAATAAAGAGTGTCAGCAAAGGCGCCACAAGACATACGAGCCAGACCCACATGTCACGGATATTAATCTTGGTAAACATCCCAAAGGCGAATAGCCCCAAGAGCGGCCCATAAGTATATCCAGCAGCTCTAAATAGTTGATTGATGATTGCATCATTATTCAATAATTTGAATAATACGATCACAATAAATAGCACAATAGAGAATGCCACATGTACTTTAAGGCGAGTGTTCTTTTTTTCTTCCTCACTACGTTCCTGACGCTCAAAATTTAAGAAGTCTATGCAAAAGGATGTGGTGAGTGCAGTCAATGCGGAATCCGCGCTACTATAGGCTGCAGCAATTAGTCCAAGTATGAAAATGATACCTATACCTGAACCAAGATGATTGAGAGCGATTTCTGGATACATGAGATCCGTACGATCAGGTATCGCTATGCCTGACTTCATGCTATACACATAAAGTAGCCCTCCCAATATTAGGAATAACAGATTAGCAAAGATGAGGATGAAGCTAAACGCGAATACATTCTTTTGTGCATCACCGAGGGATTTACAGGTCAGGTTCTTCTGCATCATGTCTTGATCGAGACCGGTCATAACAATGGCGATCAGTGCACCACTGATAAATTGCTTGTAGAAATTATTGGGATCGGACCATCCATCTCCGAAGTAAAACATCTCCGTGTATCCTGCACTTGAAATCTCTCCCCACAGTTCACCAAGTCCCAGATTGAGGCTTCCTCCTATAGCCCATATCGTTAAGATCACGGCACCGAGCATGCAACTGGTCTGAATGGTGTCTGTCCATACGATCGTCTTAATTCCTCCTCGATATGTGTATATCCATATCAATATGATCGTGATGGCTACAGTCGCATAGAAGGATACGCCCAAGCCTTCCATCACAAAACTTTGCAATACGATGGCGACTAAAAATAACCTGAACGAAGCACCGACAATTCGACTAATTAGAAAAAATCCTGCTCCTGTCTTGTAGGATAATACGCCGAATCGCTGTCTGAGATACCCATAGATTGTGGTAAGGTTTAGCCTGTAGTACAGCGGCATCAATACGGTCGCTATGACCAAATAGCCTACCAAATAACCCATAACCATCTGCATGTACGAAAGATTCATATTGTATCCGCCAGCGCCAACTACACCTGGTATTGAGATGAAAGTAACTCCTGAAAGTGATGTCCCGATCATACCGAAAGCCACAAGATACCAGGGAGACTTCTTATTAGCTGTGAAGAAGGTTTGATTATTAGCCCCTCTTGAGGTGATCATCGAGATGACTATCAAAAACAAGAAATATCCTATGATGACAGCTAAGGTCGTAGTAGGAGATATCGCATTGCTCATAAAGTATTTATGATTTCTTACAGGTCAAATCTAAGCCTTTAGCAGATATTCAAAGGTATTCTCCCAACCATCCCAACCATGAGCAGCCGAAAATGAGCTGTTGTGCCAAATGAATTCTAAGGTGCCGTTGACATTAGTAATTGTTTTCTTGAGCTTGTCAATAACGACCAACGACTGTTCAGGATTAAGCTTGAGGTAACGCTTGAGCGTGACATCCATCAGACATGGGCTATGAATAGTGAGATCAGTAGCCTTCTCTCGGCTCAGGTCATACCATTGAAAGGGATGACAGGTAGATGCTCTAAATCCTATCCGATCAGCGTACATCATGCTATGATCCTCAGTGAGACCAGCAGAGATCAAGGCTTGATAAGTCTGTGGCATAGACATTTTCAGATAGTGTTGCCGGGTTCGAGTTATTTGTTGACCAGTGATCCCGGCAAGGATTTGAATTTCTTCAGTGATAGTCGATGCCGCACTGTGAGAGGAGTATGAAGGATGAATACCAATAAGATTGGATATGCTTATGAGCTTAGCCAGCTGGTTAAATTCATCTGTGCCGATTAGATGATTTTCATCATAGGGCTTCTGATAATTACAGAGAAAAAAGAATATCGACTCTGGATAGGGCTGTAAGCGCTCCAAGAGATAATCGTAGGTGTCATACGGATCGCTACGATTCCTTAAGTAGGATAGGCGAGCACTAACCTTGGTCTGATCTCCTATGATAATGTCCCGAGCAAGACCAGCAAGATTGCGCCATTCCTTGTTTTTGTAGGCATATGGAATATCGATGTCGATAGTAGGTACGTACTTTATTCCAAGACTTCTATCAAAACGGTGTTTGGTTTTAGATTCGATGAGGCCTTCAATATAGATGAGCCATAAGTCGATGATTGGCTCCTGTATAAAGCCATGCTTTACTGCTGCCGATTGATCGCTGATCCAACGACCGTGCTCATCGGTGTCCTGTAATTCATATTCCTCATACCTTGATAAGAGATAGAAAACCATGGAGAAAAAATCAAAGTCGAGATCTAAATCATTATCCTTGATATGAAATAACTTGCTGTGGGTATCGGTAAAGTCTGGATTGATATCAGTTGGGGCGATTCCAGTCTTAGATAAGAGGCCACAATCAGGGATGCTTAAGGAGTATTCGCCCGTAGGGTTTGGTCCATAATTAATGATAATGTTGCTGCGGGCAGGAAATTCTTGATTGATGATCACTGGGATCGACCACCTGTTTTCGAGCCATTGGGCTATATATTCGAGGCGAGGCGAAATAAAATGACTCCAGATGACAACTTTCATTGATGACTTGTTGTAAGACATTGGACAGTTAGCAAGGTTAGTATTATTATTCTATTTTAGACGGTATATGCTTGTACGTTTTTTTATAGCTATAATTTTCACAGGGTTAGTATCGAGTGTTGGCATTAGCCAGACTACCTTTCAACCTAAGCCTATAGAGTATAATCTCAAAGGTGTGGTGTATAGTACAGAGCGATTGTTTGAGATAAGGCCTCATATTGAGGGCTTTAGCATTGCTTATAAGAAAGGAACCCTGAAGAGTTACTACAAGACGACTTACCAATCATTTGAATTTGGTTTTTATAAGGATTCTAGGGAGAGTCGCCAAGAGATTTTTGGTGAGCGTATAGATGGTTTACCACGAGATCCATTCATTTTTGGGAAGAGTAGTCAGTTTTTTACGCTTAGGTTCACCTATGGTCAGAAGCGCTATCTGTCAGAGAAGACTCGTCGTAAAGGAGTTGCAATAGGTTTGATTTATGAAGGGGGAGCGAGCCTCGGGTTGATAAAACCATATTTTCTCAGAGTTATAAGGAGAGATCCTGGGCAAGTGGATCCAACAGTAGAGACGCTCGAGTATAGTGATGAGGTGCGTGATGATTTTTTAGATTTTAACAATATATATGGCGGCACCAATTTTTTCACGGGTATAACCGATGTCATTCCGACTCTCGGCATTCATGGCAAGGTTGGTCTACACTGGGCCTTAGGAGCATTTGAAGAAAAAGTTAAGGCATTTGAAGTAGGACTGATGGTTGATATCTTTCCGAGAGAGATTCCATTGCTCATCGAGAGAGATGATATCAGGAATTCATTTATCCTTCCTAAGTTGTATGCATCTTATCAGTTCGGTCGCCGCAAGTTGTAAGTGACCAGGAAGTCTTAATATATTTGAGCATTATTTTAATTAGACCAAGAATAGTCCGTGGTAGAATTACCTGTAGTAAGTAAGGAATCTAAAGAAGCCCGAGTTCGAAAGCCAGATTGGCTCAGAGTGAAACTGCCTATCGGTGAAGACTATAAGCGAGTCAGAAGACTTGTGGATGAGTATCAGCTGCATACGATATGTCAGAGTGGAAATTGCCCAAATATGGGCGAATGTTGGGGGGCAGGTACCGCCACATTTATGATATTAGGTAATGTATGTACAAGATCATGCTCCTTCTGTGCTGTGAAGACTGGTCGTCCTCCAGAATATGACGCAGATGAACCGCGACGAGTAGCAGAAGCTATTATGCTTATGCAAGTAAAACATGCGGTGCTTACCTCTGTAAATCGTGATGAACTCAAAGATCGTGGTGCCGAGATATGGTATCAGACAGTCGTACAAACCAAAAATCTATCTCCAACCACAACTATTGAAACCCTTATTCCAGATACTAAAGCCAATTGGGAAGCTCTCGAACGTATGATTGAGGGTGGACAGGAAGTGGTGAGCCACAACATGGAGACTGTGTCACGACTCTATCGTATGGTCAGACCACAAGCTAAATATGCTCGTAGCCTCGAACAAATCAAGAGAACCAAAGCTTATGGTAAGCGCACTAAATCTGGTTTTATGGTTGGTTTAGGAGAAACCAAGGATGAAGTTCTGCACATACTTGATGATCTCAGAGAGCACGACTGTGATGTTGTCACCATAGGTCAGTATCTACAACCAACTAAGCGTCATCTCGAAGTAGCTGATTACATACATCCAGACTTGTTCAAATTGTATGAAGAAGAGGGGTATAAGCGAGGCTTTGATTTTGTAGAGAGTGGTCCACTTGTTCGATCATCCTATCACGCTGAGAGACATCTTTAAGATCGGACATATATTGTCAATTTGTATATCTATTTTGTAATACCCCTTGACCTGAGCTATCTTGTCAATTCAATCGTAAATCATGAGTGTTAAGTCTGTTCTACTGTCGTTTTGGCCTATTCCAGTGCTTTTACTGTTGTCTGTATTGTTGTTTTTACCCGAATTTCAGGGTAAGACATTGCAGAGAGGGGATACAATCCAAGGTGAAGCTAAGGTTCAGGCGATGAGACATTACCAAGAGAATAAGAAGCCAGCCTATATCTGGAACCCTGGACAATTTGCTGGTATGCCCATACTCTATGGTGTCCCGAGTAGAACTAACCTACTACTCTATGTCGATAGAATTATGCGTGTCGGAACCGAAAGGCCTGTAAACATTTTTTTTCTCGGCTTTTTATGCAGTTTTCTATTAGGGCGGCTTGCGTTTAAATTTGATAATCTGACATCCATCTTACTCTCCGTGCTGACAATTCTGCCCATTACTAATCTGATATTGTGGAAGGCTGGTCATACAAGTAAAATTGATGTGCTTGTCTATACACCGATGATTATTCTTGGGGTGATTTATCTGTTCGAAAAACGTAAATACTTGTTGGGAGGTGTTATTTTCTCTTACGGATTGGGTATGTCACTGTTTGCCCGTCATCCACAGATGACTTATTATATTTTCATGATATTCCTGATATATGGAATTGTCAAATTGGTACAACTGGCCAGAAAACAGATAGAGCTTAAACCGCTGATGCTTGGACTCGGTATGGTTGTGATCGCCTCGGCGCTAAGTCTAGGTACCAGTGCCAGTAAAATCTGGACTATGCAGGTCCACTCCGAGCAATCATTGAGGGGTAAAAGAATCCTAACTAAGGTTGATACCAATGCAGGAGGCGAGAGTTCTAGTAAAAAAGGTGGTTTAGATTGGGACTATGCCATGACCTGGTCCAATGATTGGACGGATATAGTGGCGACAATAATTCCAGGATTTAATGGAGGTTCGTCTGGCGAGCCTGTATCTACAAAATCAGATTCATTTAAAACCCTTAGACTGGAGCGGGCACCACTTTATTGGGGCGCATTGCCATTTACAGAATCTCCAATGTATGTGGGTATTCTGGCATTCTTCTTATTTATTTGGGGCGCCAACTATGTTAAAGGACATTTCAAATGGTGGTTAGTAATAGGAGTCTTACTTACATATCTGATCTCTATGGGTAAAAACTTAGAGTGGTTCAATCACTTTATTTTTGACCTCTTTCCTTATTACAATAAGTTTAGAACCCCTCAGTCCATTCTATCTGTTACGCCATACTTCATGACGATCTTGGGAGTAATGGGCATCCACAAGTTTATCAAAGAAGGGAGGAGTCCTGACTTTAACAAGTCCTTCTATATCGCACTGGGCTCATTAGGGGCTCTGTGTTTAGCCGGCATGCTACTTTTTCCTAATATGATGAGCTTTGAAGCGCCAACAGATGCTAGGTACGCACAACAGGGTATAGATGTTTCTGTGTTTTTAAAGGATCGTCAGAGTATGATGAGTAGAGATAGTATGAGGAGTCTGATGATCTTGCTTGTTTCAGCTGGCGCAATGTTTCTGTATGCATTGGAGAAAATAAAGGCAAATCTGATGGTAGGAGTATTAGTTCTGGTCGGATTGTTTGACAACGTTATGCTCAATAATCGTTATCTGAGTTTTGATGATTACGTTTCAGAACGAACCATAGAGTCTCATTACGAAAAGCGTCCTGTAGATGAGCAGATACTTAGTCTCGAGAAAGAAAGGCATGCTTACCGTGTTCAGGATCTCTCGATTAACACATACAACTCTGCTTTAGGATCCTACTACCATAACACTATTGGCGGTTATGATCCTGTCAAGCTTCGACGATATCAAGATCTACTTGAGGGTTATATAATTAATAACAACATGTCTGTTTTAAATATGCTGAACACTAAGTATTTCATAGGCAGAACACAGAATGGTCAAGATGAGCGCATTCAGGTCAATGCTGGTGCACTCGGCAATGCATGGTTTATTAAAAATATTAGCACGGTGGCTACTCCGGATGATGAGTTTTCTGCCCTTGAAACATTGAATACTGCAGAAACTGCGGTAATGTGCCAACGTGATTTTTCTGAGGCCCAAGTAATGGAGAGCAAACAATATGTAACCAATGGATCAATCAGAGTTACCGATTATAATCCTGACAATATTTCCTATGAGTCTAACAATTCTGGTGATGGTTTTGCGGTTTTTTCGGAGGTTTGGTTTGATGGAAAAAGCTGGGATGTTTCGATCGATGGCACAGAGGTGCCCTACTATAGGGTAAACTACCTGTTGCGTGGATTAGAGATTCCTGCAGGGAATCACCAAATTGAATTTAGATTTAGACCTGACTCATTTTTTACAGGAGAAAAAATTTCGTTGGCCTCCTCAGGCATACTATTGTTGCTCATATTTGGACTCTTGGCTTACGAGTTTAAGAATAATAGAGCGAGTTTAATCCCTACAGCAACTGGAGATATAGGTTCTTCGGAATCGATGGCTGAAGAGGTGGTATCAAAGCCTATCAAGAAGACAATTGCCAAAACTGTTAAGAAGAAAAAGAAGAAGAAAAAGAAATAGAATTTCTACTTGTAGTAGTTCTTCGTTATGCCGATTGCAGTCGGCTTCTTCAGTATCCATTTCTGCCAGATGCCATTGAGCGAGCCAATAGCATATGCGAAAACTTGAATAAATAGAGTCAGTATTGAAAGTAGGGCGACCCTCAATGATCTATACTCCAAGAATGATTGAAAGGCTATGAAAATTATGAGAACTAACAATCCAATAAGCCCTAGTCTTAGAAGCATAAAGCTCCAAGAGAAAAATGGCGATAATATCAGTATCGATAATCCAATAAGGAGTATAACGGCTGGTGCAAGATGAATTGGCTTAAGCATATTTGGATGAAGAGCGGCCAAGTTGATTCTGGTGACCCCCCAATTATGAATTTGCTTAAAGAATCGCCAGAGGCTAGTCCTCCTCTTATGATATACATACGCCTCAGAAATTAGTCCTACCTTAAATCCCGCGGCATAGATCCGAGCCGAATAGTCCATGTCCTGACCATGGCGCAATGAGCCAAATCCTCCAATAGTATCATATACAGTTCGGGACATGCCCATATTGAAACTCCGGGGATAAAATTTTGCTATTGATTGTTTACTACCTCTGGTCCCGCCTGTCCCAATAAAAGAAGTCATGGCATAGTTAATAGCCTTAAGCAATGGAGAGAATGAAGGGTGGTAGGTGTCTGGACCACCAAATGCTTCGTACCCTTCCGCAGTTATTCCTGTGGTTAATTCGGAAAAATATTGCGGCGGCAATAGGCAGTCTGAATCAACGAATATGAAGTACTCCCCGGTGGCTAAGCTCATACCCCTATTGCGAGCTGGACCAGGGCCTTGATTTTGTTGTTTTGCATAGGTAATCTTGAGATTACCCTTATAGCTATTTATATATTCTGAAGTGCCATCAATTGAACCGTCATCGACAATCACTAGTTCAATAGATGTAAGATCATAATCCTGCTGCTCAATAGTGGGTATCAACTCCCTAAGCTCATTAAGTCTGTTATATGTAGGAATTATGAGGCTAAAAATCATTTCTAAAGATGAAATTAGAGATATTGTGATACATATTAGTAAAAACAATTATGCAAAGTCGTCATAAGGATCGTCGACAGTATTTCAATGAGCAGGCCATTACTACGAGAGAGTATGTTCTCCCGTTTATTGAAGAGATCAAAAAATTAGAGAAAGGAGATAGAATATTAGAGGTAGGTTGTGGAGAGGGTGGCAACCTCATTCCATTTATCGAGAGAGGAATGGAAGTCACAGGAGTTGATATTAATACGCGACAATTAGATCGAGCGAAGGAGTACCTCGCTGAGTCAGGTTATGATAATGTCAATATTATTAATCAAGATATCTATAAGACGTCGACTGATGAGTTAGGCCAATTTGATGTCATTTTTCTGAGAGATGTGATCGAACACATCCCAAATCAGGAACACTTTATGACTTACATCAAGTCTTTCCTAAAGAGTGATGGAGTCATTTTCTTCGGATTTCCGCCATGGCAGATGCCTTTTGGAGGACATCAACAGATGATTAAAGGATGGATGGGTAAAACGCCATACGTTCATTTGCTCCCAAGGAGTCTGTATGTCTGGCTAATGAAACAAAGTGGACTAGGAGAAAAAGGTATAGAGACCAGACTTGAGATAGTTGATACGGGCATCAGTCTTGAGCGATTTGAACGGTGCGTCAGCCAAGCTGAGTTAAGTATTAGGAGGAAGACTCACTACTTAACTAACCCTAACTATAAGACTAAGTTTAATCTCCCTATTCGGAAGGTGATTCCACCATTCAATAGTATTACTGGTCTACGCAACTTGTATACGACTTGTGGGTATTATGTTGTGGGGCAATAGAATATGGGCACATGATGATCACGTAATTTAACTGCCCTTTATTGTCTAAAGTTTCTCTCCAGCATTGACATCGGGCGACTTCATGATAACTCCCTGAGAGATATCGCTCAAGTATATATCGCCATCTGTTATTTCTAATTTTGCTCTTGGGTTTTCCGTACCGATTCCTATATATCCTCTTTCGTCAATTTCAAACAAATTCAGAGTACCTTGACTAGTACTGAATCCCTGAATTCCTAAATAATGTCGATTAGCAGGATATTGAAGAATATCCCCATCTGTGATATATGGAGTTTTATGTATAAGTGCACCATTGTCGTCATCATTATCAAGAGTTGTTATTCCTCTTAACACTAACCCGGTTGTCTTGGCATAACAGTAGTTCCTTCAATTGCTGTTAGAAAGTAATTATTCGAAAATGTAGAATTCCGGATGGTTAAGTATGATCGATTATCGTTATCTAAACGGATCTTGATGAGTACGTATTCAAATTCAACAGACACAAGATGCAAGGTGATATATTCAATATCCTCCTAATTAGAATGTCTCAACATGATCCTATTACATCATCTCAAATATTCAATGTAACTTAAATGCGCTATTCAGTATGTTTAATTTCCCTTAAGGAGAAAATCTCATTATTTAAAATACAAAATCTTGTGATTCTAAGCGATGTGTTAACACTGTTTCCAATGATAGATTGATTAAGAGCTTATAATATATTCAGGAAATTTATATGAATTATAAAACATATTTGTGATGAAGATGATGTCAATTTTTGTTTTAACCCTTATGGGTTTTCTTTATAGCATACCTAGCTTTTCTCAAGTAGCATCTTATCCCTTTGAAGGAAATGCAAATGATATCATAGCTGGGAATAATGCTATTGTGATAGGCGCGACTCTAGCCAGTGATAGAAATGAACAGCCCAACAGCGCTTATTTATTCGATGGAATCGATGACTATATGGAGGTTGTCAATCCAACACCATTTAATTTTGGTACTGGTGAGTTTGCTGTATCCTTCTGGATGAAGCCATTGAATGAAAATGGCGATCGACAGATGATTTTTCAGAAAGGTGATTCAGGAGGAGCGATCCCACAATATTGGCTAAGACTTAATGATGGTCCTGGAGTAGATATTAGAGCTCTATGGGGCAATGGCAATCCACCCTCAGCAATACTTGATATTACTGACTCGCCCATTTTGTTTGATGGAGAATGGCATCATATTGTATTTCAACGAACAAGCCAAAGGAATGAGCTCTATGTGGATTGCATGTTAATTGGGACGAATGATGATATAAATAGAGATGTATCTAGCTCAGGAGGCCTTCTTATCGGGGCTCAGAGTCCTCTACCAGGGACCAATCTTGTACTTAATCATTTTAGCGGACTAATAGATGATTTAATCTTTTTTGATGAGTCAATCGATCTATCGAGCATTGGAGATTTTTGTGCTGTGACTGAAGCAAGCCCTCCAATAGGTCAGATCCCGACTCTTGGTCAATGGTCGTTGATTCTATTATCTTTCTTTATCCTTATTGTTGGCGTTTCGGGAATTAAGAAATTAATCAACAGGGAAGACTTGTTTATGCCCTAATCTTTGCATTAGTTCAAAATTGAGTCTTGATACCATTCTTCGGACAGAACGTAGTAAATCATGACGGGTAGTCTAAAAATCTGTACTGGATGAAAGAGCTATAAGAGTGTTTCCTTTTCCTTGCCCGTCTAAATTTTATTAGAGATTGATATGAATCTTTAATAGTTTTCAAGATCACTTTGGGTTTACCTCCAGTACGAGTGATGTAGTTTCTGTAGAATATCCGTGCAAGAAGGGAGATGATTGGATAGTTGGCGTTAGGATCAGTCGCTTCTACTAAGAACTGAAATTGTGCTAAATTTTCTTTTTTATAACTACCATCTTCTTGTTGACGGTCATGTATGGCGTATGTATTTGGGATAACATGAATTGATAGATTATTGTGTCGCATTCTGTTTGCATAATTTCTGTCTTCTCCATAATGAAAGAACATCGGATCAAAACCACCAACAACCTCTATGGTTCGCAGAGGTAACAACCAAATTGCAGCATTGGCAAAGTCTATTTTAAAGCTTCTTTCTGAATCTAGCGAATTCAAAAAATATGCGTCTATTAGACTACTCGCATTATTCTTAAAGAGGAAAGTCTTGAAATTATAGTCAAGTTGCTCTTGGGATTGATCAACATGTATGGGGCAAAAAACTCCAATATTCTTCACTAGAGACTTTGTACTTCGCTCTAAAAATTTGGGGAGGTTAGTTGCATCAAAGTATACATCCTGATTAAGCAAAAGGAAGTAGTCAGAATCTAGCTTTAAGGCTTCAATGATTCCAATGTTATTGGCACGCCCAAATCCAAGATTTTTTTCAAGAGGAACCACTTTAATTTTATCTCCAAATGTTTCGAGAATTTCCAAGGTGTTGTCGGTACTATGATTATCAACAATGATTATGTTATTTAGCCATGCTGCACTTTCCAACAATGTAGATAGGCACTTTTTTATAACACGCTGACCGTTGAATGTGACAATTATAACAGAAACTGATGGGTGCATAAATTAGGATAGCCTTATTTGAGGGAGAATGTCATAATGTTGCTTGAGATAGCGCCGTCCAACTCTATAAGAATGCCCGTCATCAAAACCGCCTAAAACAGCAATGTTCTGGAATTGACAATATGAACTGTAGTACCTCATTATAAAAAGAAGGACGTACATGTATTTCATGCTCTAAATTTAATAGAGTAACCTTCCACCAATAGATTTTACATAATCTATACAATCGTCAGATACTGGAGTCTTAGACGATTTTTTGGTGAGTGAAAGTGTTGAGTTAACAAATCTAATCATCCCCATTATATCTCCTTTGGTATTAATCAAATAGTGTCCTGACCATAACAATAGATGGCTTAAGAAGTACTTAGTAGGGAGGTATTTATAAGCTATAAGGGATTTATTCTGTAGGAGATAACCCAACTGTTTTGCATAATGCTCCCTTCCAGTTAGGCTTTTTTTATGTAATATGCTTATCTCAGATGTATGCAGTATTTTGAAGCCTTCATCAAGAGCACGGTAAGATAGGTCATATTCTTCCGCGCCATAGATGCCTCCAATCTTATAGCCGTTCAGTTGGCTCGACACTGATTTTAAGATGGCGTGCGCACCTCCTTTGAAGTAAGTAGTAAAGAATTCTTTCTTGATGAGATCTGATTTGTTCTTAGTAGCCATATGAACTCTGCCATCACTTCGCTCAACAACTTTGAATGTATAGATTCCGACTTCATTGTTGTATTTGTGATAGAGGCTTTTAAGGGTATGAAGCATATTTGATTCAATATATTCTGCATCGTCATCAAGGGATATAAGTATATCTCCACTACATAATCCAGTAGCAATGTTTCTTCCACCAGCTACGCCTGCATTGATCTCATTTTTGTAATAAATCAAGTTAGAAATGTTCTCGATGTATTTTTCAAAAGAAGAATAATCTACAGAAGAGTTATTGTTCACAATGATGATTTCTCTTTCATCTCCCTTTGGTAATTCTATAAAGTTGACAACATTATCAACAGCTTCTTTGGTCTCTAAAGGACGATTATAGGTCAGTATGAAGAATGAAAATTTCATTTGATTGTGCGCATGATTTTAAATCCAAGCAAAACCATCCAACGCATTGGGTTTTTAGTAGATAGATTCAGAGCATGTGTTCTTAACTTCACCAATGTTGACATTTCTTCTGGTTTTTCATTCATGACACTTGCATGCTGTGATAATGTAGGTATATGTACCTTATATGGACTGTTAAACGATATAGGATGATAGGAAAGTTTTTGTTTCAACAGCTCCAATTCCATCTTAGACAGTGAGGTTTTATTGTCTTTTTCTACCTTGATCTGGGTAGCTGATGGAGGTTCCCAAAATTTGAAACAGCTTTCAAACTCTAAAACATAGTTGAAAGGAAATTCGGATAATCCACTATTTACGATACGATAAGAATGTTCGGTATGTCCAAAGCGCTTAACTGTAGCAAATAGTTTATGCCATCCTCCGATGACACCCAAGCATTCTTTTGAAAAATAGTTCACTTGTGCACTTCCAAATGAGGCCCTGACAACTGTACGGTCATCATAATTCTCTTTGCTTTGTATATTTTTCAGTCTCCAGTATGGATGCATCGAAAAATGTGGGATGTTGAGCCCTTCAGCAATTTCTATCTGATATACAAAGTAGCTTGGTGACTTTAACTCCACATCGTCCTCAATGAAATAATAGTGATCATAATCTGAGTAATGATCCAGCACGCGATTTTTCGATATTCCGACGCCTTCTCCTTCTTTGGACATGAGACACTCAAATCCATAATTTAAACATAGATTAAGTAGCTCAATATCCGCAGAATCTATGGCTACCACTATTTTTATAAAATCATTGGACAATCCTTGGTAGGAGGGAAGAATCCTTTTAACCACCTTTGACCTGCCTGAACACGTTGTTATACAGATTAATATATTTCCGTATTGACCAGTATATTGTTTTAGCATGGTAGTAGGTTTTGTAGATAAGATCCATGATAATATTAGGTATCAGATAGAGAAGCTTAAAAGAAACTTCGTCACGTTCATAGCCTAATTCTTCGTTTATAGCTCCAGCAATCCAGTCGAATCGTTGACGTTTATATTTAGACCAGTTGGCACTGCGATTATTAGGATTAAAATTTTTGTTTTTGGAGTAAGATTGATTCCAATCAATCTTACCTTCAGAACGGCCAAAAGTAGAAGAGCCAACAACACCAAGTTTTCCGACTTCTTCCTGATCCAATTCAGAGTAAGAAAGACCTAAATAATCCATAATAGACTTAAGCTGACTTTCGGTATCATTATTTAAATCTTCATACTTAAGACAATAAGTACTTTTGTCAGATTGATATTTCATTATGATCTCGCCTCCCAATGAATAGATGTTAGATGGTATAGTTATGCCCTTATTGAAGGTTTTTAGATGAGATGCCACAACGTTCTTGCCGTTTCTTGTGAGCAAAATAACCTTTGAATGTGGAAAATATTTCTTTAAGTTATCAAGATTGGTGGTTAGAGGAGTTTTAATTGTGTTAAACGTACTGTCAGTGGATATCGTATCAGTAAGTCCTCTGCCAAATGCCTTTTTGATAAGATCTGGGTCATTTCCCCAATTGGCATGCCATCTCCTGTCTAACTCTTTTGTATAGGTATCAATAAGATCAGAATAGTAAAGAAGAAAGTCTTCACCCTTTATCTTAGACGGACTCACTTGAGGGTGGAGATTAATGAGATTATAGAGGTAGTTAGTTCCAGATCTTGGAGATATACCTATGATAAATATTAGTTTATTATCCATTTGACAAATAGTAGCCTAATACATTAATTGATTTCTTGAGATCCGAGAACAATGGAGGGAACTTTTTAGTAGGGATTAATCCAAGGATAACGTTGGCACCATACTTAGCAATAAGTGGCGTCATTTTGATAAATTTCTTAATCATATTAATATTCGGGTTGAATAGATGAATTTTGAGTCGAGTATTAAGATTTGTATATCTGTAGATACTACTTTTCTGGCGCCTACTCCTGTCATGAATAATTTGAAGCTGAGGAGTTACTATAACAGCCTCGCCAGCGTGAACGAGTCTATGACAATAGTTGACATCTTCTCCAGTATGAAAAAATATCTCATCGAAGCCCCCATATTTAGCATAACTCCTTTTAGGAAGGAACCATGCGGCTGCATTTATGAATTCCGATCGAAATAGCCCAGTCCCTTCAATGTTAGTTGATTGGCCTAAGTACAGTTCGAAGTTATGATCCAATGTGTCTCCCTTGTTAGCAAAATGGTATGGACTTAGTATCGCACTATCAGAATACGATGTCAACAGTTCTATAACCAAGGCCTCATCATATTGAGTGATATAAGCATCTTGATTTAGTAAAAAACAGACGTCATATGATCGATCATTAAATATCAGATCCATTCCTAGATTATTACCACCACCAAAGCCCAAATTCTTTTCTAAGAAAATGTTATTCATTTCTGAATGAAAATAATCTCTGGTATTATCGGTAGAACAATTGTCAACGATAAAAATGTCGGAAGGCTCAAAGAACTCTAAACACGAGTTTAAGCAATCTTTGATCCATTGTTGTCCATTGTATGTAACGATTAATACAGCGATTTTCATCTGTTCTTTTTCTTAGCTACTACTATATATTGATGAGTAAAGAACTCCTTGAAAATATATTTCAATGGTTTGAGTATGAGTGGAAACTTCGAGCCTACCTTATCTTGAAATCTATATTTATTTTCTACCTCCACAAGGCCGAGATCAGCAGTGTCTAATAGTTCAATAATATTAGATTTTGTGAACCATCTGAAGTGTGTTTTGTCAAAAATTCCTCGACTATTGTATGGGAATCTCCTGTTTACAAATAGATGATAGAATACGGAAATATGATTCGCATTAGGCAACGATATGATTACATGACCATCTGGTTTAAGGACATCAGCAGCTTGTTTCAAGACTGCCCATGGGTCCAATAAGTGTTCTAGGACATCAAGGAATAGTAGGTAGTCATAATTCTCCCTTGTGAGTTCCCTAATAACCGCATTGTTTAGATCGACATTCTTTGCCCATGTTAATTTGTCATTAGCACTATCACACATAGCTTCATCAAATTCGAAGCCATGAACGATTTGTGCTATGTTCTCTCCGAGCAAGTATGCCCCATTGCTTCCATCAGAGCACCCAAAGTCTAAGACCTTCAAGTTGTTCCCTTGAACCAGATCTAAGATGTCCTTCCGAACGTTGACATAACTAGGATTGAATTCCATAATCGACTATTCTTTTCTCATACCAAGATCTATGCAATTGCTCAAATCCCTCAGTGAAATCTATAGGTACATTATCTACTAGTAGAGCTCTTTTCTTCTCTATAGATTGATCAATTGACAGGTTCCATTCTACAGAAGCACGAGTGTAGATTGATCGACCTTGTACAGCTGTGTTGTTCTGATTGATGATGTTCTCCTCTTTCTTGGTCCCAAATATCCAAGCTAACATATCAAAAAAATGAATGCCGATGTTTAGCTTGATTCCACCACTTTTTGCTAAATCTCCTTTCCAGCTGTGATGATACCAGTTGCCTCGAGGGGTGTGATATGTCAAGTGGATATCATAAATATGGTCTTTCGGTCCTGAATCCACACGTTCTTTCAACGCAATTACATTAGGATGCAGACGCAGCTGCATAACAACACTGATCTTTCTTCCTGTTTCTTCCTCTAATTCTTTGAGAGGAGCCACATTCCAATCATTGATAACAAGCGGTTTTTCGCAGATGACATCCATATCGTTGAGTAGGCCATATCGACAATGAGCATCATGAAGATAATTTGGAGAACAAATGACTAAGTAATCAACCTTATTACCTGCTCTCTTTAATTTATTGAGATGTCGATCGAAGCGCTCAAATTCTGTAAAGAAATCACACTTAGGAAAGTAGCTATCTAATACCCCTACACTATCATGGATATCCAACGAAGCGACAAGGCTTCCACCTATATACTTAATGGCATCCATATGTCTTGGAGCCACATATCCTGCAGCCCCTATCAGCGCAAAGGTCTTCATATGGCAAAAATACTAATATGAACGATTTTAAATGCTTTTATGGAATTTAGCTGGATTTCCGATCCATGACTCTTTATCTGGGACATCTTTAGTCACAACGCTCCCAGCACCTATAAAGGCATTAGAACCGATGGTATTTCCACAGATAATAGTCGAGTTAGCTCCAATAGAAGCTCCAGTTTTTACGAGGGTCTGTAGGAACTGATCTCTCTGATCGAGATATGCTCTGGGTTCTAGTACATTAGTGAATACCACAGAAGGGCCAATGAATACATCATCCTCGAGAATAACCCCTTCGTAGACAGAAACATTGTTTTGAATTTTCACTCCATTACCTATTCTGACCTTTGGTCCGATATAGACATTTTGACCGAGTGTGCAGTTCGAACCGATAGTCGCTGTTGAAGAGATATGACAGAAGTGCCAGACCTTAGTCCCATCACCTATTATGGCTCCTGTATCAATCACACTGGTGTCATGCTTGTAATAATCACTCATGCTCAGACCAATGTATGATTTTATCGACCACATAATTTAACTCTTTGGAAGTAAGCTGTGGCGATATCGGTATGGCTAGTAATTGTGCCGCTACCAATTCGCTCTGTGGATATCTTTCATCAGCGTAATCGATGGCTACCTCTTGTTGATGAATGGCCTTCGGGTAGTAAATTATACTTTCAATCCCTTGTGTTTTTAAATAGCGTTTTAACTGATCCCTATTAGGGCTAAGAAGGCAATACTGATGATAAATGTGCTTGGCGTGATAACGTTCCTGAGGGCGCCTAATATGTAGTTTTTCTAATGATTCATTATATCTATCAGCTTGATTTTTCCGTCTATTATTTCTCAAGTCCAGTTTGGGTAACTCAGCAGTCAATATTGACGCTTGTAGACTGTCTAAGCGACTGTTCATACCTATGATGGCATGATGATATTTAGTCGTTTGACCATTATGGCATATTAAGCGGAGTTTATGTGCTAGGTCACCATTGTCAGTCACAATAGCGCCTCCATCACCAAAACAACCTAAGTTCTTGGTAGGGAAGAATGAAAAGGTGCCGATATCACCCATGGCGCCAGCATTTTTTTCTCCAGCGCCTTCAACATGTAATGTGCTGCCAATGGCTTGGGCGCTATCTTCGATAATGGGGATCTGATGTTCTTGAGAGATATTAGTGAGTCTGACCATATCTGCCATCTGCCCATAGAGATGCTGAACAACAATGGCTCTTGTAGCGGTAGTAATTTTAGACTCGACGAGTGATGCATCCAAATGAAAGTACTCATCGATATCAACTAATACTGGTTTCGCCTGCAGTAGAAGGCACATCTCAAATGCTGAGATATATCCATATGCTGGCATAATGACTTCATCACCCGGGCCAATATCAAGGGCCATTAAGCTAGCCATTAACGCATCGGTGCCATTAGCGCAGCTAATCACATGATTTACTTGTAGATAGTCGGATAGTTCCTGTTCGAATTGTGTTACGACTTGACCTCCTATGAATCTTCCCACTTCTACCGATTTAAACCAAGCTTCATCAAGAGCAGTTTTGTTCTCTTGATAGAGCCTATCTAAGTATGCCATCTTAACCTCCATTATAGCGACCAATACTTTAGATTCTCCCTATTACGAAAATCGGAGTATAGATTTTTAACATCAAATAGCATAACTGTATTGACGCTTCTCTCGACAAACCAATCGAAAGGCAAATCTCTAAAAGCTGTATGTGAGACTGCTAGCACTATAGCATGGTATTGATCTGTAATCTCTGAAGGCGTGGTAAAATGTACAGTCGCATCTGAGAAAGATGCTACTCCTGGATCTACACTTTGTATCTCTATACTATACTCCTGAAGTTCGTGTACGAGATTAATTGTTCTGCTATTTCTTATATCTGAGACATTCTCCTTGAAACTTAGTCCCATAACTAATACCTTACTATTCCCCGGATTGAAACCATTATTAATAAGTGATTGGGCCACTTTAGTTGCGATGAACTTTGGGATATAATCGTTGACTCTTCTACCTGCTGCTATAACTTGTGGTATATGTCCTAACTGTTTAGCCTTGTGAATGAGATAAAGAGGATCCACACTGATGCAGTGACCACCGACTAATCCTGGGGTATAGTCATGGAAATTCCATTTAGTTGATGCGGCATGAATGACCTCTCTACTATCCATGTTCATCTTATCTAGGATGATTGCCATCTCATTCATCAATGAGATATTGAGATCTCTTTGAGTATTTTCTAAAACTTTAGTTGCCTCAGCTGCTTTGATTGAAGAGACTCTATGACAGGGCTTACTCAGGATTGTTTCATAGACTTCACAGACCCGTGCTAATGTTTTCACGTCATTAGCCCCTACCACTTTAACACTGTTTAATAGAGTTTCAAGGATCTGACCAGGAACAATACGTTCTGGTGAATAGGCTACATGAAAATCTTTGTCGCTCTTCAGTCCACTTTCCGATTCTAACATTGGGATACAGACCTCCTCAGTACAACCAGGATAGACCGTCGATTCAAAGATGAACAGGTCTCCTTCCTTTATATATCTACCCACAGTCCGGCAAGCCTCTATAAGATGACTTAAGTCAGGTTGGTCGCTATTATCTATGTCTGTTGGTACTGCAATTATATATGTCGATGCATCTTGGATGTCCTCAGCATCGGACGTATAAGACAAGACTTTTGATTTGATGAAATCAGAATTGAGTTCGAGGTTTTGGTCAATACCTTGTTTAAGTGCTGTGACTCTATTGTTATCGATGTCATATCCGATAATTTTATAATAATCGCTTAAGCATAACGCCATAGGGAGACCTACATATCCTAAACCAATAATGGAAATCATCATGCTAAATCAGCTCTTACTTTCCTAATCCAACAATTCGTGCGAATGTTCTCCAGCACCTCAGACAAATATAGGTAAATGGTCTTACCAAGGCCTTTTTTTGCTTATGGCCAGAAATATGTTTTATTCCATATAGAAGACCAATTGGAGATTTCCAGACTTTGCGATGAATCTTTGAGCTGTCCATGAGTTTTCTGTGAGTTCCATTAGGTTTGCTCCGGTCATGGCGATTTCACGCTTGTAGCCTATGATTTATATCTTGTTATTTAGGGTGCTGATATAGGTGATTAATACACCCAGTATAAATCGGGAGCTTCTGCTCTTAATGCCGTGAACTATATATCCTTTCCTAAGCAAGATATCCTCCGTCTTGTCCAGTTATTAGGACGACTTTTTTATTCATGGAGCACTAATTCTTTAATTAATTCATCATATCCTCGTTCTCCTACTAGCTTGCCATCGACTAATTCTAAGATGCGATCGCACTTTTCTAGTGTGGTAATTCTATGTGCAACAATGAGTATAGTTTTACCTAATGAAGCCAAGTGATTGATACTTTGGACAATTGCTCTTTCAGTCATTGGATCGAGCGCACTGGTAACCTCATCAAAGACGAGGATTTCAGATTTCTTGTAAAGCGCTCTTGCGATGCCTACACGTTGTTTCTGCCCCCCGGACAATTTTACACCTCCCTCGCCGAGTTGCATATTCAGTCCTTCGGACTGTTGATTGACAAATGAGGAAAGCATCGATTCCTCTAACACCTGCTGTAATAACTGGTCATCAATTTGTCCAAAACCCAAAGCTATGTTTTCTGCAAGTGTGCCGTTCATGATAAACACCTCTTGTTCTACATATCCTATATTCCTTTGAAAAGAAGCGTCTTCTGATAGGCTGTTTATGGCGCTTCCATCTATTTCAAAGCTACCTGACTGAGGTTTTATTAGCCTAAGAAATATTTTAAGAAGGGTGGTTTTGCCTGATCCAGATCCTCCGATTATACCAACACTTTCCCCTTTTTTGATCGACAGAGATACATCTGACAGGGCAGATTTATCTGACTCTGGATATCTAAATGTGATGTTCTTTAAGTCAACACTTTGATCGAAAGGCATCCTGTCGACGTCCTCAAATGGTTTCAAGGACTGATTTGCTACTACACTTAATTCTTTAATGGTGAAAGAGCTATTCTTAATGAGAAGAATCGAGTTCATCATCCTATTAATTGAAGGCAGAACTTTGTACGCAGCAACAGCAAAAAAACCTAATAAAGTCAATACTGAATCTTTGCTTGTGCCTGTAAAATAGGCGAAGGCGAAAATGACCAATATTCCAAGACCAAAGATGACATCATTAGTTTTTTGGTGGATCTTTTCATAGATTCCTCTATTGAGAACATCAACTCGGTTCAGTTTCTTTTGGCTTGTTTCATATTGCGACAAGTAGTGATTTTCGATGTTCGATAATTTCACATCTACGAATGCTTTCATGGACTCTATCACCTTTGCATAGTTCAGTGGCATAAGTTGATTTCTAATCTCACCAATCATTTTAGTACGATCCTTACTAAACTGGTAGATTATAAGGAAGACTGGTATCACTATTACTATTAACATTATTACCGCCAATGGATTATATAGGAGAAGAGCAACTACCAATATGAGAATTACCGTCAGTTCTGTAGCAAAATAGAAGGTTGGATTGAGGTAGTGCGATGCAAATCGCATTGGAATATCAACGATGTTATATACTTTCTTGCCTGATGTTTGATCCGTTAAAAACAGATACCCTTCATCATAGAATCGCTTGAACATCTTCTTGTTTAGACGAAGCGCTATGTTGTAAGAAAATCTGGTCTGTACATATACTATCCATAGGCTCACGGCATTCTTCACAACGAAAGTGATAAATATTACAATGGACAAGAAGAATAGCATTTCAATTTCACTGGAGGCGCCTATCCATTGATAAATCTGTCTGAGACCTAAATTAAAGTAGTGCTCAATTGCAGAAATATCTGCGGTCCGAGTATAAGTCGAGGAAGTGATTGTCTCACCTTCCAATGCACTTCTTATAAGCACCAAGATTGTGGCTAATCCTAACACATCAAATAAAGCATTGATTAACATCAATCCAATCATATATACAGAGCGGCGCTTCTGGTCATGATCTAATACCGTCAGGATATTCTTGACAGCATTAAAGAATGGATTATTAAGGAGCAACTTTAGCAAATGAGTGGCTTATATATTGCGAATTTATGTAATCTTAATTACTTCCCTCTTGTAGTTGTATAGCTTAACTTTGTATTTAAATATCTCATTGTGAAGATTCCCTTTTATAAGTATCAAGCCACGGGTAACGATTTTGTTATAATAGATCACTTTTCTACTCGCTATTTTGATGAAATTAGTACTGATCAGGTTGCTCACATGTGCGATAGGAGATTTGGTATCGGTGCTGATGGCCTAATGATTATTGAGCCTGATGGGACTTACGATTTTAGGATGGTGTATTACAATAGTGATGGACGTCTCAGTAGTATGTGTGGCAATGGTGGCAGAGCAATATCGCATCTGGCCAATAGTTTAGGGCATATTAGTGAGGAGGCCTCGTTTATTGCTGTTGATGGTCCACATCATGTTAAGGTTGAATCGGATCATGTGGAGTTAAAAATGAACGACGTACCAACAATTCATTCGTCAGACGGGGACTATGTTCTTGATACGGGCTCTCCTCACTACGTAAGAATTATAGAAGATGTCAGGAGTCTTGACATTATCTCAGCAGCTCATGCCATACGATATAATCCAATTTTCAAAGAAGATGGAATCAATGTCAATTTTGTAAAATTCTGCGATGATCATATTACTATCAGGACCTATGAGCGAGGAGTGGAGGATGAAACATTGTCTTGCGGTACTGGAGTGACGGCAGCATCGATCGTATATATGAATCAAAAAGATAGCCCTAATGGCTCACATCGAGTAAAAGTTAAAACAGAAGGCGGCCAATTAGAAGTTAGGGCACAGAAGGGTGATGAAGCATTTACAGGAATTTGGTTATGTGGACCCGCGGTTAGGTCATACGTGGGAGAAATTGAATTATAGTTCTAATTCTAAATTTAGTTTGGCATTTTTCAATTCAGCGAGGGCATGTTGATCCTTTAACTCTTCAGCTACGATTACGCCGTCATTGTAGGTACTAAGGGCCTCAGAGGTATTTCCTAGGATACTATATGTTGCGGCTAGATGATAGTATAGTCCTACATAATTAGGGTTAATCCCTTTTAGCTTTAGATAATAAGAAATTGCCTTAGGATAGTTCTCAGATTTACCATGCTCTTGAGCTAAGGCGAATAGTACAAATTCGTCCTTTGGGTCTTGAGCTATCATTTCTTCAAGTTGTTTAACACGCCAATTATCCATCTTTACCTCGCTTTCTATAAAACTTACTTTTGCACACCTCGTTAATTAGGAGATATAACAAAAATAGCACGTAATGAATCTACTTGTTTGTATAAATAAAACCCCGGAGACAACGGCGAAAATAGCCTTTACCGATGGGAATACTCAGTTTGACACTAATGGAGTTCAATTTATTATGAATCCATATGATGAGTGGTATGCGCTTGTCAGGGCTCTAGAACTCAAGGAGCAGCACGGAGGGACAGTTACAGTGATTAATGTCGGTCCAGGCAGCAATGATGTCGTGATCAGAAAGGCATTAGCAATTGGAGCTGATAAGGCCGTCAGAGTTAATGCAGATGCGACTAATTCAATGATGGTAGCCAAGAATATTGCGGACTATGTTCAAGCGAATGACTTTGATATAATATTTACTGGTAAAGAATCAATAGACTTTAATGGTTCTGAAGTTGGTGGAGCAATTGCGGGATATTTAGGTATTCCATTCGTATCATATGCGTCCGCAATGGAGCATAATGGGACTACGGCAACGGTGACAAGAGATATAGAAGGGGGTGTAGAGGTTGCTGAGATCAGCGGCAAGTTTGTATTATCAGCGGCTAAGGGATTAGCAGAGCAGCGCATACCCAACATGAGAGGGATTATGATGGCGAAGAAAAAACCATTGGAAGTAGTTGAGCCAACTGCTACCAATACACATGTATCCTTAACCGAATACACTTTACCAGTCGCTAAATCGGGAGTGAAGATGATCGATCCAGAAAATATGGACGAACTCGTAAGATTACTTCAGGAAGAAGCAAAAGTTATTTAATAAACCTCAATCACAATTATATATCATGGCAGTATTAGTATTAGCAGAGAATCCAAAAGGACAATTTAAAAAGTCCGCTTTTGAGGTTACACATTATGGACACCTTACAGCTCAAGCTTTAGGTACGGAATGTATAGCTCTAGTAATAGGAGATGCAACAAGTCCAGAACAACTAGGGAAATATGGTGCGAGTAAAGTAGCTCATGTGGCGCATAATGGAGGCTTTGACACCATAGCATATAATAAGATCATTGCTCAGGTAGCCGATCAAGTGGGTGCTGACCTAGTGATTCTTAATCACTCGTCTAATGGTAAAGCCTTGTTAGGAGGACTGGCAGTTGCTCTTGACGCAGGAGTAGTATCGCAGGTAAATGCGGTGCCATCTTCTGATGGACCGGGTATACAAGTCACTAAGCCAGTATTCTCAGGTAAGGCAGTTGCTACGTATACAGTTAGTAGTCAGAAGAAGGTGCTGAGCCTTATGGGCAACGCTATTCCACCTCAAGAAGTAGGCAGCGATTGTGCTGTGGATACCATTTCTGTTGAGGTGCCAGCTTCATCAGTGACCGTCAAGGAAGTTAAGACTGTAGATGGCACAGTTCCTTTACCAGAGGCCGAGTTGGTTGTTTCTGCCGGACGAGGGATGAAAGGTCCAGAAAACTGGGGAATCATCGAAGAATTAGCGAACACAATAGGAGCGACTACTGCTTGTTCAAGACCTGTAGCAGATACTGGATGGAGACCTCATCATGAACATGTTGGTCAGACGGGTGTAGCCATTCGTCCTAACCTATATATAGCAGCAGGAATCTCTGGGGCAATACAACATTTAGCTGGAGTGAATAGCTCTAAGTGCATAGTTGTAATCAATAAAGATCCTGAAGCACCTTTCTTCAAGGCTGCTGATTATGGAGTTTGTGCAGACTTGTTTGATGTTGTTCCTAAATTGAATGAGGCATTTAAGAAGGCTTTAGCACAGTAGATTACATTTTACTAAGAAGACTTAGAATATATTTTAAACTAAGCGCAAATTGTCACTAATTTGCGCTTAGTTTGATTTAGCGTCTGGCGAAACCTAATAGCACGTTGATCGTTATGTTGACGAGCAGAGTCTAAAGAACTACATGATAAAGATCGAATTAGATATAGTTGCCCTTTCACATAGTGTGACCCAGTCACATAACTATGCTGTTGTTCTCGGTGAAATCGAGGGCACCCGCAGACTGCCTATTGTTATAGGTGGTTTTGAAGCGCAAGCTATAGCTGTTGCAATGGAGCAGATGTCCCCTAATAGGCCACTGACACATGATTTGTTCAAAAATACGCTTGAACATTTTGATATTGAGTTGCGTGAAGTGGTCATCAATAATCTCCTTGAAGGTGTATTCTATGCTAAGCTAGTCTGTGAGAAAGATGGTGTTGAGTATGAGATAGATAGTAGGACTTCAGATGCAGTTGCCATGGCAGTGAGATTTGATTGTCCGATTTACACCTATGAGTTCATCCTTGAGTCTGCAGGTGTAGAGCTTGAAGAAGGCGAGAGTAAAGACAATCCAATTACTACTAAGATCTCAACTTCTAAGTCAGCTGGCGAGACTTATGAGCGTATGTCTGAAGATGCACTTACCCAGCTATTAGAGGATGTATTAGCATCAGAAGATTATGAGAAGGCTGCTAAGATCAGAGACGAACTCCTTCGTAGAAAATCTAAGGAGTAAACGTTCTTAAAGCCTCCTCGATTTTTGGAATCATATCATCAGCCACATCCAGGTGGAATACAAATCTAATCGCCTTAGGTCCGAATTGTACGCACAAGATTTCTTTGTTTTTCAGGTACTCGATTAGACTGACCGTAATCTCCTCACTAGTAGTTTCAAATATGACAATATTGGTTTTGACAGGTCTTACGTGGCTAATGTATGGTAATTGAGTAAGCAAAGAGCCAATTGATTTGGCTCGATCATTATCTAGTTTTAGTCTCTCGACATGATGATCGAGTGCATAACTGCACGCTTTCGCTAAATATCCAGCCTGACGCATTCCACCACCCATCACTTTTCTGTAACGTCGGGCCATTTTTATATCTTCAGCACTTCCTATAAGTAGTGAACCGACAGGAGCTCCCAGCCCTTTAGACATGCATATAGAAATGGTATCGAAGATCAATCCGATGTCCTTCGGATGTTCACCGGTTTCTACTAGTACATTGAATAGCCTAGCCCCATCTAAATGTAATTTGAGCTTGTGTTTGTCACATACAGTCCTTATCTCCATCATTTCGTCTATGGTATAATAGCTGCCTCCTCCCTTATTACAGCTATTCTCCAGAACCACTAGACGACTGCTCGGGAGCCAATCAAAATCTGATTTAACAGCTTTATCAACTTGATCAGCTGTGACTTTACCATACTGCCCTTCAATTAGGTTTATCGCAACCCCAGAGTTAAAAGCATATCCTCCAGTTTCGTATTGATAGATATGGCTATAGTGATCGCAGATAACCTCATCAAGCGCTTGAGTATGTACCTTAATGGCGATCTGGTTTGTCATAGTGCCTGATGGGCAAAACAGCGCTGATTCTTTGCCAAATAGCTTTGCAACCCGATCCTGCAAATCATTCACTGATGGATCTTCCCCAAATACATCATCACCCACTTCTGCAGCAAACATATGTCTGAGCATATCAGCAGTAGGCTTAGTCACGGTATCACTCATTAAATTGATCATCTCAATGCTCTTTTCTTAACTCGAATTTATGATTTACTAATGTAGTCTTTAAGAAAATAGCTGTCATCAATCAATTATCTTTCCATCACTTCAAATAATAAATGCACTGACTATGAATCTTTTTGCTCGTTTCTTTTGCATGCTTTTTTTAATACTCTGCTCAGGTTTTGTTCTGGTGGGACAAACTTTTATCACCAATACAACTCCCATTGATGAGAAACGGTACAGCGAGTATGGCGGGACTCCGTATCTATTTAAAGTGCACAAGACTGTTGATCTTTACCTAACTGGGGATTCTAAGCCGTACTCCGTTATGTTGAATATTAATATGCAAGAAAAAGAGGTGGAGGTATTTAAAGGAGTTGAATATGCAGCGATCAGTTATAATGAAGTCGATTCAATAGATGCGGGAGAATCTGGCAAGATTGTTCCTGACAATGGACACCTTACCGTAGAACACTATAAGGATGACCAATACCATCTCATTGAAACCCCGACTTTGTCGATCAGGGAGACTACTACAAACCTGCCAGGAGAAATAGTAGAGAAAAAAACATTCACCATAAAGAATAACTATAAGCTAACTATCAATGGCCAGACTCACGCCATTAAGATGAAGAAGAAATCTATTATTGGTGTTTTAGGTAAAGAGGCTGAGAAGACTGCAAAGAAGTCCAAAAATAGATTAAAGTCCATCAATGACCTAGTATCACTGCTGGAGGCTATGTACTCAACTCGGTAAATTCATCATAGAACTTCATAATTTTAGAGCTGCCTCTTTTGCTCGATAATTGGTCCAGCCTTCATGTATATTTGCAGCATGAAGTTGATACGTAATTTTTGCGTTATAGCTCACATCGATCATGGCAAGAGTACCTTATCAGATCGCCTTCTTGAGCAGACTAAGACTATATCAGAGCGAGATATGAAGAGCCAAGCTCTGGATGACATGGATTTGGAGCGAGAGAGAGGTATAACCATAAAGAGTCATGCGATACAAATGTATTACAATCATACCGATGGTGAGAGATATACGTATAACTTAATAGATACTCCAGGACACGTTGATTTTTCTTACGAAGTGTCGAGGTCTATAGCGGCGTGCGAAGGCGCTCTTCTTTTGGTTGATGCCAGCCAGGGTGTTCAAGCGCAAACCATTTCTAATCTATATTTAGCCATTGAGCACGATCTTGAGATCATCCCTATCCTAAACAAGGTTGACATGGAAAGTGCCATGATCGAGGAGATGTCAGATCAGATCATTGATCTCATCGGATGTGAGAAAGAAGAGATAATCTTAGCAAGTGGTAAGACAGGTATAGGTATTGATGATATTCTTGCGGCTATCGTAGATAGAATCCCTGCACCTGAAGGAGATCCTGATGGTCCGCTCCAAGCATTGATATTCGACTCCATGTTTAACTCATTCCGAGGTGTAATTGCGTACTTCCGTATTATCAATGGTGTACTCAAAAAAGGAGATAAAGTTAAGTTCGTAAATACTGGGAAAACCTACGATTCTGATGAGATTGGCATCTTACAGATGAATCAGGTTCCTAAGGAGGAATTGCGTGCTGGCAATGTTGGATATATCATTACTGGTATTAAAGAGTCTAAGGAGATTAAGGTGGGCGATACTATTACCGTCAATGATAACCCTTGTGATGGAGCTATTCAAGGTTTTGAGGAAGTCAAGCCTATGGTTTTTGCTGGGATTTATCCTATAGACAATGATGACTTTGAGGACCTAAGAGATAGCCTTGAGAAGCTGCAACTTAATGATGCTTCATTGGTATTTGAGCCTGAGACTTCGATAGCTTTAGGTTTTGGATTTAGATGCGGCTTTTTAGGCATGCTTCATCTCGAGATCATTCAAGAGCGACTATCTCGTGAGTTTGATCAAGAGGTAATCACAACAGTTCCCAACGTATCCTATGTCGCCTATACTAAGAAAGATAAAGAGTTAGAAATAAATACCCCAGCCGATTTGCCGGATCCCACATTGCTCGATAGGGTAGAGGAGCCTTATATAAAAGCTCAGATCATTACTAAGCCAGAATACATAGGTTCTATTATGTCCCTCTGTATGGATAAAAGAGGTATTTTGCTGAATCAGTCCTACCTTACAACAGAACGAGTTGAGCTGACTTTTGAACTACCCCTAGCTGAGATTGTATTTGATTTCTATGATAGATTGAAGTCAATTACTCGTGGATATGCTTCATTTGATTATGCACCTATAGGTTATCGCGCATCTGACTTAGTCAAGTTAGATATCAAGCTCAATGGAGATTCTGTTGATGCCTTATCATCATTGGTCCATAAGACTAAGGCCGAGTCATTCGGTAGACAGATATGTAAGCGCCTGAAGGAGTTATTGCCGCGACAGCAGTTCATGATAGCTATACAAGCTGCTATAGGAGCGAAGATTATTGCAAGAGAGACGATCTCCGCACTTCGTAAAGATGTTACTGCCAAGTGTTATGGTGGTGATATAACCAGAAAAAGAAAACTCTTAGAAAAGCAGAAAAAGGGTAAGAAGAAGATGAGACAAATTGGCTCGGTTCAAGTGCCCCAAAAGGCATTTCTGCAAGTGCTCAAGCTAAGTGACGGAAATTAAAATCTACTTCGCCCAAGAAAATGTATAGCTGAGAAAAGTGCTATAGGGATTACCAGTCTCAGGATCTATATTGGCAAAGTATACGTCAATCTCGACAGGGTGGTCGTCATCCTTCTCCTTAGTATCAAAGACAAATTCAATTTTGGCTGATTCGCCAGGTTCTATTGGATATTGAGGCCACTTCGCTTCTGTACAGACACATGTATTTACAATGTCTATTTCCACATCACTATCAGAAACATTAGTGAATACGAAAGTCTCTGACACTTTATCTCCCTTAATTACCTCGCCGAGTGCTATACTCTCCTGCTCCCACTTTACAATGTCAGAGGCGTCTTGAGCGACGCTCAATAGAGGCAACAAAAGGAATATTACTACGTACTTCATTTTCTACGTTGTACTTATAAGACGCCAGAGTTCCTGATTTGGTATACGGATTAAGTAGACTTTAATGATATTTTAAGTCTGTGATCCCAGTAGACTCCCCTATGAAAATAGACTATCTACAAAAGCTTGCTTGTTAAATACCTGTAGATGGTCGATTCCTTCACCAACACCAATGTACTTAATAGGGATCTTGAATTGATCTGAGATGCCTATCGCAACACCCCCCTTGGCAGTGCCATCAAGTTTGGTAAGCGCAAGACAAGTAACGTCTGTCGCTTCTGTGAATTTTGTGGCTTGCTCGATGGCATTTTGACCTGTAGTAGCGTCAAGTACTAGCATAACTTCATGTGGGGCACCAAGAGATTTCTTATTAATAGATGCCTTTATCTTACTGAGTTCTTTCATCAGATAAAGCTTGGTATGTAACCTTCCTGCAGTATCAATGATTACTATCTCTGCATCTGTATTAATGGCATGCTGTACCGTCTCATAGGCCACTGCGGCGGGGTCACTATTCATGCCCTTATCATAAAAATCACATCCTACTCGCTCCGCCCATATAGCCAGTTGATCTACCGCCGCTGCTCTAAATGTATCTGCAGCGCCCAACACAACCTTAAAGCCTTGCTTAGTAAACTGATGTGCGAGTTTGCCGACAGTTGTCGTTTTACCCGTGCCGTTGACTCCAACAACGAGGATTATATGTGGGTGATTGAGTCGGTCATAGTCAAAGCCTTCAATATCACGTGTATTATTCTCTGCCAGAAGGTCAGTGATAATCCCCTTGAGTATACTATTGAGTTCGTCTGTATTGATATACTTATCTGCCGCGACCTTTTCTTCAAGGCGTTCGATAATCTTTACTGTGGTATCTAGTCCTACATCAGATTGAATCAAGATATGCTCTAGCTCATCTAAGAACTCTACATCTACCGTAGATTTACCTGCAACGGCCTTGGTAATTTTTCCAAAGAAGCTATCCTTAGTCTTTTGAAGCCCTTCGTTTAAATCTTCTTCTTTCTCCTTCGTGAAAAACTTATTGAAAAAACTCATATCACCTTAATTCGTAAATCAAAAAAAGGCTTTTCCTATTGCTAAGAAAAGCCTCTCTCTAATAAAAATCTCTCTGTATAGTATTACTTGTTAGCAGCTAAATATTCTTTGACTTTGTCTTTGTGAATCATCACTTCTTTATAAGAGTATTTTCCAGTAGCTGGATTTTTAACGCTAGTTATAACTTTTACATGATCTCTTCCAGATCCGGCATTTGCAGCACGTTGTGCTACCCTTGCGTTCTTCGATACTTTAGCCATAGTTACTTGATTTCTTTATGAACTGTATATTTCTTCAAGAT
Source organism: uncultured Saprospiraceae bacterium (assembly GCA_964522505.1). Lineage (GTDB taxonomy): Bacteria > Bacteroidota > Bacteroidia > Chitinophagales > Saprospiraceae > GYS-P2D. Next base: position 31,669 of record CAZFWJ010000032.1, read on the forward strand.
AGGGTTGTACTTTTTAAGTTCCAACCTATCTGGAGTATTTTTTCTGTTTTTCTGAGTCACATAACGTGATGTGCCAGACATACCACTCGCCTTATGTTCTGTACACTCAAGAATTACTTGCTGTCTATTTCCTTTGGATTTCTTAGCCATCGTTCTTTAGTCTTTATAAGTTATAGTTCAACACCTACATCAAAGCCTTTACGCTTTTGCTGCTTTAGGTATTCGTGAACTCCTAGTTTATTTATGTTCCTCATTGCTGACGTGCTCAACTTAAGTGTGACCCACTTATTGATCTCAGGAATGAAATACCGCTTAGTCTGAAGATTTGGTTCAAATCTTCTTTTAGTTTTTCTGTTGGAGTGAGAGACGTGATTTCCTGTGATCGGTCTCTTACCTGTTAATTGACATACTTTTGACATCTCTATTCTATTTAATCCTCTTTAGAGGAATTAATGCATATAATGACTCCGGCAGGAGTCGAACCTGCAACCGCCTGATTCGTAGTCAGGTACTCCCTGCCTCGCCGGCAGGCGGGTATCCAGTGAGCTACGTCAATAGATGATCGCCTATTTATTAAAAGACAGATTTAAGAAATTCTCTTCCCGCACCTGACTTTAAATACTTTTCTCTATTTAGCGCTTCAATTCTTGTATGATATACTTCTCGGTAAACTATTTCCCAAGGCGCTCCATGTTTTGTTGATTTCGTTTTACCAGCATTATGCTGTGATAGCCTTACAGCTAAATTCTCTGTATGACCAGTATAAAACGTGTTCTCTTTGACGAGACTTCTTAAAACATAGACGTAATACATAATCAAAGCTCAAAGCACATCACATTTGATGAGCATATTGTGACTCCGGCAGGAGTCGAACCTGCAACCGCCTGATTCGTAGTCAGGTACTCTATCCAGTTGAGCTACGGAGCCGTCGTCTTCTCCCGCTTCATTTAATAATGAATCCAGTTCTCACCGCTCAGCTTTTTGAACAGGGCTGCAAAAGTAGTCCTTTTATGATCAAGTTGAAATATTATGGACTGAATAATCCACAGTTTTTGTACAAGACGTGTGTTTAGACGATTACTTTATCGAGCAATCAACATCTGTTCTGCAACTAAGCGGTCATTTGCGCGGATACCTACACTATATATTCCCACTGAAAGATTGCTAATGTCGATTTCAGCGACACCCATGCCAGATCCATCAGATGGGATAAAGTCTGAATACACCAATCTGCCGAGCATATCATAGACTACTATGGTTACCGCTTTAGCTTCGTCGAGCTCATATCTTAAGGTAACATTATTAGTTTCAGGAGGATTCGGTGAGATATCCACAATCCTAAATTCGCCAAATTGACAGAGGTTACCAGATGGTATAAGTGAGATGGTCGTATCAGCAACACACATGTCATTACGTTCCGCACTCACTTGCAAGTCATAGGATCCACTGGGGATGAAGGTGAAATCACCATTACCAGATTCATTAGTGAAGTCTGGATTACTCAGACTGAATCGCAGGCCATTTCTAATATCAGTGGTATCTAGTTGTACCATGACACTGCCATCAGTAGCCCCATCACAGGACTCATCTGTGATATTGACTGATTCAAATGAGATTGCACAGCAATCTCCTAAGCCAGATGTGTTTCTTAATTCCTCTATTGCGAGTAGAGCGTCAACTCGGCCACCAGTTGTGGTGATCCCCTCTAAGGTTGGAGAGCTTACTACACTACTTAGGATTATATTTCTTATCAATCGATTTATAGATTCTGGTTCGCGTATTGATTGTTCGAAGGCTTCTTCACAGAGCACAGAATATAAGATACCCGCTATACCTGCCACAAATGGAGCAGAGGCTGATGCACCGGTAAAATTTGGGTTTAATTCACCATTAATGCCTGTGGTAGCAATACCTTCTCCAGGAGCGCCGACATCAATGGTTTGAGGTCCAAAGCCCGCAAACTGTACCTTATTGTCTTGTCGATCGGTGTTAGTCACTAGGATGAGATGTTCAGTAGAACATAAGGCGGGAAGGTCACCCTCAATCTCTACATTGAGATCATCATTTGGTGCTGAGGTAATATTTAATATGCCTTCCTGACCCAAAAGGTCATATACTTCACACCAGGCAGGGAAGTCCTCTGGGAATAAACCACCTGCTCCGCCTGAAAAATTACTGGCTACAACATATGCTCCCTGTTCTCCATTAGTACTGTTATATAGCCTTCTTTGGTCATACATATATTCATAGGCTTCGATGATAATGGATATTGGAAACCCTGCTCGAGATCCACCGCTGGTCAGCATTAACTTGACATCCCAATTCACTCCTGAACCCAGAATGCCATTATTTCCTGATGCTCCTATAATTCCCGCCACAGCAGTACCATGGACCCTTGGGGGATGGTCGTCATTATCTTGAGTAAAATTCCATCCTACATAGTCATCTACAAATCCATTGTTATCATCGTCGATTCCATTGTCTGGAATTTCCCCTTCATTGGTCCACACATTATTGATTAAGTCTCGATGGATCGATTCAAATCCATCATCAAAAACAGCGACCACGATATCGTCTCCATTCGGAGCAGTGCCTCCTGTCGTGATATCCCATACTGCGGGCATATTGATTTGTTCAAGACCCCATTGTGCTGGGTAGTCCGGATCGTTAGGAATTGTAGTTCTATTCTGTACCAGGAAATCCTCGTAGATATTTACACTCGCATTTTTATCAAATAATTGAGCTCGTACAGAAGCCTGATCAATTGATTCAGCAAATTCAAGACGATACAGATTCAAATCTTTGAATATTGGCTCGACCACTAATCCAAGAGACTTTAGTGTACTCTCGTTGATTTTTTCAATAGATCTTCCGTAGTCTCTCAAGACCCAACTATTCTGCTGAGCAATTAAACACTCACTCCACATTATAAGACTAGTGAATAGAATTGATAGAAACCTCATTTTCATAGACGGCAATTGCATATCCTGCATTCGATAACGATATTATCGCAGATATAGCGTGCTCTTACTGAGACACTATGACCAATTTGTTGTTATTGAAGGCTAGGCGTGTAATTTGGTTGATTCCCACAGTATTGAGATCTACTAACTTCTTCCAGCCATCTTTACTTAACATATCATATATATATAATGCGCTACCTTTTCCCGTGATAAGATTCCCATCTGATAATATATCAAAATCTTCGACGTCGTCCAGCATTGGAGTAATAGTTTGAGTAAGTCCAGCATCGATTACCCTTCTCTTCAATAGCCAAGTGCTACCGATTTTCTGGACATAGAGTAGACCACCCTTATGATCATATCGCATGCATCTCCCTACGTTATAACTGATGAAGTCGTCGTCGGGATTAATCAGATTGGCTATACTTAGACTACTTTTATCTCCCACAATGAATAGAGCTACTTGGTTACTGGGTAGCATACAGTAATATCCAATGTCGCTACGGTTCGGTATAAGATTGGAACCATATGAGTTTAGATCACTAGGGTAACTCCACAGAGTCTGCGGCACTGGCTGACTGTCGTCGAGCTCCTGCCTAACTACTGTTATATAACCATCAGCATTAAGTTGTGGGGAGTATTCACTTTCTTCTGTTTTGGTGATACGGGTTAGACTGTTAGAGCTCAGATTCATCTTATAGATATCTGTAAGCCCATAAGCCTTATAATCAGAAGTGAAATAGATTTCGTCCTCCGATGCCCAATTCGGTTGGTTATTATATCCTGTAGGATTGAACTCAGTCAGATATTCTAGATTATTGATCTCCCATGTGGAATTTGCAAAAGCTCCTTCAAGCAAATACATTTTTGTGCTCGGTAGCTGAGCATAAAGGTCTGCAATCTGAAAGAGAAGAAGAGCACTTAAGAATATTATAACCCTCATGATTTGTTGGCTGATTTGAACATGCGATTCCAGCGGATTCCATTAAACAGACTTCCATCTTTAGTCGAAAACCAGATGAATAGCGGTTTGCCTACCATATGATCATGAGGCACAAAACCCCACATCCTACTATCCTCACTATTATGTCTGTTATCTCCCATAGCCCAGTAGTAGTCTTGCTTAAACGTATATGATGTAGCTTTCTCTCCATTAATAATAATGTCGGTTCCTCTTACTTCAAGTTCATTATTCTCATAAGTCCCAATAATTCTTCGGTAAAATGGCAGATTTGCCTTATTAAGCTGTACTGTTGCGCCCTCTTCTGGGATGTATATCGGACCATAATTATCAACTGACCAGCCAGTTGTAATATTTGGATCATGTGGAAACAGTTCTATTGGCCTCGTATCCACTGCTCTTGGAGCAATATTTATATTGGGATCTATTTGTTTTAGTTGATCGATTTCATTTTGGTTAAGCACAGCATACGTTACACCATTAGCACCAATCTGAAAGTCTGACGAAGAAGAAAGCCCTATTTCTAATAAGTCACGCCTATTAATTGTTGTACCGTTTAGATTGGTGATATAACTATACTGGACATTCTCAGGCACTTGGCCTGGGCTTCCATTAATGTATACCTCCTTATTTATGATTTGAAGGCTATCACCGGGTGCGCCAATGCATCTTTTTATATAATGATCCTTTTTGTCATTGGGTCGTACCACAAATTCACTCTCGCGCACTTTCTGTTGTAGTTCACGATCGTTTGCCAAATATTGAGCCTTATTGCGTTCGACTTGATTCACCGTATAAGACCTTGTAGATGTAATATATACACTATCTCCCACGGGCCAATTGAATACTATTGGATCGTTTCTCTTTATTTCACGTATTGCTGGCAAACGGAAGTATGGTAAGGATGGATTTTTAAAATACGATTCTGTCCCTAATTTCGGTACTCTATTGTGAAGTAGTGGCACCATGGCTATGGTCTGAGGTGTTCGGATTCCATAGCTGGATTTACTAACGAATAAGAAATCGCCTACAAGTAAAGACCCTTCCATTGATGGCGTCGGGATAACATACGCCTCGACTAGAAACATTCTAATAAACGCCGCTGCAAAAACTGCAAAAACTATAGACTCCAACCATTCTCGGCCGATAGACTTGGCATAAGGATTTTTTTGTACCAATCGTTCATACTTCTTTTTATGACCACTTTTCTTGGCGTCTATTATTTGTTGCTGATAGGCTTTTTCTTCTTTTATTATTGGTCCTTGATACTTTGCACTTTCATCTTTAGCTAATCTAA
>CAZFWJ010000033.1:0-36860 GCA_964522505.1 uncultured Saprospiraceae bacterium
GGCAATCCTAAAGAGAAAATCTATAATGTGGCCTGGTCGGATAATCGGGAGGCGAATTCTGCTGGCGACATACCCGCTGTAGGTAATTCTGTGGACGTGTCAGAGGCCACATACACCAATGATATTGGTGCTGTATCCCTCACAGCTATCTGGTCAGATCCTGATTTTGATCCTGCTGTTGAGAGTATGTATTATCTGCGGGTGCTTGAGATCCCTACCCCAAGATGGAGCACTTATGATGCTAGAGCATTAGGCATACCAGTTATTGATAATATTGATGCTACAATACAGGAGCGAGCTTGGTCTTCTCCAGTGTGGTATATGCCGTAGTGAGTCGGGAAGTAGGAAGTTAGCAAGTAGCAGTTAGCAAGTAGGAAGTAGCAAGAAGTAACAGGTAGCAACTACGAAGTTCTATATTAAGAACTTTCAACTTTCAACTTTCAACCTTCAACTTTCGCACTTGTCACTTTACACTTCCGACCACCACCACAAATTCCCCCTTAATGGAGGTGAGGGCCTCAAGTGTTTCTAGGACTGCTACGGCACGCCCCTTATATATGGTTTCATAGACTTTAGAGATTTCCTTGATGACGGCAGTTTCTCGCTCAGGTCCGAGGTAATCGATTATTTCTTTGACACACTTGATGATGCGATGTGGAGATTCATAGAGCGCAATGGTATGATCCACTTGTGCAAGGTGTTTCCATCGAGTCTGACGACCTTTCTTATGAGGCAGGAATCCTTCGAAGTGGAAGCGATCACAAGGAATGCCACTACTCGCAAGGGCAGGAATCAACGCTGTAGCACCGGGTAGGCAGGTCACCGAGATATCATGTTCATGACAGGCTCTCACTAATAAGAATCCAGGATCAGATATAGCAGGTGTGCCAGCATCCGAGATTAGAGCTATATCTACGCCTGACAGCAGCTCCTCGATGATGCGATTGACACTCTTGTGCTCGTTATGCGCATGATAGGATCGCATGGGAGTTTCTATCTGGAAGTGTTTCAATAACCGTCCAGAATTTCGCGTGTCCTCAGCCAATATAGACCCTACATCTTTAAGGATCTCTACAGCTCTATAGGTCATATCCTTCAGGTTGCCAACAGGGGTAGGGACGAGGTATAGCATAGGGCTTGTTTTTATCGGACAAAAGTACCAAGCTATGATGGATATAGAGTTGATTAGTAAATTTGTATCCATTAAGTCAATTATTTTAAGATTTCCTTACCAATTGTTCTATCATTATCGGCGTTATAATTCCTACCGTCTGAACTCTATGAAGCAAGTTAGTGTCATCTTTTTCGTATTAATGAGTCTGAGTCTCTGCGCTCAGGTTGATAATGATGCCTGTACTGCTGCATTGTTTATTCCAGATATTAGCAATTACTGTTCTGGACCTAATGAGTTTACTAATGAAGGCGCAACATTGGGGATTGGAGGTAATCCAAGTTGCTGGCCACAGGATACCGAATCCAATGATGTTTGGTTCGTATTTAACCCTGCAGCTACGGCAGTTTTTATTCAAGTTACAGGAGCGACTAATGAAGGAGTCGGCACGATACAGCAACCTGCCGTGGCCGTGTATACTGGTACTTGTAGAGGAGGACTAGATGAAGAAGCTTGCAGTACTATACAACCTGGAGATCCTAACATCTTAGAGTTAACTATCACTAATCTGATTATAGGGAGATCCTATTTCTTGAGAGTAGATGGCAGAGATAATAACGTTGGATCATTCCGATTATGCCTGAGACAATTTAACCCGCCACCATCTCCGGAGGCCGATTGTAGTGCAGCGGTGGTACTGTGTGATCAATCATCATTTTTGATAGAAAATTTGAATAGCACTGGTCAATTTGACAATGAAGTTGACGGTACATGTGTTACAGCAGAAAGCGCATCATCTTGGTATAAATGGACTGCCGATCAATCGGGCACGCTTGAGTTTACGCTTACGCCTAATAATATTTCGGATGATTTAGACTTTGCTGTATTCAGATTACCAGGAGGACTAGATGATTGTGATAATAAGGAGTTAGTACGATGTATGGCCTCAGGAGAAACTCAAGGTGCCTCAGATGGTCAAAATGCTAACTGTATGGGTGCCACAGGAATCCGGGTAGGAGAGAATGATGTAGAAGAGACGGCAGGTTGTGCTCTTGGAGATAACAACTTTGTAGCAGCACTTGATATGGTGCAAGGAGAAACCTATGCCTTAGTTGTCAATAACTTTAGTGAGTCCGGTTCTGGATTTGCTATAGATTTTGCAGGAACGGGCACATTTCTTGGACCTGAGCCAGATTTTACTATTAATGCCATAGAGCAATTGGAATGTGATAGACTTGTATTTTTTACGGAACAATCTAAGTCAAATGGAGACCCTATAGTCAATTTCTTTTGGAATTTTGGAGAGGGTGCTGAACCCGCTACAGCCGAAGGAAATAATGTCCAAGAAGTAGTCTATGAATCTTTTGGGTCCAAGGTGGTGGCATTAACCGTCGAAACATCACGGGGATGTCTTGTCACACAATTATTAACTATCGAAGTTGCCTCTTGTTGTCAACTAGATTCGGATCTTGATTTTTCTGCTGATGGTACGGACTTAACGTGCTTTCAGAGCGAGGATGGCGAAATATCGCTCACTGGGATAAATGGTTCTCCTGATTATCTGTATAGTTTTAATGGCGGAGACTTTCAACCCAGTCCCCAGCTTACAGGATTACAAGCAGGCAATTTCTCAGTGGGTATACAGGATATTAAAGGATGTGAGGTATTTGATTTGATCACGCTTGACCAACCAGTAGAATTGATTGTAGAAGTTGCATCACAGGATGAGTCTGTAGACTTAGGATTCTCCACATTCTTTACTTCAGACTTTGACCCTTCTGATCGAATAGTGACCTATGAATGGACACCACCCGATGGCCTGGAATGTACAGACTGTCCAGATCCAGAAGTATTTGGTGTAGGAGATATTACCTATACCTTGACCATTACGGATCAAGATGGCTGCATGGCATCAGATCAGGTTACTTTGCTGACAGTCCTCAATAGAAACTTCCATGCTCCTAATGTACTATCACGGACCTCCGTCAATGGGAATGATGAATTTAAGATTATCACTAATCCCGCCACAGACATCATCGAAGAGATCAGCATATACGATCGATATGGGGGGAGGCTCTACAATAGAACAAATATTGTATTCGATTTGAATGACGAACAAGGTTGGTTTGGCCTTGGACCAAATGGCCAGTTTGTAAACCCTGGTGTATATGTGTGGGCAGCAAGAATTAGATTTGTTGACAATGAAGTTATTACTTATACGGGTACAATAACTGTTCTCAACTAATGGTGCGTTTTTTAATAGTGGCCATCTTGGCCTGCGTAGGTTGTCAGGAATCTGGAGGAGAAATCGAAAGATATGACCCTACAGAACTCGAGAAGGAGATCGCCTACGATATCGAAATGATCTACTCAGATTCTGCTATTGTTGAGTTCAGAGTACAGAGCCCTGTTTTAGAAAAATATACTAATGATGGAATGCTTATTGAGGAATTCCCAAAAGGATTCTTGATTGAATATTTCGATGAGAATCAGAATGTAATCTTCAAGCTCAGTTCTAATTATGCCCAGCGGATTAGCGAAGAAGGTCTCTTGGTCTTGCGTGACAGCGTCACCTATATTAATGAAAAGAAGGATATTCTGGAGACTAACGCTTTAACTATCGATGAACTGAATAACTCCATCACCACGACTAAATTTTTTAGGCTCATCCAAGGCCCTGCTAAGGATACCATATACGGTCGAGGGTTTAGTGCCAACGTTGATTTCACCAGCTTTAGAGTCAACAAATATGTAGGCAAACGTCGAGGCATTAAGCCTTAACCTCTCCTGATCTGGAGAATTATTGTTAAGAAAATAATAATTGATGAGGCCTTTAACGTTTTGTTAGGGATTGAAAAGTCAGCTATTGAACATTATTCGATATTTTGACAATTCCGTATTTTACTATTAACCAATCAAACCGTTATGACCTACACAACAAAACATTTTGCATTTACCTTATTTACCTTATTTCTGCTGGCTTGTAGCCCTAGGCAGTCTGCAGTGATTACACAAGCCCCGACAGAGCCTGCTCTGGTCAAAGAGGCGATGCCTGATAATACCATGGCCGACAAGGATATGGCTGATATGTCGTCAGATCTTATTCCTTCAGATGAGCGCCTTACACATGGTGTACTCGATAATGGCATACACTATTACATTCAACCCAATCAAAAACCAGAAAATCGCGCTGAACTAAGATTGGCCGTAAACGCTGGCTCGATATTAGAAGATGAAGACCAACTCGGTCTGGCACATTTCGTCGAGCATATGGCCTTTAACGGAACAGAGAACTTTGAAAAAAGTGAACTAGTAGATTATCTCGAATCCATCGGAACCAGGTTTGGTCCTGATCTCAATGCGTTCACGTCTTTTGATGAGACGGTTTATATGCTGCAGGTGAGAACAGATAGCACTGTTCTGTTTGACAAAGGCATGTTGATCCTGAGAGATTGGGCAGGAGGAATAACATTTGACCACGAAGAAATTGATAAAGAACGAGGTGTGGTAGAATCAGAGTGGCGTAGCCGCTTAAGTCCTGACCAGCGCATGCAAAATCAATACTTCCCGATTATGTACCAAGGGTCTCAATATGCTGATCGCTTACCGATAGGAGATCCTGAGATTATTAAAAATGCCAACTACGAAACCGTAAAAAGATACTATAAGGACTGGTACCGCCCTGACCTGATGGCTGTCGTGGTCGTTGGAGATGTTGATGTGGACGATGTAGAAGATCAGATTAAGGAGCTTTTCGGTAATATTCCCGTTGCGACTAACCCAAGGCCTCGAACAAAATTCAATGTGCCCCAGCACCCTGAAACATTGGTCAGTGTTGTCTCAGACAAGGAGGCCTCATTCACCAATGTGCAGTTGATGTATAAGCATGATAAGATTGAAACAGAAACAGTAGACGATTATAGATCGTCGCTCGCGAGAAACTTATATAACTCGATGCTGGGCGCTCGTCTTCAAGAGATTTCTCAGAGTGCTGATCCACCTTTCTTATTTGCTAATACAGGCTATGGTGGAGATGTTGGTGACTTAGATACTTATTCTTCATTTGCATTCGTACCAGAAGGAAAGGCTTCTGCGGCGCTCGAAACCTTGCTTACTGAAAATAAAAGAGTGCTCCTGCATGGGTTTACCCCAGGAGAGTTGGAGCGAGCAAAAAAGGTTGTAATGGAGCGAGCTGAAAAGAACCTCAAGGAGATGGATAAGACAGAGTCTGCAAGGCTGGTGATGCGATATGTGTTCAAGTATTTAGACAATATACCTACTCCAAGTCCGCAGCAAACTTTAGGACTCTACAATGATTATCTTCCTACCATTACATTAGATGAGGTCAATAGCCTTGCCAGTCAATGGATCAGAGATGAAAGTAGAGTGGTTGTAGTTACAGGACCAGAGAAAGAAGAAAGCCCTCTACCAGATGAAACTACGGTGCGCAATATGCTCCGAGAAGTAGCTGCAGCCGATGTAGATCCATATGAAGATGATGTGGTAGAGACGCCATTCTTTGAGCATGAACTGACCGCAATTGATATAGCTCAAGATGAGAGCTATGATAATGTAGGTGTACGATATGTGAAGCTAGCCAATGGCGTAGAAGTATATCTCAAGCAGACAGATTTTAAGAATGATGAAATCCTGATGAGTGCGACAAGCCCAGGAGGCTCATCACTCTATAGCGATGACGAGTATTTTAATGCTTCTAATTCCGCTTCAATAGTTAGTGAGGCTGGAATCGGAGAGTTTAGTCCTACACAACTGCAAAAACTCATGGCAGGTAAGACGGTATCTGTCCGTCCATTTGTAGGAACTTTATCTGAAGGAATGAATGGTTCGGCATCACCAGATGATCTGGAAATTATGTTTCAGATGGTCTATAAGTACTTCCATGAACCAAGAATTGATGAGGAGGCATTCGCTGGTTTTGTTGCTAAGCAGAGTGGTCTATTTAAAAACCTCATGTCCAATCCACAGTACTTCTTCAGTGATTATGTAAGTAACAAGCAGTTTGATAATCACCCACGAGTGGGATTCCCGTCAGCAGAAGATTGGAGTAATCTCGATTACGGTCGAGCTATGGAAATCTATCATGAGCGATTTGGTGACGCCTCAGATTTTACATTTACGTTCGTAGGCAATTTTGATGAGCCAGTCATTATGGATCATGTGCAAAATTATTTGGGTAATCTACCTACAGTTGAGCGCGAAGAGATGTGGCAAGATGTAGGTGTAAGAGCGGTAAAAGGAGGTATAAAAGATAGATTCAAGAAAGGGGAAGCCCCTAAGACCAATGTCAACATGTACTACCATGGAGATTATCAGTACAATGCTGAGAACAATTATATCATGTCTTCATCATTGGCTTATCTACGGATCAAATTGAGAGAAGCACTACGTGAAGACTTAGGAGGCGTATATGGCGTACGAGTATCAGGTGGTGGTAGTAAGAAGCCGATAGAGAACTATGGAGTGACCATCTCTTTTAACGCAGATCCGCCGATGACAGACAAACTCGTCGAAGCGGCTAAAGAAGTAATCCAAAAGGCTATTGAAGAAGGCCCGAGTGATCTCGATATGACAAAGGTGAAGGAAACTCAGAAACAAGGACGTATCAAGAGCCTTAAAGAAAACCGGTTCTGGCAGCGCCGCATCGGTCAAGAGCATGATGACGAGAAGAACTTTGACGATATCCTGCTTGAGTCCCTTGAGGCTAAAATTAATGGCTTAACGGCAGCAGATATTCAGACGGCTATCGGGCAGTATTTTGCATATGACAACTATATAGAAATCATCATGGATCCCGAGGATCCTGCAGCGGACTAATATATAATAGCCTATTATCTTTGAAGGATAATAGCATAGGTGAGCATTGTACTGATCATAATAATATTCTTGCTACTCTCCGCCTTCTTTTCGGGGGCGGAGATAGCTTTTGTCTCGGCCAGTAAGCTTGGGGTCGAGATTAAGCGTGATGAGGGCTCACGTCGTGGACGCATCTTAGGTAAGTTTTTTGATAAGCCTGATGACTTCCTCGGAGCCATGCTCGTTGGCAATAATATTGCACTCGTCGTATTTACCTATTCTATGGCAGAATTGCTGAGCCCTTTTATCAGTAGACTCATCAGCGGTGATGTTGGGGTAGGCTTGATCATCACTGTAATCACAACTATTGTAGTACTCATATTTGGAGAGTATATCCCTAAGACTATCTTCCGTTTATTTTCTAACGAAGCCTTATATTTTTTCGCCTATCCGCTTAGGGTATTTAAGGCGATACTGGCCTTTCCGACATGGATCATGATCAAGTTCACTAACCTGATCATGAGTGCATTCATCAAGTCCCCTAATAAATCACTGACTGAGGCACTAACTCGTACTGACTTGGTCCATTATATCAGCGAGACGATATCTGACTTTAATGAAGATATAGACAAAGAGATCTTTACCAATGCCCTCAATCTGAACCAGATGAAGGTACGGGATTGTATGGTGCCAAGGCCTGAGGTCATATCATTTGATCAGGAAGACACGCTTGATGAGTTGAGAGAGCTATTCATCGAGAGTAAGCTGTCCCGAGTATTAATTACTGATGGGGACATCGAGCATGTATCGGGCTATATCCACCATCAGCAGCTACTGGATAATCCTAAGAGTTTGAAGCGCCTGATACTCGATATACCCTACGTCCCTGAGGCCATGAATGCTCGAGATCTCATGATGGAGTTTATCAATGAGAACCATAACATCGCCTGTGTTGTGGATGAGTTTGGCAGTACCGCAGGGATAATCACACTCGAAGATATCCTCGAGGAGATCTTCGGAGAAATCGAAGATGAACACGACATTGAGGAATTGATCGAGCGGCAGATTAACGACGACGAGTATCTATTATCTGGGCGGTTAGAAATCGATCATATCAATGAAACTTTTGAAGGGCTTGACTTGCCAGAAGGGGAGTACCATACACTCTCTGGATATATCGTGATGACCAGTGGTAAGATCCCTGAAGAAGAAGGGGAAGTCATCGAGCAAGATGGCTTTGAATTTACCATTGAGAAGCTCAGCGATACCAAGATTGAGGTCATTAGAGTGAAATTGCTACCAGAGGAAGATGAGGATTAGAACACCTGTGACTGAAATATCTTTTGTAGAGTATACTTCATAAACCCGTAGAGGAATGTTAAAAAAAATTATTATCTACTACGTAGTCGTGTTTATATCAACTTACGCTGTAATGTTTATATTCTTCGAACCTGAAGATCCTGAATTGAATTTTGGAACTCGCTTTGACACAACCGATATAGTAGACAAAGAAGGTCATTCAGTCGAACTTCGGGACTTTTTGGACAAAGAGCTTAACGTGGTTGATTATTGGTATTATCTGTGCGGGCCTTGTCTCAAGGAGATGGTTACCTTTCCCGATAAACTCAAGAAAAATAGGCAATTAGGAATAACGAGTATTTCGATAGATAAGGATTTTGTCTGGATGAAAGCTATCGAGGATGGAGTACTCTTCGACGAACACGAAAGTTGGAATCACTATAATTACATCAAGGGGCCTACACGAGAAGAATGGGCGAATATGAATGGATTCCCCATTAGGAGTTGTCCAACCTACTTTTTACTAGATAAGGAAGGCAAAATACTCAATGTTACGACCAGTTATGACGAAATCTTTAGAACTAGTAAAGCACCAGTGTCACTATTCTTCTATTACGTATATGATGCAATAAGAAATCCTCTATTCCATGCTGTTCCTAGCATTCTAACTGTAATCTTATTACTTGTTGACTTTATAGGTCGTATGGTATATAAGAGATTTAAGACCTAGGGATCTGTCGTTGTTCTGAGAACATTTGACGTTATCCGCTATTAGCAGTAATCTAACAGCGCCGTTTTGTGTGCTTGGAAAATGTATTGCTCCATTAGAAGATGAACCCTCGCTGTTCGAGTGCCCCCTCCTACGGCGGGCAGGTATGACCTCGAACCCATATTAGATTATCCACAACACTATTGACGCCAAGAACTTGTCTGAATGCATATGTCAGATGGAGTGGATATATATGCTGAGTAATACTGCTCTGAAGTTACAAACTCCCGCTATCCTCAGTTTGTAACCTCAGCATAAACAGTTAACCGCTGTTCGAGTGTCTCTGACCTCGAACCCATATTAGATCATCCACAACAAGGTCGACGCCAAGAACATGTCAGATGGAGTGGATATATATGCTGAGTAATACTGCTCTGAAGTTACAAACTTCAGAGAACGGATGATATAACAAGGTGATGTTAGAAGATAATACTGACTACTACTTGCATATTTCACGAATACATTCTACAATTGTAGAATAAAGTATTATATTGAGAATATGACAGATAAACTATCCTCTACAGAAGAACAACTTATGGAGATCATATGGTAACATGAGCGAATATTCATGAAAGAAATATTGCTGGCATATGATGAACCTAAGCCTGCTGCTAGTACTATAGCCACACTATTGAAGCGGATGAAAAATAAGGGATATATCGATTTTGAGTTATTTGGTAATTCTCGGCGCTATCATCCATTGGTTCCTAAGCGAACATACTTCAAGGATAAGATGATGGAACTCGTCAATAACTTCTTTGGTGGCAGTAATGCCGCTTTTGCGTCATTTTTCGCTGAAGAAAGCAAAATGAATCAAGAGGAGTTACAGCATCTCAAAGAGCTCATAGAATCTAAAATCAAAGAGTCATGATGATCATCCTTAAAGCTATCGTCATACAGGCACTCTTCTTAGCGGTATATCATACTGTATTAAAGCGTCATAGGAGCTTTACATTCAATCGATTTTTTCTACTATTCGGATTACTGTCAGTACTGTGTTTTTCGTGGATTGAGATTGTGATACCGCATTATGTGTCGGTGCAAAGCACAGGAGTAGCTGTTCCCATCATTGACAATGAGGATTTGACTCTTCTTGCAGCGCCTTCTTACGACTTTGATAAGTTGACAGCCCTGTTATTGCTATCTATTAGTATATCCATATTCTGCTATAGATGGAGTCCATTAATGAGCCTATCTATGCACCATCGATTGGCACATTCTCCAAGAGGTTATGAGATTCGAGCCTTGTTTGAATCTCAAAATCCATTTTCTTTTTGGCCTCGGATATATATGACCCCAACTGATTACGAGAATCCTGACTATGCCATGATTATACGGCATGAGGAGATACATCTCGCTAAACTGCACTCTGCAGATATTCTCATCGGAGAGGTGATTCTTGCTCTGTTATGGTTTTCACCATTGTCATGGTTGTATGTACGTGCGATAAGGAGTAATCATGAGTATGAAGTCGATCAATATTTTACTCAAGACTCAGCTATACTCTCAGATTACGTGCAATTGCTCCATCGATCATGGACACAGCAAAGCCCTAAAATAACCTCGAATTTTGATTTCGCCACCAATAAAAATAGAGTAGTTATGCTCAGATCGGAATGTAATAAGTTGTCTTGGTTAGTAGCTGCTGTCATTATAATGACAGTTGTTACGTCTCTTATTTTTATGACGTTTTCGGAGAAAATAATTTATATCCAAGGCGCAGCAGAACAACTAAATTTACATTTGTCGAATCCGAATAGGCCATCAGCAGAGATGTTTGATTGTTGGAAAAATGAACCTGGGTCTTATGGCGTGTACTTTGACTGTCAACGCATTGTAAATAGCAGCATTGGTAGTATAAAGCAAGAAGATATTTTCCATTTTAATGTCGAAAGAACTCCAGCACTCCCTTTTGCAAATTGTGTACATCTCGAGTCTGAAAATCAAGTTTACAATAGACTGATAGCATCAAGCGATGAACTAGGGTGGCATAGACAAAAGCTTGTCCCAAATCATATATCAGGAATAAAACTAAATCTCAAAATGGCACAGACGTTCTGGATAAGTATAGAAGAAATTAATGTTGATAACAAAAATTAACCTCCTACTTCTGACACGATTCCGATAACATAATAGACAAGGGGTTAAAACCCCTTGGGGGTAAATGAAATAAGGTAGATCTATCCAATGTGGAAGTGGTTACAACCCAATACGGATTTAGCCGATTGTGATAGATTCATTACTTCCATTGGTTGGACATCAACTAAAATAACCCGTTCATAAGCTCGATCAAAAACTTATTAAGAGTCATTTTCATTGGAACAGTTGTTATAGATCAAATGATCTTTATTCTCTGATCTCTGCGTATATATCCTGAGTAAGTTGCTCACCAAAATATTTAGCCCCGGCCTCGGTCCAATGACTTTCGTCATAATAGCTTTTTGAGCCATCGGGTATGCAGCCTATACAGAAAGTACCAGGACAGACAATCACAGTTTTATCAACATATGATATCCGATTTGATTCGGCAATGTGCCTTAGCTTTTCATTAATCTGGTAAATAGTAGGATCTCTATTCTCCCAAAAGAACTTATTGAGCTCTTTGATGTCAAACTGCTCATTTTTTTTGGTTAATGATTTAGCATGATGATCAAAGACCTGCAAGCCATTAATTTCAGGAAATTCCATATTAGAACCTATTAATACGACCTCTTTACCATTTTCCTGTAGGCGTTGTATGAATTGAGGTAGCTGATCGATCATTGACATCTTGCTTTTGTATCGATAGGTCAACAATACGATCTCTGCATGCTCCAGAGCCGCATGCGCCAGAGCTGTATGATCTAGGATGTCTTCTGAGTCATCTAAGTTTTTATAGTAGAGATATTCGAGTGTATAACCAGAGAGTTTCTGTCTGTTTTGGTATAAGGCATTGAGAAGATCCTTACCGTGCGAATCTCCTAAGATCAAGATATGATGACTGTCAGAATTTTCTGCATTCTCTTTTACATAGACCTGATACTCCTTAGAATTCATTATCTCATAACTCTTGTCACGCAATATTTTATTATCTATTACGGCGCTCCCAAAGTAGGCTTGGAGATGGCTGAACCGTTCAGGGAAACCGTCACTATTTATAATATATCCAGTGCTGGTTAGCACAAAGAGTACAGTTGGAATAATGATGCTATAAAATGTTTTATTTGAGAGTCTTCGCTGACTTCTCATAGGCTGTTCGATGAGGTGATAACTGAGATAAGAGAGTACAAATGATGCTATGAGCCATGCGGCGTAATCATATCGATCAGCTCTTAGGTCATAGATACGTGCAAACGTATAGATCGGATAATGCCAGAGATATAAGGAGTAGGACAGCAATCCCACAGTCACAAAAAGCTTAGAGGACAGTAGTTTGGTGACTATATGAGATCGAATCGGGAAACATATGAGTAGCGCTGTACCCACTATCGGGACAGCAGTCAGTAATCCAGGGTGTCCATATCGTACATTAAATGTTAGAAATGAAATCGCAATTAAAATGAGGCCTATATATGGTATAAGATTCCACCAGGCCCGCGTCAGGTGTTCATGCCTCCAGCCTTTTATGGCTATAGCACAGCCAACTAGTAACTCCCAGATTCTACTATGCAGTAGATAAAAAGTGCTTGAGAAATGAACCCCATTAGCAAATTCGGCATAAGCCAAAGAAGCAATCACAATGACGGCGATAACAATCATTAACCGCTTAGCCCAATATCGGAGACCTGCGAGAAGAAAGATAGGATAGAGCAGATAGAATTGCTCTTCTACAGAGAGCGTCCATGTATGCAGGAATGGTTTAACCAAGCCAGATTCAGCACCATATTGCTGTAAGGTATGATGCCAATAGAAGTTGGCATAGAAAAAGATTGAAGACCATACAGATTGAGCAAAATCAATGTATTGTGTCGGTAACAATAACAAGCTCCCAGCAATAGTAGATACGATGGTGATCACGAGCAATATAGGAAGGAGTCTACGAATCCGTCGATTATAAAAGCCAGTGAAACTAAATCGTCCCGTGGTCCTGAACTCCTTGTGGATCAGAGAGGTTATCAAATATCCAGAAATGACAAAGAATACGTCAACGCCGAGAAAACCACCTGTGACAAAGCCATCGACATGCAAATGATACAGCAGTACAGCCATGACAGCAATCGTCCTTAAACCATCTATTTCAGGTCTGTAAGTGATTTTAGGGGAGCTGCTCATTAGACAGTAAAACTATGGAAAAGGCTCTATTCCCTTACTATATACGCTCGACAAGAATAACTGATAATCACCCCTTAATAGTGCGATCCAAATCTCGCTTCATGTCCTTTTCTTTGATGCTATTGCGCTTGTCATATGATTTCTTACCCTGAGCCAAGGTTACTCGGGTTTTTGTCATTCCACGCTTGCTGAATTAGATCTTGTAAGACACGATAACGAAGCTCTTCTCATTCGTCTGCTTGTGAAGTTTGCGGAGTTCAGCTTTCTTGAGGAAGAGCTTGCGAGTGTGTCGGGTCTCATGGTTGCAGATATCGCCATGACCATACTCTGCTATTAATAAACTATAAACATATCTCCTCTATCAGAATCGTCCAATCTGCAGGGCTGATTAATCCATAGTCCAGTAATACCGACTAAATCGATGCTCTCACCATGTTTTTAGCCATGCCACATTAATAGTTCAAAAGAAATCTTGCATTTTTCACTAAAGTATTCTACAATTGTAGAACAAAATGACAAATCACGAATATGTCTGATAAACTATCCCCCACAGAAGAACAACTCATGGAGATCATATGGTCTCATGATCAGATATTCATGAAAGAAATATTGCTGGCGTATGATGAACCTAAGCCTGCTGCTAGTACTATAGCCACACTATTGAAGCGGATGAAAAATAAAGGCTATATAGATTTTGAGCTATTTGGTAATTCTCGGCGCTATCATCCATTGGTTCCTAAGCGAACGTACTTCAAGGATAAGATGAAGGAACTCGTCAATAATTTCTTTGGAGGTAGTAATGCCGCTTTTGCGTCATTCTTCGCAGAGGAGAGTAGTATGAATCAAGATGAACTACAAGAACTAAAGGAACTTATAGAATCTAAAATCAAAGAGTCATGATGATCATCCTTAAAGCTATCGTCATACAGGCAATCTTCTTGGCGGTATATCATACCTTATTGAAGTGCCATAAGAGCTTTACTTTCAATCGATTTTTTCTGTTGTTCGGACTACTGTCTTTACTGAGCTTTTCGTGGATTGAGATTGAGATACCGCATTATGTGACAGTTCAGCATTCAGAATTATTGGCTCCATTGGATCATGAACTGACAGCTATTCCTACGGAACCTGGGTACAATTATGAGTACCTAATTACGCCGCTACTACTCGGCTTTAGTGTACTGATATTTTTCTGGAGATCAAGGCAGTTGTTCAGTTTAGCGGCTGATCGTCTTGGGTACTCCAGTAAAGGTTATGAGGTAAGAGAATTGCCTGCTTTACGGAGTCCATTTTCCTTTTGGCCTCGGATATACATGTCATCTCAGGATTTTCATAATCCTGAGTGTGCGATGATTATACGACATGAAGAGATTCATCTCAGTAAGCTACACTCTCTTGATATCCTAATCGGAGAGATGATTGCTGCACTGTTATGGTTCTCCCCATTGTCTTGGCTATGCCTGAGGGCTATCAAGAATAATCACGAGTACGAAGTAGATCAGCATTTCGCAGGAGATGCTGCCGAGCTATCTGAATACCTACAGCTACTTTATAAGTCATGGTCCCTAACTGGTCCGATCATGGCGTCTCGATTTGATTTCACCACTAATAAAAATAGGATAGTTATGCTTACATCTGAACGTACTAAGATGTCTAGATTCGCTCAGTGTATAGTCATCATTTTGGCATCCGTGCCGCTTGTCTTTATGGCTTGTACGGAGAAGACGGTCTTTATACCTGAAGAGCAAGAAATGGTAGATGAGTTGGCTGAACCAAGCCTTAAAGGGGCGGTGTTGGACACCATTCCTGAATTTAGGCTGCCTACAGAATCTGAATGGGAAAATGCTTCAAAAAATATAAAAGTGAGAGGAGGAACATGGAAGGATGTGCAGTATTTCTTGAATACTTATGGAAGAGATAGTGTGCCCGCTCCACCGAGACCCCCCGCTTCTCCAGATGCTTCTAAACTGTTGCCTCCACCTCCACCACCTCCACCACTCCCAGTTAGGCAACCTACATCTGAGTTGATAGATAGCTGGATAAATGGAGAAGAGACTTATGACATATGGCTAGATGGCAATCGAATCTTGAATAGTGACATACCCGACCTTATCAAAGATAAGGACATCTATCATTTCAGTGTAATGAGACAAAGTTATCGAGATGAGAATGTAACAGATCACAAGAATGTTGTAAAGTTGATGTCTAAGGATGCTTTTGATGATTACAACACTAGTTTTTATTTGAAAGAGAAGGAGTTTCTAAAACAGCTAGATGAATGGAGACAGCAATATGATCAAGATTACCTTGAGAGCATTAATGAAAGTCTGGAACAAGACAATTACGAGGCCTTACTAAGACCTGAAGAGCTTATCAAAGCTTTAAATATTTCGGATAATGACAACTAAGGAGTAATTAAGAATTTATCGCCATGAGATAGATTTTTGATACTCAAGGCGCTAACTTTCAACTTTCCAACTTGACACTTTAATCTTTTATGTCCCCTTCATCGCCCGATCCAGATCTCGCTTCATGTCTTTTTCTTTGATGCTATTGCGCTTGTCATAGGACTTTTTACCCTGAGCCAGCGCTATCAATATTTTGGCTTTACCGCGTTCATTGAAATAGATCTTGTAGGGGACTATGGCAAATCCTTTCTCCTTCGTGCGCTTGTCAAGTTTGCGAAGTTCTGTCCTCTTGAGTAGTAGCTTTCGAGTGCGTCGAGTCTCATGGTTATGGATATTGCCATGATCATACTCAGCTATGAACAAACTATGTATGTAGAGCTCATCATCCTTGAACACACAGTAGGCATCATTCAGATTGGCCTCACCCTTACGTAGGGACTTTACCTCCGTACCAGTCAGCATGATCCCAGCCTCAAACTCTTGGATGAAGCTGTATGAAAATTTCGCTTTGCGATTTACAATTTCTTTGACCTTGTTCATTAGTTATTCATAAGCTGATGCGCTACAACCGCCATAGTCGTCTATAAAGTTTCAGCTAATTCAGCTTATTTTAAATGCTCATTCAGGAAGTTCGTCATCTTGTTATACAAGTGTAGTCTCGCACCATCTCGCACGATGCCGTGTGCACGGTTAGGATAGATATAGGTATCAAACTGTTTGTTGGCTGCAATTAAGGCATTAGCCATTTCCATACTATTTTGGATATGGACATTATCATCGCCACTGCCATGTACGAGTAGATAGTTGCCCTCGAGCTGATCAGCAAAGTACACTGGTGAGTTGTCTTTATAGCCATCCTCGTTCTCTTCAGATGTGCGCATGAATCGCTCTGTATAGATGGTGTCATACCACTTCCAGTTAGTTACAGGAGCAACAGCAATCGCTGTACTGAAGACGTCTGCACCCTTAAGGATACAGAGCGAGGACATATATCCTCCATAGCTCCAACCAAAGATGCCCACTTTCTCAGGGTTAGTAAATGGCAATCCAGCGAGATACTTACCTGCCTCAATCTGATCGATCGTCTCGAAATGACCCAGTTCTAAATAGGTCATCTTTTTGAATTCTTCTCCTCGGGCGCCAGTGCCTCGACCGTCGACACAGGCTACGATATAACCTTGCTGTGCAAGCATCTGAAACCACCAGTAGTTGACACCACGATAGCTATCAAGAACTTGCTGACTGCCAGGTCCACTATATTGAAACATAAACACAGGATAAGAACCAGCAGGGTCGAAATCTTTTGGCTTAATCCCCCACCCATTGAGTTGAACACCTTCAGAAGTCGTAAAGTCAAAGAACTCCACGGGCTGCACACCATATTCTTGTTGTTTTAGAGCGATGTCAGCGTTATCCTCAAGCAGTCTAACCTGATTGCCTGCTCTATCGAAAACCGTATATGTCGAAGCCGTATTGATCGTAGAGTGATTCAATGTATAGTAGTCATAGGTGCTGCTGAACGCTGCGCTATTGGTACCACCATTTGGTGTTAGAAGCTTCTTCTGTTTTCCATTGGTGTTGACTTGATATACTTCTCGTCGCAGCGGCGATTGTTCTGCAGCTTGGTAGTAGACGAGACCATTAGCTTCGTCGACACCGTAGAAACTTGTTACATCGTAGTTGCCCTTCGTCAAGGCAGCCACTTCATTACCTGACATATCATACTTATAGATATGATTGTAGCCTTCCTTTTCGCTGGTCCAGATGAAATGCTGTCCATCCTTAAGAAAGTTGAGGTGATCATGTATGTCAATGTAATATTTGTTCTTCTCTTCGAGTAAGACTCTCGAGCTGTTATCATCAGTGTCTATCAGATAGAGCTGAAGATGATTTTGATGGCGATTCATCTTAAACACGCAAAGCTCGTCAGACTGGGTCGTCCACATCGCTCGTGGGATATAGATGTCATTCATATCTCCAAGATCGAGCGCCTCGCTCTCCTCACTTTCGAGGCTAAAGACATGGGCAGTTACTTCAGCATTTTTTTCTCCAACCTTAGGATACTTGAAGGTGTGGTAATCTGGATATACTTCATCTCTATGGTAGGTCATGGTGAATTCTGGTACTTCCGACTCATCAAATCGCAAGTAGGCTATGCGCTTACTATCTGGAGACCACCAGAATGCTTTTACTATAGAAAACTCCTCCTCGTAAACCCAATCGGTTACACCATTAATGATGCTATTTGTCTCACCATCAAAGGTGACCGGCAAGGTCAACTCTTCGTCGATATTGAAGTAATACAGATTGTTCTCCCAGACATAGGCGACATGAGTGCCGTCCGGCGAGAATGTCGCATTCATCACCTTGCCTTCATCGTAAATTGACGATAGCTTTTCGGTGGCAAAGTCGTAGACATAGTAGTTGGCCAAGTAAGATCTCCTATAGATGCTCTCGCTATTAGCCTCTATCAGGATAGCAGACTCATCATGATTAAAATGATAGCCATCGATTTCAATGTCTTCACCGTCGAGGCTTGCGGCGTTAAAGATGTCTTCTACCCAAGCACCAGAAGTGATATCATACTTCTTAATCGTGTTGTCCTCTAGCCGAGTAAAGTGTCTGCCGTCTTGTAAGAAGTTGAAACCGGGCACCCGATTAGGGAAGAATTCATAGTCTTGCCAGATAGATTCGACAGTGATTTCTTTCTGTGATATAGCAGCCTGTGAGATAATAAGGAGGCTGGTAATAATGAGTATAAGCTGTTTCATAAAAATGTCTATTCTACTATAAATAACGCATTGCTAAATAAAAAAAGTCCATTGTGCCAGAATCCCCTATAGAGTGGATTGTCAACCATATAGATAACCGACCCTCGCCCTGATTCTTCAACAGCGAAAACTACCGTATCGTTGAGTTTTTCTTTGATCTGACTACCCGCAAACCCAAGGACCATTCCTGCCTCTTGTGGGTGATAAGCGACATTGTTAGCTCCTGTCATCAATGGATAGTGATTACTACTGGTTCTCAGCGAGAAATAATGATCGCCTAATCCAAATGCCAAAGGATGAGTAGAATCGAGTTTCAGTTTAAATATTGCCCCAGGAATGAAGTCAGATATTGCTTCTCTCTCTTGCTCGCTATAATGATTATATCGTGCGGCGAGATCTGCTTGCCTGTTTTCTTTCTGTTCTTCGCTTTTCTCGTCACTGGTCGCATGACTCTTAAGCGCAAAATCATCTTTATCAAGAAGCAGCCTATTGGCACCGCCTATGGAAATTAGTTTGCCACCATTGCCTACCCAATCAGTGATTTCATCCATATTAGATAGCCGATAGAATCCATCTGGAAGTACGATCGTATTGTAGTTATCAAGATTTACTCTACCGAGATTATTGATGTCAACAATAGTCAGCGGATAGTTGAGCACGGTATTGAAGTACCACTTGATCTGTCCAAATGAATAAGCACTCACTCGATCACCTCTAATCGTCAGTACTTTAGGTGCGGATGCCAGATAGTTCTTGCCGCTACCTAAGTCTGGTCCTGAATTAGCAAATCCTGAATCGATTGGTAGCACCGTGGCTCCTGAATCGCTGATATCGCGAAGAACTTGAAGCATGTGATCAGCTTGCGAGCGATTGTCTGCTCTTGTTATAAGTAGAGCTCCTGCACCTACAGCATGGTCTCCATACTGAACAGCTTCTGATGCCACTCTATAACTGATATTGTTTTGGGCCAGGGTTGCAGCCGCTTCGGCACTTTTCATATCTGTCCAAGGGATCAAGTATCCATATTGAGCATCCAACATCTTTTTTGACATGTTGAATTGTAAGTTGCTGCTGGCCTTGATCTTGGCAGTAGTGGCATATGATTCGAGCCCATATGCATAAGGCAATGACCAAGCGGTGATGTCATAGGTAAGAGAATCCTCTAATTCACTCTCTGGATCGAACAATACTTGGGTAAGCACTGATTTAGGCTGGTAAGCCGAGATCACCATATCACCGGGTTCAATTGTATATTCTGAATCGTCTCCGGATTGATAGCTAAAGCCCTCTCCAGTCTGACTCGAATTAACCGTGTTATATCTAATATCTTGACGATCTAAGAGCTCAGCGAGCGATTCAAGGCGGTTGCCAGAAGCATCTCGCTTGACTACATAAGTTCTGTAATCTCCGAGTGGATCATTGGAGCTCGTTGCAAAGAAGTCTCTGAATTGCTTTACCAATTCGTCTTTATGAATGGAGCTGATCTCTATGGTGCTCAATGAAGTAGTTCTGTGATGCTCGATGCGGTCCATTAGGGTTAGCTCTTCACCATTTTGTAGATTGACAGCTCGTCCGCCAACTCTGCTACCTCCTTGCTCATAGGTCATGCCTATTGAGCCAGAAAATGTTGGATAAGTATCTCCATAGCTCGGATAGAATAGATCGAAGACCTCCTTAGTAAAATAAAGCCATCCACGATCATCAAAGTACTTAGCATGATTCTTACCTATGGTAACTTGAAAATCCTGTTGCCATTTGCTGATAAACTTGTGATAAGGTCGTGCGGCAGGAGCGAAATAATATGGACTTTCGTGGCCCATCTCGTGTAAGTCTGCATGGACATGCGGAAGCCACTGATTATAAAGCACCATGCGTTGTTGACTTTCTATTTGTGTCTGCCAAGCCCAGTCACGATTGAGATCAAAGTAGAAGTGATTCATTCGCCCACCTGGCCATGGCTCGCTGTGCTCGATATCATTGATGTCTGGATTATTATTGAGACTACTATTACCTCTTATCCAATGTGTGTATCGACTAAAACCATCTGGGTTCACAGATGGATCCATGATTACTATAGTGTTTTCTAGCCACTCTTTCGTGGCAGCATTATTAGGATTAGCGAGTTTATAGAGGACTATGCGGGAGCTTTCACTACCTGCCGCCTCATTTCCATGCACGCTATAGCTTAACCAGACGATTGCTTGAGTCAGTTCTTCATTCACCGCACCGTCCTCAATTCCTGCCATACGCAGGTTGTTGAGCCTAATATCTTCGAGACGATTGTGATTTTCTTCTGAGGCAACGATAGCAACCACCATCGGGCGACCTTCTCTGGTACGGCCATATTCGACTAATTTGACAAGAGGGCTGTTTTCTGCGACGTGTTCGAAGTAGTCTACCAACATATAATGTGGGGTAAACTGTTCTCCCAGCTTGTGAGGTAGAAAATCGTCAGGGTGCTGTAATTGTCCTTGGACCAATAGCGTGTAACAGATACACAGGACTAATAGTAGTTTCTTTTTCATCAGGATCAGTCTTTTTAATAAAGGTGCTTGAAGATATGAGTTTTAATATCTTTTTGATTCCTTGTTTTGATTTTAAGCTCGACTGAGCGTCTACTATACATTTATAGATATAGCCTCGTTTATTTTAAGAATCAAGCAATGCAATGGAAGTATTTTTTTCTATACTACCTGAGGCCTTGAGACTTATTGATTCAATGTAGGCAAGTGCAGCTTATATCATGAGACTTTCGTCAGCTACTTCATAATACTTAACTTGGTGTACATAAATCATACTAAAGTTTTTATGACGCGCATTTTCTTTCTTTCTCTCAGCTCCACTCTTTTATTTAGTTGTGCTAGCACAAAGAATTCTATTGATCCATATTCGCACATAGATGACAAAGAAGTAGTTGCCATCCTGAAGAAGTCTTTTAAGACTTTAGGAGGGTTAGAGAATTGGCAAAATAAACAGGAACTTCATTATGAAAAACTCACTAAAAATCTATCGACATCTGGAGACATAGAGTCAGAGATCTTCCAATCTCACGATTACTATTACGGCGATCAAACTAATATTAACATAAGTTGGAAGGAAGACGGTAAGGAGGCGCATAGGATCGAATCAATAGACAATCAAGCAACGAAATATGTAGCTAATCAGCGCGATAGATCAGCTGATCAGGCAACTCTGGATAATAGTATTACAGTTTCATTATTCGTGATCAATGTACCTTTTAAGTTGATAGATGAGGGCATTGAACTTACTTATGAAGGAACTGAGACTCTGGAGGATGGCCAACAAGTAGATGTTATAAAGGCCGTATATGATGCCGTTAAACATCCTCATCATACAAAATCAGACCTTTGGTGGTATTACTTTGACAAAGAAGATGCTAGAATGGTGGCTTATTTCATCTTTCACGATGGACACTATAGCTATATCAAAAACCTTGAATACACGACAGTTAGTGGTTTCTTAGTACCTACTAAAAGGAGAAGTTATCTAGTTAATGAAAATCGTAAGATACTCCACACGAAAGTAGAATACGAGTATCTCAGCTGGAATGTCTTGATGTGACCCACGGGATTAGGAAAGACATTGTCCTTTTTCTCTATTTTCCCAATTTACTGTAGAGTGCCCATAGGGCCATTGTGATTATAGCGCCTTCGAGTGGTCTCGTAATGTGATAGATCACTCCATGATTTGCATTAGTCCAAAATCCTTCTGGCCATTTTCTTAAGAGTTGATATGGCGTATCATCGCTCGGATAAATACTCAAGATGCCGATGAGATTGAGCACTATAATTAAGGTGACAATTGCGGCGAAGCCATAAAATCCTGAAGACTTCAAAAATGGTACACTATTCCTTTCGGGAATATTGATACTCCAAAGAAAAAGTAAGCCAAATACGGCTCCAATCAGGTTAGTAATGACATCATTCATGTCGTAATAGAAGGTATCTTTCGGGGCAAGATAGAAATATTGGTATGCCTCATCTATTGCTCCTGCTATAGTCGTCCACATCAGGGTATGATGATAATTGTTGAATAAGGGGAAACATAAAATCGCAAAGAGTGCATACTGTGGATAATGAATCACCTCGATATTGATGACGAACAAGTATCGCATGACCAAGCTTGCAAAAATTACATTGACCAGGAGGTAAGACAAAATAATGTTCCTGCTCGCATGCTCATAGATTTTTTTAAATAGAATCGCACAGAAAATTAGCAAGACGACAAGCGCGCAAGAGAGTACAATGTGATTGTACTCAGCCCTTGTGATTCCCCTAAATACCTTGGTATTTAAGAAGGTGCCAAACTTCTTATGAGGTAATACCACTGCAATGAAATAGCCCAATAAAACCAGGGCATTAATCCACTTATTCTGCGATAACCAACTAATTATTCTAATCATTTATGCGGCGATATCTCTGATCGCTGCTACAAATCTATCCATATCAGCGTAATCATGAAAGATATTCACACTCACCCTTAATCCACTGCCCCATAAGCCTGACACTCCTTTGATATGTATATCATGATCGCGGTCTAATAACTTTACCAACTGTGATCCACTATACCCATCTATTGCTATGGTAGCTATGGCACCAGAATACTTTGCAGCTACATCAGTATGTAGATGGACGTTCGGATGTTGTTCCAATGCTTTCGTCCAATATTCTTTGAGGGATTGCAGGCGATTCATTTTATTAACCAAGCCTATGCTATTATGAAAGTCTAAGGCTGCACTAATACCTATTTCTTGATGAAAGGCACGTGTACCGATATGCTCGAATTTCTGTATTTGGTCAGTAGCATTCAGGTATGAGGAAGAGTGATTATGGAGCCTCCCGATTAACTCTGGTCGGATATAGATGAGTCCAGTGCCATGTGGAGCATTCAGCCATTTGTGAAGGCTGCTTGTATAATAATCGATATCAGATTTCTGCATGTCCAATGGCATATGTCCTAGGCAGTGTGCCCCGTCAACGACTACTGCGATACCATGTGGTCGGGCCATCTCGATAATCTTAGAGACAGGTTGAATATGACCTTGCTGGTGAGTCATATGGGTGATATGAATCACTTTAGTATTAGGTGTAATCGCCGACTCATAATGCTGAACGACCTCTTCATCGCTCAGGGGCAAGACATATTCTATATTCTTGATGCTTAAATCCTCACGTTGCGCTTTATTGAGCCATGCATTTATAGCGAATGGATAGGCATTATTGCTTATGATGATTTCGTCCTGAGTCTTAAGTTGAAGCCCAGTGATAATCATATTTAGTGCCTCAGTAGTATTGCGCACAATCTGAATGGAGTCTTCTTGAGCATCGATCATCTGTCGTAGCCTCACCAAGTTTTGTTCCTTGATTTCCTGCCATTCATTCCACACCTCATATGGTGCTTTTACATTCATATACTTGATGGCATCAAAAACATAGTCCTGAACATGGGCGGGCATGACTCCAGCGCTACCAGAATTCAGATGAAGCTTTTCCCAAGTAGAGATCGGGAAGGCATTTTTAATTGCATCCCAGTCCAATCCATGATGGGTCTGAGACTGAAAGTCCAAGTCAGATAGTAGAGTAGGAATGCCTGCTAAGAATGGTAATCGTTTGAGGATTGATCGACGATTCATGGTGGTCAAGATATTCCATTTTAACCAAAAAAAAGGCCATCTCTAATGAGACAGCCCAGTAAGTTTAAGATTTTTAACGTGTCGATTAACCCCGATCTAACTCAAGAGTTACATCACATCCATCTCCATTTACACCTTCAAAAGTAATTCTGTCTCCACCGTCAAAGGCTTCTACTTCTCCGTCTATGCCTATGATACTAACTCTACTATTAGGATCATTTATGTCAAAAACACCTGATGTTTGAACCGTGTCAATCATACCAGCGAGATCATCCTGAATAAAGAACGTAGTATAGTTTGGGCCATTAAATACAAATCTTACGATTGCTGTTGTTTTTACGCCACCAACGGTAAGACATAGGTCCTCTGTAGCGGTAGTCTGAGTACTAAAGCTGTCATCATCATTCGGGCAGTCGACATCTAAAGATGTAGCTTCATAGGTTCCTGATATAGTAACATCTTCATCGTCACCACATGAAATGGCTAAAAAGAGAGTCGATAGCAGTATTAAAGTAAGGGCTTGTAAATTTTTCATGTTTAGAGTATTTGTTAAATGACTAAAGCCTACTAAACTATATTGTTTAGCCTACCATTGTCCACTTTAGTGTATCACACGACCTTTACCATATATTTAACTTTTAGAAACATCTCGCTTTTAATGATTATAGCACTGTTGTGCGGAGTCAAAAAGCTTAGGAATATGCTGCGTCAACGCAACATATAATCTTTTTCAATTATGTATTTTTGTGCATTAATCAGTGGCTATGAGCGATATCAAGATTGAGGAAGATGGTGATGACAAGATTATTACCCTTGATGGGATGTATCAGGAGTATTTCCTGGATTATGCGTCTTATGTGATCTTAGAGCGAGCTGTACCATCTATTGAGGATGGCCTAAAACCTGTACAGCGCAGGATACTCTATAGCCTGAGAGAAAAAGATGACGGGCGATTTCATAAAGTAGCTAACATCATCGGTCATACGATGCAATACCATCCTCATGGTGATGCGGCTATAGGAGCGGCGATGGTAAATCTCGGACAGAAGGAACTTCTAATTGATACTCAAGGCAACTGGGGTGATATTAATACTGGCGACTCTGCTGCAGCGCCGAGATATATCGAAGCAAGACTTACCAAGTTCGCTTTGGATGTTGCGTTTAATAAGCAAACAACAGATTGGCAGCTTTCTTATGACGGGAGGAACAATGAGCCCATCACCCTACCTATGAAGTTTCCGTTGCTCTTGACACAGGGTGTTGAGGGGATCGCAGTTGGCCTATCGACTAAGATCATGCCGCATAATTTTATCGAACTGATCAAAGCGTCTATTAAGATACTCGAGGATAAGAAGGTTAAGATTTATCCAGATTTTTTGTCTGGGGGGAAAGTAGATGTATCAGAGTATAATGGGGGCAAAAGAGGAGGTAAGATAAAAGTGCGAGCGAAGGTAGAAGTAAAGGATAAATCTACTTTGCTGATCAACGAATTACCCTATGGTGTGACGACCACCTCAATGATAGATAGCATACTCAAGGCAAATGACAAGGGCCAGATCAAAATCAAAAAGATCGTTGACAATACGGCTAAAGATGTAGAAATACAGATTGATCTTGCCAGTGGCATATCACCACAGATGACAATAGACGCACTCTATGCATTCACTAATTGTGAAGTGTCTATATCTCCCAATGCTTGTGTAATCATCAATAATAAGCCCCACTTTCTTACTGTCGAAGAGATACTCAAAATTTCGACGGATAGCACTAAGGACCTCCTAAGGCAAGAACTCGAAATCCGCAAGGGAGAACTGGAGGAGCGATGGCATATGGCATCGCTGGAGAAGATATTTATAGAAAATAGAATCTACCGTGATATCGAAGAAGCCGAATCATTTGAAGAAGCACTAAAGCTTATCGATATAGGCTTAAGGAAGTACGTTGCTACTCCCAATGATCCAGCAGAGAGCGGTGATGGTCGCATCTTGCTGATGCGAGAGATAACAGAAGAGGACTTAGTCAAGTTAACTGAGATCAGAATAAAGAGGATTTCTAAGTACAACAAGTTCAAGCATGAGGAGGCGATGACCAAGCTCCTCGAAGAATTAGAACAGGTCAAACATGACCTTGCACACCTAACCGAATTTGCAATAGCCTATTTTGAACGCTTAATGGAGAAGTATGGTAAGGGCAAAGAGCGAAGGACAGAGATAGCCAGTTTCGAAACGATTGCCGCAGCTAAGGTAGTGGCTAACAATGCCAAGCTCTATATAGATCGTAAGGAAGGTTTCATAGGCACCACCCTTAAGAAGGAGGAGTATGTATGCGATTGCTCTGATATAGCTGACATCATCGTGTTTAAGAAGGATGGGACTTTTCAAGTGAGCAGGATAGGCGACAAGGTCTTCGTAGGCAAAGGGATTATACATGCCCAAGTATGGAAGAAAGGAGATGAGCGCACCACTTATAACATGGTATATGTTAACGCCGAAAATGGACGGGCCATGGCTAAACGATTTAATGTAGCTGCAATTACGAGGGACAAGGCCTATGAACTAACCAAAGGTGGTAAGCGATCTAAGATGCTATATTTTCAAGCACACCCTAATGGAGAGGCGGAGACGATACAGATTCAGTTGAGTCCTGGTAGTGCTGCCAAAAAGAAGGTATTCGAATATGATTTTGGAGAGCTCGCTATAAAGGGTAGAGGTGCTGGCGGAAACGTATTGACCAAATATCCTGTCAAGAAGATCTCACAAATATCTATTGGTAAATCCACACTCGGAGCTATCAAAATATGGATCGATGAGGTCAGTGGCAGATTGAACAAAGAAGAGCGAGGCAAGTACTTGGGAGAATTTGATACTGGTGATAATATCTTGGCGATCTATAGCAATGGAACATATGAATTGAAGGAGCCTGAGATAGGGTCTAAGATTGAAATGACCGGAAAGATCGAAGTCAGCAAGATTAATAACGATACAGCTATCTCTGCCATTCATTGGGTAGGAGATAAAGGTTGGTCTATGGTGAAGCGATTCAATATTGAGACGAATACCTTTAATGAGCGCTTCAAGTTCATATCGGAATCGGGTGGCTCTAAGCTATTTTACGCTACTACGTCTCATCCTCCTGTCGTTACCTATACCTATAAAACAGGTGGTAAGCGTCAAGAGGTAGAGCTGAATATGGCAGACTTTATCGACGTCAAGGGCTGGAAGGCGATGGGCAACAAGCTTGGAGAATTTAAAGTACTCTCGGCCAAAGGTCATGCACAAGCAGAGGAAAAGAAACCGATCAAAGATGAGCCGGCAAAAGAAGCGGCTCAGAGGGCAGTAGATAATCAGTCAGATTCTGATGAAAGCCTTAAGCCAGGAGATACTATAGAGTTGGATTTTTAGTATCATTAGATAATGGATAACATACTTAAGGCAATCTCCCTCAAAGAAAAGTTGGATGCTTTAAGGCCTATAGATGTATCACTCGAGCGTGAGATATGGGATCGTTTTCGATTAGATTGGAATTACCACTCCAATAAAATTGAAGGCAACAGCTTAACTTACGGAGAGACCAAAGCGTTGCTGTTGTTCAATATTACGGCGCAGGGTAAGCCGTTGAAGGACCATTTTGAGATAACTGGGCATAATGAAGCCGTTAAGTGGGTTCTCGATGTGGTCAAAGGAGATCGATCAATTACAGAAAATTTCATTCGTGAACTTCACAAGTTGATTCTTAAGGAACCTTATCAGACTAAGACCATCTCGCCTGACGGAATACCCGGAACTAAAACAGTAAAGGTTGGAGAATATAAGAGCAGTGACAATCATGTTATAACTCGGACAGGAGAGATTTTTCGATTTGCGAGTGCTGCGGAGACTCCTGCTATGATGAGCGATTTAGTATCATGGTATGGCGCGAAGATTGCAGAGAACTATGAGCCAATATTATTGGCGACAGAATTCCATTATAAGTTTGTTAGAATTCATCCATTTGATGATGGTAATGGACGTGCCGCAAGGATATTGATGAATTTCATATTGATGAAATTTGGGTTTCCCCCCGTAATTGTCAGAGAAGATCAAAAAGAAGATTACTTATCGACACTAGAGCAGGCTGATGCAGATAACACTGATCCATTTGTTGAGTTTATCAGTGATCGTTTAATTGAATCTCAAGAGTTGATGCTTGAAGCTATAGA
Organism: uncultured Saprospiraceae bacterium; assembly: GCA_964522505.1. Classification (GTDB taxonomy): domain Bacteria; phylum Bacteroidota; class Bacteroidia; order Chitinophagales; family Saprospiraceae; genus GYS-P2D. The sequence goes on from CAZFWJ010000033.1 coordinate 28,275, forward strand.
GTCTGGACGGGTACCAGATGATAAAGATATAGAGAAGCGATTTAAACTGTTGGATGCAAGAATAAAAGAAGTAAGTGAGGGAGGAAAGAAGTCAAGAAATCAAACGGATATAGACTTTTTTATGTCCGAATGGGCTAATCCTCTATATCAAAGACTAATTGAAGCTCATAGTAAGTTTGGGGAGTACTATAGCTTGTCAATGACCTCAAGTAAGTTTGACCATGAGACTCAGTTGATCGTAGAAATCGACTTTGGGAGCTTCCTAAAAAAGAATGTTAAAAGTTTCAGATATATTGGTAGGCTAATCGCAAATTACTCACCAAATTCTATAGATATTGATTACCAATATCTCAGTGGCAAGAGATTTTGGAATGAATCTATTATGCGTTTAGATTACGGAACCTCATTCAATGAAGAGACTTTAAAAACAATCATTGACTTTACAGTTAATGAGCATATTCGCTACATCGAATCTAAAATGACTTGATCTCTCTAAAAGTTGCATTAAATAAAATATCCCGCAACTCCAGTGGCGACACTCACAAAAGCGGCTAATCCCAGTGCCCACCAGAAATTATCCACTTTAAACTCAGGAAGGAACCAATCTGCTACCTGAAGTAAAATGGCATTGAGAAACCAGTTGAACACACTAAAGGAAAGTATCCCAAGACTTGCAATCTTAAGTACAGTGCCTAGCGTCATATCCAGTACAGCGACAACTGCTACGACGACTAGGGCCTGCACATAACTCTCGATATGTACACCTCGTAAAAATTGCGCTCCTCCTAAGAATGCCGCCGCACAGATTAAAAACTCAATGATCCAGCTCATAAGGATAATTTGAAGTTTAAGATGCGAACTTGTTCTGAGAGCATATTAAAATTGATAAACCAATCCGACACCATTTTGTGTAAATGCTAGATTGAGAGAAGGTGCTTTGAGAGTATGGTGAACCATCGTAGGGTCAATGTGTAATAGTAGACGTGCTCTGTATTTTTCTTTTTGAGACCCATTAACTATACCGTTATGTAATCCTATAAACCCACCCAAGCCCAAGGCGCCTAAACTTAGTGTTCCAAAGGATCCAGGTCCGCCGTCTCCAAGGTTCGTTTGAGCTATCACTACAACACCTACAATGCCAATACCTATTAAGCTCGATGCTACAATACGGCTGTTAGCCTGCTTTTTTCTTATCTTAATATAGTTGCCAAAGTCTTCTTTTGATTGTGGATTATTTTCAAATAAATAACCGAAATCATGAAGAGGACCTATATGATCACCTGCCTGGAACTTGAATTTAGATAGTTGTTTGAGCTTTACTGGTATGAGCGTATCCGTAATGACATGAACCAGATTTTCTAAATCTGGATTAAATAAATCTGGCATCAAGAGCTGCTGCTTGGCTTTCTTCTTGGAGACCTCTGATCGAGCAGGATCTTGACTAAAAAATGAACCAAACTTATGAAGTTTGTCTTGAGTAATTCCGTCCGTATAATCATGTTTTGTATCAGGTACAAGTTGGAGGATAGAACTTTGTGTGAATGAAATTGTGACACATAGCAGACATACTAGAGAAGCAAGAATAAATCGCAATTTTTTGATTAGCATGATAGCATATTATATCTATCAAAATAGAAAAACTTCTGATCAATTAGTTTACCCGCCGTATTCCGCCTTCTTCAATCGTAATCATGCGTTGTTTATAAAGCGCACCTACGGCTTTTTTAAACGCTTTCTTGCTCATCTTGAGTAGCTCCTTGATATCTTCAGGATTGGACTTGTCATGGAGAGGTAAGAATCCACCTGCATCCTCGATTGCAACAAGAACCTTATCGTTGTGATTATTAACTACTCGCTTATATCCTATTGGTTCGAGAGAGATATCTATCCTGTTGTCTTCTCGGATCTTCTTGACGTAGCCTTTCATCGGCTTTCCTTCAAAGACATTCTTGAAGATTTCGTTGTGATAGATGAGGCCCTCGTAGAGATGGTTTATGATGACCTTGAAGCCCAATCTTGTTTCTTCCCAGATGAGTATATCTACCTCTTCTTTTTCTTGTAGTTCGATATTGTTCCTATCGAGGATGCGCTCGATATGCGTAGAGCCAGTCGGTCTGTCATCATTGTCGAGATAGAAGTAAGTGATATAGTAGGAGCCTGGCAATATTTGCTCAGCCATTTCACTATTTGGCACAAGTAAGTCTCGCTCTAAGCCCCAATCCATAAAAGCCCCAAATGGAGCCAACTCTATGCACTTTAATACAGCAAATTGATATAGTTCAACCTTGGGATTTTTAGTAGTTGCAATCATGCGACCCTGATTGTCGAGATAAGTAAATATCTCTATACGGCTGTCTATTTCAAGATCGTCAGGTGCCGATCTAAATGGCAATAAAACCTCATCACCATCGCCATCCTCTAGGAAGTAACCATGCTTAGTTTCTTTAAATACTTTGAGGCGACTATATTCACATAAGGCTATCATGGTGCATTAAATTTCTCTTCTAAAACGAAGAATAAGGGATTTCAGCGCTTCAGTTTCTATAAGGAAGGCGTCGTGACCGAAGTCTGTTTCGATCTCGCCATATTGAGCATCAGGGATATGTTGTACTAAATAATGCTGTTCAGTGATCGGTATCAACAGATCGGAGCTAAAACCAATACACAGTGATTGTGCCGATATGCCAGCAAGTGCAGTGGGGATGCCACCTCTACCACGACCGATATTATGTGTGTCTAATGCATTAAGTTGATGATAGTAGCAATAAGGATTATAGCGATCTACGAATTTTTGGCCTTGGTATCTGACATAGGACGCTGCTTTAAAGTCATTGATCACAGAGTCATCATCTTCTGACTGCCTTATTATGAATGCTGCATGCGACCTATAAAAAGGTAGTGCAAAGGCACGGGCGCCACGTATGCCTCCCTTACCACCTTCTGGATCAATCCCGAAAGTTTGATCAGCACGTAGTGCTATCCGTTGACTTTCATGAATGCTGATCACCCAAGGGCTTTCTTTAGCTGAGCAACACATGAGCACGAGTTGCCTGATAGAACTGCCCATCATAAATGCTATCTCTTGAGCGATATTTCCACCACATGACCCTCCTATAAGTAGATCTATCTGCGTAATGCCAAGCTTATCTAGTAATGCAATATGAAGTCGTGCGGTATCTCTGAGTGTAAAAAATGGAAAATCCATTCCGTAACTCTTACCTGTATCGGGGTTTACACTATTAGGCGACCAACTGCCATATGGAGAACCCATATTATTGATGCAGATGATGTAATTCTGCTCTGGATCTAATACGTTGTCGTAACCATAGAGGCCACTCCACCAATCGTCAACTTCACTATTGGCGGTCAGAGCGTGACACACTAAGATGACATTGGAACGGTCAGTATTGAGCTGTCCTACAGCACTATAGCTTATAGGAATGTCAGTCACTTTCTGGCCAGAGTCCAGTACATATTCTTCAGTGAATGTGTAGCTAAGAGTTTCCAATATTAAAAGGTGTAATTATAAAGCCTGCGCAATATCCGAAATAATATCCTCTATGTGTTCTAAGCCCACAGAGATGCGGAGGGTCGTAGGTGTAATACCTGCCTTAAGCTGATCCTGAGGGCCCAACTTAGAGTGGGTAGTAGTAGCTGGGTGCGTGATAATCGTCCTACTATCACCCAGATTAGCTGTAAGGCTCAACATCTTCAGTTTATTGATAAACTGAAAACACTCATCTTGAGTACCCTTTAGGTGGCAGGTTACAATACCGCCACCCATGGTCATCTGCTTTTTAGCCAGTTCATGCTGTGGATGATTGAGCAGCCAAGGATACACGACACTATTCACTTGGTCGTGGTCTGACAGATATTGTGATAACTGTAATGCGTTGTCACAGTGTTTTTCCATCCTTAGTTCAAGTGTTTCTATGCTTTTCGAAAGTACCCAGGCATTGAATGGGCTCATACATGGTCCAGTTCTACGAAGGAAGTCATTTATTGGCGTGACATAGCGCTCGTGACCGACGACAAGTCCACCAAGGACTCTTCCTTGGCCATCCATCCACTTTGTTGCACTATGTATGCTGAGATCTGCTCCCAATAACATAGGTTTTTGAAGTATGGGAGTGGCAAAGCAGTTATCTACAGCAAATATGGCATTGTGCGTTTTGCACAGACCACTGAGCCATGCAATATCCACCAGCTCAAGCCCAGGATTGGATGGCGTCTCGATTATGACCATCTTAGTCTTAGCGGTTATGGCAGCTTTCCATCCTTCCTGATCAGTCAAGCTAACAAACTTGCAACGGATACCCCAATTGGGTAAGATGTGTTTTAAGATATAGGTTGTGTTTCCGAATAATGAATTAGAGGCAACTACTTCATCACCAGCCACAAGATGAGCAACCAGCGTATTAAAGATCGCTGACATGCCAGAAGCAGTAGTAACACCAGATTCAGCCTCCTCCAAGGCACACACCTTATTGATAAGCTCAGTAGTGTTTGGGTTGGTAAAGCGAGAGTAAATATTTCCTTCTCCCTCTCCTCTGAACATCATTGCAGCATGCTCCGCATCATGGTACATAAAGCTTGAGGTGAGAAATAGTGGAGCACTATGTTCTCGATATTCAGTTCGATCCGTTTGGATCCTTATGCTTTTGCTGCTATCCTTCATTGATGACGTTAAGAATGGCTCGAGGCGCAAAGATGAACTATTCTACTGAATCGAGATCATAGCTATATCTGATATCTATCTCTGGATTAAGTGAGAAGTACACAGAGCAATACTTAGTCTCTGCCAGCTCTATAGCCTTTATCAACTTCTCTTCCTTGATCTTACCCTTCAGTATAAAATGAACTTGCATGGTCGCGAATGGCGAAGGTGTGCCCTCAACTCGATCGCCTGTCAACCTCATTTCAAAGGAATCGATGCGCTGGCGACCTCTGGTTAATACATTAATGATATCGATTGCACTGCACCCTCCTAAACTGGTGAGTAATAACTGCATAGGTCTAAATGCTGACTCGCTGGCACCAAGTGCCTTGCTGCCATCTATGTGTAAGATTTCTCCAGTTTCATTTGTCGCCTCCATCTTATAGGCGTCATCTATTCTTTTTACTGTTATTTCCATGTCTACTGAATTTTCAATTTTTCTAATCGTTTGGTCATGAGTTCTATTCCTAAGTTACCCAAACTACCAATATGGGTATGATTTATTTCTGTAGGTGCGACAAATTTTCCCGATTCAATCTGCAAACCTACCTTTTTGTAAGCATCTCTAAACGACATCCCCTCAAGTACATATTGATTGACCAACTCTACACTGAATAAGTATTGGTATTTCTCATCATACACTTGTGTCTGTTTGATGATCATCTTCGGAACACAGTGGATGATCAGTCCAAGAATATCTTTAAGATCCTCAATGGCTGGAAAGATCAGCTCCTTTTGTAACTGAAAATCTCGATGGTATCCAGATGGCAGGTTACTCAACATCATCGATAGCTGAGATGGAACTGAAATAAGCGTATTACATTTAGCTCGGATCAATTCAAAGACATCTGGATTCTTCTTATGAGGCATAATTGACGAGCCTGTTGTAAACTCCTTGGGGAGGGATAAGAATCCATAGTTCTCGTTAGAAAACATACAGATATCCATGGCCATCTTGTTGATGCTCAATGCCATAGTGCTGATGGCATTGGCTACCATCAACTCTGTCTTGCCACGGCCTATCTGTGAATTGATCGGATTAACACATAATCCCTCAAATGCCAATGCTGCGGTGGTATGTTGTCGATCTAGCGGAATCGAAGATCCATACCCTGCAGCAGTGCCGAGTGGATTGCGATTGATACTCTTCCGAGTGGCAAGTAAATACTCCAGATCGTCTATTAATGCCTCGGCATAGCCGCTAAACCACATCCCAAATGATGACACCATGCCGATCTGCATATGAGTATATCCTGGTATCAGGGAGTTCTTGTGATGTGCTGCAGTATTGAGTAGTAACTCTATGAGTTGCTTCGAAAGCGTGCCGATCTCTGTGAGCTGAGCCCTGAAGAATAACCTGAGGTCCACCAGAACTTGATCATTTCTACTGCGCCCGAGATGTATCTTCTTTCCGACATCACCGAGGCGAAGAGTAAGCATCAGTTCTACCTGACTATGTACATCTTCGATACCATCTTGTATGGAGAACTTACCATCAGCTAATTCTTCCTCAATATTTTTTAACTCAGCTTGTAGTTGAGTGTTCTCTTCCTTAGTGAGGAGACCTATATGCGCCAGCATATTAGCGTGAGCCTTAGAGCCCTGCACGTCATATGGCGCCAGATAGATATCCAGCTCACGATCACGACCAGTGGTAAATCGCTCTATACGATCATCAATACTATATCCCTTATCCCAAAGCTTCATATCTCCAATCCTTTCAATAAATCAATATAAATGTTAATTCCTTCTTCTATTTCGCTAATCATTATAAACTCGTCAGCGGTATGAGATCGCTCAGATTTGCCAGGCCCCAGCTTTATAGTTGGGCACTTAAAGTGTACCTGATCCGATAGGGTAGGCGATCCTATTACTGCACGACCTATTTTCTTTCCTTGGATGACTACTGGATGTTGCTCATTAATACCTGAAGGATGCCATCGGAGTGACCGGGGTTTTAGGTCAGCATGGGTACCCTCATTCAAAATGTCGAGTACTTCTTGCAGGGAGTAATGCTCATTGACACGGCAGTCGACGACATAGGTACAGCTATCAGGAATGACATTGTGCTGGCTACCAGATTCTATTTGGGTAACAGTTGTTTTTACTGGCCCAAGGACAGAAGAGACTTTGGTCCATTCATATGACTTGATCCAATTGATGTCTTCGGTGGCGAGATAGAGTGCGTTGATACCTTTGTTGCGAGCAGCATGTCCAGCTTTGCCAGCTGTAGTGCCATCTATCACGATGAGACCTTTCTCAGCAATGGCTAACCGCATCTGTGTAGGCTCACCTATTATACCGAGTGCGGGATCGAAGTCCAGACTTTCCAACACTGATGAGACTCCATTTGGCCCGAAATTCTCTTCTTCACCAGATGCAATGAGCATTATATTGTATGGTAGGGCTACTTCATAATAATGGATGAATGTTGCAATTAAGGAAACCAATGCGCCACCTGCATCATTGCTGCCTCTACCATAGAGTTTGCCAGCATCTATCTCTGCACCAAATGGATCTCTCGTCCAACCATTGTTAATTTTAACGGTATCATGATGAGAGTTGAGGATGAGAGTAGGTAGGTCACTTCGCCAATGCTTGTTGCGTGCAATAATATTATTGTTGAGCCTTGTTGTTGATATGCCTTTGGATTGGAGATAGGATGCTATGAGATCGGCAGTTGGACCTTCTTCGCCAGAGAATGTCTGTACTTGGATCATTGATTTCAGAAGATTGACTACTTCTTCTATGAGTGCTTTCATAATCAGATGCTTAATAGGGTTGCATTTTTAAGGTTCTCCAGGTTATCTATACCACATATTGCCACTTGTTGCACGCCTCCCCGTATAGCGTCCATGCCATTAGACAGCTTCGGGATCATTCCTCCATTGATGGTGCCAACTGTCTTCATCTGATCAAATTCCTCCGCAGTGATATGGGATATGGTTTCACTTGGATTATGGATATCATGAAGTACCCCATCATACTCAAAACAGTACTTCAATGACACTTCATAACTCCGTGCCATGCTCTGCGCAACGACCGAGGCAATAGTGTCAGCATTAGTATTGAGGAGTTGACCTTGTTGATCATGAGAGATGGCACAAAACACTGGACAGAATCCTGCCAGGAGTAATTTGTTGATTCGGTTTCCCGCAACGTGATCAATATCTCCAACATATCCATAATCGATGTCTACTACGGGTCTTCTATGTGCATGTATGATGTTGCCATCAGCACCGCATAAACCTATGGCCAAGGTATTTTTAACCTGTAGTTGAGCTACTATTTGCTTATTGATCAGACCAGCATAAACCATCACTGCCACGTCGAGAGTAGCGCTATCTGTGATGCGCCTTCCCTCTATCATCTTTACTTCGATACCCATCTGTTGAGAAAGCTCAGTAGCTTTTCTACCGCCTCCATGGATTAGGATTTTAGGGCCACGGAGGTTAGAAAATGCGCATAACAACCGATCCAAGTCTTGTGGCTCATTGATGAGTTTACCTCCTATTTTGATGACGTGTAACTGTGTCATAATTAGAGTTCTCCATTTAATAAAGCATAGATAACTGCCTGTGCTGTATGTAGCCTGTTCTCTGCTAAGTCGTAAATAGCGGAATGATCACTATCCATGGCGTCGTCTGATATGACTACGTTCCTCCGCACTGGAAGGCAGTGCATCAGTTTTGCTTGATTCGTTAAGTCGAGTTTATCTTTTGTGATCATCCATTCTGGAGACTGATTCACTACTTGTCCATAGTCACTGAGTGGCGACCAGTTCTTGACATAGATCACATCAGCATCTTGTAAAGCTTGTTCTTGATCATACTCAACCTCATGCCCAGCCATGAAGCTTGGATGCAATT
>CAZFWJ010000034.1:0-36795 GCA_964522505.1 uncultured Saprospiraceae bacterium
CACCCAAGTTTAATCGGTTAATACCAGAATAATTAATTGTGAAGTCAAACTGAGACATAGGTCGACGAATTAGATCTTCACTGGTTGTGTTACCGTCATTGTCCGAGCTCATTCCAGTGAGATAGATGTAAGAAGCGCTGATGTTCCAGGCATCGTTTTTGTAGCCCGCAGAGAGTTCGATACCCGAATCTTGCTGTCTGGCGAGATTGTTGAACCCAAATTCTCCCGTATCTGGATTTAAACCAAAGGTGATTCGTTGGTCAACGTCTCTATCAAAATAATTCACGCCAAAGTTAAATGGTGAGCCTGTTGAACCATAATTTAGACCAATAGTCCAATACTCACTTTCTTCAGGAACCAAATTTGGATTAGCACCGAAAGCTCCGAAAAGTTGGGGAAGGAGCGGGGCTGTGAACCCAGTGGAGTAGCTCGCAAATCCTTTGAGCCCTTCAGTAATGAAGTATGATCCTGATAATTCGTAGGTAGCATTATTGCCAAACTGACTGTGAGCATTATATCTCAATCCAGCTGCAAGATTGAACTTGCTAAGCTGTAAAGTATATAATGCATAGGGACTCCAGATACTTTCGAGGGCATCAGTAACTACTGCGGTAGCATCTGTTACTCCAAATTCTTGCCAATTCAGCCCTACTGTAAGGCTTGACTTTGCGCCAAAGTTGATGCGGTCGAAGATGTCAATATTGTAGTGCGCACCATCAAACAAACTTGTGCCAAACGAGGTAATAAATGTGCGATCAGTATCTGTGAATGAGCCCAATGCCCTAAGCTCATGACTTTTGGCTTTCCAGATTCCTTGACCACCAATGCTAAAGTAGTTTGATTCAAATCGGTCTCCAGAATCCGTGAAAGACCCTGCATCAAATTGTCCGTTGAATCTATTGTTCCTATAAAAGGGTCTAATTGATATAGCATTGCTCAGCTCATGCTCTAAGTAGATGTTGAGATTTCTTCGACTGAAACCGTCTCTGTCAAAACTACTTGTCTCTGGACTCTGATTAAGTGCTTCAGATTGTCCGTCTGATGTTTTATTGGAACCACTTAGATTGAATGTAGTCTTGCCTATGCCATAGCTCAGATTAAGCTGCTGACTTTGCGTATTTAATGAAGCGAAATCAGCTTGTCCAGATATCTTAAGCCCTTCAGACCTAGTGCTATTGGTAATGATGTTGATGACACCACTCACCGCATTAGAGCCATAGAGCGTAGATTGGGCACCTTTGAGGATTTCTATGCGTTGTATGCCAGCAAGAGAGAGATTACGGATGTCAAATGCTCCACCAATAGCCGATGGATCATTCAGCGGGATTCCATCAATCAAGAAGAGGACATCCTCAGCCCCGCCGCCTTGAATGAAGATTGATTTGTTGACTCCAGGATTGCTGAGCGCGCCATTTACTCTGATTCCAGCCTGTCTGTCCAATAATTGGGATAGATCCGAAACTCCGGCCTGGGCAATCATGATGGAATCAATCACAAGAATTGATTTACTATTCTGCTTTACGGGAGTCGGGACTTTTGTAGCAGTTATCAGTAGTTCTTCACTCAGTGAGTCAGTTAGTGACTGAGAACTTAGGGACAAGCTTAGCATAATACCTAGCAGAAGATATAGTATACTACTATATTTTAACATAAGACTTAATTATGATTTTTTTGATTATCGCACACTTCGCACCGAGTATATGATAATAAGGAGAAATAGATATGGCAGGTCTTCTGACTTACTTCATTTCAATAGTCTTCCCATGAATGTTATCACAGTGACACTAATTATTGAAACCTTTTCTGAAGTTCACAGCAGCGGGGACTGTCCAGGATTTACACCTGATTCCCTTATTAAGTACATGCACCTTTGTGCCAACACCAAATCCAATTATGGCTCAAATGTATAAAAGTCTTGTAGTTTGATGCTATCCTTTATAATAGAGAATTGCTAAACCTCTTTTGGGGTGATGATTCCACACTAATCATATTCTGTATGGTGGTTTCAAGTCGCAATTATTTTGCGCAATAATTCATGTTGGCGTCTGATAATATCCTTGAATTGTCATTAAGGCAAATAAATTTGCATTTTATTGTGCTTCAATTTTGTCATGATTTTCTTTTATGGCACATTTACGAAAGTCGCAATTGGAAAACTTATTCGATTAAATGGTAAAGAACTCTCTAAAATACCTGGTGCGTTGATAAAGGCAAAATCTAATAGCTGTGGTTGCGCAGTAAGAAAAAAACCTAAAGAGACCTCATCAGTTAGTCCTATTATCACAGGCGTGTTAATTGCGTTGATACCCAAATGTCCCTATTGCATCTTAGCATATTCTAGTGCGATTACCATGTGTAGTGGGTCTAAGATCTACATGCAATCACCTGGATTGATGTCCTATATAACCTTAGGACTGGCTTTTATGACGCTCTTATTTATTCTTATCAATCATCGAGGGAAAAGAACGTACATAGCGGCATTATTTGTTGGAGTGGGCAGTCTACTCATGTTAGCCTGTCAATTCTATACTTTTAATATGACCCATTATTACACTGGTACAATTCTCATCTTCTTAGGAGTATGGTTCAATGCCAGTTTCAGATATTTTTATGTGAAGTGGTTTAAACCCTTGCTGCAAAGGGCTAGCTCAACCACATAATTCTTGACATTCTAAAACTTAAATTATAAATCTAAAATATGATAGCCGAGAACTTTAGTTATGATACGCCAGCGACTATAGAGGATGCTATAGCGTTGCTCCATCAACATGGTGATGATGCAAAAATTTTAGCAGGTGGGCATAGCCTGATTCCTATGATGAAATTGAGGTTCGCTTCACCTACTCACCTTATCGATCTCAATAACATTCCAGGACTTTCTTATGTGAAGGAAGAAGGAGGCTATCTGAAGATCGGAGCGATGACTACCGAAGCTGAAGCAGAAGAATCAGCGGTTTTAAAAAGTAAGTATCACATATTCAGTGATGCAACAAAATTAATAGCTGATCCTCAGGTGAGAAACTTCGGTACACTTGGTGGAAATCTCGCTCATGGAGATGCAGCAAATGATCACCCTGCCGTCATGTTTGCTCTTGGTGCCGAGGTAGAAATCACGGGCAAGGAAGGCAAGCGTACAGTTTCAATTGATGACTTCTTCTATGGATTTTATACGACTGCACTCCAGCATGGGGAGGTCCTGACAGAGATCAGAATTCCAGCTGCATCAGGTAGATACGGGTCGGCCTATCATAAAGCAGAACGTAAAGTAGGTGATTATGCCACAGCGGGAGTTGCCGCCATGGTGCAAATAGGCGCTGATGGAAAGTGCAGCAAGGCTGGTATAGGATTGACTAATGTCAATAGTGTTCCAATGCGTTCCAAACGATCTGAGGAAGTGCTCATAGGTAGTGACCTCTCGGAATCAGTGATTAATCAGGCAGCCCGGTTTGCGTCGGAAGATTGTAACCCATCTGCTGACTTGAGAGGAGATGAAGATTATAAAAGACACCTCGTTAAGGTGATTACTAAAAGAATGCTGAATAAGGCGATTTCAAGAGCTGTTTAAAAAAGAAATAATGAAAAGAACGATAACATTTAAATTGAATGGTGCCGATCAATCTATAGAAGTCGAACCGAGAACTCTGCTTATTCATGCCATACGCGAAAACTTAGCGTTGACGGGATCGCACATCGGCTGTGACACGTCGAGCTGTGGAGCATGTACTATACTTATTAATGGCAAGTCCGCTAAGTCATGTACTATCTTGGCTGTGCAAGCTCAAGGCAAAGAAATCGCTACCGTAGAAGGATTAGCTACTGCAGAAGGATTGCACCCAATCCAAGAAGGATTCCACTTGAATCACGCATTGCACTGTGGATTTTGTACACCAGGCATGATGATGAGAGCTATTGAGTTACTCGAGAAGAATCCTAATCCTACTGAAGAAGAAATAAGATGGGGTATATCAGGTAACCTATGTCGTTGCACAGGTTACAACAATATTGTTAAAGCTATCCAGTGGGCATCAGCAAAGATGCAAGGACGAGAATTGCCTTCCACTGAACCAGAATTTGTTTAAATCCTAAAAGAAATAAGACTGTCATGATAAAATGTAAGACTTCCAAAGAAATAGGCGGTATGGGCCACTCCAAAAAGAGAAAGGAGGATGCCCGTTTTATTCAAGGAAAAGGAAATTATGTAGACGACGTAAAGCTGCCTGGCATGTTGTATATGGACATCGTTAGAAGTCCCTATGCATATGCCAAGATTACAAAAATAGATTCTTCAAAGGCATTAGAAATACCTGGTGTAATAGCTGTAGTTACAGGCAAGGATCTGGAGCAGTATAATCTGCACTGGATGCCAACATTAATGTCAGACACGCAGATGGTGTTGCCTACGGATACAGTGATGTACCAATCTCAAGAGGTCTGTGCGGTGATCGCCACAGATAGATATATAGCAAGAGATGGCAGAGAAGCCGTGATCGTCGAGTACGAACCGATGAAGCCATTGATGGACCCATTCAAGTCGATGGACGACGATGCTCCAGTGCTTAGGTCAGATCAAGAAGGTAGAGATAATAACCATATATGGCACTGGGAAGTAGGTGATAAAGAAAAAACTGAAGATGTCTTTAATAATGCCGATGTCACTGTTAAGCAACATATGCATATTCCCAGGATTCATGTTGCCTCTATAGAAACCTGTGGTTGTGTAGCTGCATATAACAAAGTTGAGAACCACCTCACCATGTATATGACCACACAAGCGCCTCATGCCATCAGAACGGTTATTGCTTTAGTTGCAGGACATGTGGGTCTTACAGAAGAAAAAATACGAGTAATCTCTCCAGATATCGGTGGCGGATTTGGAGGTAAGGTTCCAGTTTATCCTGGATATGTTATTGCCATAGCAGTTTCATTTTTAACTGGTGCGCCGATCAAATGGATCGAAGATAGATCTGAAAATCTGCAGGCAGATTCATTTGCGAGAGATTATCACATCACCGCAGAAATGGCTGGAACAAAGGATGGTAAAATCTTGGCGACAAGATTCAATGTATTAGCAGATCATGGTTATACGGATGCTTCTGCTAATCCCTCAAAGTTTCCTACGGGATTGTTCTCGATCGGGACAGGTTCTTATGATTATGATGCTGCCTATATGTCGGCAGATGCCGTCTATACCAATAAACCACCAGGGGGAGTGGCATATCGATGCTCTTTTAGGGTAACTGAGGCGGTACATGCCATTGAGCGATTGACAGATGTCTTCGCCAAAGAGGTTGGCAAAGACCCGGCCCAGTTGCGCATGGAAAACTTCATCAAGAAAGAACAGTTCCCATGGGCTTCACCAACAGGATGGTCATATGACAGCGGAGATTATCATGCGGGCTTAAAAAAAGCCATGGACGCCGTAGGTTATGATGACTTACGTAAGGAGCAAATTGCGCTTCGCAATGAAGGAAAACTGATGGGTATCGGTATCTCTACATTTACCGAGGTAGTTGGAGCTGGTCCTCAGAAGGATTTTGATATTCTAGGTATTAAGATGTTTGATAGTGCGGAGATTCGAGTGCATCCCACCGGTAAGGCTATAGCGAGATTTGGAACTAAATCACAAGGTCAGGGTCATGAAACCACTTATGCCCAAATCATAGCAGAAGAACTTGGTATTCCTATGGAGAACATCCAAATAGAAGAAGGCGATACGGATACTGCCCCTTATGGCCTGGGCACTTATGCAAGTAGAAGTACGCCTACTGCGGGTGCTGCTGCAGCTATGGCAGCTCGTAAGTTGAGAGACAAGGCTAAGAAGATAGCAGCGCACCTCATGGAGGTAAGTGAGCAGGATTTAGATTGGGAGCCAGGAAAGTTCTTTGTTAAAGGAGCTCCTGAAAAATCTAAGACCATTCAAGAGATCGTTTTTGCTGCATATACTAATCACCCTGAAGGCATGGAGGGAGGATTTGAAGCAACACACTATTATGATCCACCTAACTTGACTTTCCCATCAGGTGCATATATCTGTGTGGTAGATGTAGATCCTGAGACTTGTGATATTAAGGTTAGAAGATTTGTGGCTATTGATGATTGTGGTAATATCATTAATCCTATGATCGTACAAGGTCAAGTCCATGGTGGTTTAACTCAAGGTATCGCTCCAGCGATGTACGAGGAGTTAATCTATGATGAAGCAGGTAATATTCTCAATGGTACATTCATGGATTATCTGGTGCCAACCGCTGTAGAGTCTCCTAACTGGGAAACAGGGCATACCGTAACTCCCGCTCCACATCACCCAATTGGTGCAAAGGGTGTAGGTGAGTCACCTACTGTTGGGGCGCCGCCAGCTATTGTTAATGCGATTGTAGATGCAGTAAGTCATCTCGGTATAGAACATCTTGAAATACCAGTTACTCCATACAAGCTATACAAAGAGCTAAAGAAGGTAGGGTATTTTGAAGAGAATAGTTAAATATGCTAATGTTGGGTAGGTGATCAGGAGATTGCTTGCCCAACCTTTTTTATGAAATAGTAAACGTCATTTAATGAATACTTTAATAACCAAAGATTTTGAAATAGCACAGCCGATCGATGTAGTTTGGAAGAGTTTGGCTAACCCAGAGGAAATAGTGGGCTGTGTACCAGGAGCGAGTATAACCGAGAAAATTGATGATAAAAATTACAAAGGTCAAGTAGTTACAAAGTTCGGTCCGATCAAAGCAGCATATGCAGGCGATATTGAGATTGTAGAGCTAGACGAGGCGAACCACAAAATGGTCCTCAAAGGGAGAGGGTTAGATAGCAAAGGCAAGGGATCTGCAGATATGATTATGAACGGTACGCTGAAGGAAGAAGGGGGGAAGACTCAAGTAAACTTTAGTATGGATATCACCATAGTAGGAATGTTAGCACAGTTTGGATCGAGATTGATTAACGACGTTTCAGATCAGCTATTAAATCAATTTGTGTCCAATTTTGCTAGTCAGTTAGAAGAACAAGCGACTACGACCTCTGCAGCTTCAAGCGACTCGACAGTTGAAAATACGGCTGCGGCGGCCTCAACAGTCGCTGCTGAGAGTGTGGCAAGTACAAGTGAAGCGGTAGGAGATACGGTTAAAGAGACTATGTCACAAGTGAAAGAAACAGTCTCTCAGGCTAAAGAAGCAGTTCCCCAAGCGAAAGCGACGGCCTCGAGTTCGAGTGCTGATGATGGAGCTTTTGACGGTACGTCCCTGATAGGCACAGTTCTAAAAAGTATATTCGGAGGGATACTCGACTTCTTTAAAGGTCTCGTAGGTATAAAGAAAAATTAGAGGGATTAAGTGGTAAGTAGTCCAAGAGATTTAATACCCATTATAGACAACTTAGGGTACGTCATTGAGGAAGAGCTGGCAACGGTACTATTCTTAATGCTCAAGTTAGAAAAGCCTCTATTATTAGAGGGGGACCCTGGAGTGGGTAAAACTCAGATAGGATACATTCTATCAGAATATCTCGGATATGAGTTAATCAGACTTCAGTGCTATGAAGGATTAGATGTGAATAATGCCATTTATGAATGGAATTATCAGAAGCAGCTTCTAGCAATAAAGATCCATGAGCATGGCTCAAAATCTGAAGGCGAAAAAGAAGAGATGATTTTCGGACGTGAATATTTGCTGGAGAGACCTTTGTTAAGAGCTATCTCGTCAGCCAAGCCATGTGTGTTGCTCATAGATGAAGTCGATAGATCTGATGAGGAGTTTGAGGCGTTTTTACTCGAATTGCTATCCGACTTTCAAATATCTATTCCCGAGTTGAGTACGATTAAAGCAAAGAATAAACCAGTCGTCATACTCACCTCAAATAGAAGTAGAGAGCTATCAGATGCGCTGAAAAGGAGATGTTTGTATCATTGGGTAGATTATCCTTCAATGGACAAGGAGATGAAAATCATCAAAAAGCATCATCCTGATATTGAAGAAAAGCTAGCGGAGCAAATAGTTCAGCATATTCAAGATATTAGAAAGCTAAATCTTGATAAGACACCTGGCGTTGCCGAGACGATAGATTGGGCTCATGGAATAGTGGCGCTCAATGGCGAGAACAATGCCATATACAAGAGTTTGTCATGTTTGTTAAAATCAAACGATGATATAAAAAATGTGAAAGAACAATTATTTAACTCATAAAACATTCAGAAATGTCCTTAAAAGAATATGAAGAATTAGACAAAATAAGACTAGCAGAGGGCGAAAAGAGTAGAGCTCACTATAAGGCTGTAGACTTGCCAGGAACAAGAAAAAAAGAAGGTAATTCTGTAGATGCTGTTAAGGCACGAATAGCCGCGATGAAAGAAGCTCGCAAAGAAGCAGGTCAAGAATAACTTGCGCTGATTGAAGCATTATACCGATTTCAATTCTTTTACTGAGGCCCTTGTCAGCTTTGTAAGAATTGCCCGTGGAGAAGGATTCTCCACTGGCATACAATGCACGAAGGATACCATGGCAGCTTCTTTATGTGAACTGTGGTTAGATAAGGACATATTTGAACATGCCCTAATGTCCTTGTTTTGTCGAGATGCGGATGAGCGTGATGCGTTTAAGAGTCTATATAAAAAGTTCTGGCGACAGAAAGGCACCATAATCCACGATAAGACGACCAAAAAAAACAAAAATACCTTTTCAATACCTAAGAAAAGTACTGCTGTAATGCTCGGTGTTGGCGACGATAAACAAGTGGAAAAAAGTATAGACTCTAAGACTACCTCTGGAGCTAATACTAGTGACGCCGCAAAACAGACGGACTTCTCCCTGCTGACAATAGAACAATCAGTAGAGTTGGACAGAATCTCTGAAAAATTGGTCCGAGAAATGAGCTGGCGGATAAAACGAAGACGTAAAAAGTCTAAACGAGGAGTGATCAATATCTCGGAGACGATAAGGAAGAACATCCAAAAAGGGGGTAATATCCTAAACCTAGTAAAAAAAGATAAAAAGAAAGATAAGTTTAGACTATTGATTCTCTTAGATGTTAGTGGTTCAATGGACAAGTATTCTTTCTATCTCTTGAAATTCATGTTAGCCTTGCGCTCTCATTTTAAGCAGGTCGAGGTCTTCACCTTCAGCACTCGACTCATGAGGATCACTGATTATCTCTCTCAGAAGGATATGAGTCTCGCTTTAGCATTGGTTTCTACTAATGCACGCCATTGGTCGGGAGGAACTAAGATTGGAGAATCGCTTCAGAAATTTAATGACGATTATGCTAAGAGATACCTTAATGGTAAGACGATGACCTTGGTCTTGAGTGATGGTCTCGATACAGGTGAACCTGAAGTACTGGATGAAGCCATAAAAAAAATAAAGCTCAAGTCTAAGAAGTTGATTTGGCTGAATCCATTAAAAGGGATGAAAGGATACGAGCCGATTCAGCAAGGTATGAAAACTGCATTACCATCAATAAGCCATTTTGGGTCAGCCCATAATTTTAGTAGTTTGCTGGAATTGGAACATATATTATCACATGCGTAACGAGTTCGTCGATAGATTAAAGCAACTGAGTATAGATCGGGAGCCATATGCTACCGCTATGATCGTGAGGCGAAGAACGCCCTCCTCAGGTAAGCCTGGTGATAAAGCGATCATAACAGCTGATGGGCATATAGATGGCTGGATTGGGGGAGGATGTACCAGGGGCATTATCTTAAAGGAGGCCTTGTTAGCGATTCAGGATCAGAAACCAAGATTTGTCACCATAAGTCCTCAGAAGATGGAAAATACTTTTCCAAACACTAAAATTTATAGTATGACTTGTCAAAGCGGGGGAGAAGTAGAAGCTTATATTGAACCGGTAATTCCTAAACCACATATTGTCATTTTTGGTAACTCGCATATAGGAATGGCTCTTGCCAAAATTGCAAAAGCCATGGACTATCGAGTTGATGCTGTCCAAAACAAAATAGATAAGGTGGTGTATCCAACTGCCGATAATTGCTATGATGTAGTTGAATTTGAGGTTAATGAGAAGCATCAGAACAGTTTTGTCATTGTCTGTACACAAGGCGAAGGGGATTTAGAAGCACTACATAAGGCTATAAGTATGAGTAGTCAATACTTGGCCTTTGTGTCAAGTAGAAAGAAAGCTCAGTCTATATTCACTGATTTGAGACGTGATAAGGGTTTGGGCTTCGATGAATTGAAGAAAATCAAAACTCCTGCAGGGCTCGATCTGGGAGCTAAATTACCAGAAGAAGTCGCTATAAGTATTTTGGCTGAAATCGTTAAACAGTTTAGGTTAGATAGTCAAGTTGATGCGTCGGATATTGCAGTGCTCGAAGCACCTAACGAGGACTATTATATGAATCCAGTATGTAATATTCCGATACAAAAAAGCACAGCTAAACATATATTGGAGCACGCTGGTGAGAAGGTCTATTTTTGCTGTGATGGTTGTAAGGTCAGCTTCGAAAAAGACCCAGCTAAATATATTCCAGTTTAGTATGGTGACAATGAGCGTTTAATTATAGGCCCTAAGAATCTCCTTTGATCTGCCTTCTTATATTACCGATAGAAATAAATAGGATAGACTTCACCTTCCCTATACACATTCTTTCCTCTGGGTAATTCTATGATAGCATCGGCATCTACTAAATTAGCCAGATCGCCAGATCCATTACCAATCTGTGGAGAAGCCAATAACTTCCCTTCAGGAGAGCAAGAGATTTTGACTTCGAGGAAGTAGGTTAAGTCTGGTTTAAATGATACCTCGTGAGTAAGAGTGGCGAACATGGGTTTCCGGAGCGGCACTCCGAGGGTATTTCCTAACCATTCGACAAAGTACCTGTGCATACAGACGAATGATGAAACCGGATTGCCTGGAAAAGCAAATATTGTACACTGATCTTTTCGACCAAACCAGAATGGTTTACCTGGTCGCTGAGCAATTTTATGAAACAGCTTTTCTGCGCCTAACTCATCTAACACCTGTGGGAGGAAATCGAATTTTCCCTTAGATACGCCACCACTGAGTAGGACTATATCATAGTCATTGAGATACTGGGACATTTTAGCTGTTATCTCTGTCTTGTCATCATTGAGATGAGCCGCTGCACATGATATACCCAATGAGCTTAATACAGTGCTGATACGATAAATATTGGACTTGCGAATTTGATGGACAAGAGGTTTTTGATCGATAGGAACCAGTTCATTGCCTGTTGAAATAACTATGGCATTGGGCAGCCTGGCAACCTTTACCATTTTATGGCCAATGCTAGCTCCTAAACCAATTTCTGCAGAAGAAATGATGGTATTAACTCGAGCCACTATTTCACCTTCTTTGCGATCTATACCCAGAAAGTGGACATTTTGATCCTTTTTGACTTGGTCTATATTTATGGTAGCCAGACCATTTTCTATGCTGAGATCTTCGTACCTGATGACAGTATCGCATCCGTTGGGCAAGATAGCTCCCGTCATAACCTCTAAACAGCCGCTTTCTTGCTGCAATTCTATTTGAGCATCACCAGCCGCAGCAACACCATGTATTTTGTAGGTTCTTTGACCACGTGCAAATTCAGAAAATCGAATCGCAATACCGTCCATGGTAACTCGATTATAGGGAGGCAAAGGCCTATCTGTGTGCCATTCTTCTTTTAGTATTCGACCAATGGATTCTGACAATGCTATAGTTTCGGTGCCATAGTTGCCAAGATTGTCATTGATGATTTCTAAAGCGTCCTGAACGTCTATCATTAGTTTTCGTATTGTTGTTGATTCATGATAGGTATGAGCTATTCACGCTCATGAATAGGGCCTGTTTTTTCTTTTAGAGGACGCCCACCTTTATGTCTGAATACGGCAAGAATCTCTGATGCAATTGATAGTGATATTTCTTCTGGAGACTCTGCACCAACTTCTAATCCCGTAGGACTATGTATAAAGTCGAAAGAATCTAAATCTTGTCCCAACTCTTTGCTCATTTTGTCAGTCCGCTTTTTAGGTCCTAACATACCAAGATATGGAGGCTGGTGATCCAAAAAGTGCTGCAATATGGTCATGTCCCATTTGTAATCATGAGACATCAATATAACTGCGGTGTATTCATGAGGTATCACTTTAGCGTGCTCTTCAAATGGGAGTACCTTCCTAACCTTTCTCACGATCTCTTTAGTAAGTTTCTTCATTCTGCCTACTACCCAGATTTCCCAGCCTAAGGTGTCCGCCACATATGACATTGCGTTAACATCGTAGTTATCACCAACAATGACTAATCTGGTTTCTGGTCTGATGAATTCAAGCAAGACTTTGATGGCCTTATCATCGGTAGGAAGATCGATTATTCGAGGTGCCTTTTTAGCTAATACAGTATTGATGGCGTCTTGTAAACTTTCCTTACTGATGTTCAGAAACTCTAATGAAGGATTAGTATGATCTATCAGTTTACTTATCGATAAACGCTCATCATCTTCAGCAATAACTTTTGCAATGATGGTGGGAGCTTCTGCATTAAGAATTAATCGGAGCAGTTCAATTTCATTATTGGGATCTGAGGGATCGAGAGGAGTGAATAACACCTCAATTCTACCGTTGCAACCTAAGCCTACACCAATCTGATTTTGATCATCATCCATGGTGTCATAGACCACTATCGAAGACTTATTCCTGTAAATTGCATTTAACGACTGTTTGAGGGCGTCACCTTCTAAGCATCCACCACTTATACCACCTGTCCATATCCCATTGCTTCTAACTAACATTCTTGCACCAATTCTTCTATATGAAGAAGCCTCTACACTAACTACAGATGCCAACGCCACCTTCTCTTTAGTGTGATCTATCTCGTCATATTCAGATATTATCTTTCTGATTTCTAACATCTCTTGCGCTATTGGAATCTGATAAAATTAGCAATTGATTTCTGATATTCAGCTGTTCGTTGACTAAAATGGACATGTTTGTCAGGGTGTGGTAATTAACTGAGTGACATCAGGATTAGTGGTCTGAAGAGACTATACATTCTTCGCTGAAAAAGCTAATAGAGATATATCGAAAAAGCTTAAATAAAAGGTAATCGATCAATGTTCCTTGGATGCCTAGTTATTCCAGCGATATCTCATGATGTGATACCACCTGATTATGCTGATCGTGCAGTTCGAGATGGACGATATCTTCTGTGATCCGTAACACACCAAAGTTGATGGTCTTAATCAGTGGGCCAATCCTGAGACTATTCGTCTCTGTGGATTTTTCATACGAGTGAGTTAGACCACTTGCAGTGATTTCATGGATTACCTGCCCATCTGGATAGCTGTATTGCGCTATTTCTCCAATATGGCGATCCCCACTGATTAGGATGACATTGCTGTGATCATTGCGATCTAACAGATCAAGCAGCTTCTGATATTCTTGCGGATAGTTATACCACTTCTCAAATCGATGTTCCGTATGCAAGAACTGGATGCCCCCTGCAATTATGGTAAGATCTGCATCACTCTGAGTTTGATGATCGAGCCAATTCCATTGCTCTTCACCCAATATGGTTCCACCTTCGACGCCATGGTCATCTCTGAAATATCTGACATCCAGTAAGATGAGCTTAATGCGGACATCATTGTGTGCATAGTCATAGCTCTGATATGCACCAGATCTGTTACCAGCAGGGTTGTCAACAGACACATCCAAAAATCTGAATAGCGCTTCCTTGCTCTCATCTTTCTTAGGATAATTTTTGCCCGCATTGTTAGCACCATAATCATGATCATCCCATACACCAATAACGGGACATTGGGCTAGGAGACTCTGATATCCTGGCGTACCCTTGAGGTGATTATAATCTTGGTTGAGCTTGTCCATGTCTTCGGTATCAGCATAGACGATATCGCCTGTCCACATCCAAAGATCAGGATCGTTTTTGATGACTTCGGACCATATAGTTTGTGGATCCCATTGATGATTACAGGATCCAAAAGCAATTACGAAATCTTCAGCTTGAGTGTCATGAAGAACTTTTGATTTACAACCCAATAGAATGACGGAAGACAGCAATAAATACTTGAGCATGGGATCTTTTTATGAAATGAAGTTATAGAACAAACGGTAGTATACAATATTTGTGATATTTACATGATCTTAAGTAGACTTATGACTATCATAGACGGGAAATCACTTGCTGCGACGATTAGAGAGGAGATTAGCTCAGAAGTAGAGCAATTAAAAAAAGAGGGAGGGAAAGTCCCTCATTTGGCCGCAGTTTTAGTAGGTGATAATCCTGCAAGCCAATCCTATGTAAAAAGCAAAGTGAAGTACTGTGATGAGGTGGGTTTTGAATCTACACTTATCAAGAAAGATGAGTCCATCACCCAAGAAGAATTGCTGGCCTTGGTCAAAGATCTCAATGAAGATGAGTCTGTCGATGGTTACATCGTTCAGTTACCTCTCCCGAGACATATAGATCCAGAAGCAGTCAACTTGGCTATTGATCCCGTGAAAGATGTCGATGGGTTTCATCCTATGAATTTTGGAAGAATGGCTCTTGGGCTACCAGCATATTTGCCTGCTACTCCTCAAGGTATTCTGGTGATGTTGGAGCGATATAATATAGAAACCAGCGGGAAGAAATGTGTCGTCATCGGACGCAGTAATATCGTCGGTATGCCCATGTCCATTTTGCTGAGCCAGAAGCGTGATGTAGGCAATTGCACTGTAACTATAGTTCATAGCCGAACTAAAGACACTGAAGCGGAAATAAAAGCCGCAGATATAATTGTGGCAGCGATTGGCCGTGCTAACTATGTTACTGCTGATATGGTAAAAGAGGGAGCAGTAGTAATAGATGTCGGAATCAATAGAGTAGAGGATCCTACTCGAAAGAGAGGATATCGACTTGTTGGAGATGTTGATTATGCTAATGTCAGTCAGAAAGCATCATTCATTACTCCAGTACCAGGAGGAGTTGGGCCCATGACAGTAACCTCACTTATTATGAATACTTTGAAGTCAGCTCGTAACGAGATTTATCAATAATCGTATCATTACACTATGAACTGCAAGAAAGGGGCAATTAATCTTATTGATACTATTATTGATACGATCAGTGCAATCGATACAGATCACTATCATCAGCCCATAGAGATATATAACGGATCAACCTTCGGCAAGCACTTTAGACATATTCATGATTTCTTTCATTGTCTGATACATCAGTGCCCTGAAAAAAAGGTAGACTATTGCCACAGATGTCGTGAGGAGCGAATAGAAAACGAAAAAGCATATAGCATCGAAGCATTTAGGGCACTACAGAAGGACTTAGAAACTCTTGACGAAAATCAGATTATTTCGGTTAAAGCAGACTTCGAAATCTCTCCGGGTGAGAGACCTACAGTAAAGACATCTATTGGTCGAGAGATCATGTATGCCTATGATCATGCCGTCCATCATCTCGCCATAGTTAAGATTGGCCTTAATGCGCATTGCCCTAATCTCGATTTGGATCAGAATATTGGAGTAGCCGCATCAACAATTAGACATCAGAGTACACATTGATAGATGGACATCATTAAAAAGCTTGAGATAGAATGCTCAGCTGAAGACCATCAGAATATTCTCATTGCATATGCTGATCTCGCAGGTCTTGACGGTATCGAGCAGACTGCAGATGGACTGATTATTCATAGCGACCAATCAGTCGCTATTTCAGCATATATTGAGCAAATCTCGATACTTCCATTTATGTCTTCAGATAAGATCAGTATCTCGGAAGTGCCTGAAGAAAATTGGAACAAGCAATGGGAATCTTCCTTTAAGCCGATAAGAGTTGATTCATTTTGTGGAGTAAGAGCAAGTTTTCACCAGCAACTTGAAGATGTAGAGCACGAGATTGTTATTAATCCAGAGCTAGCCTTTGGGACAGGTCATCATCAGACTACTTATATGATGATCGAGCAAATGAAGGACATCGATTTTATGAATAAATCGGTATTCGACTATGGATGTGGTACTGCAATCTTAGCCATACTTGCAGAGTGCTTAGGAGCGAAATCGGTCTATGGTATTGATATCGATGAACAAGCTATTAAATGTGCTCACGAGTGCTTAGCACTGAATGATGCCCAGAAGATAGGCCTCGAAACAGGAACTATTGATGTAGTACAAGGGGCTTATGATATCGTCCTGGCTAATATCAATCGAGGTGTATTGATGAATACTGCAGAGCAACTACATCAATTGACCGCTCCAGATGGGTTAATACTGCTCTCTGGGATATTACAAGAGGATTTTGAGATGGTTTTAGGTA
This sequence comes from uncultured Saprospiraceae bacterium, assembly GCA_964522505.1. Lineage (GTDB taxonomy): Bacteria > Bacteroidota > Bacteroidia > Chitinophagales > Saprospiraceae > GYS-P2D. The sequence continues at coordinate 16,285 of CAZFWJ010000034.1, forward strand.
GGTATGTGGATTCGGGATTCTCTCAAAAGAAACTCATTCAGAAAGGGGAATGGTGCTCGGTGTTGATGTCTAAAGATTAAAATTATCTGCAAAATGGTTCTATTTTAACCAATAGTATCTTTCCACACCATACAGATGCTTATGGCTAATAGTCACACAGAAAAAAAAACTACATGCTACAAAAGTACAAAAGTAACATATAGCTATTCTTTCAATTACAAATTACGTCATTGAGCGGCTTTTTAATATTCGAAATCCTGGCTTCATGTGATTGACACAAATAATAGTTAGCATCAATATCAAAAATATCATTCCCCATTGTGATAATGTTGGTATAGACGTTGGTTCAACAGTTGGATTCGCAGTATCGCTAATTTCGCCTTGTAGAACTATAGTTGCAATGGTTGGTTGGGTGTCTTCAAATACAAATCCTCCAAAGCCAATCGGTATATCTGTTCCAACTGATGCCAAAACACCATCTGAATAATTCAAAGTGATGCAACCATCAAGTACAACATTCCCATCAGCTGGAATATCATGCTCCAAAACTATGAATTCTGCGAACTCTTCAAATCTCATTAATTCACCGTTGATCGTGATGTCGTTCTGGACTATTTCGGGAACTGCAGCAGGTGTTATAGAAAATATTTCTTGACCAATTATTGCGTCTTCACCAGTACCAATTTGAGATCCAAGGTAAACTCCAAAATCTGATAGATTTGACGCAATTTGGTTTGTTCCACAAATTCGCAACTCTGTATCACTCAGTCTTTCTAATGTAAGCAGTTGACTATATGAAGTAGTCATTAGACCGAAAATAAAGGATAATAAAAACGTAATTTTCATTCTTAATGGTTTGATTTTAATAAATAATTTCAAAGTTTGGCTTAAAACAAGGACTCTTTATTCAATAGAAAAAGTCAGTCTTGACATGGCCCATTGAACCAAGAAAGCAAGCCTGCTTGTTCTGCCTCGGACGGGCTATTATAAGTTCTATTATCGCATCCACAGACTGGATCAAAAAGTGTTATCAAAGGTCCATTTTGTGGTATGAAGTTAGGATCATAGCATTCGGAGGAGCACCCATCTATTTGAGCTTCATATACCGCACTTGACATTACTTCAAAACCTGGTTGCATATTAATGCATTCACCTGCTGTTAAACTCAGATTCGAGTGAGCAACGATAGAGGATGTGATTTCAATTTTATTAATGGCTTCAAAATTCCCACCGCTATTGAATCCTTCTGTTAATGACTCATCGAACACACAACCCGGGCAATTGCTTAAACAATCAGAAAAATTGTCACTAAATATTACTCGATCATCAGAATCTCGGATTTGAAAATTATCAAACTCTCCAGAACCTTTGAATGCCACTTTTACTCCAGTCAATCTTCCTAATTGACCTGTATAACCTCTGCTAACTATAAGTGAGTTGTTTTCTCTGAGACTCACCACATTATTAGATATTTCTAAACTGAAGTTATTCCAATTATTCAAATTTCGATTCAGCGATGAAAGTCCAGTGCCAAGATTATTTGCTTCCCCAAATTGCGTAAATTGGGAGCAAGAACTGAATCCATCAGTTAGGACCATGCGTACATGAGAGTTTTCGCCAAAGACCCATAATTCAAGGTCAAAGCATGATATACCACCAGTATTTACTCCATTTCTCGAATCAAAAGAAACAGTAATATCATCCGCAATCTCAAAAAAATCGTCGCTGTATGTGAATCCTGTCCAATATGTACTTTGATCAGCCAATGAAGAAGAAATGCGAGCGGTTCCACCTTGGATAAAATCACAACTGATTTCATCCGGTTCTTGATATGTTGTTAGAGGATTGTAAACCCAACCGCGCCAGATACATTTTCCTTCTGGTGCATCACCAATTGGGAACAACCATATGTCATCATTCGATCCTGTAATTCTATTATTTCTTCCATAATTGCCATCATTAGATGAAGCGGGAGCAATAGCCCAGACAGAATTATTTTGTTTAAGGAGCTGAATTCTATCATTAACAATTGTATGCGTTCTGAATTGGAGTCCATCACTTCTAGACCCAACAATATTTATTTGATTTAAGTAAGTCCCATCTGAATCATAAATCCAAATAACATAATCTGAAAAAGAAGTGTTAGTGTAGTTCTCGTTACTTGATGTGGAGTAGCCTCCAACAATAATAGTTCCGTCTGCAAGTTCCAAGACCGATCTGCCAATATCAATTCCATTTCCACCTTCAACCGTGCTCCAAATTACGTTTAGATTTGGATTTAATCTGATTAATACCATTTCTTCAATAAGGTTTCCGTTAGGGTCATTAACGAGATCACAGGAATTTGGAATGTTACCATCATTATTAGATCCAGTTACAATAATATCACCATTAGTTGCTTTAGTAATATCTGAACCTGCTTGAATACCATTGGCACTTCCATATATTCTTTCATCTAATAATTGTCCATCTAAACTTAATCTGATCACACCTATTTTATCTGAAAAATGAGACACGCAAGGATTTCTCATATTAGTAATGCCAACTAATAAGATGTCAGTTTGGTCATAGAATATATTATTAATGAATGTAAATCGATTATTAAATGCATCAATAAATTTAGTAGAACCTACTTTTATGACCCCATTAGAAGTGAGTGCATATTTTTGGAATGCCAACCTAATGCCTGATCCCGCTCCATTTAAAATAGCATTTGGAAGGCCAATTAAACTAAAAGTGGTTTCCGATTCCTTTATTAAAAATGATCTTGAGCTACCCGTAGAGGTTATCAGATCAGTAATTGAATCTTCATTGCCGATGTCTTGCCCAGTATTACTAATCCTCTTAGCTATTAATGAAAAATTATCTTTGCCACTTACAATTATAGAATTTCCATTGTCCAATTCAATAGCATCATCGTAAGTGATTCTGTTGTCATCATTAAAATTTACCCATTCAACTACTCCTTCATTAGTTATTTTTGAAACAAATGAACTTGTGGTATTAGGGTTATTTACGAAATCAAAGTCTCTTGATCCTGTACTTCCAACAATAAGAAAACTACCATCTTCTGTTGCAATTGTTTTATTCAATGATTCAATACCACTCCCGCCTATTTCATATCCTTCTTGTATTCTTAATACATTGGCTTGTGCCAAGAAATCACTAGGTGAAATGAACAAAAATACGTGCAAGCATATAGAGCCAATCCAAAATTTTACTTTCATATGAGTATTTGTACTGTGCACCATGATCAATGGATTATGTGTCAAATAAGTCGAATGCATGCTATGTCGTTATTTTACGAAATGAGAATGAAGGGGTCTAATGTTATAATTGATTCTTGTATGTTAAATGTATTAAGTGTGCTGTATTCCTGGCACCAATCTTTTTTCTCAAATTTAGCCGATGGCTGATAACTGTATGAGCAGAGATATGTAGTTTCTTAGCTATCTCTTTGTTAGAGTATCCCTCACACAACATCGAAAATATCTGGCACTCTCTGCGTGAGACCTTGAATGCAAGATGTTGCAATTCATCCTTAGCCTCTATCTCCTTAATTGTGTCTAATCTATTTTTAATGAGCTGTGCAGAATCTTTCATCTTAGAGAGTTATATTTCTGCTCAATTATAAACACTAACTTCTTTTTTGTGGGTAATACCCTATGAAATCTTGTGAACGACCATTAGTAGTTAGTGAATAACCACTCTGAGCTTTGGTTCTGGATGGCTTATTATATAGACATATAGAGTTGGAGTAATAGTAGATATTTATATGTAGTAGTTTACAATTAAAAAATGCTGTAAATATTTATGTTTGTTATATGACTATACCAACTACTTCTGCTGCTAAGCTTATCTATTGTCTTATTCTGTTTTTTACTTTTTATCTAAATGAAGGAGTTGCCCAAAGCTATGACGACTCGATATCAGATGTACTCAAGGAATACAGAGCTGGCAACTATGATGAAAGTCTAAAACTAATTAATAGCATAATAGACACCTTAGACGAAACTAATCACAAAAGACAAGTTGATAGTAGATATATACAGATATCGATTTATTGTTATTTAGATGATTATGACCAGGCTCGACCATCATTTGATTATCTCAACGCACGTACGTTCAGCAATGATACTATAGAATCTAAGAGACTTGATGTACTTTCCTATTATAAGTTCTCGAGTAAGGACTACGATACTGCCATCCCATCTTATAACGTTGCATTTGATCAATATTTAAAAATAAAGAACTATGATAAGGCTGTAAAGATGCTCTCCATGAGAGCAATGTGTGAGGGACACCTCAATCAAAAAGAGACTTCGGTTAACACACTTATCTATGCCGACAGTTTGTTGAATAGTGTTGATGTTCATCCAAAATTAATAAGATCACGAAAATTTCAAATATTAAATGAGTTAGGGAACGCGGCTTACTTTGGTCTCGATCTTGAAAAAGCTAAATCGATTTTTTTAAGAGCATTGGATATAGACTCTATCTCAATTAGAAATAGGTCTAGTGTGAAAGGAAACTTGATAGATTGTTATTTGAAGCTAGAGGAGTATGATCGATGTATAGCAATGGCGAAGGAACTGGTAGATGATAAGAGGGTTAAATTTAGCACAAGAATATATGCTTACAGCGATCTAATAGAGTCGCACTGCAAACAAGGTAATCTGGATATTGCAAGGAGGGCTTTAAATGATTTGTCGACTATACATAATGACACGACTTCTGCTTATTACCAAAATAACTTTAAACGGATACGAGGCATATATTATACACATACTGGAGAATATGATAAAGCTATTGCAACCCTAAGGCAAGCATATAATTATGTCGTTGAAAACCAATCTGAGAAAAAGAATACACGCCATAGCTTGGCAGAATCGATTGTTAAAGCCCACTCAAAAAAGTTTAATAGCAGAACGTTTAATCGTGACTTCGAAAACTATTTATCTGCGATAGACACAATTCAATATTGGAATAATAAGAATGAGATTCTTGATGCAGTAACTAAATATGAAACGAGAGTGAAGGAGGACTCCATTCAGTTGCTGAATTATGAATTGGAGAATAAACGGATTCAAGCTAAGAATTCGAGACTTTTCAGTTTATCCGTTTTTCTTGGATTGTTAGCTTCGTTCTTGGCATTGTGGCAATTACAAGCACGGTTGAAAAGACAGAGAGAAGCCAACGAACGTCTGATCTTTGAAAAGGAAGAATTGGAGGAGCTTAACGCCAGTCTTGCAGGAAGAGTTGATTCATTAGAAACAAGTAAGTCAACTTCAGATATTGTTCTGCTCAAGATCAAATCGAATGATAAAATATATAACATTGAAACTCCGCATATATCTCATATAGTTGCTGAGGATAATGGCTGTCGAATCCATTATGAGAACAAATCAATTTGGACAGATCGGGCGCTTAAGTCACTAGACGAAGAGCTAAATGAAAGGGGATTTGTTCGAGTGCATCGGAGTAGTATAGTTAATATTATACATGTAGAATGGGTGAATCATGCTTCCCTTATGTTAAAAAATAAGGAGTTGATAAGTATCGGGAGATCCTACAAACAACAAATTCGGATTGCTTTAAAGGAAATGTAGGTTATTGTACTTTGATCTATATTCTATTCAATCCAGCTCCTCCAACATCCCATATAACAGATGCATCGGTAGTCCCATGATGTTGTAGTAAGATCCTGAGATGTTACTAATCTTGCATGAGCCTATCCAGTCTTGGATGCCATAGGCTCCTGCCTTGTCCATGGGATTGAAGTTGTCGATATACCAATATATCTCATCATCTGAGATCTCTAAGAAAGTTACTTCGGATTGATTTGACTTCGAGACTTGGATATTGCTGGTTTTAATAGTTATTCCCGTGACCACCAGATGTGATCGACCACTCATCAGCTTAATCATCCGATAGGCGTCCGCTCTATCATTTGGTTTGCCGAGGATCTCATCATCTAAGATCACGATAGTGTCAGCTGTGATGATGAGTTCATCATCATTCATTGTAAGAGCGAGGTGGTTAGACTTCAATTCAGACAGATATACTGGTACGGCAGACGGGTTCATATTTGGAGGGATAATTTCTTCTACGTCCGAAACACGGACTGTATATGGCAGCTTTAGATGCTCTATAAGTTCTTGTCTACGAGGGCTGCCGGATCCAAGTACTATTTTATAGTTAGATAGATTGATCATAGATTAGTAGTTAATAGGTATATAAATATTAGGCCAAGCAACATCCACATCTTGAAGCCTGTGCTGAGCTGAGTCATGTCACTTTCTTGATTGACCTTAAGTAGTTTAAGTGTGATCAGTATTATGGGTAAGATGACTAATGCTAAACAAGCGATAATTAGTCCAATTGAGAGCTCTAATTGAAGAACCCACCAGATTATGAATATTTCTAAGACTATTAAAGTAGCGTGAATCAAATAGACGCTGCGTTGAACTCCTATGATTAATGGTAACGTGCGAGCACCAACAATTCTATCACCATCCATATCCTGAATGTCCTTGATGATCTCTCGTGCCAAGTTACTGCAGAAGGCGAAAACATAGTAAAACAATGCAACCTGAGATATGCGAATATATGATTGTAAGTCCATTGCTTTAAGTGACTGTAAGGACTCTTGTTCTGCCAAAAACATGATCCATATGACACCAGCACATAATATGGCTACACAGATGTTACCGAGTAAAGGTGTTTTCTTGAGAACAAGGTTATAGAGAGCAAGAAGACCAACCACAATAAAATAGAGTGGCATATACTCAAGATGATTGACTTCGCTGGCTAAGGAATATGCAAAGGGAATAGGAGCAATCGTAATGACTCCATAGGCAAGCCAGGCTAAGCGTCGCTCGGTCCCGTCATTAATAAATGCTCGCTTATTGTTGACTTGATCTGATCTGACATCTATAATGTCATTGAGGAGGTATCCGCCAGCTGCTATTAAACCCAATATGAGTAGGAGTAAATACAAGTCTTTAGAAGACATGACTGGTGTGATCCGATGTCCTACTAGCTCAGGATAGATCAGTCGAGAAGCGAACACCCACACCGTCAAAACAATGATAAATAGATTAGGTATCCTAAGGATAAGTAGTGGTGCGACAAGGAGTCGCTGAATTATATTATTGATTGTCTCGCCACTCATATACCCACTTAGCCTGAATCTGCTCCAAGTGGCCCTCACTGCAATCCTCTCGTTTGCCTATGAAATGTGGTATTTCTAAGACCCACTCGATAAGCTCTGTAAATCGTATGCGATATATTTTACTCTCTGTAAAGTCATCACCAAATTTCTCGTATAAGCCCATGGCTACATCCTCATGGTCAGGCCAGTCAATTGGTAAGTCGTCTAATTCTTCAAATCCCATTTATATGTTCCTATGTGGTGATATTTCAATTAATGTTCGTGACCAATTATGCCAGATTGATCAGGTATGATAACCTCAATTTCTGCACTGTCATCTAAGATTACGCATTGACATCCTAGTCGAGACTCCAGTCGTGGATTGATTGCACGATCTATAAAGTCTTCCTCCCTATCTGATATTTCTGCTAAGAAATTTTCTCCTTTTTCGATATATACATGACAGGTGCTACAGGCGCATACGGCACCACAATTATGATTTAGGTGGATGTCATTATCCTCAGCGATATCAAGGAGGGAAGTATCAGTTTCTGCCTCCACTTCAATTCTCTTGCTCTCGTCCTCTTCAAATAGAAAGGTAACCTTGGCCATTTCGTTATTTTTCTAAGCGCTTCACAAAGTTATAAAGTCAACAGTACAAAGCGCTTTAATCTGTAAAAGTTTTACATGGTAAACATTAATGCGTAACTTAATATTAAATAACAACCATATAACGAAACCAGATAGAGAATGCCAGAGGTCAGTGCGGTTAACGAATTTAAGGCCTACAGTTTTAAAGATTTAAAGATTTATTCCTCCACGGAATGGCTTGCGGATAATAGAAAAAAGTATCGTCAGGTCTTTGAAGAGTCCAGAGTCAAATACATCTATGTCGATCTAATCCTAGTAAATAAGCTATTTGATAGAGAGACCTGGGAACTCGAAGCTGAAATAAAATGCTACAAGTATGATAAGGGTAAAAACCTTGTCACAACCTTGAACATAAAGAAGCAAGTAAAGAAACAAGATCACGTCTTTCATATCAGAGAAGGTTGGGGGCATAAGAAAGCTGGATCGTTTTGGAAAAAGGGTAAGTATAGCTGGGAAGTGTATATCAATGGTGAGAAGGTTACAACTAAGTATTTCTATGTTGAAAATATCTCGAACGATCCTAAGCTCAGGCATCCAGAGTTGGCACTTAAGGTTGATGAATTGTATTATTATGAGGGTAGCTTTGATCAGACTGATCAGAACAACCCCAAGATTATCTCCAAGCAGTTTGATGTTAAGACTTCGAGATATGTTTTTGTCGAGTTCTCTATCATTAATAGACTCCCAAATCGTACCTGGTTTGCGGAGATCTTTATTCGCTTCTACAATGACAGTCGCGAACTGAAAGGTGAGGTTATCCGACTGGAGAAGATCAAAAGAGGTGAGCGTTTAGTGGTTATTAATGCTGGCTGGGGATCCAATGTCAAAGGCTCGTGGAGACCAGGGCGATATGATGTCGAAGTTATCTTCCAAGATCGCCTCATAGCACAGAGTCATTTCACTATAGCATATACAAAAGTAGAAGGATCAAATCCTATCATATTTCCCCAGGCCTTGCTAGAACTTGAGACTAACTTCATGACAAGTGAGGTTAAGGACAAGACAGCGATGAAGGATCTTTATAGTCTTATTGGGCTTAAAAATATCAAGAGTCAGATACAGAATCACACGAAGTATATCCAGTTCTTACAACTGCGTAAGGAGAGAGGTTTTAATGAGGATGAGCGACTCAATTTACATAGCATCTTCTTCGGTAATCCTGGTACGGGCAAGACTACTGTAGCCCGGAAGTTAGGGGCGATCTATAGCCAAATAGGATTGTTGAAGACTGGACATGTCCATGAAGTAAGTAGGGTAGATCTGGTTGGTGAGTATATTGGACAGACAGCTCCAAAAGTAATGGCGGCCATTGATCGTGCTCGAGGCGGGGTTCTATTTATAGACGAGGCTTATTCACTATCTCGAAACAATGATGATACTAAGGATTTCGGCAAGGAAGTCATAGAGCTATTGATCAAGGAGATGACACATCCTGATTGCGACTTTATGGTAGTAGCCGCAGGATATCCTGACCAGATGAACACCCTGATAGAATCTAATCCAGGTCTCGCTTCGAGATTCGCCTTCACCTATGAATTCACGGATTACAGCTATGATGAGCTAATCGAAATCATGAATTACTTCTCTGAACGAAAGGAAATAGAATTAACGCTAAGAGCACAAGAGGTCGTCCAAAAGATCATCTTAGATGCCTATCGTGACAAGAGTCGGAATTTTGGCAATGCTCGATTTGTTGATAACCTCTTAGATCGCGCTAAGGTTAATATGGGCATCAGAGTGATTGGATATCGAGATTCTGATATCACTGAAGATGATTTATGCAAGATTAAATTGGAGGATGTCCTTCCTTTAAGTAGCAAGCCTGCTCAACAACGAAAGGTTAGTGATATTAGCATTGACAGTGTCGATCTGAAGAGTGCCTTGGAGGATCTGAATAAGCTTATTGGATTAGAGAGTATTAAAAAAACCATCTATGATCTCGTAGAAGTAGTTCAGCATAAGATAACTACTGGAGCCCCAGTGACTAATGCATTCAATTTTCATACGATTCTTACTGGTAATCCTGGTACTGGTAAGACGACCGTCACGAGAGTATGTGCTCGAATATTCAGGGCCTTAGGTTTGATAGAACGAGGACACATTATAGAAACAGATCGACAGGGATTAGTAGCTGGATATGTAGGTCAAACTGCCCTTAAAACCAAAGCAGTCATCGACGATGCCATGGGTGGCGTATTATTTATAGATGAAGCTTATGCGCTTACTAAAAAGAATAGCTCTAATGACTTTGGGGATGAAGCGATTCAGACACTATTAAAACGTATGGAAGATGATCGGGGTGCCTTCTATTTGTTTGCTGCAGGTTATCCGCAGCTCATGGACAGTTTTCTATCAATGAATCCAGGATTGAAATCAAGGTTTGATCTATTTCTACATTTTGATGATTATGATCATGATCAACTTTTAGAGATAGCTGAGTCATTTATGAATGATGAAGGCCTCAGGATGTCCTCTGAGGGGCGATCGCTCTTGTATGATCACATTCGGCATGTAGTAAGTCGCAAGGACAAGGACTTTGGCAATGCACGTTGGATAAGAGGTATTGTAAAAGAAATAATACACAATCAGAATCTCAGAATCTCTAAAGAATCAGGATCTTATAGTGATCACTACTACCGCTTGATAAAAGGTATAGATGTATCAAAAACTATTGCTAATCAAAGTAAGCAATACAGTTTTAAGCGAGATACAATAGGATTCTAAAACTTAAGTAAAACTGAAGCGGAAAGATTTCTTGAGTAGTTGTCATAACCTCTAAGTACCTCAAACTCATTGTTTAAGAGATTAGTACCGTTAAGTTGCACAGTGAGCAAATCTATAGGTCTATAGTTTATGCTTAAGCCTAAATCATATCTAAAATTAGAGCTGACTTGAAGACCCGTCGCTAACACATCAGTTATCTGTTTATCACTCAAATCTGCAGTTAAAGAAGCTTCAAATTTTCGATCTGCTGTATGAAACGTTGTGCCGATGTTTAGTGTATGTTCAGGTCTGTATAGCAACACAGATTCAGAGTTGTAGATATTCTTGGTAATAGAAGTCTTGACATCAATGAGAGAATGAGCCTGAATGGCAACACTAAGGCTAGCGATCCATGCATCGTAATCAATTCTGTCCACCTCAAAGAATCGTCTATTCTCATCTGACAACTCCCAGTTGATATCGTCAATATAGAAGTTGCGTGACAATTGTGCCGATACTTTGACTCGATCAGTCACATCGTTTCTCAGAGCAATAGCATGTTCTCTTATTCTTGTTGCGAAAGGCAGATCAAATGAGTTATTCAAAAAAGGATTAGCAGATGAAGTCTTATTTAGACCTTGATAATTATTGCGCTCCTGAACACTTAGACTCACATGATTATCAGGACTAAAATAGAAATTGGCTTTTACAGCAGGATATAGTGATGTTCTATCCACTGTTCTATTTAGTGATCCACCTATGTTTAGCGTAAGCTGTTGTTTATTCCAAACTAATCCAAGATTGTTGTTGGACATGAGATCAGATGTAGTACCGAAGTTCATTGGTAAATAATTCTTAGACTGAGCGTGTATTCTTAGTTCTTGACTAAGTCCTTTAGATAGATGTGGAGTGATAATCCATAGATTCTCAGTGTTAGCTATGAAGTTATTTCTGGTGGTGCTATAGTTGACATTTAATCCATAATCAAAACTTTGGATATCATCATGAAAGGTGCGGTAGTCCATAGATACGCTAAAGTGTCTAATACGTATAGTATCCTGTGATTCAGCTCTGTTTAAATCGCTAAAAGCACCTTGATTACTTGATCTCCCATTTAAGGAAAGCTTGAACTCGCTATGATCTGTGACATAATATGAGGTATTGAGGCTTCCTTCTACTTTATTGAATTGTTTATTCACTATGCTCTTATCATTCCAATTGTCATAAGCGGCATTAGCTTGGACGCTGAAGTAGTTGTCAACTTTATGAAATAAGGCTCCTTGTAATGCCAATGGATTCAGTGTGCCTGCTGTAGCCATGAGATGCCCGTAACTTCCATCATCTACTCTCGGCTGCTGGTAAGCCAGTGGTTCTATGTCCGCAGATAATTCAATTGATGGAACCCCGAAGCTTAGAATACTATCCTGACTCACTTCTAATGCCCCAATGTTTGGGATAGCACTTGAAGTAAACAAACCTGTTAATGGTTTGGCATCTATATGCTGTGAAACGAAATTCTTACGTACCGAAAGTTTTTCATCAGTTATGTCTTGAGCTTCAGATGCTTGTAAGATCATAATACATAGAAGCAGGGTATATGTTGTTTTCATCATTGTCATCAGATTATAAGTTTATTTCGTTGAGCCGTTCCTTAGCTTGATTGATTAAATTGGGAGGTATCGACATGTCGGAATCCAACAGTGCTTCTAATGCAGCAGAAGCATTTGTCTTTTCTCCTTTAAGAAAGTAGTTGTCTGATAAAAGTATCGTCGCTTTTGCAAACCAAGATGGATCGCTAATTAGTGCCGAATAGTTTTCTGTAATGGTTGCGATTGATGACTGAAGTTCATCTTGATTAAACAGACTAAGTGCCACTATGTAGATCGCTTTTGGACTATTAGTCCACATACTATGTGCAACGGTAGAATTCTTGAACGCCATGATCGCCGCCCAATCATTCTGTTGTACTTCTGCTGAGATAATCTTAAGTAGTATGTCCTCTGACAGTTGATCGGCACCCGTCTTTGAGGCAGCTATCAGTTGTGTGGCATCGTCGTATCGCTCCAACGCTACATAGGATTTCAATCTACTATGAGCGGAATCTGCATGATCATTGAACCATCCTAAGTCGGAGAGTTCTAAATATGTAGTGTAATCTTCTTTAGCAAGTAGACGCTTAGAGGTTTCTACAGTCAATTCTTCATGATTTAGAGGGCTGTACTTCCGTAGGTAGCTGATTGTTTGAGCCAAGGCATCTTGGTCATCGGTTTTAATCAAGCACTGTACGATATAGTGATCGAGTTCTTGATCCGAGCTAGAGTTGTATTGATTCTTTAATCTCTTTAACTCAGTTAGAGCAACCTCATAGTTTCCATTCTGAAACTGTTCTATGGCAAATTGCCGTTTGATAGTTTTAGTATCGCTGAGGCGATCTGATCTTTGGACGACTTCAGCATAAGAGTCAGCATCAACTTTATAGGTAGCGTATAGTTCTTTAAGCGCCTTTTCTGCTGATTCCTTGTATTGTGGTTGATGTGATTGTTCCAATATGCGACTATAGTACTGTTCCGCATTATCGTAATCACCAGCGTTTACATATATCAATCCGAGCTGTAGTAGAGATTCTGATCTAAGTGATTCATCTTGAACAGCAGTTAGGCCCTGATAGAATTTCTTGGCATTGTCATATTGACCAAGTTCAAAGTATCTATTACCTATTTCTAGTCTACTATCGTTGGCATATGGGCTATTGGGAAATCGCTCAATCAGTTCTTCATAAGTAATGATTTGCTCATAAGGCTTATTCTTAAGTTTATGAACAGCACCAATACGGTACAGGGCATGATCTCCTTGAGAATCAGCACTTCTCACAGCTTTCTGATAGACTTCTTGAGCATGGGTGTAGTCTGCGATTGCAAAGTAGCAATCGCCCATTCTATTGAGTATGTCTTCTTGCAAGCTGAGATCTATATCAGTGCTTGACACGATTCCTTGTGCTTTGGATAGATGACCTAAGGCCTGTCTATAATTGTCTTCATCGAGATAGATATAGGATAGCGCATATTCGGTCTTGAGTTGAGTATCGCTATCTGTGCTATTGATCCTATTGGTTTGCCTTAGTTCTTCAAATCTGCTCTTGGCTATGCTGTATTCGCCTTTTACAAAGTAACTCCAGGCGATATCACTGCCCAGTTGTATGCTCTGAGGAGCATTGATGTCTACTCTGTTGCTCATAGACAGATATCTAAACGCACCCTCAATGTTGTTATTAGCTAGTGCTTCTTGGCCTTCGCTTTGACACTTATTGAGTAGATGTTGCTTTTGCTGAGATGTTAAGTTGGCGATAAGATTTTGATCAATATTCTCGATCGATACATCGTCTGAATTGATAATCAATGAGCTAATAGCACGCTGTGCCGAAGCTTTGATAGCCGTGTTTTGTATGACATTTAATACTTCGAGGGCAGCATTGTAATCTGCCTTGGCGATATGATTCTGTGCGATATTGAACCTCATCTCATCGGCATGAGGAGTGTTAAGCAGTTGTGTATAGACATCAGTGGATTCCTGATGTTTACCGACGTGATGCAGCGCTTGTGCATAGGCAGCCTGCGTATAGATCGATGTTTCCTCGGTCTTGTTTTTCTTGACTCGTTTGATAAGCTCATCATATTGTTCTTGCTGAAGTAATGCACTGATGAGCAATTCTTCTTGATCAGTATCCTTGAGCAGTTCAATACTTTCATTAATCTCATTGAGTTTGAAGTACGAGATGGCAACATATTCTTTGATTGCAGATATCTGAAACAACTGTGTTTCTTTAAGCCGTGGTGCATACCACTTCACCACAGACTGATAATCTTTTAAAGCGAAATGCGACAAGGCGAGGTAGTAGGGCAGGTGATGCTGCAACTCATAGGTCGTTCCGATTTTCTTGAGGTTAGAGAGTGCTGCTTTATAGTCCCCTTGGATTATGTTGATTAGTCCCGCATAGTATCTCGCATGGTTGAAGTATGGCGATGATAGATCATCACACTTGTTAAATGCTTGCAGTGCTCCAGTGAGCTCCTTTTTCTTGATGAGTTCATACCCCTCGATAAATGCATACTCAGCAGATACCGAGTTGCCTGCAGTTGCTTTAGGCTTATAGTCCTCTATACTCGAGTCAGCAGGTAAGATGCCATTAAGACTCTTGAAGTTGAGATATCTTGCCAGTAAGGGTTGTACATCTGGATGCCCTAACAAAAACTTGTCATATTCTTTGAGTTGAGCAACTGTGGTGAGCTCTGCTATGTGCAGGATGTTTTCAAGTCTTTTACGCTCTGAATCTATCCCCTGTAGTAGGTCAACAGAAGTGGTAGATTCTTGTTCAAATTCGGGGTACCGAATTGATTCATTGTATAAGTCCTCATTATCCATAATTTTGGACTCATTAAACAATGTGACGGATTGGGCTGCAGCGTTTTTTACTGATAGGATGCTAAAAGCAAGTAAAACGCTGTATTGTAATAATTTACACATTCTAAATAATTGTAATATGTAAATTTAGAATAATAAATACACACCGCCAAATGTGACTATGTTTATACTTAATACGTTATAAAACCGTGATGATATATCAGCGTATATTTTAATAGATTAGCAGTTATGAAAAAAGCACTACTTCTTCTTTCGATTATTTCATTTGTCAGCCTTCTTTATGCAAATCCAGATCGCTGGCAGCAGAAGGTGAATTATGAAATGAAAATTGATTTTGACGTCAATACACATCGATTCACTGGTGAGCAGACGATTACCTACCAGAACAATTCTCCAGATGTATTGACTCATGTGTACTACCATCTCTATTTCAATGCCTTCCAGCCTAATAGTATGATGGATGTCAGATCTCGCACAATAGCAGATCCGGATCGTAGGGTTAAGGATCGCATCTCCAAATTATCACTTAACGAAATCGGGTATCACCGCATTGATGAATTGAAGCAGGATGGTCAGGCGCTATCTTATCATATTGAAGGAACCATATTAGAGGTCCAACTGGCTAAGCCGCTTAAGCCAGGTGATAAGACCAAGCTTACGATGAAGTTCAACTCACAGGTGCCATTACAGATTCGTAGATCTGGTAGAGACAGTGCTGAGGGTATAGACTATAGTATGGCACAATGGTATCCTAAACTCTGCGAGTATGACTATCAGGGATGGCATGCCAATCCATATGTAGGTAGGGAGTTTCATGGAGTGTGGGGAGATTTTGATGTAGAGATCAAGATCGATGATTCATATATACTGGGAGCGAGTGGCGTCCTTACTAATGCAAAGAAAATAGGTCGTGGCTATAGTGATAAGGAGGTCAAGATTAAAGGGAAAAAGACTACATGGAAGTTTAAGGCCGAGAACGTGCACGATTTCGTTTGGGCTGCAGATCCTGACTATACGGTCGAGATGGGCTACACTGACGCCGGCACCAAAATATACTATATCTACCAGCCTGGCGCACGTACCACAGAAAACTGGCAGAATCTCCATAGAGCTATGAATGTCGCAGAAGCGTACATGAATAATAGATTTGGCAAATATCCATATCCTGTTTATTCCTTTATCCAAGGTGGTGATGGTGGCATGGAGTATCCTATGGCGACTTTGATTACTGGCGAGCGCAGTTATAATAGCCTCGTAGGTGTGGCCGTACATGAATGGATGCACAGCTGGTTTCAGATGATTCTCGGCACTAATGAAGCCTTATATCCTTGGATGGATGAGGGCTTTACCACATTTGGCTCAAGTGAAGTGATGCACCTCCTGAAGACAGAGCAACTGATACCAGGGGATATAGCCGTACATCATCCTAACGAAGGGAATGTTAGAGGATATGTGAATTTTGCGCTCACAGGTCTTGAAGAGCCGCTGAGCACTCATGCGGATCACTTCGTCACTAACTCGGCTTATGGTAGAGGCAGCTATACCAAGGGGGCAGTCTTCTTGACACAATTACAATATATTATGGGAGAAGAGGCTTTCAGCCAAGGGATGTTGAACTATTACAATACTTGGAAATACAAGCATCCCAATGTCAATGATTTTATTCGAGTGATGGAGAAGACCAGCAAATTGGAGTTGGATTGGTTTAAAGAATACTTCGTCAATACAACACATACCATTGACTATAGTGTCGATGCAGTCGAAGCTCAAGCTGAAAATGTATCAGCGATTAACTTGACTAAAGTTGGAGTAATGCCAATGCCAGTAGATGTAGCAATCACACTCACAAGTGGAGAAGTAGTGAATTATACGATTCCTCTTAGGATGATGAGAGGAGCTAAGTCTTCTGACGGCTACACTAAATATGAAGTTGCAGCGGATTGGCCTTGGACGCATAGTAGTTATGTGCTACAAGTACCCTATGATAGAAGCACGATACAGTCCGTGGCTATCGATGCCACCTACAAGTTAGCTGATGCCAATGTTGATAATAACAGATTCGGCGAAACCCAACCATAATAAAAAGACTCAATGAGCTCGGCAGTCCTGTCGGGCTCTTTTTTTGATGTCTATATCTTGAAACTAGATTTGCTATACATTTACTAGAATCAGGAGAGGAAAAGAAAAAAATGCCATCCTCAAAAAGCAACAGCGTCTTGCAGACATTGCTTTTTCCACCACCCGCAATTTAAAACCACCCAACACTCACTAAGATCTGCCGAAATTGTGCATTGATAAACAGTGAATCCTTCTAACTTTAATAGATAACCAAGTTTAGAAGACTTATATAAGATCGCAGGTATTTTAAAAATTAAAAGTGTTGATTTACTAATCGAAGACATCAAAGACGAGAATGAATAACTTCAAAGAAAAAGGAGATAAAATATGGGAAGTTGCCAACTTATTACGAGGTGACTACAAGAGATCTGATTACGGTAAGGTCATATTACCCATGACTGTTCTTCGTCGTTTAGATTGTGTGTTGAAAAACACTAAGGCAGATGTCTTGGCGGCAGTGCCGAAATTAGGTACGAGTATAGATAGAGCCAAAGACAAGGTTCTTAATAATGTTGCTGGATACAACTTTCATAACCGAAGTAAATTTGACTTTGATAAAATAGTAGCTGACCCTAATAATGTCGCAGCTAATCTGAGGAACTACATCAATGGATTCTCCTCTACAGCTCGTGAGATTATCGAATACTTCAATTTTGATGATCAGATAGATCGAATGGATGATCCCAAAGCAGACATCTTATTTAGAGTGGTGAAAGCATTTAAAGAAATTGATCTCACGGATATGAAGTCAATAGAAATGGGTTATGCTTTCGAGCACTTGATTAGAAAATTTGCTGAACAATCCAACGAGACAGCAGGAGAACACTTCACCCCTCGTGAGGTCATTAAGCTCATGGTCAATATGCTATTCAATGAGGACAGTGAAATCCTTACTAAAGCAGGAAAAATTAAAACTCTATATGACCCAGCATGTGGGACTGGCGGTATGCTCTCAATAGGAGAACAATATGTTAAGCAGCTTAACCCCAAAGCAGAACTAAAAGTATTTGGTCAAGAGATAAATCCTGAGTCATACGCAATATGCAAATCAGATATGCTGATCAAAGGTCAAAACCCAAGCAACATCAAGTTTGGTAACACCTTTACCATAGATGGACTGGAAGATGAAGAGTTTGATTATATGTTATCCAATCCTCCGTTTGGTGTAGACTGGAAGAAAGCCCAAAAGATCATCAAGAATGAGCATGAGAACATGGGTATGCAAGGCAGATTTGGTGCAGGTCTACCCAGGATCAATGATGGATCGCTGTTGTTCTTGCAACACATGATTTCTAAAATGAAATCGTCTGGAACTCGTATTGCAATAGTCTTCAATGGCTCACCTTTGTTCTCAGGATCGGCAGGAAGTGGAGAAAGCGAGATCCGTAAATGGATCATAGAAAATGATTGGTTAGAAGCTATTGTGGCGCTACCTGATCAGCTGTTCTATAATACGGGCATATCCACTTATATTTGGATTGTAAATAATAAAAAGGCTGACCTCCGAAAAGGCACAGTGCAACTCATCAATGCCACTGGCGCAAAGGATGAGGAACTAATAGAACATGGCAATCTCGACATCAATCGATTCTGGAAAAAGATGGATCGGAGCCTTGGGAATAAGCGTAAGGAGATCCCTGGTCTGACTGACGGTGAAATTGGGAACGATACTTCAAAAGGCATCGGTTTTATCTCTCAACTATATGGGAACTTCCAAGAAAACGAATTCTGTAAAATACTACCTAATGATTACTTTGCCTACTGGCGAATCACGGTGGAACAACCACTCAAAGATGAAGATGGTAAAGTTGTGAAATCAAAAGGAAAGCCGAAACCGAATTCTAAGCTAAGAGACTATGAAAGCATTCCATTCTTAAGAAAAGAAAAAGATGGCTCTCTTCATCCGCAAACCATAGAAGAATATTATAACCGAGAGGTAAAACCTCATCTGCCAGAATCTTGGATAGATCATAAAAAAACCAAGGTGGGTTATGAGATCAACTTCACGAAGTATTTCTATGAGTTTAAGCCGCTGCGATCATTAGAGGATATCAAAGCAGATATTAAGAAGTTGGAAATGACTACTTCTGATCAACGATTGACAGTGTTGGACTGATGGACCGAGAGCAAAACGATATCATTATTTACTCCACTGCTGATGGTAGGGCTACGGTGAGCTTGATGACCAAAGATGGTAATGTCTGGATGAATCAAAAACAGCTGGCAACACTTTTTGACACCTCTATTCCTAATATCAGTATGCACATATCTAATGTGCTGAAAGATAAAGAGTTAGAAGCAGAATCAGTTATTAAGGATTACTTAACAACTGCCAGAGATGGCAAACAATATGACGTGACCTATTATGCACTCGATATGGTCCTGGCGATTGGGTTTAGAGTAAGAAGTAAGCGAGGCACCCAATTTCGGATATGGGCAAATCGCAATCTGAAGTCTTATATGATCAAGGGCTTTGTCATGGATGATGATCGGCTCAAAAGTCCAGATGGTCGACCTGATTATTTCGATGAGCTTCTGGAGCGCATCCGTGATATCCGAGCTTCAGAAAAGCGCTTCTATCAGAAAGTACGAGATCTATTTGCGCTTAGTAGTGATTATGATCCAAGTGATAAGGCGACTCAGATGTTCTTCGCAGAGACACAAAACAAACTACTCTATGCCGTAACGAACCATACCGCAGCGGAGATCATCATGGATAGAGCGGATAAAGATGCTCCGAATATGGGACTCACCTCCTGGCAAGGAAGTATCGTGAGAAAATCAGATATCATCATTGCTAAAAACTACCTCAACGTAGATGAAATCGATACGCTCAATAGACTTGTGGTGATCTTCCTCGAAAGTGCTGAACTACGAGCTAAAGACAGAAAAGATATCACTACACACTTCTGGAAAGAGAATGTAGACCGAATCTTGACCTTCCAAGACAAGGACATCCTTAACCACAATGGTAGTATCTCTAATGCGGAGATGAAGCAGAAAGTGAAAGCGCTCTACGATCAGTTTCACCAAAGGCGAAAAATAATAGCCGCTGAAGCCGACGACAGAATGGACATCAAAGAACTGACGAGTATTGAGGCTAAAATCAAAAATAGTAAGTGAAGAAATACGAGACATATAAGGAAAGCGGTATAGAATGGATAGAGAAAACACCAAAGCATTGGAGCTTCAAAAGGTTTAAATATTGCTTTGATTTGATTTCAGACAAATCTCTGCATAATTTACCAAAAATAGGTTTAGAGAATATTGAAAGCTGGACTGGGAAATATCTGAAAACCTCAACTGAATTTGAAGGTGATGGAGAAGCATTTGAAATTGATGATATTCTTTATGGTAAACTACGCCCCTATTTGGCAAAGGTACTATTAGCTTCATTTTCTGGCAAGGCAGTTTGAGGTGGTGCTAAAAAGCCGGACACATTAATTTAAGAATAAAATGTATTAACT
>CAZFWJ010000035.1:0-36039 GCA_964522505.1 uncultured Saprospiraceae bacterium
GTTATGAAGATATACTCTATGGTGCCGTGCAATCTCTCCGAGATAACATGGATGAATTTTTAGCACAGAATAATACCTTCAAATACAAACTATCGCATCGTGATTTCGACATGATTGCTCTAATTGCTATAGATCCGAGTTTTAAACTTGGAGAGTATCAAGTCTATAATGCATCATTTGATTGGAAGAATAGCCAATTAGATACACTGAAGGCTCGCCCTCTGATACCGTTGACATATTCATTGGAAGTATGGCCATCACTTAACTTAAAGTCAAAGTTTTATACTCGCAGGCACGCTGAAAAAAAATATAAGATTTTGAATATAGAGCCTTCTGATTCAACTGGTTCTATCGTCTATCAAGTGAAGTATAAAAAGTACTTCATCAAGTTTGAAGTTGATGAATATCATCAGATTGTTGATATACAGACCTTCTATGATGCTGACTTGACGGAGCTTTATACTCATCTGACCTTTGAAAATCAAATTCCAACATCTATAAAGGCTTGGGGACTTGTAGAAACTCATGAATGGAATTGGGAACTAAGGCCAATACCGAATTTATCCTTTATTCAATCTTCTAACAAGTACAATGGAACGAGAGCTCTCAAAGACCTAAAATTTGAGCGGTTGATCGTGATTGATTGAGTTGTTGAGTTATCTCTCCGCAGTCCTAAATCGATAGTTCGACGTACACTGACGTTTTACTTGAGCTTTCGGCACAAGCAATCTTGGTAGCCATCCAATAGTAGGCTTCACTTCGTAACGATCATACCTTGATTTACATCTACAACTTCCTCAGCTCCTTCTTTAAGATCTTACCAGTCGCACTCATCGGCAATGCATCTATGAATTCTACAACTCTCGGATACTTATAAGCTGCCAGCTTAGACTTGGTATATGCCATTAGCTCTTCTTCTGAAATAGAGCTGCCTGGCTCTTTGACCACATAGGCTTTAATCTCTTCACCCATCTTTTCATCGGGGATGCCGATTACAGCTACTAAGGAGACAGCGTCATGTTTGATCATGACTTCTTCGACTTCTCGAGGATACACATTCAGCCCTCCTCGTATGATCATATCCTTAGTTCGATCCACGATAAAGTAAAAACCATCCTCATCCTTAATAGCGACATCGCCTGAATGGAGCCATCCACCTTTGAGCGTCTTCGCATTAGCTTCTGGTTTTTTATAGTATCCCTTCATTACGTTATGACCTCGGTATAGCAGTTCGCCTTTTTCTCCAACAGGCACTTCATTGCCTTCTTCATCAACCAGTTTAACTTCAACACCCCAAACCTCTGTTCCGATAGAGCCTGGCTTTGTTCCCACCCGGGGCTGATTAAAAGTAACCACTGGTGACCCCTCTGACATACCATATCCCTCTAAGACACTTACCTTGAATCTGGCCTCAAAATCGTGCAGCACCTGTACTGGTAGGGCTGCGCCTCCTGCTGCACACAATCTCAAGTTGCTTGATATCTTATCATAGTCAAACTTATCTTCTTTATAGTTGAGTAGCCCCCAGTACATAGTTGGAACTCCTGCGAATATGGTGACCTCGTGTTTTTGCAGTAACCCAAAGACAGTCTCCGCATCAAACCTAGGCAGCAATACGGCATGGGTTCCCTTATAAATCCCTGCATTCATCAGACAGGTCATTGCGAATATGTGGAACAAGGGAAGCACGATGAGTGTAGTATCCTGGTCATTAAGGTCAAATAAATCGGTACATAGGACTGTATTACAGAATAGATTAGAATGCGTTAACTCTGCGCCCTTAGGTCTCCCAGTAGTCCCAGATGTATAGATGATTACTGCTGTATCATCGGCACCAGTCTGGACCATGTCAAATGTCGGAGCCTGACCAGCCATAAGGCTACCTAATGTCTTAGTACCATCAATCGGCGACGGCGATGCTGGGTTAGCTGTAATGACGAAGAAGTGTTCGCATCCACTGACTTTGTTAAAGCCCTGATGACCCATCTGTGCCATGGGCAGCTCAGGCGTACCTTCAAAGCAGAAGTATGCCTTGGACTCGCTATCCTTGAGGTGATATTCGATTTCATCTTCTTTTAATAGCACACTGAGTGGAACCACAGTCGCTCCAGCTTTCAGAATGCCAAAATAGATCATTGGGAAGTAGGGTAGGTTGAGACAACTCAAGGCCACTTTATCTCCAGGTACAATGCCTTGGGCTTTCAATCCATTCGCTATTTGATTCGCCGCACCATTGATTTGGGCATAATTAAGAGTTGAGTCACCAAAGGTGAATGCAGGACTGCCCCCATGTGATATAGCAGTGGCAGATAGTATAGTAGCGAGGTTTAACATAGTCTTTTATTTAGTGGGATGAACATAGTAAAAAATGGAGCTATAATGCTCGATGCAATAGATGATTTTGACCTGTTTTATTTGCGCCAGAATATCTTCTGTAGGGGTTTAGTAGAAATTGAGTTGTCATATCTCTACCGATAATGTGGATTATGAGAACGTACACAATGATAGAGTCAAAGGTGCTATTGTTTATTCATGCAGCTTATGAAGACAACAAATTTGACGATTCTGAACGGGCGTTCATCGCCAATACATTTAGCACAGTCAATGTTGAAAAGATAATTGAGGAGTACGAACAACTTGAACCTGGTCCCAAAATTGAGATTATCACAGACTTGATCTTTGATATGGTCTCCTATGCAGGTAGTTTCGACCAAATGAAAACAGAGTTATTGCTGTTATTTGCCGTAGATGGTGATGTTTCTAAGTTTGAAACCAGATTTTTAAACCTTTTGGTAAAAATGGAAGGAGTAATAGCCGTTTAAAGTATGGTTAACTATCGTTGATCTCAAGAGACTTATTTTTTAAATCCCTCAGCTATAACCCGTTCTGCTGGTTTATTTTGGGGAGTGAAATCGAGATGATTGCGCCCTCTTCGATTTCGGCCATCTCCGCGCCATTGCCATAGATGTAGACCTGCAAACCAGTTTTCATTCCATATTGTTTCAAATACTGATTGGTAGGCATTAGCCTGAGTCTGATCTGATTGCTCAAATTCTGCACCTCGATTATAATAATCGATCCATTCCCATGGCTTAGAGGCTCCATTGGTTGTGCTCTTATACCCAATTTCAGTAAACAAAATGGGCCTCTCAAACTTGGCGCTTACGCCAGCGAGCTCTGATGATTTTCGATCCCAAGATTGTTTTAACACCTGTATATCTGGATTGTCTCTATTGCAAAGAGGGAAGTAAGCCTGAATACCGATATAATCCAGCTCATCCCAAAATGTGATCGACTCATACTCCTTATACCAGTTTCCTGCATAAGTAAGCTTGCCTGTATAAATCTTTCGTATATCTCTTATAAGAGTACGCCAAAATTCGGGCTTGCCTTTACTTAGACGAGTCAACTCAACACCTATGCAGAACATCTCCACATCGGCCTGCTCCGCCATTTTAGCATAGTGCAAAATAAACGATCGATAATTTTCTTTCCATGTATTCCATTCGTCCTCATTGTCATAATAGATATCAGATCGCCACTTTCCATCTGCTGCATTGCTTATCCAGATATGTGGTTTTAGAAATACCTTAAAACCAGCTTCATGAGTCGCTCTGATCTGTCTAATCCAACGGTCGTTGCGCTCCTTTATATGGTCAGGATCATCGCTTCGGAAATAACTGATCTCAGGAGAGTCATGTCCATTTTGTCCAGCATATGGCACGAGAGTGATCCAATCTGCATGAATGTTACTCAGATCATTATAGGTCGTCGAATCCATTCTTCCAAATACATGTACACCCCGTTGCTTTTCTTCTATGGAAACCGAGACACTATGATCAGAACTATCACCAACAGGATAGTGACAACAGCTAATGCACACTACACATAAGATCAATGCGGCAGCTATGATGGTATTGAGATAGAACAGAGTTGCTTTCATTACGAATTCAAATGTAACGGAAGTACGAATACAATTGGGATTTAATTGAGCAGAGCTCTAATTCAAGGACAAAAGTATTGATTCAACTTCTCACGGTATTAACCAACTACAAAATTCACTTTGACAATTAATCCGTCCTTGATCTGATAGATTGCAATGTAATCGACTTGCTCAACTCCTGCTCTTCCAGTTATGACTTCTTTATCTATGACGGTATCGCTGAGTGCCATGCGGTGTGTTACTTCTGAATGAAGCATGGGAGATTGATCAAAAATATCTCTATATCGAGTCTGTAGTGCTTCTCTACCTACGACGAAGGGTTCATGTTCTCCGAGCTTGTAGAGCTCTATCTCTGGATGATGACAGGATACGAATATCTCTATGTTTCTAGAGTTATACGCCTCTACTTGCTTCTGTACGATTTCTTCTGCTGTCATATTAATTTTATGATTAAGCGTGTGGCGAAAGTAGCTCCTTAATGAGTAATGTAGGTTCAGATATAAGAAGTATTCTTGTTAGCTCTCAGTTGATTTATAGAGCAAATAATAGTCATTCTAAGTTCTTATTGTAACTGATTTTGAAGAATTATAAAGTTTGGAATCTATAATCGCAATCTTCATTACGATGTTGTCTAATTAAATGGAGAAAATACTTAGCTTGGCGAGGTATGTATGCTATCACTCTTTATGATCAATCACAATATTGAAAATGTCTAAGAAATTTATTCTCGCCTTGGATCAAGGTACGACTAGCTCTCGAGCTATTCTATTTAATCGTGATGGTGCTATTGTTGCTACCTCACAGCAAGAATTCACTCAGTACTTTCCACAACCAGGATGGGTAGAACATGATGCTGCTGAAATCTGGAATACGCAATTAGGCGTAGCTCATAAAGTGATCAAAAAAGCAGGTGTCAGCTCTAGCGATATTGCAGGTATCGGTATTACTAATCAACGAGAGACCACAGTGGCTTGGCAGCGATCTACTGGTCAACCTATCTGTAAAGCTATAGTATGGCAAGATCGGCGTACAGCTCCATATTGCGAGGAGTTAAAAGCAGGCGGATGGGAAAACTACCTCAAAAAAAGCACTGGATTGGTCGTGGATGCCTATTTCTCTGGTACTAAGATCAAATGGATCTTAGACAATGTAGAGGGCGCTCGCAGTTTAGCGGACTCTGGAGATCTGATGGTTGGCACGGTAGACAGTTGGCTCGTGTACAAGCTCACAGAGGGTAAAGAACATATCACAGACTATAGCAATGCATCGAGGACTTTGTTATACAACATAGGCGAGCTGTCTTGGGATCAAAAGATACTCACAGAATTTGATGTCCCTGAACAAATTTTGCCGACGGTTAAGTCGTCTTCCGAGGTGTATGGGACAACCACACTTTTGGGCAGTGAAATACCGATAGCGGGTATAGCAGGAGACCAACAAGCGGCCTTGTTTGGCCAGATGTGTCATCATCCTGGAATGGCTAAGAATACCTATGGAACTGGTTGTTTTATGCTCATGAATACTGGAGAAGAAATGGTTCAATCCGACAATGGATTGCTCACAACGATAGCCTGGGGAGTTGATGGTGAAGTACACTATGCCTTAGAGGGAAGTATCTTCATCGCAGGTGCGGCAATACAATGGTTGAGAGACGGACTCAAGATCATCGATGAGTCACCAGACTCGGAGTACTTTGCATCTAAAATCGGTTCATCTGATGGAGTGGTCGTCGTTCCAGCATTCGCAGGCCTCGGAGCGCCATATTGGGATATGTATGCTCGTGGAGCCATATTCGGTCTTACTCGTGGCAGCACTAATAATCATCTGATTAGGGCAACGTTGGAGTCATTGGCTTATCAGACCAAAGATGTATTAGGAGCCATGAATCAGGACTCAGGTATAGATCTCACAACTTTAAAAGTCGATGGAGGAGCATCAGCAAATAATCTCTTGATGCAGTTCCAGTCAGATATATTGTCTGTACCTGTTGAGCGCCCTAAGATAATTGAGACTACCGCATTAGGCGCGGCTTATCTTGCGGGCCTCGCAACAGGATTCTGGAGTAAGGCTGAGCTCGAAGACCAGTGGAGCTTAGACCAACGATTTGAACCAAAGATGGAGACCCAGCTATCCAAAAAGTTGTATCATGCCTGGAACGTAGCAGTGAAGCGAACGATGAATTGGGAACGTGAGGTTAATGACCAGAGCTAAAGTTGTGAACGAGTAGAAATCATATGAAACAACAGAAAAGGAAAAAAATCGCCTTGGCAATAGGCCTAATGATAGGCTTTGTTATTGGCTTTTCTTTGATGAACTATTTTATGGGATCAGAGATAGGCTAGTAGTGCTCAGATAGGCATTGCATCGAAAAGGACTAACTGATTTTTCTCAAAAATTCTGCCACCTTGGTAAAGGCCCTTCCTCGATGACTAATGCTGTTTTTGATCTCAGGATCGAGCATGCCAAAGCTTTCGTCATATCCATCTGGCACGAAGATTGGATCGTATCCGAAACCGCTATTACCAGTAGGGGATTCAGCTATATAGCCAGATACGATACCCTCAAAAGAGTATCGCTCATCATTGAGGATTAGAGCGACTACCGTTCTGAACTGGGCGCTTCGATTGTCCTTATCCACAAGCTGATTGAGAAGCTTGTCCATATTGTTTGCATCACTGCGTTGTGGACCTGCATATCTTGCACTATATACGCCCGGCTCCATATCAAGTGCGAACACCTCGAGACCGGTGTCTTCAGCGATAACATTGCCGCTATATAGTCTATGGATATGGTCTGTTTTTATCCAAGCATTTTCGTTGAGGGTGGTACCTGTTTCGGCAATGTCTTCAGTAAAACCAATGTCTTTTAGTGTTTTTAATTGACAATGGTCTACGCCAAGAATTTGGCTCACCTCGCTCGCTTTATGGGCGTTAGAGGTTGCAAATATGATTTCCATATTAAGATTGTTGAGGATAAAGTTTTTGCAATTCTGTCCAGAGCTTCATCTTAGCTTCTTTCTTTTCAGACAGAGTACTTAGCGATTCAGAGATAAGAATTGATAGTTCTCCTATCATGGTGATATGATACAGTCGTTGATGGATGTTGAGTCCGTTATTGTTCAAGTTTACTTCAAAGCTTAATAAGACTCTGGTATGTCCTTGCCGAATAACTTGGTTGAGATGTGCTAGACCATTTTGATCTACGCTTACAAACTGAACCGAATCTAGGGTTTCGCCGACAGCGCTTAATATCTTGGACAAGAGTACTTTGTTATCATCAGTCAGATCGTGAGATTTACAGAGCACAACGGTTGTGGGTTGAGTGATAGGATCAACACTAGTCTCTTCTGATTTCGAGGGCTCTATAATCTTGTATCGAGGATAGCTATCAAAATGTCCAAAAGTCATAAATCGAAAGTATGCCTTATTCTTTCATTTATTGTTGCATTTGAGCTTGAAACATTCAACATTGATGGTGTGAATTGTGTTAATTTTATAGTATATACACACGTCATGAAAATAACCCGAGTAACGCAGTCTAAAATAGGTTCTGTAGATTTTAATGATTTACCATTCGGTCGGATATGTAGCGATCACATGTACATTGCAGAGTATGCGGATGGCAAGTGGGAACCTGGAGAAATCAAACCACTAGAAAATTTTAGCATCCATCCCGCCAACTTGACGCTACATTATGGTCAGTCGATATTTGAAGGGATGAAAGCTTCTAAACACCATGATGGCACACCGATGTTATTCAGAGTGGACAAACATATCGAACGCCTCAATAGTTCGGCTGTACGAATGTGTATGCCTGAAGTTCCTGCTGATATGTTTAGCAATGCCGTGCGAGAGTTAGTGTCTCTCGAGAGCGCATGGATACCACCTCAAGAGGGTAGTGCCCTATATATCAGACCTTTTATGTTCGCAACAGAAGAATTCGTCGGAGTCAGAGCTTCGAGAACATACAAGTTTGTGATATTTACCTGTCCAGTAGGTCCATATTATTCGAAACCAGTGAGTCTTCTTGCAGATAGCACACATGTACGGGCATGTCCCGGTGGAATAGGTGAGGCTAAGACCGCAGGCAATTACGCGGCATCACTCTATCCTGCTCAAAAAGCTAAAGAAGCTGGGTATGATCAGATTATGTGGATGGACCCATTCGAATTCAAGTATATCCAAGAAGTTGGAACCATGAACATTTTCTTTGTTATAGGAGATAAGGCCTATACGCCGGCTATCAATGGGGCTATTCTCAAAGGGATTACCCGAGATAGCATGATACATGTGATGCGAGACAGAGGTATTGAGGTGATCGAAAAGAATCTCTCCATTGACGAAGTAATCGAAGCAAGCAGAGCTGGTAAATTGCAAGAAGTATTTGGCACAGGCACTGCTGCCGTGGTGTCATTAGTTCATAAAATAGCCTACAAGGATACAGTGATCGAATTGAATCCAGATAACTATCAGATCGCTCCTTCTCTTAAGAAATATATCGATGGGATGAGGGTAGGGACTATCGAAGACAAGTTTGATTGGACTGAGCGAGTTGCAGAAGCTGTGATGAGTTAATATCCTCGACTTTTATTTCCAATAGTAGGTAGCATATCTCTGGTTTGGTGTCTTATCAAAAGATAACCCTATCCAGATGTTACAATTGAGATCTCTCTTATTGTCCTTTTGTTTATTGTCCTTCTTTCTGTTGACTCATCTTTATGCTGTTGCAACTACAGTTTCAGATACGATAGATTTAGAACTACGTGTCATACTCGAGGGAGCATATGACCCTGTTGATCAGCGAATGAATTCTGCACTTCAGGAGATCGGATATCTACCTGGACAGGCACCTGAGACGCTGTTTGGAGTAGCAACAGGATCAGGACAACCTTATACAACTAATCCGTGGGCCTACAATGGTGTAGAAGGACTAAATGATGGTGCCATCGAAGAGTTTTATCCTGAAACTACTATTGATTGGATATTGGTCAGCTTAAGAAGTGGAATTGAGAAAAGCACAGAACTGTTGCGCACAGCAGCTCTCCTACTAGATGATGGTGAAGTAGTTATCATCAATCCTGACCCAATAGAAGTTGACGATTCAGAATGTTATGTTGTTATTGAGCATCGCAATCATCTGATTGTTATGTCTCCACAACCAGTCCTAGTGGTCAATGGTCGATTGGCTTATAATTTCACACAATCTGATTCATATGTTGCTCTTCTTGGACATGGTCAAAAAGAAATGAGTGATGGAACATTTGCAATGTTTATTGGAAATATAGATCACCATGAACTCGGCATCAATGACATCAATATCAATGACCTATTCGATTTTATTGAAGCTAATGGTCAACATAGTTCTTACTATGAAGCGGACGTAGATTTTAATGGAGATGTCAATGTTGTCGACCAGCAAAGAATTCTTGCCAACATAGGCGTATTTACAGAGGTCCCACAACGATAAAAAAAACTGCTAACTGGTTTACATTTCTGCCCTAATGTTACGTTTTTAATAGGTGCATAATACCTTATCTATTGTCTTAAGTGTGGAGAACCAGAAAACCAACCTGATGACAACTCTATTTTATAAAATTATGCTCATTCCTTTCATGGCATACACTTCTATGGCACAGCCGATAGAAACGCCAGGGACTGAAATAGAACTGTCGCCATCAGCTATTAAATCTTTCGTCTTTTTAGAAGGAGCGTATGACTCAGAGGAAGGGGTGATGCGGAACAAGCTCAACGAGCTTGGTTACCTACCTGGTATGAAGCCGAAAACATTCTTTTCTAAGAAAACTGAATCTGGACAACCTTACAAGTCATATCCATGGAGTTATAATGGTAAGGAGGGAATCGTCAAGTCCAACGATTTCTATAGCTACGATAAAAAAGTTGTTGACTGGGTACTTGTGAGTATCCGTGAGACAGAACATAACAATAGTACTATATTTAGAGCCCCAGCACACGTCTATGTGGACGGTCAGATAAAAATAGCTTCAGTAGGAGTCAAATGTAAATTGGACTCTGAAAGGAAATATTACATCGTTATCGAACATAGGAATCACCTAGCTGTGATGTCACAGACACCTGTTTCTGTAGTCGATGGAAACCTATCATATGATTTCAGATATGCTGAAGCGTATCAGGAAGGGCATAAAGAAATTGGAGAGGGCATGTACGCTATGATAGCTGGGAATGCGAATCCAAAAGATACAGAACTTACTGCGGTGAGTATCGACGAAGATGATCTTAAGTCGTGGGAAGGCGGTAATGGTTTGAACAGTAGCTACTTTATCCAAGATATAGATCTCAGCGGTGATGTATCCGTAAAAGATAAAGAGATCCTATTCAATAATATGGGATTGATCTCTACCGTACCGCAGTAGTTAATATACTCCCTATATTCGCTTGCAAAAATGACATTTGTCGGCTACTCCGAAAATTTCGATTAGAGCTGGTAGGCGCGCTTTCGAGCTGTTGTCAAGTCGCCCTCTTAGTCCGGACCTAATTGCTGGGGTCGCAGCAGCGGCAGGTGGGCCCAAATGGTTTACTACCTATGGATTAGTCAGATATATTATCGATGATCTATTAGATGATGATCAAAGCCGGTTTTATATAGGTTCTTCAGTTGGATCATGGCAAATGGCAGCAGCATGTACACCTTCTCCAGGTGCTGCGCTTGATCGACTTAAGACCGCCTATGCTGAACATATCTATTCCGAAGATCCTGACGCTGATGAAATATCCGAGGCATGTGCCGAAATGATCAAAAAGATGATCTCAGATCAGACTGATCATATACTCAACCACAAATCTAAGCGACTCTATGTGACAACCTCAAGAGGCAGAGGTATGTGCAATACAGAAAGACGCACTATACTACTTGCTGGACTTACTCTCGCAGCTATCAGCCATAGCTTGAGAAGATCTTGGTTACAGGGTTCTATGAGGCGTGAGATTTTCTCTAATTCTACGAGCATACCCTATAACTCTAAGAAGTCCGATCTAAAGACAACTTTACATTCACTGAATGCGTCCAATCTGGTTGACTCTATGAGAGCCAGTGGTGCGATACCACTCTTAATGAGAGGGATAACAGTGACGGGGACAAATAACGTTTATTGGGATGGAGGCATAGTGGATTACCATATGGCCTATCCATATGATAGAGATGATGGCAGGGTTATACTGTTACCTCACTTCATGCATGAGGTGCTGTCTGGATGGTTTGACAAGCACTTACCTATGATTGGCCAGGCTAAGAAAGAATTCATGTCTGATGTCGTAGTTATTTACCCTTCAACGGATTATGTACGTTCCTTGCCTCGTGAACAGATATCCACCTTAGACGACTTTGAATATTTTGGTCAAGATCAACAGGCCAGAATATCATATTGGGATAAAATAGCTGAGAGAAGTATAGAACTCGGGCTGGAATTCAAGCAGCGTATCGAATCCGATACCTTGAGGGATGTCTTACAGCCCTATTAAAACAAAAAAAGCCTGCTATGGTAAGTAGCAGGCGTCGTCATCATGAAAAAGGTATAAAATCTTATTGAATTTTATATACTGCAAGTAAAGAATAAACTATTACACCAGCAAGAATAAAACGATGATACTACAGTGTATTTGCAAATAATATTGGCGAATTATTCAATTATCGTTATTATGTATTATTTCGCATATGGTTTGCAAAATAATGTAGCTTGAACATGTCATATAGATAAAGCTTAGGATTTTCTCCTTTAAGATTGCGTTCAATATGCGGCATTCGATGATTGAGCACACTATAGCAAAGCTTTAGCAGCCCCAGTTTTATTAGCCTTTTGTATACTCGAAGCAGTTTAGTGTCGATGGATTCATCCTTCTGATAAAGTTGACCGAGATTAGTCAAAGCTACCTTAGTCTCCGCTAAGAAGAGGTCCACAGGCTTTAGTCCCGCATGTTTAATTGGATTGTCTATATGTATGATGGGATGATCAGCGCTAACTTGATGGGCCCAATAGATGTCCTCATACCCATAGGTTGTGATTGACTCATCAAATTTATATTTAGAGATGACGGCTCTCGGAACAACAAAATTGTTGGAGTGAAATAGTTCTGTAGCTCTTTTATTTCTGATACTGGACTTTGGCGACTCTCTTTTGGTCCCATAGCGCCAATGAAGTTTGTAGGCGACCCTCTTAGGTTCTTTCTTAGCATATGATCGTCCTCCTGAGATAATTGCTCCGGGATTCTTTTCTATGGCTTGAAGAAATTTCTTGATATACCTTTTAGAGTTGATTTTACTATCCGAATCAATAAAAAGAAGATGTTCAAACCGCGCTAAACTGGCAAGTTTATTTCTAATTTTTGATCTGCCACAGTGATCTGTGAGCTCTACATAATTAACACCCATGATATGCTGTATAGCTCGATTGATGTCGTGAAATTTAGGTTGAGATACATCGTCGAGACATAATATTTCAAACTGACATTTGGCTTTACCACATTGCGAAACGAATTCCTGGACTAGTTCTACGATGGATTGATTGTATATCGGGATTAGGATGGAAATCACTTCACATCCGTTTTCCCACGTAGTCCGAGTTCTACAGCCTGAAGGTTGGATATTTCACCATCACTAATATCAAATTTTAATAGGGTCCGAAATTTATGAAATCCGATCACACCGCATGCTCCGGGATTCATATGTAGGAGGCCATGTTTCTGGTCCCGCATTACCTTGAGTATGTGGGAGTGACCGCAGATATACAGATCTGGTTTTTCTTTTTGGATTGTTTCCTTGGCTCTCTTGTACAATCTTCCAGGATAACCTCCAATATGAATGATATAAATCTTCACGCCATCGACTGTAAAGATCTGCTCAAGAGGATACTGAGTGCGTAATGGTTTACCATCAATATTTCCCCAGACCATTCTTACCGATGGGCCGATTTGTTCTATCTGCTCCGCTGTAGCGACATCGCCTATATCTCCAGCATGCCAGATTTCATCGGCATCCTCGATATGCTTGATTACATCACTTCCGAGGTAGCTGTGTGTATCAGAAATTAGTGCAATATGTGGCACAAGCTTTAGCCTAGAATGTTAAAGGAGCGATTGAACAGCTTGTTCGAGATTGCGCCGTGGATTGACATAAGCAATATTACCGTTTCTATCTAACAAAAATGTCCTAGGTATACTTCGCACACCATATGCTGCTGCTGCGGCACTGTCCCATTTACGTAAATCACTGACATGTGTATCCCACTTAAGATTATCCTTAGCAATGGCATCAAGCCATCGTTTTTTCTGATTTTTCATCTGAGCGTCCAACTGATTCTCAGGAAAACGCTTCTTAGTACGTTCATCCAGCCCATCGAGAGATACACTAAAAACGGTAAATCCTTGATCTTTATATTTATCATATACACGCACCACGTTAGGATTTTCTTTCCTACATGGCCCACACCAGCTAGCCCAAAAGTCTAATAGTACAATCTGCCCTTTCAGCTCAGATAGACTTCTATCAAGGCCTCCTACATCTGGCAATGTGATGTCAGGTGCGCTTTCACCTACTTTCACTTTCTCAGTGGCCGCCTTACGCAACGCCTCCTTTTGCATAGTCTGAGCAAATGTGTTGTACTGAACAGCGAAATCTTCACCGCCATGAGTACTATTCAACTTGTTGCTAACCTTTATATGAAGATCAGCGAATTCTACACTGCCTCCGAATAATTGTAATGCCATCATCATCGCCATCGGTCCATCTGCTTCATTAACTACATAGTTCTGGAGTGATTGGATATTCGTTTCGTCGTCAACATATGCTTTCATCTGATCGACATAGGCGCTGCTGGATTCAGAGCCGTCTACGCTATATCCAAAGGATGAGAGCGTATTCAAGTCACCATCAATTTTTAAACCTTTCTCTGAGCCGTTCAGTATAAGATATGCTGATTTAGCACCAACCCTAAGACGATAGGTGCCAGCCTCGGGCGCAGCCTCCATTGGTATAGAAAATGAGCCTGAACCATCTGTTTCACCTCTGGCCACCACGCTATTGGCATTTTCAAAGAGATTCACTTTGTCAAAATATACGGATAGATCCGAAGCGTTCGCTATGTTTCCTTTGATCTTATATCCTTTTTCTTCACAGCTCGTGAACAATACAAAAGCACCCAAGAAAAGGGCAAGTATTGAGTTGATTGTTAATCTGTTGCTGTTCACTTTAATAGGCATGATTCTTAAGTTTTTCTGCACTTAGAAATTAACTACAATATTATGAAATATAGAGATATGAATCTATAACTCTAATATGATTGGCATATTGTGAGTATACACACTATGGGTTACCCTTTCTATTAACGCTATCCACCATAAGATAATTACCCTTTCTAGACGAGTAGAGACATACTATTTTCACTCCGCAATGTTGACGATAACCCAATTTAATAAAGAGTCATTTGACGTCCAGCGTGATCAGACTTTCGAGAACGGATCGTTTTTCGATGTTAATAGCTCTGGTGACCGCTTAATTTCCCTGTACTACTATAACAACTACTTGATAGAGGTTTATTTCAATCCTTATATAAATGAGGTCGAGCGATTCTATGCGCTCAGTATTTGGGATGCAGCGGACAAATACATCGATCTCAATCAACTATTTGTTGAGGCCTGAGCCTCTCTCTTACATCATACGATTTACCAAAAAGAAGATTATAAGATAAATCCATAAGGCATCGATAAAGTGCCAGTAGATGGTTAATACCATCAATCTGCGCTTTTTATCGGGATCTGATAAGTAGAGCAATACGCTTGCTGGCTCAACTAATCTCTTCCTTGCATCTCTTATGAAGAATCCTAAGAACGGAATTCCTCCAATTACATGAGCAAGGTGTATGGCAGAGATCACATATAGATAGCTCGCCAAGTTGCTGCTGGTCAGTCCGATATTCATTTGTATCATCTGTTTCCATGCGAAGATTTGAGCGATCAGAAATAGCACACTCAATATCATGGTCGCCCACAACAAGAACTTGTAACGACTGGTCTGATCATTTTCATAAGCCTTTTTGGTTTGTATAAGCGTATAACTCGATCCGACCAGTAGGATCGTATTTGCATAAAACAAGAATGGTATATCAACAGGACTCTCGCCATTCTGGACACGAGAGTAGATATAGGCAAAGCTGAATCCAAGAAATAGGGCAGTGATACTAGCTAAGACCAATGTGATTTTGATATATAGGGGATGAATCAAAAAATCACGTTCTTTAGCCATGGCTTGTTTTCGTCTAAGCTGTGTAACATACACATAAATCATAAAATTGCCAATTTGTAAAATAGCATAGATCAACTCTCCATTCTATTCCATAGCTTGCGCATAATTATAGAATCCTATGGCTAAATACATCTCCCACCAATCGATGACGGTGGCCCGAACTGCTCATTATTCGACCTTCGGCTCGCTCAATAAAAAGACTACCAAATACATATGGATAGTCATGCATGGTTATGGCCAGATAGCAAGTAGAATTATTAACAAGTTTGATAAACTGGACCCCGAAGAGCATTTCGTAATAGCGGTAGAGGGACTAAACAGATTCTATTGGACTGGTGAAGAAAGAGTACCAGTTGCATGCTGGATGACAAGCAGAGATCGATACGATGAGATCAATGACTTCACACGATACTTAGATCAGATCTATCAAAGATATGTGAGTCATGTCAATCAAGACACGGTAGAAGTTATATTGATGGGATTCTCGCAGGGCTGTGCAACCATGTGGAGATGGATACATGCTTCCCAACCGCACTATGATATAGCTATAAACTGGGCGGGATGGATCCCAGAAGATATCTCATACAGACATCTGGAGAACTACCTTATTGATAAGCAGCATCACCTATGGTATGGGGATGAAGACCATTTCATAACGGATGAAACCTTAGAAGATATTAAGAAGGTGATCGATGACAATAAATTATCAGTACGAATCGAAAAATTCAAGGGTGGACACAAAATTGTGCGCAGTGAATTCCAGCGGTTTGTTGATACTTACATACTGACAGATTCATAGCTCAACCTAATAGGCGGTATCCCATCGACGACTTTAAAGTTGTGACTTAAGCGGTAACCGACTACCCATATGATCTGATCTCCCTGTGTCAGAACTTTTACCTTCTCTTTTTCGAATCGGTTGAGCTTTAAATCACCGAAGAAGTCACTTAGTTTCTTAGTTTGGCCTTTCATGCCAAATGGGCTAAATCGGTCTCCTATCGACCAGTTCCTTGCGACAAGCGGTCCATTTGAGAAGTCGATGCTTGCCAGCTCGATGTTTCTATCTGATGAATATTGAATGTTGTTTGCAGACGACAGAGTAAGCACGCCGGATCCGAGGTCATAGTTGCCCAAATCTTCTATTAATAGGCTCACTGAATCTACTTTTGAGAGAGTTCTGATGAGTAGCTGATCATTTTTTACTACAGCTTCATGTGTCGCACTATTGAAATAGCGCTCCTCTTCACCTTGTCGCTGTAATATGAGTTCAGCTTGACTCTTATTAATTCCAAACTCTTTAATCAGATAAAACAATAGTAATCCTGGAGTTGCATGCTCACTTACTAGATTCAACGAGTTGACTACAGTAAATTCTCCGTTTTGAGTTACATACTTTGATCGTTCTTGTTCCAGATAGTAATCTCTAAACCTTTTATCTTCCTCAAGGAAATTTAGTGTAGTTCTAAGTCCTGTTTTAGATCGAGGTATTTCTGAATAGAGAAGATCAAGCACTTCATTCCGAATGAAATTTCTGTCATAGTCAGACTTGAGATTGCTTTGATCCAAACGATAAGAGACCTGATTCTGCTCGGCATATTCTACAATATCTCCTTTTGCTAGACAGAGAAATGGCCTGCGCACATGATCTATTTGAGCATGCATCGCAGT
This sequence comes from uncultured Saprospiraceae bacterium, assembly GCA_964522505.1. GTDB lineage: Bacteria > Bacteroidota > Bacteroidia > Chitinophagales > Saprospiraceae > GYS-P2D. The sequence goes on from CAZFWJ010000035.1 coordinate 16,883, forward strand.
GAGACCAGTGAGATTAGCCCCACGAGTCATATTGATCAACATCGTCTCAATCTGATCGTCCCTGTGATGTGCGATACAGAGATGATCGAACTGTTGTTCCTTCATTACTTTATTGAAAAAGTTATAACGGATGTCTCGAGCTTTTTCCTGTAGATTGCCACTTTTGAGCATAGCAACCTGCGATGAGGTCAATGCATATACATAGCACTGAATGCCCTTGGACTGACAGTAGGACTCAACAAGTTGTTGATCTTGTTCAGACTCTTTATCTCTCAATCTATAGTTGATATGTGCTACTGATACTTGATAATCGTTAGTGTGCAAGAACTGCAGTAAGCACATAGAGTCGACGCCACCACTGACTGCAACGAGCAGCTTTGAAGATTGATCAAAAAGAGATTCTTTTTCGATAAATTTGCGGACCTTATCGGCAAGTGGCATGGTTGTCATCTGTCTGTACAAAAATAGAGATATATCTTATGAGAGCATTCAATTATCTGTTATGCGCATTGGTATTAGGGTTATTCATGGCTTGCGGCTCAGGAGGGAGTTCAGATACCAAAAACGAATTGGTCATAGATAAGTCCAAATTGCCAGATCAGCTTTTTCCCGTTGAAATTCAGAAGGGCGGCAGTTTTGAATCCGTACAAGAGATCAGAATGCAGGCCAAAGCCATGATAGAAAGTAGAATAGAAAAGAATCCAGATCCATTGGCTATGATCACTCATAATTATTTCCTTCCAGAGTTTGTGTTGTTTAACCCACAAGAGATATCGAAGAGTGGGGATTTTCAGGGTCATTGGATAAAGTTTGAAGAGGACTTCACCTACCAGTATGGCTACTATGAGGTACTCGCAGGAACAGGTATCTATCACTATCGTATCGATGATGAAGCGTTGCTATTACTGAATGACGATGAAACATTAGAGCCCAAGTCTTGGGCTTTGCGCACTAATGGTATGGCCTTTGCGCTGTCAGGCCGCCATGATTTTGGGGTAAATAACGGGATGCAGATCAAATTAGAGATTCAATCCACTAAGCCTGCACGCCCTCAAACGGCTTCTAAATAGGTTATCCTTCTTCAAAATAATTGATCAGCAGTCACCGATTGTTGTATCAGATCTTGAGCATGCATGTTATCTGAAAGTCCATAGCTCGTTATCATCGTAGGGAATAGGCCTTTTTTGTTCTTGGTTATATAATTGAATGCTGCCATTTTATGTCGGATCACCTTAGCATAGTCCTTGGTAATAGTATAAAGAGAATTGCTGTACTTTATCTCACAGAGATTGATTATGTTATCGGATCTATCTATGAGTAGATCTATTTGTGCCCCGGTTATTGTGTCATTTCCTTTGGTATGCCATGCTCCATGAGTTGAGAGTATACCATCTATTTTAAGTGCCTCTTTGATTTTGTCTATATGTTCATGACAGATTTGCTCAAATGCAAGTCCGCTCCAGCTTTGAAATGATGGACTATTACTGATCTTGGTCCATACATTTTTTTGCCCCTCTTTTGATCCCTTGACATATTTAAGGTAGAAGTGTACATAGTGATCTTTAAGTTTGAATAGGCTATCCTTCTTTTTCTTTCCATAGGGTATGTATTCCTCTATGAATCCCGAGGTCTGCAGTTCATGTAGTATTGTGGTAGCCCCTCCGCCACTGTTGAGTTGTGCAAGTTGTAAAAGCCTGATTCTTGTTAAACCCTTAGGATGTGCAGCCAGATGCTCGATGATACGATGATGCTTATCACTGTTGTCAAATAGTGATGCGAAGAGTTCGTCATATTCTAATCTTAATACGCCATTTTTTCTGAAGCAGGTCCTATCGATGAACTGCGTACTGCTTTCGCCTTTTTGCATTTGATCGATGTAATAGGGGACCCCACCGATTGCCATATAGAGCGTGATGATCTCTATGTCTGGTATGATTACGCCATTTTTTACGAGTAATTGTTTTGTCTCGCCAAGCGTAAATGGCTCTAAGATGATTCGTTCGGTGACTCTATTATGTAATCCTCCTTTGTTTTTTAAAACCTTATTGATCATCCAAGATGCGGAGGAACCACATATGATAACCATCAGATCAGTGCGGTTGGCGGCATAGCTATTCCAAAAATCTGTGAATGCCGTTAAGAACCTAGATCGATTGGTAGCCATCCATGGAAACTCATCGAGGAAAATGACTTTTTTCTTTTTTGATCTTTTGGAATTGATGTACATACGGAGTCGATCAAATGCTTCGAACCAGCTCAAGAGTGGTGTTATAGGATTGTTGTTTCCTTGTGCTTCGTTGAGTGCCTTGCCAAATCTTTCGAGATGCTCTGGCATACTGCCTTTGAATAGACCTGAGAAATGAAAAATGATCTCCTTCTCCAGAACTTGATTAATCAGGTAGGTTTTGCCGATTCTGCGTCTACCTATGACAGCGACAAGATCTGATTTGGGTGTGCCCAGTTTACGCTTTATTCGTTCCTTCGCCTCCTCTCTGCCGACTATAGACATGCTATTTTGTTTCGCCAAATGTATCTATTTTGAATAGATTTGGCAAGGCATAATAAATTTTGTTTCGCCAAATGTATCTATTTTGAATAGATTTGGCGATTCATAATATTCTTTCGACGATAGAAAGACCACAAAGTTCATCCTGATCGGCGGCGGTTTTCTGCGTATTGAAGTATTGAGGAATGGCTAACTACGTAAAATGAATTGATAATACACTTTGTTAATGAAATTATATATCGATAAAATTAGATATGTAAGTGCCATTAGTACCTTTGCAGCTTATCCACTGAGTTAAAAGATGATTCACTTTTTTGAGACAAGTAGGAAAGCCATCTATGCTGTACAGAAAAACGCACAAATCGGTGAGGAAGACTTAGCTAAGTTCACATGGCTATTTGCGGGTGCACGCCATATTACAGATCAATCAATTGCTGGGAGTTATATTGGTCCACGAGCGACCATGATTACTCCGTGGAGTACCAATGCTGTGGAGATTACACAAAATATGGGTATCGCTGGCATCGAGCGCATTGAGCAATTCACACCTCAGCAAGGAGATTTTGATCCGATGTTGTTACAGCCTTATAACTCACTGTCTCAGCAGATATTCGATATCAATATCTCGCCAGATGCGGTACAAGAAATAGCGGATATACAAGCCTATAATCAAGCAGAAGGTCTTAGTCTAAGCACTGATGAGGTATCCTACTTAGAGGACTTGTCCAAACAATTAGGCAGGCCTTTAACCGATTCTGAGGTTTTCGGCTTTAGCCAAGTGAATAGTGAACATTGCCGCCATAAGATTTTCAATGGCACATTTATCATCGATGGCGAGCAAAAAGATCTATCGCTCTTCCAGATGATTAAACAAACATCTAAAGAACATCCTAATTCGATTGTTTCTGCTTATAAAGACAATGTTGCTTTTATAGGTGGTCCTACTGTAGAACAGTTTGCTCCAAAACAAGCAGATCGGCCATCCGATTATGAAGTCAAGGAGTTTGATTCAGTGCTATCTCTCAAGGCGGAGACTCATAATTTTCCGACGACTGTAGAGCCATTCAATGGTGCTGCGACTGGATCGGGTGGTGAAATCAGAGATAGACTAGCTGGCGGCATTGGCTCGATACCACTGGCTGGCACTGCGGTATACATGACGAGCTATAGCAGACTAACCGAGAACAGACCTTGGGAGAGCGCTTTCCCCGCACGTGATTGGCTCTACCAAACTCCACTTGACATCTTGATCAAGGCATCCAATGGAGCATCCGACTTCGGTAATAAGTTTGGACAACCGCTTGTCTGTGGGTCGCTATTGACATTTGAGCATAGCGAAGGCAGCGAACTACTTGGTTTCGACAAGGTGATCATGCAGGCGGGAGGCATCGGATATGGAAAGAAAACTATGGCCTTGAAGAATACTCCTCAGGCCGATGATGATATTGTCATCTTGGGCGGAGATAACTACCGCATCGGTATGGGGGGCGCAGCGGTGTCATCAGCGGACACTGGAGAGTTTAGCTCTGGTTTGGAGCTCAATGCTGTCCAGCGCTCCAACCCGGAGATGCAAAAAAGAGCGGCCAATACGATTAGAGCATTGGTGGAGTTAGACCAAAACCCAATTGTCTCCATACACGATCATGGAGCTGGGGGGCACTTAAACTGTCTATCCGAGTTGGTCGAAGAGACTGGGGGAAAGATCGATTTAGACAAATTGCCAATCGGTGATCCAACTCTCTCTGCCAAGGAGATTATAGGCAATGAGTCGCAAGAAAGAATGGGTCTTGTCATCGGCGCAAAAGATATAGATCTGTTGCAGCGCATTGCTGACAGAGAGCGAACACCGATGTATCAAGTCGGCAAAGTTACGGCCGATGATCGCTTTTCATTTGAGTCGACGAGTACTGGAGCGCGACCGATGGATATGGAATTGAACCATATGTTTGGCAACAATCCGAAGACGATCATGGAAGATACGACTCGAGATCGTCGCTTCACTTCAGTAGAGTACACGGAGTCAGACTTATCGGATTATATCAAGGCCGTACTGAAACTTGAAGCTGTAGCATGTAAAGATTGGCTGACTAATAAGGTGGATCGCTGTGTAGGGGGGAAGGTGGCCATTCAACAATGTGTTGGCCCGCTTCAGCTACCTCTTAATAACTGTGCCGTGATGGCATTGGATTATAACAGCACAGTTGGCATAGCTACTAGCATCGGGCATGCTCCCGTAAGTGGATTGATTGACGCCGCAGCGGGAGCTCGCAATGCGATTGCGGAAGCATTGACTAATATCGTTTGGGCGCCATTATCCGAGCGGTTAAAGTCTATCTCGTTATCTGCTAATTGGATGTGGCCCTGCAAAAACCCTGGGGAAGACGCTCGATTATATGAAGCTGTTTCAGCAGTATCTCAATTTGCCATAGATCTCGGGATTAATATCCCAACAGGCAAGGATTCTATGTCCATGGCGCAGAAGTATGGTGATAAAACAGTCTTAGCTCCTGGAACTGTGGTTATATCTGCAGCTGGGCAATGCGCAGATTTCACCAAGGTGGTTACGCCCTTATTAGCAAAAACTGGTGGAGGTATCTACTATATAGACATGTCCTCTGCGCCGATGGCTATTGGCGGTTCATCATTTGCTCAAACTCGGAACGCAATAGGAGAGAGCTGCCCCAATATCGACAATACTGCCTATTTTAAAACTTGTTTTGAGGCCATACAAGAAGCCATAGTTGCAGGGCATATCTTAGCAGGTCACGATATCTCAGCAGGAGGTATGATTACCACGCTCTTAGAGATGTGTTTCTCAGATAATGACCTTGGCGTCAATGTCGATCTATCTGGCTTGAAAGAAGCAGATCTCATCAAGATTCTTTTTGCAGAAAATGCAGGTGTGATCATTCAAGCTCAAGATGATAACTTGCAGAAGTTCATGGATGCTCGGAGCGTCAAGATGAATCTAATAGGACAAGTTACTGAGTCAGATCAGTTAAACATCTATCAAGGGAAGGGTCACTATCAATTGTCAGTATCAGAAATGCGTGATCAATGGTATGAGACCTCATACTTGCTCGATCAACACCAAACGGCCAATGGCTTAGCGAAAGATCGCTTTGATAATTATAAGCAACAACCACTGATCTATTCATTTCCAGATCATTTTGATGGGACTTTGCCAAATATCATCGTCAAGAGCAAGCCACAGGCAGCTATCATCAGGGAGAAGGGCAGTAATAGCGAGCGTGAGATGGCCAATGCCCTTTATAGAGCTGGATTTGCAGTTAGAGATGTACATATGACCGATTTGGTATCAGGTCGAGAGTCTCTGGAAGATGTGAGGTTCCTGGGTGCAGTAGGAGGTTTTTCTAATAGCGATGTCTTGGGTTCAGCTAAGGGCTGGGCTGGAGCATTCAAGTATAACGATCGTGCTCATGCTGCTCTTGAGCAGTTCTTCAGTAGAGACGATACGCTGTCTATTGGTATCTGTAATGGATGTCAACTGTTCTTAGAATTAGACCTGATCAATCCTGATCATGAGCGACTTTCCAAGATGACTTTTAATGACTCCCACAAGCACGAGAGTTCATTTACATCGGTGACCATCAACGATAATCAATCTGTGATGCTTAGCAATCTGTCAGGGTCAACCTTGGGCGTCTGGATCTCACATGGTGAAGGTAAGTTCAGCCTTCCGATGCCTGAGAGTCACTATCATATCGTGGGTAAGTATGGATATGCCGCATATCCCGCTAACCCAAATGGTAGTGATTACAATGTAGCAATGCTAGCGAGCCCAGATGGGCGCCACTTGGCAACAATGCCTCATATAGAGCGTTCATTTTATGCTTGGAATTGGCCACATTATTCAACGCAGAGATCAGATAAAGCAAGTCCTTGGGCACAAGCTTTTATCAATGCACTGGAGTGGCTGAAAGCTTAGATGACATCCGGCTCATCCTTTATAGGCATGAAGGACCTTGAGTATTTCTTCGACTGCGCTGTAACATTTTCTTAACGACTACCGTCTACATGATACAACCGCAGTAGTAGGTCGTTTTGACCACCTAACAACAACATATAACTATTATGAAGAAGCTAATAAGCATATCTGCATCACTACTTTTTGCACTCAACATGTTCGGTCAAAATATCATTGATCGCCACTTCGAATATCTCGTAGACTCTGATGAAAGCACAGTCATCCATGTTGCAGGCCTTACATTTCAACTGGCTTCCAATTTTGCATCTGAAGATGCAGATACTGAAGAGTTCTTGCAATCGATTGAGTCGTTCGACTTAGTGGCCATGGATGATCAGGCGAACGCACGAGGATTATATGATACAGCATTAGGTCATGTAGGAGATGATTATGAGGAGTTGATGAACATCAAGGATAAAGAAGGCAACTTCTCTCTATTCATTGACGAGGAAGAGGGTATCGTTTATGAAATCGTAGGAACTGGAGCAAGTGACGATGATTTTGTTCTATTCTCATTATTGGGTAGGATGAGATTAGATCAAGTTGGAGATCTGATCAATAAGATCGATGATCAAGGAATTAAAGTCTTGAAGGATATCGACCTTAAGTCTATTGAAGATGTAAAAGTTTATCCAAATCCAGTGACTGCTGCTGGGGATGTCACAATAGAAGTGCCAGCTGATATGAGCGGCGCCGAGGCAACTATCTATGATGCTGCCGGAGCGAAGGTTAGATCATTTAAGCTTAATAAAGGCAGTCAAAAGATCAAAATGGATGTGGAGCCAGGATATCATGTTATTGCCCTTGACAAGGATGGAACCACCATTAAAAAAAGAATATTAGTAGTTAGATAGTACTAATCATCCAACCATATAGAAGACCTAAGATTGATTCGTCTTAGGTCTTTTTAATTTACTGATCACGAGATACAGTACGCCCGCAATTACCAATGCGGATCCTATCAATTGAGTGCCATTAAGATGTTCCCCTAACAGCATTGTCGCCAGTATGATAGTGGCAACAGGTCCAATAGTACCAATAATAGAATTGTTGTTGGCCCCTATGATTTTAATTCCCTCTACTATGAGGAATGATGGAAGCACCGTGGCTAGAATTGCCATCATGAGTGCATAGATATAGACCCACATTGAAAAGTCAAATAGGTTAAATCCATTGATCAAAGCATTATGGATCAGTATGGCTAGACATGCCGTAGTCATAGCCGCTGCATTGTAGATTCTACTGTTCATCTTGGCAATGATCGCTTGACTACCGACGAGATAGAAGGAATAAAAGAATGCTGAGCCAATCACAAGGGCACCTCCTAATACTAGTTGTTCTTCTTGATTTATGACCATGTTACCATAGAAGGCTATCGTAATGCCTAAGTAAGCCAGAATAATTGCAATGAGCTGGCTGAACTTCGCTTTTTCCCTAAGGAATAGATAAGACAGGATTACCACGAAGGTTGGATAGATGAATATGATGATGCGTTCTAAGCTCGCATCGATATACTGTAATCCTACAAGGTCCAATAAACTGGCAACATAGTAGCCCATCAACCCTAAGAGCATAATGCTCCATTTGTGTCTTTTCAATTGCACAATGCTCTCATTTTCTGCGCCACTGAAATATATGAGTAGGCCTATGAAGAAAGGTAATGACATCAACATCCTCAGCATGAGCAAGGAGATGGCATCGACGTCGTGGAGGTACGCCAACTTGACCAATACAGCCTTAGTCGAAAACAAAATTGCCCCTGCAAACGAGTAGACGATCCCTTTATATGTAGATGACAGCTTCAGAATTTTATTTTGACTTGATTCAAGGAATTGTCAAAGTTCAGAAATATATTTGGCAGTAGCTAATTAGATTGATATGATCTTTCCCTTTGAACAGGATATCATCTTAGAAAATGACCGTGTGATTATTCAGCCGATTCACTCATTAACAGATGCTGAATCCCTCTGGCCTATCAATGAGGCCAATCCTATGTTGTTGCAATATTTTCCAGCTATGATAAGGGGACGAGCTAGTTTCGAAAGCTACTTTGAGTCGTCTCTTAAATTAAAAGAAGCTGAGAGTAAGTATCCGTTCATTATCGTGGATAAGCTCAATGGTCAACCTGCTGGATCGACTAGCTTCATGAATATCAATCTGGCTCATGAGCGACTTGAGATAGGTTCGACCTACATAGGACCCCAGTTCCATAGAACTGGTCTTAATCGAAATGTTAAGCTTCTCATGATTAACTACGCTTTCGAGAGCTTAGATACCAAGAGAGTAGAGCTCAAAACCGACGCAAGGAATATGCGGTCCCGAACGGCTATAGAAGGAATCGGAGCCAAGTATGAAGGAAGTCTCCGCAGTCACACCATTATGACAGATGGGTATCGACGAGATACGGCTTACTACAGTATTTTAGTTGATGAGTGGCCTGAAGTCAAACGTCAGTTGTTACTGAAAATAAAATGAGGTTACTCCAATCTCTCGAAAAGTCTGATATTTAGGTTGGTTGGTTGGTCTATTTTTTACCGTGTTACCGATATTCGGTATGACTCACGTTGATCATCGTTTTCGATGCGTAGGATCAGATTTCCTACAGTGTTTAGGCTCTTAATATCAAGAGTTTGAGCTACCGCTGTAATCTCCAGCTGCATCAATCTTTTTCCGATGATGTTATAGAGCTCGATTGTGCCATCAATATAGTTAGCAGGCACATTTACATTTAATATATCGGAAGTTGGATTCGGATATAGCTCTACGGCAATCACATCTTGTTCAGCTGCGACCCAGTCGATTTCGATACCGTTAGATTCTATACTGTGCGTGACTATCTCTGCTACGACTCCAGATCCTATTGATAATACTTCGCTTAATGGAATATTACGAGTCGGAATCACTTCTAGCTCAAATGTGAGCGGAGCAGAATTGTCGAGATCCAAATAAAGTAGATTAAGTCGCTGTGCATCTGGTGAATACGTCTGCAGCTTATCTTGACCGTAATCGTGTCGAAAATCACCTACTGTAGCGTGATCTATTTTGAACTGAGCTGAGATCCCGACTAAACCATCAGGATGTGCGATGTTGATCGGTATCGCATACGCATGGTTTGCCCTTAGCTGCTGATCAGCGATCTCTATTGCGAATGGATTATCTATTAGCGGCACATCGATAGGATCGCTACCACTGAAATCGATATTTATGGTACCCATGCGAGTCTCATAAGGCACCATGGTGAGATCGCCTTTGACGAGTTCTACAGGTAGATTATCCAAACCAGCTATATTAATGATTGTACTCTCTTGGATCTCGCCAATTACATTGAAGCACAGTTCAGCGATTGTTGAACCATCTTGAACACCAGAAGACAGACTCTCTGGATCGACCCAAAGTGCACGTAACTCTCCATTGGCAGCTTGTGTAGTGCCAAATTTCATATCTGGTAGATCAACGCTCTCCGCATGACTGAAGGCCAGCACTGATGGATTAAACTTAATGCCAAATTGTACCGCTATGACTTCGTCGAAGTTGGCTACTTCAAGAGGCAAGCAGATTTGGCTTCCTGATGTAGCATTCACTTGAGGCGTGATAAATGTGACTTTATCGATACTCTGGGCATTTACAGACTGCAAGGCCAAGATTAAAACAAGTGATGTGATACTAATGATTTTGTACATGTTATCGTCTGTTTCTAAAAGTTATGTCTTAAACCGATTTGAAGTTTTAAGAATGATAGTTTTTCGTCAATTCCGTAGTCCGCACTACTTATTTCATTGAGATGCTGGTAATAATTCAAACGACTGATTAACTCTATTCGTTCGCCAAATGGAACACCAATACCTCCACCTAATATCAGATATGAGTTGCTGCCATCTCTATATAAACCATCTACATCATCAGTAATTGAGTACTCCTCCACATCAGATGGGTGTATAAATCCACTATAATTTTGAGAAAGACTGATGGCCCCGCCGACTTCGACATCGTAATAGATCTTGTCGAGATTATTACGATAGAGTACAGATACTGGTAACAATAGTTGGTTGAACCTATTAATTCTGTTGACACGCTGGGTGACATTTTCAGTTACGGTTGCTGTGCCAAAGACTTGCATAACGCCGTCCACTGTAGTAATCTCTCGAATAAGAACATCATCAACCTCTACCTGTCTAGAAAATTCAAGAGTAGATGCCGAACTCTTAGCCAGTTGGACAAAAGACAATCCAGTCTGAACACTTATGTTTTCATTGAACTTATAACCGAGTTTGAGATCTCCTGTAAATGAGAACAGTTTGGTCTCGGCAGCTCGCCTCCGATTTAATTCACTTGCTATTTCGGCTAAGTTAGTTGGGTTTCCTGGCGAATTTGATTGAAATTCTGGTCCGGCTAATCCTAATCCAGAAGTAACTCGTGACACTCCACCCGTGAGCTCAACGTAAAATTTAGAGTCAGAGCGTCTGTAATAATGCGACCTACCATAGACAGGTTCTGGTGCATCTGGCAGTATACCCAGCTCAACAGATAATGGATCAATGGCTCGGTACAGTTTAGATAAACTCAAATTCTCTACTGTAGAGCTTTCCACTATATCAATTTGTTCAGGTTGTTTTCTAGAGTCGAGGCCATTAGTCTGGCTCGCAAACAAGGATGTATTGTTAACGAGCCCTATACCACTTTGCTTAGTGCCATTCGATGCTCGATTCAATATGAAATTATCTGTCGCAGATGCATCGGCCAGATTAGTCTGTGATTGATAACTCTGATTGGGGATAACAGCTGATGTTATCGTGTTGGTGTTTTGAAGATTTGATTGTTCATACTGAGCAATAGCACTGGCGGTTTCAGGAATCTTAGCTGAGTTAGAGAAGTCTCTTGTGCCAACATTATTATCTTCAGTATGGGCTATGTCTCTAGAGCTATTACTTATCCGATCCGCATCTTTCAATAGCATGGCTGGTGCACTGTCCACAGTGCCGCCCTCTTGGGCAATAGTTCCTTTTTGATGTTGAGTAGCGTTATTATATCCTAAGAAGTATGCTCCACCAATTAACAATAGTACAGCCGGAATTAATAAGAAGATAGGCCATCTTCTGTTTGGTGACTTTGTAGGAATATGTGGCTGGATCGCATCCCAGAGCGCATCCGTATCAACCGGATAACGTTCCCCATCATGATGTTGGGACAGACGATTATCTATATTTCTCCAATCCATGCTTTTAGTTCTTTTGATTCAGCAAATACCTTTCTCAAGTATTTGCGAGCATTAGTGAGATGCACTCTGCTTGTACTATCACTGATGCCCATGTGTTTGCCGATCTCTTTATGGCTCAGGCCATCAATAACATTCATCATAAATACCTCTTTAGCAGGCGATGGTATGTCATAAATGATGTCCATGAGGTCTTCCATGTTCAATCCGCTTTCGATATGGTCAGAACTCTCCACATTCATACTTTGATATGATTCTAAAGGGATTATGGTTGCTTGTTTCCCTCTCAGCGCGGACAGTGCTGTATTAATTACTATAGTTTTTAGCCAACCTTTCAATTTCTTATGGTCTTCATAGCGATCTATCGCATTAAATATTTTTATCCAACTTTCTTGTAGGACATCCTTGGCTAGTTCTTCGCGCTTCATATAGCGCATAGCAACGGCCATTAGCATCGGAGCATACTTGGTTAAGAGCATCTTTTGGTAGCGAGGCTCCCGCTTTTTACAACCCTTTATGATTTTATGATCTTCCAATGTTTTTTATAAATAGCTGATAGTATGTTGCTTCTTTATTCAGTTCTTGTTACGATAAAACTCCCTGAGCGAAACTCGCATGGGAGCCCAATGTCCTCATCATCTGAACAATATGTACCAACGATTAATTCACCGACTTCTCCATATTGCAGTATGTTGACAACGCCGAGACATCCAATCGATGAATCATTATTACTCAAATTTGCTCTAAATGTCCCCGTTGTAAATCCTTCAAATCCAATAAGTATCTCATTCACCCGGTCACCATCACCTACAATAAACGTTTCACTACGTGCTTGTCTTCCTATACCACTAAATACCCGATCATCTAAGATCAACGTACTTGGCTCATCGCAACCTTGTAATAGAACATTGTAACTACGTTGATCAGCCTCTAATTTCACCATCGATAAGGCGAAGACTTGATTGTTATTGACAGCTGTTATTAAGAGTTCCTCATCTCCATCACATGGGTCTAAGGTGATTTCAAAATTTTCCTCGGTCAAAGGGATCTCCCGATCACCACTGACTGAGCTGTAAGCTATAAGCGTGTTTTGAGGAGTTTCGCCGTTATTACAAACCACAAAGTTTACATCGAATCTGATCAGGTCTATCGCATTATCTAAGTCAATAACTTCAGTATCAGATTCACTTGTTGGTGTCGGGATGAGCTGGTTAAGAGTTTCTTCATCACACGGAGAAAACACCCGAAGTGTTAACTCACTATCTGCTTCTGCAGTAAAGCATTCTGTGTCGCCAACTGTTACTTGACCAAGCCTGACGATTGATCCGTCCGCCTGCGAAATTGAGTAAGACAGTGTCTCTGTTTCGTCGGGATTCGTTGAGGAGAAATTAAAACAGTATGGGATGGCCCTTCTTTCTGTTCCTATGGCTAACCAGTTGAATTGGGTAACTTCTACTGAGAAAGCATTGCCCATGGCATCGGCATCGCCCTCAACTGTCCAGAAGCCTAGGCTCGGATCATAGATAAGTAGTTGCTGTGGTCCTGATCCAGCGAGGTTGTTGGTTTCTGCGCGAGTCGGAAGTGTTATACTGATCGGTTGCTCTGGATTTACTTCCAATTCGTCGCCATCTTCATCCGTAATGGATATATAACCCAAGCTTACGTTGCTAAGTGCTGAGATCTCCAGATCATTGGCTATGTCGAGCACCTCGTTGATCTGTAATCCATTTGGAAATTGGGCAGTACTGTTGATATCTACCCAATAGATGTCTACGGTAACTTCGTCTGTATAAGGTTGCCCATTTCTAACAAAATTTAGTGGCAGTATATCTATTGATACCCCAGAAGGATCATCTACCATTGCACCAGTTTCACCATTAATGCTTGTCGATATTGGATCAGGTACTAGCACTAAAGTTACTTCATGCGAGAGCGACTCTTTTGGGAATATGCGTGTTGCATTATCAATATAGTTAGTCTTGGCTACGCTAATTACAGTACCGTTGTCGGCAATTGGGACATCAAAGAGTAAAAAGCTCCCATCATTATCGGTCAGCGTACTCATGTCTCCTATGGTCACTGAAGCGTCTGAGATCAGCAACCCACTGGTGTCAACGACGATTCCTTCCACTTGACTAAGGACGACCCGTTCAGGCTCCATCAAGTCCGTAACTACGATCTCTTCTTCAAAACTGTCCTCATGGCATGCACTAAAGCACATCAAAAAGACCACAACAGTAAAAATGTATTTCATTTGGTTTCCTACTTCTATCATTATAACTAAGATAGGGCAAGAGACGCTTAACAGAATGCGTTTTAATTTATTTAAGAGTGTGGGATTTGTCGTACGAGATTGGCTTGTATTACTTCTTTATAAGTTTTGCAGCTAAGAAATCTGGCTTTAAAGTCTCAATCATTGGCATATGTTTATCTAAACAAATTGAGATAAGTACAAAGATAAAAGCCATTCCAGATGCAATTTCTTATAGGAGACATTAAGTTTAAAGAAGCTATGAGAGAATTGAGGTTTTACAATCTTGTAATTGGACTATTACTTGGTCAAGTTCTATCTGGGCAGGGTATGACGGATACCAAGAGCGATACCATCCCATTTGACTTTACGAGCTATAACAATATTGTTGTTGACGCTCTGATCAATGAGAAGGATAGTGTGCGACTAATGTTTCATACGGCGGCCAATGATGTGTCATTGATCGAAAAATCTACTAAAGGCCTAAGCAGCATTAGCTGGAATGATAAAGCCTCAGGTGTCATGAGTTGGGGTGGTTCTTCTGGGGAGTCAAGGGTTAGCATAATCAACACGGTTCAAATAGGTCGATCCCAACTCGACAGTCTGTCAATATGGGAGAACAAAAACTCAGGGCATACGACTGACGGCAAGTTCGGACCCAATTTCTTTGAGGGGAAGCATATCGGAATCAATTTTGATTCGGGCTTGATGACAGTCCATGACGCTCTTCCGAGTAATATGGACGACTATGATAAGATGCCGCTGAGCTTTGAGAATGGCTTTATGTTTATTGAAGCAATAAGTATGGTTGGAGGCAGAGAGATTCCGCATCGGTACTTGATTCATTCGGGCTACTCGGGAGCAATTCTGTATGATGATAAGTTTGCTGAAGAAACGAACATCGCAAATCACATAGACATCATCAAAGAAACACGCTTATCTGACTCAGCAGGAAACGTAATGATCGAGAAGAAGGGCAAACTATCACGATTGATATTGGGTGAAAAGTCGTTTAATGATATGCCTGTAGGCTTCTTTCAAGGGGCTATCGGTAGACAGAAGATGAGCGTATTAGGAGGCGATTTGTTGAAGAGGTTTAACATTGTAATTCATGCTAACCGAGACGTTATCTACCTCAAGGCCAATTCATTACATTCATCGCCATTTAGAGATAGTTGAGCAGATTATGCTATAGAAAGCCTGAAATCTTAATTCACATATAATAAAATGCAACAAAGAATAGCCCATATAGCCCTTGTCGTCAGAGATTATGACGAAGCAATAGATTTCTATGTGAATACACTTGGCTTTCAGTTGTTAGAGGATACTCAGTTGAGTGCGGCGAAACGTTGGGTACTTGTCGCCCCTTCTGGAGCAAAAGAATGCTGTTTGCTATTGGCCAAAGCTGCGAATGAAGAACAAGCAACAAGGATTGGTGATCAGACGGGCGGAAGAGTATTCTTATTTCTATTCACAGATGATTTTGAGCGAGATTATGAAAAGTACGTTTCGAGAGGGGTAAACTTTGTTCGTCCTCCTCAAGATTTCGAGTACGGTAGAGTGGCCGTGTTTGAAGATCTGTATGGTAACATGTGGGACCTGCTACAGCCAAATGAAAACAATAAGGGCTACATAATTTCTTAATGAGACCTTAATGGCTGAAGCTTGATAGAGCAGCTCAGTGTTGAGTAGTCCAAGTTTCGATCGGAAATTTCCTACTTTACAGGATAACCAATTCTATTATCATGCGTCTATTACTGATCCTCACCCTATCATGTTGCATATGGAGCTTAGAGGCACAAGAGTTATCAGAACTATACAAAGGACTAAAGTTTAGAAATATTGGCCCTTCCAGAGGCGGCAGGTCGGTAGCATCATGTGGCGTAATCGGTGATCCGATGACCTACTATATGGGGAGCACAGGCGGCGGATTGTGGAAGACCACCGATGCAGGTGTCAGTTGGAAGAATATTTCTGATAAGTTCTTTAAGATGGGTTCTGTTGGTGCTGTTGAGGTGGCTCCATCTGACCCTAATGTCATCTATGTCGGGATGGGAGAACATCCTATACGAGGTGTGATGACCTCACATGGTGATGGCATGTATAAGAGTACTGACGCCGGTAAGACTTGGGCTCATATTGGACTCCCGATGTCTCGACACATCGCAGAAATACAGATTCACCCTAATAATCCTGATGTCGCTTATGTCGCAGTGCAGGGTGCTGCCCATGGAGCAACTCAGGAGCGAGGAATCTACAGAACCATTGACGGCGGTAAGAACTGGGATCAGATCTTCTTCATTGATGAGAACACGGGCTGTGCAGACCTCTCTATGGACCACCACAATCCTCGCATACTCTATGCAGGTATGTGGGATCACAGACGCCTGCCATGGCAAGTGCGAAGTGGTGGACCGGGCTCGGGCCTTTATAAGTCTACCGATGGTGGTGACACTTGGACACAACTGGAAGAAGGACTGCCGGAAGGCCTGGGGAAAGTAGCCATCGATGTGTCTCCCGCCAATAGCGAAGTGGTATACGCCAACATAGAAGCTGAAGGGAAAAAGGCTGGTGTTTATCGCTCGGATAATGCTGGAGAATCCTGGCGCCAGACCACCAACGATCGAGTCACGGTCGCCCGATCGTGGTACTACATTGAGATATTCGCAGACCCTAAGGATGAAAACAAAGTCTACGTACTAAATGCACCTATGCTTAAGTCTATTGATGGAGGAAAGACTTTCAAGACAATTCCTAACCCTCATGGTGACCAACATCACCTATGGATCAATCCTGATAATACGAATAATATCATCCTATCTAATGATGGTGGAGCCTGTGTGACCTTCAATGGAGGTCAGACCTGGAGTAGCCAGCAGAATCAGATGACTATACAGTTCTATCGAGTTATTGCTGACGAGCGAGTGCCTTACTATATCTATGGCGGTCAGCAGGACAATTCCACTATAGCCGCCGCCAGTAGAAGCAATGGTGGCGGACTCGGATGGAAGGATTGGTATCCAGTCTCTGGATGTGAGAGCGCCTTTATCGCCTTTGACGATCCGAAGAATCCTCAACAGATCTATGGTGGTTGCTATCAAGGCAATATATCTGTATATGACGCCGCCTCACAAACCAATAAAGACATTATCGCCTATCCCACCGCAGTGCTTGCCTGGCATCCAGCCGATATGAAGTATCGGTTTAATTGGAATTCGCCGATAGTAGCTAATCCATTCGATGGATCGAAGATATATCATGGCAGTAACAAAGTCTTGAAGACCGTGGATGGTGGCATCTCGTGGACAGAGATAAGTCCAGACCTCACTCGTAATGATAGCTCTAAACAGATTGATGGTGGGATACCATATACTAAAGAAAATGTGGGTGGCGAAGTCTACAATACGATTAGTTATATGAGCTACTCGCCTCATGAGGATGGGACTTTGTATACTGGTAGCGACTGTGGTAAGGTGTACCTAACTCGTAATGAAGGTGCAGATTGGACAGATGTCACGCCAAGTGGACTACCCGAGGCCCTCGTTAATGCTATCGATATCTCTACACATGATGCTGCCACGGCTTATATCGCCGTGACCCGCTACAAGTTTAATGATATGAGTCCGATGATCTATAAGACGTCCAACTATGGCACATCGTGGTCAAAACTTACTAATGGCATCCCTGATGATGCCTATGTAAGAGTCGTACGTGAAGATCCTAAGGTGCCCAACTTGCTGTATGCTGGCACTGAGAAGGGGCTCTATATGTCAGGAGATGGTGGGAAGCAATGGCACAATATTCAACTCAATCTGCCGACTTGCCCGATCACAGATCTGACTTTTGCTGACAATGACTTGATAGTCGCTACCAGTGGTCGTTCTTTTTGGGTCTTAGATGACCTCAGTGCGTTGCAAGCCATGGCTACAGAAGATTTTAAATCGATGACTGTTATCCAGCCAAAGCCTACTTATGCCCTTCAGACTCGAGGTCGACGTACAGGAGGATTAGGGCAGAACCATCCAGGGGGCGTTAACATAGACTATTATCTACCTGAAGCTATAGATAGTGGTGAACTTAAGCTCGAGATATATGATACAGATGGAGCGCTTGTGCGATCCTTCTCCAGTGAGAAAGAAAAGATCAAAAGCCATCCGGGCTCTCGAAGTCCTGAAAAAACACTAACTCTTGATCAAGGGCTCAACAGATACAACTGGGATCTTACAAAAGAGTCTTTGCCAAGTATCGAAGATGTGTTTTTGTTAGGTGGATATCAAGGTGTGCCAGTATCTCCAGGTAACTACAAGGCCATTATAAGCTATAACGATGATAAGAGTGAAACGATGATCACTATACTGGCCGACCCAAATCTTGATGTCATCCAGAAGGATTATGAAGAACGAGAAGCGTTCATCGATGAGTTAGCTGCCATGTATGGCGAGGTAACAGAATCCGTCAAGAAGTTTATTTCGGTAAAGGAGCAATTGCAACAGCGGCAAGAAATCATTAAGGACATCCCCTCAGCCAAGGAAATGCATGAGATAGGAACGAACCTACTCGATAGCATGAAAGAATGGGAGTCTACGCTCATCCAACGAGATCAGAAGACCTTCCAAGATGTAATCAACTTCCCGAATCGCCTTAATGCCGAACTGGCAAGCCTGATTTCCAGAAGCTCGGGCCATGATCCGCGGGTTACCGCTGGAGCAAGACAGCGCAATGCAGATCTGGCAGAAGAGTGGAGTAGCGCAAAAGGAGCAATGGAGAATATCATCAATGACCAGATCGCTAAATACAATAAGGCGTATAGAGATTTAGGACTGGATGCATTGATTATTGAAAGGAAGTAGGCAAGTAGTTGGTGTTGATTCGAAAAGTACTAGACAGATACTGACTACTGCAATATGACTAAACATATCACGAGTGGTTAGAGACATTAAATGAACTATTATGAATCGACAAGTTTTTTATGAGAGTCACTGTTTATGAATTCTATCATAAAGAGACTATTTCAAAAATCATTTTACTACCAATGTTTCATATTGGAGAAGAGAGATATTATAACGTCACATGAAGAAAATAGGTGATTTTGTGATGAATCATTTAAAGTATAAACTGCTTGAAGGGAGATTTGTGATAGTTTATAATTTGGAGATTTCCACATAATCAATCATTCACTAATTCTGGTAAGGCAGTCTTC
>CAZFWJ010000036.1:0-34800 GCA_964522505.1 uncultured Saprospiraceae bacterium
ATCTCGATGGTGTTATAAGTGGTACGAAAACTAAAATAGTCATTCAGATGACAATTAAGAAGCAGTCAATCCAGATTTAACAACTACTGGTAATGATGTAGATATGGCGTGTAGTGGTAGCACTATAGGTATAACACTATAGTGCTAACCGCAGGCTGATTAATCAGACAATGATAAAAGTAGTATTAGCACTACATGCTAAAGGAAGTAAGAATATAAACTAGAAGGTCAGCCTTTGAATATCAATCATCAGGCACCGTTGATCTAATCTACGATCTATATTGGAGCGAACATACATGATTGACAATCAATTAGTTACGACTATAATTTACGTTATGTTAAGTTGACTTATTGCTAAGCCCCCTGCCAGTCCTTAATCCTTGACCTGTAAATATTCATCGGTAACCAGAAATTGTATTTAAGAAGTTCTATTATGGATGAAAAGCTATGTGATTGAGATAGCAGATATAGATTCAGGCTCTATCTATTTCAGGCTCTACCTATTATGACGCGGCCCGTCTCAGTCGATCATTAATCGCTATGCCCAGATCCTCCTCGGGTAGGAGCTTCACCTCTAAACTTTTAAGGTCAGTGCTATCTAAGGTCCTCATAAACCGGAATAGATTTCGGGCAGCTTCACTGTAGCTGCGAGATGCAGATAACTCCATCTGTACTGATCCAATTCCCAAGTCTACTTTTTCACCAAAAGTGATGTAACCTATCCGATCTCGATTGCGGCTATGCTCCTCAACAATCTGTAGTGGAATAGACGGGGCATAGTGGCTCTTAAGCATTCCAGGAGCTGCAGGATTACTGCTGGAGTGTGCCCTGACCTTAATATTAGGGAGGAACTTTCGCACCTGTTCTATCGACAAGCCTCCCTTACGATAGATGACGGGAGCTCCTTCGGCAAGACCGATGATGGTTGATTCTAAGCCTATTGCACATTGGCCTCCATCGAGGATATATGGTATCCTGTCTCCAAGCTGGTCAGATACATGCTGCGCCGATGTCGGGCTGATATATCCAAAAGGGTTTGCACTCGGAGCGGCCAAGGGAAAGTCTAAGTTAGTAAGCACCTTCTGAGTTACGGGATGATTTGGTATGCGTACAGCGACGTGTTTTAATCCTGATGTTGTTAAATCTGGAACTATATCCTTCTTCTCTAAGAGTACAGTTAACGGCCCGGGCATATGATTCATCATGATCTCTCGAAACGCAGTCGGTATGCCTTGGACATAAGAATTAATGCGATCTAAATCTGACGTATGTATGATTAGCGGATCAAAAGAAGGTCTTTGCTTAATCTCATATATTTTAGCAACTGCTATTGGATCTAATGCATTAGCAGCGAGGCCATAAACCGTTTCTGTCGGCAGACCAACTACTTGACCTGCATTGAGCAAGTCAATGGCTTTATATAAATCTGTACCTATTGCCATTGAGGGTTAAAATCTCGGATTGACGATATTGTTGTTTTGCGAACCGAATCTATAATTAAATCCGAAAAAACTGGAATAAGTGAAATTGGTATCCAATTGTCTATTCTGAAGGATGATATCTTGATCGGATACATTGCCTTTTGCAATATTGATTCGATTACTGACAAAGGATATGAAACCTCCAAATTCTAAGCTTAAACCTTTGACAATGTTTAGTTCGATGTTGGGATTAAATGAGAGGCTATAGAGGTTGAGATTATGTAAGAACTGTTCAAACTCGACGTCAAATGACAAGGTTCCCCATTCTTGATTCTGATTGAATTCGATGTCAACTCCATGTTGCCATCGAGTCTCCTCGAGGCGATCAAAGATGGTGATCTCATTATAATTATTGTGAACAGCACCGTTAGAATAGCGCAGAGTAAATCGTCGCGTACTATTGTCACTATAGGGAAATATATTATACTCGACAGCTGCTCTTGGCCTTAGCTCTACGTCTATGTTACCAAAGGTTGATGATCCTGCAAAACCAATAAAGCCATAGGACCAATGGTCATTGATACTCCATACCTGTCTAACGAAAAGACCTAACCTTCTGTTAAAGCTCTCTACTACCTCACCATCAGATAGTGTAAATTGTGACTCGTCATAATTATACCATGTCCAGATATTAGTCTTGCTTTCTTTTCTAATGCGTGATGCGGCTATATTAGTAAATATCCCCTGTTGCATAAAACTTGACTCTCCTCTGACATTTAGATTTAAGCCAAGCTCAAATGACCAATAGTTCCAAGGATCTTTATCAGTACTGTTAGATGCTGTAGAATCTTGAGGTGCGTCTACATCATAGGTAATCTTATCAACAAGAGTCGATTGCAATAGAAGTGGCAACACTCCCTTTTTTACCGTTGATACGAACTGTTTTTGTCTATCTAATTCTGAGATATTTGCTTCTCGATAATAAACGATGGTATCTGAAGCTATGCCCAATTCATCCTTGTATATGAATGCGCACTGAACCTCTCTTGAACCAGCGCTGGCATTCTGATCTGTGACCAATATGTGCACATCGGCTACCTGTCGATCAAAAACATAGTCGAGATATGTAACTTCTTGCTTGAGATATTGCTCAAAACAATCCCTAGCCTGACAATCGACAAATACGCTTGGAATATTGAGTTGAGCAGAAAGCACAGAAACTGAGAAAATTCCTGTAATTAACAGAAGAAACTTGGGCATCGGAATCTTTTAATGTATAATTAGTTGTTTTAGCAAGCTATGAAGTTTGCTTTCATTGTCATTAACGGCACATTAACACAACAGTTACAGTGAGAGGTAATAATCCTGCTCTAAACGATACTTTTGAAGACGTATTACATGATGATGGCGTCTATAATGATATCATGACTTTAGAAGGCACGGTGTCTAAGTCTATGTTTCTTGTAGCACTCTTAGTCGCCGCCGCTGTAGGATCTTGGAGATTTGCTAGTATCCCTAGCTATGCCGCTCATATGCAGAGCGTCTTAATAGGATGTCTCATCTTAGCATTCTTGACGGCGATGATTACGATATTTAAGAAGAGCATGTCACCGACTACAGCACCAGCATATGCTCTCCTTGAGGGGACCGCACTCGGCATCATCTCACATCAATATGAAACAGCATATAGCGGCATCGTATTGCAAGCCATATTTCTAACCGTGTCGGTATTTTTTGCCCTTCTGTTATGCTATAAGTCAGGACTAATAGAAGTTACGCAGAACTTTCGTCTTGCCGTCGTATCCGCTACCATAGGTATATTCTTCGTTTACATCATTAGTTTCTTAGGCCATTTCATTGGCTTTTCCATCCCCTACTTGCATGAATCAGGTCCGATAGGAATAGTCATCTCTCTGATTATAGTAGGAGTTGCCGCTCTCAATTTAGTTTTGGACTTCGACTTTATCGAGAGTGGATCTGAAAGTGGCAGACTACCTGGCTATATGGAATGGTATGGAGCCTTTGGCTTATTGATTACGCTGGTGTGGCTATATATTGAAATATTACGATTACTCGCTAAGTTGAGAGATAAGTGATTAGAACCCCTGTCATTTGAGATAAGATAATTACAGATGTAGGATTATCTTAGTGTCAAAATGATGAACAGCGTGAGACGTGCCCTATTCCTGTCATTAATAACCGTTGTACTCTGTAGCCACGACATGTTCCTCAAGCCACGAGGATACTATCTCCAGCCCAATACTGAGGCCGTTATTGCCTTATACAATGGCACATGGGATAACAGTGATAACATCATCGATCGCAACCGCATGATTGATGTAAGCATCATCGGAAATAGTAAGAGGAGTCGAATGGACTCTACAGCATGGACTGAAGAGGGCAAGACTACTCTCCTACACTTTACAACTGGCGATGAAGGCACTTATGTAGCTGGAGTATCTACTCGTGCAAAAAACATCGAGATGGATGCCAAAGATTTTAATGAATATCTAGAGCATGATGGAGTGATAGACATGTTGCAATGGCGCAAGGACAATGAAGCACTTAATGAACCCGCAGTCGAAAAGTACTCTAAACATGTGAAGACAATATTTCAAGTAGGAGAAAAATGGACCACAGATTGGAATATCAACTTAGGATACCCAATAGAATTTCTACCGCTGACTAACCCCTACAAGCTTGAGGAAGGTTATAAGATGAGAGTCATGCTGCTTAGAGATGGCAAGCCACTCCCTCAGCAGCTTGTATATCTCGGCACACCTCAGCATGATAGTCACGTACATACAGATGATGAAGAGAGTGAGCATCATCACCACGATGCAACTCAGCTAGAAACTGATGAGCACGGTATGCTCACATTCAAAGTTGAAGAAGAGGGTATTCATTATCTACGGACGATCCATATGTCCCAATCTGACGAACCTGGTTTGACCCATGAATCTAACTGGGCTACCTTAAGCTTTGAGATCGGTGATGGTCATCTCCATGATCCTGTACAAAATCGAAAGCACTTCTGGATGACATTAGGAGGAATCCTACTACTCTCATTGATATTTATTATTTATCAGAGAGCGACTAGCTAACTATAGTACAGTCATCTTATCTCTATAACTTCCAGATGGAGTATCCATACGTATAGTATATACTCCAGAATTTAGCTTATGCGTATTGATACGCTTATAGTGATCCCCATGATCTCTATAGTTGCATGATGAACTTGGCGTAACCTTGGCACCTGTCCTATCCAATATACTTATCGTAACCTGAGTAGCTTTAGGCACATAGATTCTTATAGTCTGAATGTCAGAACCTTCTAGATCCCAGACTTGCAACGATTCTTCTGGTCGCTGAGTTCTCGTTAAAAGTTTCTCATCAGATTTAGAATCAATTATAGCTATTGATGCCTCAGGGCAATCTTCTATATCCGCGGTTAGTTCACTTCCTAATTCCACTTCAAATCCTGAATTTAAAAGGATCTCCCTACCAGCTCTATAGTTAACTTCATTTTCATTTAACACACTGCTTTCTGACATGAGTGCTCTGATAGCATGAAATTCATTAGAAGTGATATCATCCTCATAGATAAATAAGGTGTCGATGACACAGTCCAATTCCTCAACTGTGTAACCAATACATTGGCACTTATCATCATATTGATCGTTAAACGTTGATATATCACCATCGTCACAGACATTCCCACGCTCTTGGCAGAGCTCTACATCAAAAGTGATCTTACTGATCCCTCGACACTCCGATGTTGGAATAACATCCGTGAATAGCACGAATCTAGCCGACACCTGTCCAAAGTCCGGACCACTAAATCCGCTATAACTGTTGTTGCCCGTGGCACGAGCCCATTCATAGAACCCCAAAAAGAACCATTCTGATCCATCAATAGAATAATGAACGGCGACATTCCCAAATCCTAAGTTAGTCGAGCCTACCACATTATAATTCCATACATGAGTCTGTCCAAGCATATACTCGTCGCCTAAATCATAATGAATCCAGTGGTAATCTGTGCCGGAAAAATCAGCGATATATGGACTTGGCGACGCCTGACAACTCAGCCATGAATCTGAAGCCTTATTGCTCACTTGATCGGCAACTTCACAATAATCATAGGTGATTATGTCCGCAGTAGGATCATCACAATCCAACATGGGAGTACAAGGAATTCCGATACAATTACAATCATTATCTATCTGATCATTCGCTGTAAGCGGATTGCCATCATCACAGGCTGTTCCAACAGGTACACATAGCAACGGATCATCATAATTGTACAGGTTAACTGGTGCTATACGATGCCATCTGTCGTCATTATGGTGTGGTCCATTCCAAAAGACTGTGAAACGATTACCATAGTGTGGATTTTTTTGAATTAGTTCAAAGTAATAGAACTCCCCAGCGTTCAAGCTAAGGTCGGATAAGGTCTGGATACCACTTTGTACATTCTCGAGCTCATGGTCATAAAATCCCATATAGTATCGATCTGTAAATATGCTATCTGTTATAGTAATAGTACTGGGTACTCTGTTTATCCTAAATGTAGTTTCTCCTACACCTGTAATATTGAAATCATAATTTCCGTCTATCGGTACTTGCAAAAATCCTTTCATCAACAGTCCAGTATCCTCAAGATCATCCTCCCAAAATGCATTGAGTCCTCCATCGTGTACAAACATATAATCTGGTGCCGCTGGATAATTCGGATGTAGATATAGATCTTCTAATGGAGCACTCTCTATGTTGTCGTAAACGTATGCTTCTAACATTCCCCGTTCTCCGATGTTTGGTTGAGTGCTATTAGGGCCACCTAAACAGTTACAGTATCCATCTTCTTGATCATCGTGTGTATTTGGATTGTTATCATCGCAAGGCGTTCCTTGTGGAGAACAGATAATATCACATACGTCTGCTAAATTTGGCGATGTGATGATTTGCCAGGCAGAATCTTGACCACCAGGAAGATCCCAAAATAGCCGGGCACAATCGCGTCCTCCTCTCTCGTAGTGATGCATCTCGAAGTAGTATGCCGTGCCCGCTACTAACTGCCTCGGCGTAGAGGTCTGGCTAACATATTTGTTATGTTGTTTCTCTTCTGTACTTCCTGGCAGCATAGCCGTGGTATCCATATAACTCGGATATCGATCATCCTCACTGATGAACAAATTTATCAGATCATCTCCCGTAATATTGAATAGGTAGGTGCCTGTTACTGCTGGGGTTATAAATCCTCTGATCAATGAGCTATAGTCGTTATCATAATTACAATTGGTGTTTGTAGAATTCAGCACTCGCAACTGATCTGGGCCAGTAGGATAAGTGTCATCATATTGCAGGTTCTCAAGATTGAAAATCGGAGTATCATTCTCCCAAATCATCCAAGATACCTGTCCGGGTTCTCCTATACACTGGGCACATAGACCTATCGGAATGAGACTGAATAATATAGAGAAATAGGAGACTTTGAGCATACTGTTATAGTTCATATAGCATTAAGAATTGAATAAACCTAGACTGCCTGGTGTATCAAAATTGCCGATGTTAGGCAGGATATAGCTGAGATCATTAGGTGATACACCAAACCATAACGCCAACTCGGCATACATCTGATCACTCGCAATCTGTGGAATGAAGCGCCCTCTATTATCGATATTGAGTGGATTATCCTCTCTAAGCTCCGGATAGTCTCCATACACTCGTCCTCCGTTGACAGCACCTCCTAGCATTAACATGTTTCCTCCCCAAGCGTGATCCGAGCCACCAGTATTGGATGTCAAGGTCCTCCCAAAATCTGAAATCGTTAAGACCGTAACCTGATCTCTCAGACCTAATTCTCTTAATGCGATGTATAAATCATCAAGCGCTTTATCTAATTGGGCAAGCTTAGTTTGTTGCGCCATGATGACCTCATCATGGTGATCCCAACCTCCGAAAACAGTAAAAAACATCTGACGGTTGGCACCCAATAGATTCTGAACACTGATGATGTCGGACATCATTCTCATATCCTGAGATAATCTGAACTCGTCAAACGTATGGGTAAACCCTGGGCGTCTTTCAAGAGCGGACTGGAAGACCTCTAAGCTTTGAAAAGTCTGGTTAGTAAGATCTCCATAAGTGCTCTGAAAAATGTTAGCATAGGTTTGCTCTACAATATTTTGAATGGCATTATTACGCAATTCTGACATAGAGCCAGATTTGGGCCAATATGGCGGAAAGTTTTCAACACCCAAATCTTGGATTTGATTACCCACTGCATATTCCACAACTTCATTTCCTGCCTGAAATCTGTTGCGCCCTGCTAGCGAGATATTCATCGAAACCTCATCAATCGTATTCATATCTCTCAGGATGTCAGCCATCCGACCCCCTACCCCGACTGCGCTTCTATCTTGAGGCACTGAAGTCTGCCACTGCATGATCTGATCAGAGTGACTATACAATCCCAATGGACGTTGAATACTGCTTGAGTAAAGCTCGTTGACCGAACTGATTGGCTCTACAAGAGTGCCGACATTAGATAATAAAGCTAAATCTCCACTATCAAATCGACTCTTGCACTTGACCAACTGTGGATGGAGCGCAAACTGCCGACCAGTAACACTATCAGTAATACTCGTTGCCCTTAAGGCATTACGATCTAACGCCAAGTCTCCCCTGAAATCTTCATATAAGTCGTACTCACCTTGATCATAAGGGATCAACATATTGTGCGAATCAGCCCCTCCAGCGAGAAGGATACAGATGATCGCCTTGTAGTCTCCCTCCGAGCCGATGATATGTGGTCGTGCTGCTGCGGTATTTATCATTCCCAGTTGTAAAGCCGAATCTAAGAATGTCATTGAACCCATCGCTGCACAGCCAGCTTGGCCTAAAAATGATCTGCGTGATATTTTATGTTTTGCCATTGTGTATTGGGATTTATCGGTTGATGAGATAATCTGGTGAAGACATCACAAGCATGACCGCCAGTCTCACTTTGGCCTGAGCGATCCTTGCTTCATCGTTGAACCCTAAATCAAATGCTCTGACGGCCTCTATAATGATATCGGCAGTCGCTTCACTTAGCTTACCATGTGCTAGTATAAGATTAAGTCGTTCCACTAATTGAGGCACCAGCACATCATCTATCATCGCTAATTCGTCATTAAAAGATAGAATCGTGTGATAAGTATCCACGTTTGGTTCATTGTTATACAATGACCATGCTGTAGTGTACCGTTCTCTGATGAGCCACTCCGACAGACCATTGATATAACCTGCGATGCTCTGGGCATTGACAATCTGAAATTCTGGTGCTACCCGATCCGCATCTTCAATATCTCCTATAGGTTGAAAATCAGACTGAAAGAAGTTAAAGACACTGGGTGAATTTAATGGAGCCTGCTCTATACGATCATAGACAGGAAACAGCACATTGCGATACCTTCCGCTCGATGATTGTCCATCAAATGCCTTTCCGATCTGAACATATCTGATAAATGGCTCCCGCAGTTTGCCAGCATCAGATGCATCGCTAAAAGCACATGTCCGAGCCTCATCATCTAATAGTATGGCCTTGATGACTGATTGCAAATCACCTCGCTCGGTGCCATAAGGTCCATCACCATTAAAGGCATCAGCAACTCTTGACACGTATGCTGCACTGGGATTAGAGGTGACGAATCGCTGTATCAAAAATTGCCCAACGAATGGTCCCACATTATCATGATTAAATAAATTATCTAATGCATCTCGTACATCTTGATATGGCCAGTTAGCTCCTGATCGCTCAGGAATAACGAAACCATTCAAGAGATGCTTAGGGCCTCGCTCGTGATATTCTTCGTAGATCTGCATAGTCTGCAGATAGGTTAATTCATTATCCCCCGGACCTCTATCAAAGTCTTCATTATCCCCGTAGGAGAAGCCTGTAAACACTTTAGCAAACTCCGCAATATCCTCATTGTCATAGGTAGGTATATCGTTTCCGTTATTGTCTTTTTTACGAGTGCCGTCATTATTAAGTTCAAATAAGCCTATCGTAAATAACTGCATTACTTCACGGGCATAGTTCTCGTCTGGGAAAGTAAACTGTACATCAAGTGTATCAAAAGGGTAAGGACTATTGTAATCTATCTCATATATCGTATCCGTCCTCGAATTATTCATATAGGTGAGGTACTCTCCCATGCCAGCATGGTAAGTTACTGAGTCCAAGATCGTCCGATAATTACCAAAGGAATTATTGAGTAGCATATCGTAATAAGAAGCTAAGGCATAAGGACTATCACCGAGTGATGAAAACAGCGATATTACACATAACTCGCTTAAGGCGAATGCCATACGCTGACGTAGCTCATCCTCATTCCTAAAGTGATAATTCCACCAAGCATCTTGGTAAAACCATAGGAATGCACCACCTTCTGGATCATTGTTTCCGACATTCTTCTCCTCCGTTATCCGCATGACTTCATCAGACATAAGTCCACCAACCGGAATCTCAAATTGTGCATCAACCCAATCCTCTAAACCCATATCTACGACAGCTATGATATCCTCGTAGCTCGCACCAAAAGTGGACTGCGATAAAAATCGAGAAGCAGCATTCAGATTAGGAGAGAATCCTCTTGTCGATAGCGTGTTTGAAGCACTGCCTTCAACTGACTCATGGCTGGTTGTGATTATTACGCCATCATTAATCCCCTTTCCGATAGTTAGCGATTGGGATTGCAAACTGATAGCGACCAGCAGGCTCAGGATAGAGATCATGGATATTTTCATAGGTAATAGGGTATAATAATTAGTACCGAATTCAGATGCTTCACCCTATAGGATCAGCAAATAATATCGATATGAATGGTCGATTATCATATTATGGGAAGACTACAGTTCCTCGTGGCTTTTGTAAAAATATACATGATGCATCTTATCCATATGATGGTAAACCCTATAGGCGGGAGATGGAAACCATGGAAATTGGGTGAGAGACGTTAACTATCTATCTGTGCGGCCTTAAGAGCAAATAATTTGCAGATTTAAGAAGGCTATCTATTCTCTTTCTTATTGCTGGTTAAAGGCAGTTGTCCGCTCAACCATCTCCGGACGTAATACACTATTAGTCAATGCTATAATTTAACAGGCGCTTTGAAATTAGCATTATTCCAGCCTCAACTTCTATAAAAGAACCGTAATTATATCTTATGACATGTAACAAGCATAATAGCAGGAATTATTGTTAAAATCGATATTCATAGCATACCTAATAAGCATACGCTTTTAAAGATCCGACTGCTACAGAAATTAGCCAAACAATCCATAGAATTCACTTTCACCCTGGATGTCTATCCTTATGGGCTAGTTAGTATGTGCGTGATCCAAAATAAAGATCTAATGAAATCTGGAGTTGCACAGAGGTTTCTATAAAACTCTAAACAATCGTAGATTTAGAACATGAAGAATCTACTATTCCTCCTCTGTCTATGGTCCCTCACTGAGGTCTGCGCACAACAACCACTCATCGAGCAAGCCAGTGAACTTTATGAACTGATGACACGATATCGTGCCGACAATGGTAGTTTGAATCGCTTTTATTATATGCACAACAGCCCTGAGCGTAGAGCTCGATTCACACAATTTTATGAGAGCTATCTTTCTGAATTGGATACTTATGATTTTGATCAACTCTCTCAGGGTGGCCAGGTAGATTATCTTCTTTTTAAGCGTAATATAGAGAGTGGGCTCAAAAATCTGAATCAAGAGAATCAGGAGTATGCTTCAATCAAAGATTGGCTTTCTCCTGGTGAAGCTATATATCCTATTGAGCAGAAGCGACGCCGTGGATATAAGCTTGATGCACTTGCAGCAGCTCAATCCTTAACCGATATCTATCAAGCCATCTCTGAGTCTCGGACAACATTAACTGATAGCGATCCATTCTTAACGCCAGCGCTAGCAAAAAGAGCAAAGCAAACCATACTAAATCAAATTGATGGACTGGAGAGTATCTACGAGTTTTACAATGGCTATGATCCACAGTTCTCATGGTGGGTTACAGAGCCCTATAATACCTTGCATAAGGAGATGTCTGCGTATGCACAAGTCTTTGAGCAGAAGATTGATCCTAGGTCTCAGATAGAAGATGATGGCAGTGGAATCCTCGGTGTACCTATAGGAGTCAGTGCCGTCCAAGAACTTCTCAGCTACGAGATGATCCCATATACTCCTCAAGAGCTCATCCGCATCGCAAAACAAGAATTCAAATGGTGTGACGAACAGCTCCTACGAGCAAGTAATGAAATGGGCTATGGCGATGACTGGAGAGCTGCTCAAGAGGCTGTCAAGCAAACTCGAGTTGATGTCAGCGAGCAGCCTGAAGCGATGCTCGAGTTGTATCATCAATCGATTGCCTTTCTGAAGGAGCACGATCTCCTCACTATTCCACCTTTGGCCGAAGAAACATGGCGCATGACCATGCTATCTCCTGAGCGCCAGCGTATAGCTCCGTTCTTCCTAGGAGGCGAAGTTTTACAGATTGCATATCCTACAGATAATATGACTCATGAAGAGAAGATGATGAGTATGAGAGGAAACAATCCTCACTTCAACCGTGCTACAGTTCATCATGAGTTAATTGCTGGACACCACTTACAACAGTTCGTCAACAGGCGAAATAAAGCTTACCGATCATTTCGGACCCCCTTTTGGACAGAGGGTTGGGCACTCTATTGGGAACTACTGTTATGGGACCTTGACTTTCCTCGAGGACCTGAGGATCGTATCGGTATGCTTTTCTGGCGAATGCACCGCTGTGCAAGAATCATATTCTCACTCAATTACCATCTTGGTAACTGGACACCACAAGAGTGTATAGACTTCTTGGTTGAGAGAGTCGGCTTTGAGCGAGCCAATGCCGAGGGCGAAGTCAGGCGATCATTTACAGCTGGTTATGGACCATTGTATCAGTTGGCATACATGACTGGTGGGTTACAATTTATGGCACTCAAGCGAGAGCTGGTAGACTCTGGTAAGATGAGCTATAAAGAATATCATGACGCCGTGATGTCGCAGAATGCAATGCCCGTAGAAATGGTCAGAGCACTACTTACTGGTCAAGAGTTAAATGATAATTTTAGTAGTAAGTGGCGGTTTTATCAGCTGAAATAGGCAGGATAAAATCATAAATATATTAGGCTATCAACTCGATTCCATCGGCGAGTTCAAAATCAATAATCTCTCCTCGAATTTGGGTATTGGCATGGTATTCCTCAAGCGTATCCTGAAGATTAGACTCCATTGATTTTGATTCTCCTAAGATTAAAACACTACCGCCAAAACCGCCACCCATCATGCGAGCGCCATGGATGCCGTCCTTCTTGACAACGATGTCTACAAGGTTGTCTACTTCTGGAAGACTCACCCCATATTGCTTACTTAATCCTTGATGAGTTTGATTTAAGCATTTTCCAATAGCGCTAGCATCTCCATCCAACAGGTGTTTAGTCACTTGTTGTACTCTTTTATTCTCTTGATATATGTAATCGATTTTATCATATTCTGATGAGGGCAGCCGTGACTTGAGGGTCGCTAATTGTTGTGGCGTAAGATCACTCAAACGTTTTAATAAGGCATCCTCTTCTTGGATGAGAGCCAGAGCCTGTTCGCCTATCTTTCTTCTCATATTATAGGTATCAGATGAAGACAGATCGTGGGGTATATTAGAATTAATTAATGAGAATCGTACGCCCTCCAATTGAATGGGTATCATCTTATTAGTCAGGGAGAGACAATCTAACTGAATGGCATACCCCTTCTCGGAGAACAGTATAGCATATTGATCCATAAGGCCGCCTTTTGCACCCACGAGATGTTCGGTTTGCTGTGACAACAAGGCTATTTCTTCTTTTGACAAGTTCAGATTGTATAGCTCGGACAATGCATATATACATCCACAACTCAATGCAGTTGAGGACGATATACCCGCTCCGAGGGGAATATCTCCACCAAAAACCATATTAGTGGGCCCTATTGGGTATCTGGCTTTTCTTAAAATAATAAATACTGCTTCTATATATTTTCTCCACCCATGTGTGAGGATTTCATTACCCATATCAAGATGAATGGATTCGTTGAGGTTATAGGCATGTACATCATGTTGAGAATGCTTGCTCTGCGAAACGAAAAAATAAGTGCAGCGATCGATAGCTGTTGGCAGTACATATCCATTTCCATAATCAGTATGCTCTCCAATTATATTGATTCTTCCTGGGGATTTTAATGATACATCTGGATTGCCAAACTGGATCTTAAAGTAGGTTTGTATATCGTTTAATCGCATGAGCCCAAAATAGGATTAATCTCATGTAGATTTGAGCATTTTCTGCCTATCAAATAGATAGAGAAGGATCATTATTAGTAGATGTAAGATCACTATAGTTAGAGATGATGTGAACTGTACAATATACAGATATCTTTGTGGGACAAAAAAGGTACTCCAATATGCGGTTTAGTGATTTTAACCTCAACAAAGGATTATTTCGAGCCCTTGATGATTTAGGGTTTGATACTGCTACCCATATTCAGGCGGCCAGTTTTAGCACAATTATGTCTGGTAGAGATGTGATCGGCGTAGCACAGACAGGAACTGGTAAAACCTTGGCCTTCCTTCTGCCGCTATTGCGCTTGTGGAAATTTAGAAAGGATCGACATCCTCAAATTATCATAGTGGTTCCCACTAGAGAGTTGGTAGCTCAAGTTGTAGAAGCTACTGAAAGTCTGACAAATTATATGAATGTACAGACGGTAGGCGTCTATGGTGGTACTAATATTCGCAATCAAGTAGCAGCCGTCGAAGCAGGTCTTGATGTCATAGTCGGCACTCCTGGCAGGTTGATGGATCTCTCACTCAAGGGGGCCCTTAATCTGAAATACTGCAAAAAATTAGTAATTGACGAAGTTGATGAGATGCTCAACTTAGGGTTCAGACATCAACTCATTATGTTGCTAGACTTACTCCCTGCCAAAAGGCAAAACCTGCTGTTTTCTGCAACAATGACCGAGGAGGTTCATGATCTTATCGAGACCTTTTTTAATAATCCAGAGGTAATCGAGGCCGCACCAACTGGGACGCCATTGATGAATATCTCTCAGAGTGCTTATCGTATCCCCAACTTTAAGAGTAAGGTGAATCTATTACTTCATCTGGTACAGGATGAAGAGACCTATCATAAAGTTTTGGTATTCGTCTCGACTAAGAAGCTGGCGGATATACTCATCAGAGCTATAGAGGAAGAGCAGGGGGAACATAGTGCCGTCATCCACTCTAATAAATCTCAAAATCAGAGATTCAGAAGTGTTGAGGAGTTTAAATCTGGTGAAAAAAGACTCCTCATTGCTACTGACATTATTGCCAGAGGAATTGACATTGATGGCGTGAGTCATGTAATCAATTTTGACTTACCCGACAATCCTGAAAAATATATGCATCGGATCGGTAGAACTGGGCGTGCGGATCAAGATGGCATCGCCCATAGCTTCATCGAGGAGAAAGACAAAGAGATTCATGAGAGCATTGAGGCTCTGATGAATCTGAAGATTACCATGGTCGATGTCCCTGAGGATGTTGAGATAAGCACTGAGCTCATCCCATATGAGATCCCTGAGATTAAGATGAAGAACCAGCTTACGAAAGCGCCGACCATAGCCAAGAATTTAAAGGGCGATGCCGTCAAACAAACCAAGACGAATAATAGAAAAGTCTTGACTCGAAAGGCCAGAGTAAAAGCCAAGCGCGCTAAAAAGATGAAGAAATGGTAGGATTAAATTAGATTGTATTTGTTATGACATATTTTATGTCATATATTTTATATCATATATTTTATGTTATATTTGTTGCATAATTCATGCCATGAATCCTTTTGCCGTAACACACTATCGAGGGCCACTATACTTCTGTGATCGAGAGGAAGAAACCACAGCGATTATCGAAGCCATCAGCGCCAATCGCAGCATCACTCTCTATGCCATACGTAGAATAGGAAAGACAGGCTTGATACATCATGTGTTTGAAGCCATGAAAAAAGAGGATCACAATTTCGAAGGGATCTATATCGACATTCTTGATACTAAAGATGAAAATGACTTCATCAATAAACTTATCGGGGCTTCACTCGGCATATTCAAGGGTACTAACGATAATTTCTTCAGCAGCATCCTACAATCACTATCACGCCTGAAGCCAAAAATCTCAATGGATACATTAACAGGTAATCCTACTATAGAACTGGACATAAAAACACCCGAGGATCTAAAGATTGGATTGGATACCCTCTTTTCATTTATCAAAAAAAGTAAGAAGAATGTAGTTATGGCCATCGATGAATTTCAGCAAATAGAAAGCTATGCTGAGTCAAGGATAGCTGCAACGCTACGAGCCTTTATGCAAGAGACTCAGAATGTCAGCTTCATATTTTCAGGAAGCAAAAAACACATGCTACTGAATCTCTTTGCCACGCCAAAAAAAGCGCTGTATCGATCTACCCAACTCATGGAACTCAATAAGATTAATCGTAATGAATATAAATCATTCATTACGCATCACTTCAAACAAGGCTTATATAAGATAGCGGGCGACATGGTAGATGAAATACTCAGCTGGACTAAATCACATACGTATTACACGCAATACTTTTGTAATAGACTATACTCTTATAAATCTGTGGATAAGACGATTTCTAATCAAGATATCAACGATATAAAGTTGCAATTGCTCCAAGAGAATGAAAATGTATACTACACGTATAAGAATCTAAGCTCATCCAAGCAATGGCAATTACTCGAGGCCATAGCTATGGCAGAAGAGGTCATCAACATCACCTCCAGTAAGTTCATTCAAACTTATAAGCTCGGCGCCCACAGTACGGTCAGGCTATCCATAGGATACTTAGTTGACAATGAACTAGTATATACGACCATAGATCCCAGTACAGAAAAATTAGTTTATCACCCCTACGATCCACTATTGATGAGATGGGTTCAATACAGGCATAACGGATAGGTATAGATTACCTAACCCAGCAAAAGTATTATACACAGAATATGAATAAACAGAATAAACCCAATTATCCCATGCATAAATGGGATGTCCCGAAAGTTCAATCACTTGCTATTTTCCATTTCTATCTGTTGCCGAAACTCCACTTATAAACTGTTGAAAAAAGATCCTAAATGTCACAAGCCATACAATTACTTAATAGTGATTATGATAATATTAAGTACAAGAATGAACATTATATAAATATATTTATTACGTAAATCGTACAGTCCCATTCTTTATGCGAATGTTTTGGGTCGTGTATAATGTTGTGATATAATATGTAGGCAAATTGTTGCTATTTCATCATGAAATAAGCATCATCTTTGTGCGCGCCACAGAGCGCCTACTCTAGAGTGACTAAATGACTAATAACTACAACAAAAAGAAAATTCTTCTTATTGAAGATAATATAGGTGATATAAAGCTGATCGAGGAGGCTATTAAAGCCAACCGCCTCAATATAGATTTGTCCGTACTTGACGACGGCGAAAAAGCCCATCAATATTATCGCAATATTGTGAATAATGATTATGAGGATCTCCCAGATCTAATTATCTGTGATCTTAACTTGCCTCGTTTTAAAGGCGATGAAATTATCAAACTCTATAAGAGCAATCCTACATTAAAGTCGATTCCTCTGATTGTGTTAACCACGTCCAATTTAGATTTGGATATCAACACATGCTATCAATACGGCGCCAATGCCTATCTGATTAAGCCCCTCGATGTATTGGACTTTTTTGATATGATCAAGCATGTCTACAGGTTCTGGTTTGAACTGGCTGAATTGTCTATTCCAACTGCAGAGAAAACGACTACGTAGTTAGTCGCTTGTCTGATAATCTTTTAAACAAGTTAAATAC
This sequence comes from uncultured Saprospiraceae bacterium, assembly GCA_964522505.1. Taxonomy (GTDB): domain Bacteria; phylum Bacteroidota; class Bacteroidia; order Chitinophagales; family Saprospiraceae; genus GYS-P2D. Next base: position 17,388 of record CAZFWJ010000036.1, read on the forward strand.
TGAGAACATACTCACGAAGCGATTTCTCGGCATCGAGATTCAGCTTCTTCTTTAATCTGTATCTCGTCATTTGGATACTCTTCATCTCTACCCCTAGAATATTTGACAAGTCATAATTATCAATATTCATTTTCATATAAGCACAATGCTTGAGATCAAGAGAAGTAAGTTTGGGATTGATCCTCATGAGCTCACTGAAAAACTCTGGATGCGTTGACTCAAATACTTTTTTGAACTCGCCCCAATTGTCTTCGCCACTGATGAGATCATTCATAGCTTTCTCAAGCTTCTTTAATCCTCGTAGCGACTCACTATTTGCATTCTCGGATTTTATCTGATTTACACACTTTCCAAGTATCTCAATTAGCCCCTGCATTGACTTACCTGTTTTAGAGGACTCCACCTCCATCGTTATCAGGCGGCGTTTTTTATCATCGAGCTCTTGAGTTAGCTCGATCCTTTTTAATTCAGCTAACTCCTCTTTAATTTTTATAGAAGACTGCAATTCATCTTTTTGGACAGTGATTATCCTATTGAGTTCTTCCAGTTGATCTTTCTGCCGCTGAAGTGACTTTTGAGCCTTGGATAGTTTCAGAACATTATCAACTCGCGACATAAGCTCCACTCCCATAACAGGCTTTTGCAGAAAGTCTACACCGCCGTAGTCAAATGCTTGTTCGAGAACTTTTTCATCTTCTAAGCCTGTAATAATTATGACTGGGATTTCCGCTATATCAGGGTTAGCTTTTACTAATTTTAAGGTCTCTAATCCCCCAATAATGGGCATCTGCCAATCCAAAAGTATGACGTCAATGTCTCTATTCTCTTTTAAGAATGGGACGACCTTTTCTCCATCATCTAACTCAAAGAATTCATATTTCTCGTATCCGAGCAGTTCCATATACAATATGCGATCCACTCGACGATCATCTACAGTAAGTATCTTAGACTTTAGCATAGCTTGTTCTCATTTGGTCCATATAAGGCATGTTTTCTGTGCATTAGTGGGGCGCAGCAGATGCAGAAAATATCGATGTCAAGATAATGATTTATATAAAATTTATATAGGTCTTACCACGGGTTTCTCCGTAACCTATCTATCAGTACGATCTAATTTGTACCTATTCTTATGTGTTGGAAGTATGCTTTAAGGACTTTATCATTTTCTAATCGTGGAGTAAACACCTCAAAAATTATAGCCTCAGATGACTCTCCAAAGAACTGTCTTAACCCATGATTTAATGACTCATCATCATCCGCAGATAAATACGTAAGTCCATGTGTGCTGGCGATACCTCCCGCTCTTGTCTTATGATGAGCCTCAAAATGCCTATCCAAATGCTCGGTAGTAGCTGGCCCATTGATCACTCTAAATATACTTCCACCTTGGTTATTAAGAATGAGCACCCTAAAGTTAGCAGGGACATACGCATTCCAAAATGCATTGGCATCATAAAAGAAGGCCAAATCTCCTGTGATCAACACATTAAGGACTGTGTTACAGGTAGCATATCCTACACCTGTCGAATTACATCCGTCTATCCCACTGACCCCACGATTACATTGGAATGTCAGCGTTTCATTAACATCAAAAAGCTGTGCATATCTTACCGACGTACTGTTGGCCATATGTAAATGCGTATCATTCGGCAATGCATTCATCACATGATGTACTACCTTAAGATCTGACCAAGCAGTACTGTCGAGATATTCTCGGTGTTTTTCTTTCTTGTAGGTATTCAAGTCCAACCATCTCTTTTTAAATGGATTCTGGAGAGAATCTGTCCGTCGAATGATTGTCTCAACAAAATATTCTATTCCTACAGGAATGATGTCTGTAAGAGACATATAGGTGTCGATAAACTCGTCATCGGCATCTACATGCCAATGCTGTGAGATATGCATATCACGAAGTAGGAACCTTATTTTCTTGGACACCAAAGAATAGCCGCATGTGATCAACAAAGTCGGTTTATAAAGTTCTACATCAAGATCTTCAATATTATTGATCGTGCGATCGATACATGAAATGATGTTATCTCCATAAACATTTGACGTGAGCTCTGTGAGTACAACCACTGAAGATACTTTAGACAACTTGGTAATAGCCTTAGACCATCTCTGATCTGGATGATGCTGTCCACATATTACCAAGACTTTCTCATGACTATCAAACTGACTGCGCAGTTCCTCAATTCTAGTATTAGAAAGAGATGCATGGGTCTTGGACTTAGAAATCAGCTTAGGCGAATCAGCATATGATTCTACTTGATCATAAAGTGGTTCTTTAAGCGGTACATTGATATGAACAGGTCCATCACCTCCTGATGTCGCTGTCTCAATAGCCTGATTTATCAGCCTATCATTGTACCACAGATCATCTTGATCATGAACTTCTTGTCTGAGCTGTGTGCTAAACTTGATATAGTTACGATATAGATCCGTCTGTCTAATAGTTTGCCCAGCACGCTGATCGATCCATTCTTGTGGTCTATCGGCTGTGAGAATGATCAGCGGAATTTTTTGATAGTAAGCCTCTGATATAGCGGGGCCATAATTGATAGCAGCACTCCCCGATGTACAGCAGATAACGACGGGCTGACGGGTAGCTAATCCAATACCCATGGCAAAAAATGCTGCCGAACGCTCATCTGGAATATTATAGCAAGTGAAATATGGATCGTTGGCAATGCTTATAATTAAAGGTGCATTTCGGGAACCAGGACTGAAGACTACGTTTTGAATGCCCTTGGCCTTCAGTATTGCTGCCAGTCGACTTATTGATTCTTTAGCTGAGGTCATAATTTATGATTATAGCTATTCTGAATCACATTGAGTAGCGTAAGGCTTTTGTTTTGAGTTTCTTCCCACTCTGCTTCAGGAATAGAGTCTTTGGTAATTCCGCCTCCCACATAAAGCCGTAATTGGCTCTTAAATATCTGCATCGACCGTAAATTTATATAGATCGCATTGCAATCATCTATACCTACCACTCCAATATAACCGCAGTAATCTGAACGATCGTGATCTTCATAATTTATTATATACTGCTGAGCGATTTTTTGCGGAGTTCCACAGATTGCTGGTCCAGGATGTAAAAGGTCAGCCATTTGTGTGATTTGCTGAGCCTTCTCAATAGAAAATTCTGTAGAGATATGTACCACATTACCTGCCTTTACAGTTCTGGTCTGACCTTCAGTAAAGACTATTTTTTCCTTGTGCAGACACTGTTCTATATATTCTTTAAGGTATCGATGCTCAACGATTTCCTTGTTATTCCAAGTTACCTGATCAAGAGGTATGCTCATATCGATCTGAGTACCTGCCAAAGCTATTGAGCGAAAATTTTTACCCACATCTTCAACCAATAACTCTGGAGTTGCACCCATCCAACATCCTCCCTCAGGGGTGTAGTAACAAAAGACAAATGCGTTGATATATCGATCTACTAATGTCTTATATATCTGGTAGATGCTTTGTCCATTGCGGTCCGATCTTATGATGCGCGAATAGACCAGCTTCTGATAGCTCTTATTTTGAATATCATTTATGATTCGCTCAACATCGGAGATATATTTATTGCGATCTGTAGATTGTTCCGAATCAAAATTAGAGACAGTGAGACTAAACTCCTGATTGGTTATTACACGATCGGCTCTTATATATCTTGAGGCCTCTAATTCTCGACGAAAAGGAGCGATAACAAAATAAGGTCCAACGTTGGGCGGGGTGGTCGTGCTCGAAAAATCTTCTTGAAAGCATACACGAAAATCACTGGAACCGGGCAAGCTATAGGCTGCAAAGGAGTCTGTCTCTTTGAAAGTAGTCATGCAAGCATCTCCACTCATATCAGTCATTGCCATATAAACCACAAACGTAAATAATCTGTTTATCTCAATATCATTTATATCGTCCGAGATCCTTAATGACCTTTCCTGTAGCAGTTTTTAAGAGCGCATCTACTTTACGGATTTCCTTAGGGACATGATTCTTGGGAAGCATCGCTTTGAGGCGCACTATGAGGTCCTGTTGATCCACTTGATCATTCTGATCGACCATAACCAACACTAATTTTTGTCCGAGAGTCTCATCTGCCTGTCCAGTAAGGAAAAACTCACCGTCAAATAAATGATCTATTTGTTCTTCCAATGCTGCAGGATATATCTTGAGGCCTCCAGAATTGATCACATTATCGGCGCGCTCTATCCATCTGAAGCTTGAAGTCCCCGTCGTCTCAACAATATCATTGGTGACAATAGGGCTCTGAGTGAGATGCTCCCCCTTAATTATTAATCTATTATCATCAGTCAGAGAAAGACTAATACCTCGCAAGCTTTCAAACTCATCAGAATAGCCAGATTTCTGTAACTCTCTAATAGCAATATGTGTAATGGCCTCTGTCATGCCGTAAGTATGATAAAATAGAGTCTCGAATTTACATGATTGGATGAGTACCAGCAGCTTCTTGCTTATAGGAGCTCCTCCTATTATGATCTGTTTAATTAGCCCGATGCGCTCAGGATTGTATGCAAATGCATGCTCCAACTGTAGCGGAGTTAGTGCTGCAAAATCTATAGTTCGATCCAAGTATCTCAACGGATTAGCACTTGGTGTGATTGCTACTACTTTTGCTCTGGCAGTAACCGCCCTTACCACCATCATCATGCCAGCAATAAACTCAACAGGTAAACAAACAAGAAAGATATCTCCCTCACTCAATCCAAAACGATCTATAGTAAGTTGAGCACTATGAGTCATGGCAGCCTTGCTATGAGTAATCATCTTGGGCTCACCAGTAGATCCCGAAGTCTTCATCTCGAAAGACTCCTTGAGCTCCCAATCAGTTATCAATTGATTGATTTGTTCTATATACTGGGGTGAAGCATGATCTGATGGTAATAGCATTGCCTCTAAATATCATTTAAAAATGAAGCTGTATCCCAACTCTTATCTGGATGATACAGCAAATGTCCATCAGAAATTGTCAAAGGACCCGATATATTGTTAGTATACAGTTGGCCAGTTCCGAGACCTTGTGGCATCGGATTGGACTTAGTGCTTACCCATTGAGCTATAGCGTTGAGACCAATATTTGATTCGAGTGCCGACGTAGCCCACCATCCAATGTTGAGGCTTTCGGCTATATCTACCCACTGATCAGCCTGTTCAAAACCGCCGATTAAAGAGGGCTTCAATATGATATATTGGGGCTTAATAGCTTGAAGCAGTTTGATCTGCTCTGCTGTGTCATAGCTGTAACCGATGAGTTCTTCGTCTAAGGCGATCGCTATGGGTGCATCCTCACATAGTTGATATAGGGCTTGCCACTGCCTTGGCTTAATGGGTTGCTCGATGGAATGGAGATCATATTCGCTAAGGCGTTTAAGTTTTTCTAAGGCATCACTAGGGTCAAAGGCTCCATTCGCATCGACACGCAGTTCTACTTGATCACTGGAAAACTGCGATCGCACATAAGCTAGTAACTCAAGCTCATTGTTAAAGTCTATTGCACCAATCTTTAGCTTGAGACAGTCGAATCCATCTTCGAGTTTTTGTTTAATCTGATCAAACATAAATTGACGATCACCCATCCAGATCAGTCCATTGATTCTGATTGGGTTATGATCATTATAAAACGGACAATCCCACAATCTAAATGGGTCCTTGCCGTCTTTGCTATTCTCCAACACTTCTTGGGCGAATCTGACTGATGACACTTCTGATAAACCATGATCTCCTGCAAGGATTCGCTTCAGCTCTTCCTCAACATCTTTAGACGACTCTTCACTAAGACCATCAATTATTGATACCTCAGCTATACTTCCTACCTCTGCCAAGTCAGATTGATAGATAATCCAGCTATCCTTGGTCTTAAGCACGCCCCTTGAAGTCCCACTGGGTCGTTTAAAAACTAGCTCGTGATATGTAGACTTTAGATCACTGATCATATTGATATAATATCTGAGGTCGACACATTGTTACCCATTGATGGCGATGGAAGAACTATGTTTGTGTATGACATTAAATGTTGCATCATGAATAATGCTTCAAAAATAGAGGACTTCAGAAAACAAGGGTATAAGCTGATTGATCAGTTATCCAATTATCTACAAGATTCATTGGATATTGCGAAACCCGTAATCGACTTGAACGAGCCAAATGATGAACTAGAATATTGGAGCAATCAAGAGATTGTAGACCTAAGCGATTTTCATGAGAAGCTCTTTACACGCTCGATAAGATTACATCATCCACATTACATAGGCCATCAGGTATCTGCGCCAGAACCTGAGATTGCCTTGCTCGGACTGACTTCTGATCTGATGAACAACGGGATGGGAATCTATGAGATGGGTGCTGCTGCTGTAGCGATGGAACACGTTGTCATCAGAACATTTGCCGACCACATAGGGTATCAGACTGATCAATCCAGTGGGTTCTTAACCTCTGGTGGTACCCTTGCCAATCTCACAGCTCTTCTTGCAGCACGTGCTAAACTATATCATAATCACCCTGATACTCATGCAGACGACATACATATTCTGGTGTCAGAACAGGCCCACTTCTGTATTGATCGGGCATGGACGACGATGGGCATGGATCCTAATAATCTCCACAAAATTTCTGTCAATGCGGCCTATCAAGTTGATGTTGAAGCTTTGAAGGCTCGAGTGGCAACCTTGCGATCCAATCCCAACCTACGGATCATGGCTGTAGTTGGATGTGCCTGTACTACGGCGACAGGATCCTACGATGATATAGCCAGCTTAAGCGAATTGTGTCTACAAGAAAGAATTTGGTTTCACGTCGACGGTGCTCACGGAGGAGCAGCCATATTTTCTCCAAAACTCAAATCACAGCTTCTCAATCGGGTGTATCATGCTGACTCTATTATTATAGATGCTCATAAGATGATGTTGACTCCCGCACTGGCAACAGCTGTATTATTCAAAGACCACATGGATGGCTACAATAGTTTCAAACAACAGGCCGATTACTTATTCGATCAGTCTAAAATAGATGCTAACAATCTCGCCAAAAGGACTTATGAGACTACTAAGTTTATGATGTCCATCAAGGTCTATTATCTATTAAAGAAGTATGGCCCTAATTACATAGCGGAGTTTGTAGAGCGTCAAACTGCTCTGGCGCTATGGTTCTATAATCACTTAGTGCCTCATGAGAATTATGAGTGTGCTCATAGGCCGCAGACTAATATCCTGTGCTTCAGATATGTGGGGTGTGAGCCATCGGAATACGACTATGTCAATCATCGAATCCGAGAACTTCTTTTGAAAAGCGGCAGCTTCTATATCGTGTCTACACGACTCCAAGGACAGCTTTACTTGAGGGTTACCATTATGAATCCAGCGACCACAGAAGGGCACCTCGTGGCTCTCACAGATGAGATCAATCGGATTGCTGAGAATCACCCAAATAACTGACTGACCCGGTTCTTTTCTATAGCTCGTTGAGCCTTAAAGCAGAACCCCTGCACAGCCTGATCTAACTTCGCAAATCGGGGATCATCAGTATGTCCATGATGAAAGCGATAATAGATCTGCTGGATAATAACGGCTATCTTAAATAGTCCATAGACATAGTGGTATACAATATCGCTCATATCTCTTCCTGACAATGAGCCATACATCTCAATCAGGCGTGTCCGATTAGGATTGCCGCCTTGATGGGTAGGTTGACTTATCAAAGAACCAAACACGGCTAAATCCTCTTCTTCGGCCCAATAAGCTAAGCTGGTGGCGAAGTCCATAACAGGATTACCAATGGTCGCCATCTCCCAATCCAAAATTGCGATGATCTTCGACCAGTCATGAGGAGCGAACATTACATTATCATACTTAAAGTCATTGTGAATGAGCGCATGATCTTCCTTTGTTGGTATGGCTTTATTTAACCATTTGATTATAGTATTCGCTTCTTTTAGGTCATGTGTTTGTGCGCGCTTGTACCTACGAATCCATCCTTCAATCTGCCTGCGAGTATATCCTTCTGGTTTTCCCAGATCTGATAATCCTGCGGCATCATAATCCACTTGATGTAGATCAACAAGAGTCTTGAGCCAAGTCTCTGATATCTTCTGATAATCCTCCGAAGAGGCATTATCTCCGAGACCCTCAGCTCTCAATATCACTCCCTGCACCCGCTGCATGATATAAAAATCACAGCCCATTACATCATGATCTTGACAGAGGTGATAGACTGGCGCCACAGGATCAAAATGAGGTTTTAATCGATGCTGCACCTTGTACTCTCGTTCCATATCATGACCGCTCTTGACATTGGCACCAAACGGCGGACGACGTAGAATCAGATCGTGATCTCCGATGATAATGTTATAAGTAAGATTGGAGTATCCCCCAGAAAATTGATTAATCTCCCAGTCGCCATCCCATTCGCGGTTCACACTTCTGAGATAGGTGGAGAGCCTAGGAATATCAAGCTCCTCTCCTTTTCTGACTGCCTTAGGTTGATCAATTGATATCATACTACCGCGTATATCCACCATCGATCGGAAGACAGATACCACTTACGAATCTAGCTTCATCTGAAGCCAAGTATACATAGCCGTGCGCGATATCAATAGGGTCTGCCAAAAATCCGACAGGTATGACCATCAGGGCCATTTGTTTGGCATTGTCAGGCATCGCTTCAGTCATCGGAGTCTGTGTATATCCTGGAGCGATTGCATTTGCGGTGATGCCATACTTGCCGAGTTCCATTGCCCAGGACTTAGTCATCCCGATTACTCCAGCCTTGGTTGCGGCATAGTTCGTCTGTCCATAGTTTCCTCTTAAACCGGTTGTGGAAGCGGCAGATACGATTCGGCCGTATTTCTGTTCTTTCATCACTGATGCCACCGCTCGAGTGCAATAAAAAATTCCTGTAAGATTCACATTAATTACGGCATCCCACATCTCATCAGTCATCTTGAGTAGCGTCTTGTCTCTTGTGATTCCTGCATTGTTAATCAATATATCTATGCGTTGATGTGTGGCAACGACTGCAGCGACACCTGCCTCTACTGCCTCTTTATCAGTGATTGATATCTTATGAAATTCTGCTACACCTCCGTTATCTCTTATGGCTTGTGCTACAGCCTCGCCTTCATCTAAGAGATCCCAGATGATCACTTTTGCTCCTTCTTTGGCAAATTGTTCTGCAGTCGCCTGCCCTATACCTCTTGATCCGCCCGTTACTATCGCTACCTTATTCTTCAGTCTCATTATTATATGATTGTTAATTGTGATTATTAATTGATGGTCATCTGACCGATACCATTATCTACAAGCGAGCCAAAATACAACTCATCTCCATATTGCTGAACCGAAGTTATCTGCAATAGTTTTGGGTCGTCATCTTGATAATTGTACACTATCTCTCCTGATCCATCTATCCCCAATATAAATCCATAAGGATCAGGCACCGCTGATTCTGTAAGACCAGGAATCTTGACAATCAGCTCTTTCAAAAAAGCATTATTTGAAAGAGATTGTAAATCCTCTGTGCGCGGGTTTATTAGCGTCAGCCAAAAGATTCCTTCTTCTCCTTGACTTATGTTATCTGGAAATCCTGGCATATTTCCAAGGATGACCTCATCCTGTCCCGCTCTTGAGCCTTTGAGCCAATATTTTCTCACACAGAAAGAACCTGTCTCATTGACCAAGACGAAATTACTGTCCGGGCTCGTGGCGACACCATTGGCAAATTGTAAGCCATCGAGCAAGGTGGAAGTAATACCTGTATTGGGGTCATATACACAGAGACGACCGTGGCCCCTATGCTCCATGATGTCAAACATGGTTTCCTCATATCCATACTTACTTGAGGCATCACTAAAGTAATATTTGCCATCTGGCCCAACATCTACATCATCTGTAAACCTCATCTCAAGGCCATCGGACGCAGTAGAAAGCACATCAAGCTGTGAACCATCCCATGAGAGCAACCCCTTGTGAGCATCAGCAATAATCAATAAGTTGCGCAAGGTGTCGTAATCTATACCCAACGGGCGACCACCCGTATTAGTCAAGATTTTATCAATCCCACCTTCTAACAACTTGATATTACCTTGTATGTCACCAGCATATATAGATCCATCAGGGTTAGGAGAGAGATCTTCACAACCTATACACTGATCTACGTAGATTTTCTCCATCTCGTGAAGTGCATTATTAGAATTGTACGGCCCTGTAAGAGCGGGTATTGGCTCCGGTTTAAAGGCTACAGCATCGATGGGACTGGGCCACAATATGAGCAAGGCTAATCCTAGCGCGAACAATATTAATACCAAGATAATAGACCGCTTCACACTCCTAAAATTACAAGATAATGACATCCCTAAAACGTCTTTATTGGCAGAGCAAACAATTCTGACAGAGTCAATAATTGTACTTACACTTCTTTGCGAAGCACTTCAAGTGGAGATTTATTCAACACCTCACGACTATTGAGCAGACCAATAATGACTGTTAATGACACGATAATCAGGAAAACCAATAAAATCGGCCACCATCGTATATCATATTCCAGCTCTAATTGCTGGGTAGCGAGGAAGTAACTCCCAACTAGCGCGAGAATGATCCCCGTCAGTGCTGAAAGTGATCCAATGAGCAGATACTCCACAAAATTGATGCGGAATATCTGATGACGAAGCGCACCGAGCGTGCGCAACAATACACTCTCTCGTATCCGCTGAAATTTGCTCAAAAACAACGAACTAATCAAGACTATAAGGCCCGTCAGAATACTGAATCCTGCCATAAACTGAATGATATAACTCACCTTAGTTAATATGTCATTGACGGTCACTAATATCATCCCTAGATCAATGACGGACACATTGGGAAATGCCTTAACTACAGCACTGCGATATCGGGCCGTTGTCTCGATATTAGGAGACTTAGTGACGAGCACCTGAAACTGCGGAGCCCGCTCCAAGACCCCATTAGGAAAGAGTATGAAAAACCTCGTCTGCATACTCCTGAAGTCTATCTTGCGAATGCTACCTACATAGGTTTTGATTAAGGCTCCTTGTACATTCCAGACCAGCTCATCACCGATAGAGACATTCATAGATCTGGCATAATTATCTGCCAGACTGACAAATATGCTATCTCCTAGCTCAATCTCTGGCGTAAACACCCCTTCAATCAATTCTTCATCAGCATTGAGTGAATCTCTAAAGGTGACTCGAGCCTCACGATTGATTGCCCACCTGCTGGCGGTTCTTGAAGTATCTGCCATCCAATCTGCTTTCGTTCTACCTTGCCATCCTGCTAATCGCATAGTGACTATTGGGACCTGTTGGATTACGGGCATATCATATTGCTCAGTTAGTGCCCTGATATCATCTTTTTGTTCTTTCTCAATACCAAAGAGTATCATATTAGGTTGATCTCCGGCGTCCATTGATCCTACATTTTCGAGGAGTAGGCCCTGTATAATAAACAATGTAGTAAGTATAGCGGCACCTAATCCTATGGAGATAATGAGGGTCTGAGTCTGATTATTTGGACGATAAAGATTAGCTAATCCTTGACGTACCACAAAGGACCATCGAGTTGGAAAAAAACGCCTTACTCCCCACACGATGAGTTTGGCCACACCAAAAAGAACTAAGAAGGCAATCAACAATCCAATCGAAAACACCATGGCTTCTCGCATGCTCCCTGTGAGCTGATACAAGAATAAAAATATACTCAAGGCGATAGCCACATACACAGCAATTTTTGGCCAGTCTATACCAGATATTTCTTGATCCACAGATGCTCGGAGCGTTCTGAGTGGTGTTATATTTCTGATCGAGACAAGCGGCACCAAAGCAAACAACATTGTAATTAAGATTCCGATTCCTGCCCCCTCGACAATAGCGCGCCACGATATATCCATATCGACTTCATAGGGCAGAAAGTCTCGCAGTATGATCGGCAAGAGCATCTGAATCGCACTTCCTATAGCAGCACCGATCAATACACTTATGAAGCCTAATGATAAAATCTGCAAGAAATAAATCAAAAAGGATTGCCTCCCTGTCATCCCAAGACATCTGAAGATGGCAATGGAGCTCACCTTATTTTTTATGTAGATCATGACACTGCTCGCCACCCCTATACAGCCAAGTATCAACGAAACGAGAGCAACAAGATTGAGAAAGTAATTGAGCGAGCTAAAAGCTTCATTTAGGTTTTCACGTTGATCATCTATTGTGGTAATTCGCAGACTTTCATTTCTAAACGCCTCACGATGAATATCCTCCCAAGCATCTGGATCAAAATCTGTTGGCACCATAAAGTGTTGAGCATAATCAACTAAACTCCCCGGCTGTATCAATTGGCTACGCTTTAATAGCTCTGGAGTCATATAGACATTTGGCGCAAAGCTCGACCCAGCAGAGATACTCCCAAATGAATTTTTTAATCTCCCACCGATCAGCATACTGACTCCACCAATCTTAATGCTATCCCCAATCTCAAGGCCATACTGTAGCATCATACCATGATCAACAATTATGAATTGCTCTTCTCTCTGGCGATCATGGGCGTCCACAGGATCTGTCAAGAGCTTGCCATAAAATGGAAAACCTCCATCGATAGACTTAACACCAATAAACTGGCTGTCATCAGTCTTGGGCAGGTATGACATGGTGAACAGCTCAACTTCACGAGCTACTTGAGCTGGTATGGAGTCCAAGATAAGCTGTAAAGATTCGGGTATAGGTTGATTGCCAGTTACGGACATGTCTGCGCCTAGAATAGACTTGGACTGCTCATCAATATCTTTGACCAGGTTATAATTAAATGAATTGATTGCTACCAAAGCGGCAATGCCCAATATAATCGCACTCATGAAGAGCGCTAACTTGCCACGATCCTTACGGCTATCGCGGTAGGCAGTAGAAATAAGATATTTTATACTGGCCATTACTGAGCTCTATTAGTTGGCAGATCACTTGATATTTTTCCTCCTCTAAGCTTTATGATGCGCTGTGTTTTACCTGCCAATTCCAGATCGTGAGTTACAATGATCATCGTAGTGCCCTGCTCTTGATTAAGGTCGAAGATCAGTTTCTCCACCATTTCACTGGTTTCTTCATCAAGGTTCCCTGTTGGCTCATCCGCGAATAATACCTCTGGGTCGTTGCTAAAAGCTCTTGCAAGAGACACCCGCTGCTGCTCCCCTCCTGATAGCTGAGCGGGATAATGTGTCAACCTATCTCCTAAGCCCACTCTACCTAATAATTCCTTAGCCTTGATCCTCGCTCCTGAAGAGCGTCCCTGTAACTCAAGAGGTATCATAACATTCTCGATGGCAGTAAGCGTAGGCAAGAGTTGAAAATTTTGAAATATGAAGCCCACTTTCTTGTTACGCACAGCAGCCTTTTCATTTTCACTCATGCTGCTTATCGCCTCATTGGTTAAAACAATGCGACCACTCGTAGGTGTATCGAGGCCGGCACATAGTCCGAGGAGTGTTGTCTTGCCACTACCCGAAGGGCCTACTATAGACACAATTTCTCCTTTATCAACGGTAAAATTGATTTCGTCTAAAACAACTAATTCTCTGTTGATTCCTTTGTAGGTCTTTTTGAGATCACTCACACTCAATATGTGCGTCATAACTTCTTATACTTAATGAAACTAAGGGTATGAAACTTACGTTATCATCCTTATTAACTCGACTTTCATGACGCACACCGCTTCTTCTTTTCTCATGAGATTAATCTTCTCGAGTCTCTGCGTGCTAATCATATCCGCTTGCAATGATAAACCTGTATCAAAGCAAGATGTTGTCTTAGACTCAACTAATAGCCCTGCTGAGATGAAAAAACCTGAATCAACTACATCATCCAAAAAGAATATCATGTTCTTTGGCGATAGCCTTACCGCTGGTTATGGGCTTGACGAAGAAGAATCCTTTCCCAGTTTAGTGCAAAATCGAATTGATTCTTTAGGATTACCTTATCAAGTCATTAATGCTGGCCTCAGTGGTGAAACTACAACAGGCGGATTGGGCCGTATTGATTGGGTATTACAGCAGCCGATTGATGTCTTTGTCTTAGCCTTAGGATCCAATGATATGTTGAGAGGGCTGGACTTATCTTTAAGTATCGACAATTTGCGTCAGATAATTGAAAAGGTCAAAGTGCACAGTCCAAAGGCTAAGGTCATCATGGCCGGCATGTTGGCTCCTCCTAACATGGGACAAGAATATAGTATAGGTTTTAATGGGATGTTTGGCGAGATCGCTGAGGATTATAACGCAGACCTAATTCCATTCTTACTTGAAGGAGTCGCTGGAAATCCTGATCTAAATCTTGCCGATGGTAAGCATCCAAACGCAGTAGGGCAAACTATAGTGGTGGAAAATGTATGGCAGATTTTGAAGGAAGTGCTATAATAATTGAGTAACTCGCTGCTAAACTTTAACACATCGCCGTAGGTGTACTCCAGATTCTCCTGTGTCTTATGTTTACAAGATGAAAAATAGCAGGTGACAATGTCCTCTCTTTACAGATCGTTTATACTCAATGGTATCTCTAAAGATGATACTATACTCCACAATTCTGTCAAGAAATGTTATAACATTCTATTGACATACAATCTCTTTGCTGCCGTACTTATTTTTCTAAATTATTCCTTAAGTGGGGCAAGTTTTCAGCTAATATTGATATCTGTGTTCACACTATATATAGCATCCATGCATGCTTTAGTCAGGTATGGTTACTACAACTTATCAGTAATACTGTATAATCTATTCTTCGCATTGTCATTTGCAGGAATAATATGCTCGTTATCTGGTGAAATAGGACATATAGCAAGTGGGTTTTTTGTTTTAATATTGGTAGCCACACTATTTGTAAAAAATAAAGGAACAAGTCTATTTCTAATCGGAGTCAATCTGGTGTTATTGCTAGGAAGTATTTATTACTCGAGAAATTATCTTCCCTTTTTAGGTTTAACTCAGAATCCAACAGTTGAAATCATCATTTACTTCACTAGTGCAGTCAACATAGCGGTCATTGGATATGCACTAATCATGCAAATTCGTATCAGTGAAGATCAAATTCAATCACTTATTGGCTCCCTTCAACAACAAAACGTAGAACTAAATAATACGAACAAAGAGCTCGAAAAAATAACTTATCTCGCCACTCACGATCTCAAATCACCAGTGAGATCCATGATCTCATTCTTAGGATTGATTAAAAGAGAACTGAGTAGTACGAATATGGAAAACGCCAACACTTATTGCAACTTTGCACTAGATGGCGCTACCCAGATGAATGATCTTATTAATGCAACACTAAGCTATAGCCAGATTAATTGTGGAACAGATATTCCTAAAGAAGATGTCGACCCCAATGCAATTATTGCCAAGATTGAGAGTGTCGCAAAGCAGTCAAATAAAGATGTTGTGATAAAGTATGCTAATCTCCCAATCATTGCTACTTGCGGAACAATGCTTTATAAGCTTCTTCAAAACTTGATAGAAAATGGTGTCAAGTACAATAAGAGTAACATCAAAGTGATTCGCATTGACGCTAAGGTTAGTGACAACAATTATCACCTCTCAGTTACTGACAACGGCATCGGCATAGAGCCTAAGTTTCACGAAGAAGTATTTGAAATGTACACTCGCCTCCACAATAATAGAGAGTACGATGGAACCGGCCTAGGACTGGCGATATGTCGCCGGATATGTCATCAGATAGGTGGCGAAATTGCTATTGATCCAAAGGTCACTGAGGGTACAAGATTTATCATTACCATTCCACTACAAGCAGCTGCGCAGGTCTTAGTTGCCTAGCGCTCCACTAGGATCATCTATAATTAGATCACGATTAGCACATATTGGGATATATTTATACGAAAATATTCCATCCATATGAGAGTCATCATTCTACTCCTCTTGAGCATTTTTTGCGGCAACATATACTGTCAAGAAGTTGCCCCACCTGCTTCGGATCAACGTATCTATGATATTATCTCTGCCTGTTCGTCAGAGCGAATAGAGTCTGATATTACGACCCTTGCAGGATTTGGCACAAGACATACTCTTTCAGATACCGTATCGCAGACTCGAGGTATTGGGGCTGCACGTAGATGGATTAAGGCTGAATTTGAAAATATCAGTACAGATTGTGGCGGATGCCTCGAGGTGAGTTACTTAAGTGGCGTCATTGAAGAAGGTCAGAGCAGAAGGATACCCGTGACAACTAAAATTGTCAATGTACTCGCCGTCAAGCGAGGAACCGTATATCCAGACAGATATATCATTATGTCGGGAGATATAGACAGTAGAATATCTGACCCTCTTAATGGAGTAAATGACGCTCCTGGTGCCAATGACAATGCCTCTGGCATGGCAGGAGTCCTTGAAGCTGCTCGGGTATTGTCGAAGTACGATTTTTCAAGCAGTATCATATTCGTGGGCTTATCTGGTGAAGAGCAAGGCCTATTTGGTGGAAAAATTATGGCGGAACGAGCTATCAAGGATAGCATAGATATCATCGGCATACTCAACAATGATATGATCGGCAATATCACAGGCATCGACGGTGTGGTAGACAATCGCACCTTCAGAATTTTCTCCGAGGCCGCTCCACCTACTGAAAATGAACAGCAGCGCATCTGGCAACGATTTTATGGTGGCGAGGTCGATGGCATTTCCAGACAGCTGGCGCGCTACGTGCATCGCATGGTTACTTCTTATATGCCTAATATGAATCCGATAATGATCTATAGGCTAGATCGTTTTGGGCGAGGTGGGCACCATAGACCCTTCAACGATGTAGGCTTTGCCGGTATCCGAATCATGGAAGCTCATGAAAACTACAACCAACAACATCAGGACATCAGAGTAGAAGACGGCATCGAGTATGGCGATCGATTAGAACATGTCAACTTCGATTATGCTGCTAAGCTCACTGCCGTCAATGCAATCGCACTAGCCTCAATTGCTTGGGCCCCTCCTCCGCCAGAAAGTTTGATGATCGGTGGAGCGGTGAAACCCTCAACTCGAATGCGCTGGGATGAATCTACTGATGGACATATAGCGGGATATAAGATCTACTGGCGAGATACGACATCCCCTCAATGGCAGTACTCCAGGTATGTGGGTAAGTTGAGTGACTTCACTCTTGAGAACATCGTGATTGACAATTTCCTATTTGGTGTAGTAGCTGTAAGTGCTGATGGGCATGAGAGTATTGTCAGCTTTCCGACGACCCTGATACCGAGGAGGTAGTAGTGAGTAGTGAGTAGTGAGTAGTGATAGTGAGTAGTGAGTAGTGAGTAGTGAGTAGTGAGTAGTGAGTAGTGAAAAAACCAATCCTTTCGAGGCTATGCTGAAAAGTGTGTCAGATTTGTATAACTAATAAATTTGACATTAT
>CAZFWJ010000037.1:0-34582 GCA_964522505.1 uncultured Saprospiraceae bacterium
TTTCAAATATGGACGCATAGTCATCAATGTTACTCGTTACTATATCCAAGTCACCATCATTGTCTAGATCGACATAGACACTACCATTAGACCATCCATTGAAATTTAGACCCCAATCTTCGCCAACCTCTTCAAAACTTAAGTCTCCAGTATTGCGGTATGCAAAGTTATCTATTCTTTCAGTAGGTATATTAAGACTTTGTTGTAAAAGGCTATCAGACTTGCTAGGCGATTTCTCCCTTTTCTCAAAATAGTCCTTGTTATTAATTTCCCTTCGCGTTCCATTCGAAATGAATATATCCTTCCAGCCATCATTGTCCAGATCTGCCATCAGTGGACCCCAACTCCAGTCGGTAGAGGATATCCCCGCCAACCTGGATACATTGCTAAAGTCTGGTAGAGAATCATTGATAGTTCCATTATTCATCTGTAGACTATTCTGCATATACTGATAGTGAAACCCAGAGTTAACCGTGCTCCAAAAGAGCGTCGGGTCCATTCCAGCCATATTCGCTTTAGATCTTCTATTATCTTGGGCGGTCATGTCAACCTGAAAAATGTCTAATAATTGATCATTATTAAAGTCGGCAATATCCACACCCATCCCATAAAACGAAGTATTCTTCATCAGCTCCCTACTTAGTTCAGAAAAGGTCCCATTTCTATTATTAATGTAGAATAAATCTGGAGTGCTAAAATCATTCGACACATATAAATCTGGCCAACCATCCTGATTTATATCACCTACGGTTGCGCTTAAGGAAAGGCCAAAACTCCTCAATCCTGATTCATCTGTAACCTTTACAAATTCATTTCCATCATTTCGATACAGGTTATCAGTCTCGATATCATTAACATTAGATTTCTTATACTGATAGTAGCTATTAGGCACATCAAAGCTAGTCGGTGGATAGTTGGCTACATATAGATCAAGATCTCCATCCAGATCATAATCAAAAAATGTTCCTTGAACGCTATTACCTTCATCATCAAGACCATACTCACTAGCCTTATCTGTAAAGCTTAGATCGCCATTATTTAAGTACAAGACATTTTCTTTTGGTCCAAACTTGCCTCCTACTGAACAATAGATATCCAGGTAGCCGTCATTGTTGACATCAACCATTGTCACTCCAGTATACCATCTATTATCACCCGCTACGCCCGCTGCTTCTGAGATATCTTCAAATTGGAAATTGCCTTTGTTTAGGTACAACTTATTAGGAACCATGTTCCCTGTAAAATAAAGATCAATTAAGCCATCATTATTGATGTCTCCTGCTGAAACTCCACCTCCCATATAGAGATATGGATAGGTAAAATAATTCAAACTATCACTTTCTGTTAAGTTATTTGCGAAGTAAATATTCGTGTGTTCTTCATCTGATGATTTAAATAACTGTCCATCCTTATTGGTGTTAGAACCATCATCAGTACAGGACATGATCACCAACAATAACAACATACTTAAACCGGTATACCGCTGGAGTTGAAAGAGCATCAATCGAGATTTTTTAGCTGTTTAATAGGTGCATGTGTCACGCTAGTACAATTTACTGGCGTACGGTGAGAGTGTCAATGACTTTCTGATTTAGGATCAATCAAAAGTTCATATAAAAACAGAATCCATTAAAATTGCTCTTAATGGATTCTGTCGTATATGTTATACTAAATTGCTTCGCAGCTTAGTAACCCGGATTTTGCGTTAGAGCTCCTCCACTTAAATCAATCGATGCTATAGGGATTGGAAATAAATCAAATGTGTTACTATACGCATTCGTTTTTGGTCCAAAATTAGGAATAGCACGTGATTCATTTGCAACATACTCAGTAAGCACCTGACTGGTTACTCCCCATCTTCTCAAATCAAACAAGCGATGTCCCTCCATCCCTAATTCTAATCTACGCTCATGTCTAACAGCCATTCTTGCGAATGCCTGACTATCAAAAGCAGGGTATGGGGCAATTACATAGTTCGCTGCATCTTCTCCAGTTTCCGGATCTGATTCAAAAGTCATATTTACAGCTCTATCTCTAACCTGATTAATATAGTTAAGAGCTAATCCTAAATCACCCGTCTCAACCGCAGCCTCAGCCGCCATCAATAATACATCAGCATATCGCATTATGTTATAATCTAATCCCGAATGTACCTGACCCCAAACTCCAGTGCCTCTTTCAGCATCTAACTCATCTACTTGAAAAGCATTCTTTTTATTAAGGTAAATTCCAGAAATATCTGTGGCTGGTGTTCTAACCCAATCCATACCGGGATGTACACCAAAACCGTTAAAGTCTATTCCTCTTCGGCCAATTGTATAATCTATTCTTGGATCCAGAGGGCCTTGATGAGGTGTAAATTCTGTAGGTATTGGATCATTATTTGCATCAAACAATACGTTTCCTTCTGCATCTGTTTGAAATGACGCTAGTGCATAATCGTTTACAATATCACTCTCATTAAAAGTCTCTAAAAGCGGAAGACCGTTTTCATCAGTCTTGAAAGCATTCGAAAGATCAATAGAAGGCATATAAAATCCACAACAAGATCCATAAGGCCCTCCACCAGCGTGACCCAACACAGAACCAACATTTCCGTTGTTAGATAAACCTCCATCGGCCACAAACTGTGCACTGAATAATGCTTCAGAACTAAGTTCTCCCGCAGCCGTAAAGTTGTTGAAGAACTCAGGTTGTAGTGCAAACTCTCCACTATTGATTACTTGGTTAAACTGCGCCAATGCGCCAGCCCAATCACTCTGATATAAAAGAGTCTTTCCTAAAAATGCTCTAGCTACATTAGCAGTAGGCCTACCCGAGCCCCCTTGACCTGAAGGCAAATTATCAATAGCAAATTGAAAATCAGCTTCAGCCTGATCCCATGCAGGTCCAGGGTTAGGTTGATTAAACTCGTTATTGACAAAATTCTCAACTGAGACAATGGCTACATTTCCATACATCTTAGTAAGCTCAAAATAGAAGAATCCTCTTAAAAATCTTGCTTCTGCAGCTTGTGCTGTGAAATCTCCACCCTCAATAGACTCTATCAGAGCCAAGACGGCATTAGCACGATTAACACCTGAATATAAAACTTGAAATTTCCCTCGTAAATAACTATTGGATGGTAATATGTCAAAAACCTCCAAATTAAATAACTGCTGTTGATCACCATCAGTACTCCCTTTATGGGCATCATCTGAGATACAATCTGTCCACCAATTATCTGTTCCTTGTGCAAATTGTTCTGCCGAGCCGCCATTCCGTGCTCCATTAAGTATCGAGTATGCTCCTGTTAAGAGTAAATCTACCCCAGTATCATTCGCTAAGTTTTCTTCACTCAATGCCCCTACAGCTGGGACGGTAGTAAAGTCGTCACTACAAGATACTGCTACAAAAAGCAGTACCATAAAAAGATAAATTAAATTTTTCATTAGACTACAATTTTATATTTAAACCGAATAGGATAATTCTTGAAATTGGGTTATTGTTTACATCCAGTCCGAGGGTAAGTGCATTATTCCCATTACCTGGCTGAATCTCAGGGTCAATACCCGAATAATCAGTGAACGTTAACAAATTAGAACCTGTTACATAAAATCTAAGTTCACCTATACCAGTTCCATCAAGTATAGATTGAGGCAATGTATAACCTAATTGTACATTTTTAAGTCGTAAAAACGACCCATCCTCGATAAAAAATGAATTTGCTTCAATTTCTGAATTATTAAGTAATGTACTCAATGCAGGTGCCGTACCTTCTTGATTCGTACTTGAGAAACTATCGAGTACTCTGACACTTCGATTTCCATTAGGGAATGTTGGGAAGTCTGTAAACACTCTATCTCCATTGTAAATTTCATTTCCTGATACACCTGAGAAAAATGCAGAAATGTCAAATCCTTTATACGCAGCATTTAGATTAACGCCAAATGTGAAATCAGCATGTGGTGACCCAATAAAAGTTCTGTCATCATCATTAATGACTCCATCATCATTGATATCTACATATCTAAGTCTTCCAACACCATCAGCTGCATCAGCAAATCCTTGATTAGGGCCAGCAGCCACTTCAGCTTCGGTTCTATAGATCCCATCTACCAATCTACCAAAGAAAGATCCAATCGGTTGACCGACCTGAGTCCTATTAGCTGATGTTCCAGAAAATGGTATTATATTACCTGTCTGGAACGCACTAACTAATTCTGTAACCTCATTAGAAAACGTTGATAACGTCGCATCTATTCCATAAGAAAAGCCACTTTTAGTGTCGTTACCGTAACCAAGACTGAAATCAAATCCATTATTTTCAATTGATCCAATATTCACAAATGGTGCGGATGCATCAATAGCCAAATCATTAATAACTGAAAAATCCTGAGCAATCAGGTCTTCTGTTCTGATGTTAAAATACTCAGCAGAGAAGTATAAACCACTATTAAACAAGCCCAGTTCAACTCCAAAATTAGTTGTTATGCTCGTCTCCCAAGTAAGAGCTGGATTGCCCACAGAGTTTAATATCGCTCCAGTATTTACATTACCATTAAAAGGGAAATTAGCGAACTGATCATTTAATACTGATATAGTTTGCGCTGGGTTAGCCGTAGGTACACTTTGATTACCTAACTGTCCCCAAGATGCCTTCAACTTAAGATGATCCACAATTCCTCCTTGGTTAAAAAAGCTTTCATTGCTTAGTACCCAGCCTACGCTAACAGAAGGGAATAAATCCGTAGTGTTTTCGGGGGCGAAATTTGAAGATTGATCACTTCTCACTGTAGCTGTTACAAAGTACTTATCATCATATTGATAATTCACAGATCCAAAAATAGAACTCAAAGTACTTTCATTATCAAATGCGAAATTCACATTTGGCTCTCCTGATCCATTTTGAAGTGTATAAAACTCGGGGGACTCTATTAAAAATCCACTTCGAGAAATTTCAGAACCTTTCCCAGTATTTCTAACTGCTTCAGTTCCCACTAAGACATTTATTGTATGCTTATCAAATCCTTTAATATAGTTCAAGGTGTTAGTCCAAGTCCAATTTAGAAAATTTTGATTTTGCTCAGTTAAAGTGTTAACAGATCTTGGCTCCGAGTGTTCAGGATTAAGCGCTAAGAATCTCCTATCATTAAAGCTATTGAGATCTCCACCAAATGAAGTTTTAAACTTCAGTCCATCAACAATATCTATCCCTAAAAACACATCTCCAATAATCCTTGACTGTCGGAAAAAATCGTCGCTAGCCCTCGTCAAATCAGCAACAGGATTAGTTGCATTTGCGAGACCCGCAGACGCAGCAAAAGAACCTTCAAAGTCACCTTCGCTATCTCTTACTGGAATTAATGGATTAGTTCTAAGTGCTGTTTGAACTGCATTTCCAAATGTAGAATTACTTAAAGACACATTTAGATGCTGTCCAACAGTAAAACGGTTTGCAACTTTATGCTCGGAGTTTAACCGTACAAGTCCTCTGACAAATCCTGTCCCCAACTGTGTGCCTTCCCGATTCAATAAGCCCCCTGAAAACGAATATTTAGACTTTTCACTTCCATTTGAAACGGTAAAATCAATATTCTGTGTAGGAGCGCTTCTAAAAATCTCATTGAGCCAATCGGTTCCTCCAGGAGCAACAATTGCAGGTACGGATGGACCATTTAACTGCGCAGGAACAGTGGCAGTAGTTCCTGACCCATACTGAGGGTGATTAAATTCCTGTCCATCATTTAATGTACTTTCTACAAGAACATCACCCAATTGCTGGGCATTCAATAGTTCTGGAAGATTAATTGCAGATGAAGTTCCAACATAGGCATTAAGAGAAAATGACGCCTTGTCTTGATTATAACTACCACTCTTAGTAGTTACAATAATAACGCCGTTAGACGCTCGCGCGCCATAAATAGATGCTGCGCCATCCTTAAGCACATTGATTTGATCTACATCATTCGGATTAATAGCATTTAATATACTTCCATCTGTAGTCTGTACTCCATCTATTATGTATAGTGGATTGTTATTGTTAACAGTACCTAAACCTCTAATTCGTACTGTAGGGGCTGCGCCAGGATTCCCATTGTTAACAATGGATACTCCGGAAACTCTACCATCAAGAGCCTCTGCCACATTCACAAGTGGCGCTTTGTTGGCTTCATCTACATCAACAGAAGCAACAGCTCCTGTTAAATCTCCTCTCGTCTGGACAGCATAACCTGTGACAACGATCTCATCAAGGATTGCCGCATCAGGTTCCAGAGACATAGTGATAATTGATTGATTTCCAACCAATATCGTCTGTGGAGCATAACCTACGAAAGAGTAGGTAAGCGAAGCCGCTTCTCCAGACACATTAACTGAATAATTGCCATCGAGATCAGTAATGGTACCATTAGTTGTACCTGTCTCGATAATACTTACCCCAGGTAGACCAAGTCCGTCTTCATCAGTAATCACACCTGATACGGTGCGCTGAGAAAACAAAAATGTCGCTGAGAAAAGCAAAAACATCGTGAATAGATGTTTAGTGTTCTGTGCATTGCACAGAAATTTAATAGAATAGTTTCTCATACTTTAAAAATTTTCTTTTACATGATTACGACCCTACAAGTAGAGTCACGAATAGAATTAAGTAAACTTAGTTGGCTAGTTGTTAGCCTCGTAATAATACAGGCTAAATAATAATTAGCCAAAAAAAAATTGAAATTATTTATCTCTACTCCTATGACTCCATTCCACATATGAGAGCAGGTAATAATATGATGGGCTTAATATTTATTATGCTGAGCCGATTGGCCCATCTTGGACTAAGAGGAAGGAGATAACTAGTTATTAATGCAATAATTATGTCACTAAAATAAAAAACTGCAATATTCTTCTAGTCTAACTGGAATACTCTTATGTAATCAACGTCCATCTGCTGCGGAAACTCTGTAGTAGAATCGGGATTGCCTGGCCAGTTTCCGCCGACAGCAACATTAAATATGAAGAAGAATTCTTCATTAAATCTCCATGCCTCTCCCCTCGTATTGGCAGGAGTGAGGGTAAAAAACTTAGTTTCATCGATATACCACTCAATTAAATCTTCTTCCCAAACCAAACTAAACACATGAAACCTCTCAGCAAAATCTTCATCGATTGTTAAGGATGATCCATCGAATGTGCTATATCCTCGTCCTCGGGGTCCCCAATGTGCCGTGCCGTGGCTTGTAGCTGCTAGGTGACCTACATTTTCCATGATATCAATCTCTCCAGATGCTGGCCACCCAACATCATCAATGTTCTGTCCTAACATCCATATCGCAGGCCACATACCTTGACCACGAGTGATCTTAGCTCTTACGTCAATCCGCCCATATTTAAAAGACCTTTTATCTTTTGTTGTTATTCGGCCAGATCTAAAGTCACGAGACGTTTCTCGAGTAGCTCGTATTACAAGAGACCCATTCTCAAGAATCACATTAGACGGCTCGTCCGTATACAGTTGTAATTCATTATTCCCCCAGCCACATAAGTTGGGACAGCCATCTCCTAATTCAAAATTGAAACTGGCCTCATCTAATGTCGAACCATTGAACTCATCTTGCCAAGCCATGCTATAACCAAATTGTTCCTCTGCCGTGTTATAACCTTCTTCTGTCAACACTGCGTTATCGTTATCAAGAACTCTTATTCGTGCTTCCTCAGTGACAATATCCGCTCCGTCTGCGCTCAATACTCGTATCATTATGGTTTCATCAACCTCTTTGATCTCATCATCAAGTAGCTCAATTATAATAGTAGACGCATCATTGTTGGCCTCTATAGTCACGGTAGAGCTAGTCCCAACGAAGTCCAATCCTGGCTGGGCTGTTTCTCCCACCACTTCATACGCAACCTCAATAGGTGTATCTGTCGTCTGATCAAGCACTAACCTTACGGAAAGACTCGGGGTAGACTCTAATACTTGTCTATCACTAATTGTCAATGATGGAAGATCCTCCATAGGCTCAATAATAGGCCCTGATCCTTCTTCACTTCCACACCCAAGAAATAACAATACTAAAAGTAATAGATATCCATATTTCATCATGACAAAAATTTCTTAACCAAAGAAACCACTATTTAAACAAATAACAACTGAGCAACTGTCGTAGTTTTTACTGATCCTGAGTATAACTTCAAGGGACTTAAGATTAGCCATACTGAATAGCGCAGATAGGCTGCACGGTAAAGGCCTTATTTGCAGTAACTAAAGCAAATAAGAATCAGAACAATGCTCAAAGGACCCAGTATTTATGACTTTCAGCAGCAATATGGTACTAATGAGTCATGCATAGATTCACTTGTTCAATGGTCAACGGGTTATTCATGCCGATATTGTGGTTACAAGAAGTATTGCAGTACTCATCGTTATGGTGAGCGCAGATGCAACAGATGCAGGAAGCCAGAATAGGCTACTGCGCATACTCTATTTCATAAATTGAAGTTTGCAATACACAAAGCCTTTATGATGATGTACTTCATGAGTACTACTAAGAAAGGGATATCAGCCTTGGAATTACATCGAAAAATGGGTGTAAATAAGCGTACAGCATTGTTGTTTAAACGAAAGGTGATGGCTTAAATGTCATCACCTCTGTTGTATAGGATGTGCAACATCTGACGAAGTGGCGGCAAGTAGATATAAGGCAGCATACATTATTGTCCCACAATAGACTATGATGTAGATCATGGTGATAAAGTTGGAAATCTGATTTTGGAGAGAGTAATCATAAGGAGCGAGATGAGAGTCACCTAGCTAATTAGCCCTTCATATCGCAGTCGTTATTAGACGCTGTATTCGGCGCTTATCAATACTATAATCACCCGTGCAAAAATGGATTATTAGCTCTCTCAAACCCCACAGTGGTTGCTGGGCCATGTCCAGGATAGACCGTGTAGTCATCACCCAAAGTCATCAATTGAGTCCTTATACTATTAATTAAAGTATCATAATTTCCACCAGGAAGATCTGTGCGTCCTATGCTGCCGTGAAATAATACATCGCCTCCAATGACTTGTTTTGATTCGTGATGAATAAAGCATAGGCTTGCCGGTGAATGCCCTGGTGTAAATACGACCTCCAATGTGACCTCGCCAAAGTGAATCGTGTCCCCTGCCTCAATATACTTTTCGATGTTGGGTGAGCCGTCATAGTCAATGCCATACATTTTGCTGACCTTTACACAGCTATCAAGCACCGGAATCTCTCCTTGATGTGCCTCCAAGGGTAATCCGTAAGTTTCTGAGATATACTTATTACCGAGTACATGATCGATATGGCAGTGCGTATTTATCAATCTTACAGGTTTCCATCCATGATTTTTAATCGTATCCGTCAACACTTTGCGCTCATTACCATTAGAACAACCAGGATCAAAGATGATACACTCCTTGGTGCTGTCGCAGATGGCAACAACAGTATTTTCCTGAAAGGCATTAAATGTGTATATCTCTATGGTCATAAACGTCTTCTTTATCTTATACTATTCAATAGTGTGGGACAAGTATAATGAGATGTTTATATTCATCGCATATTATAATTGACTTGATGAAAATTCGATTTACAATTTGGTGTGTTGTATGCTTTCTGCTGACTATATCTGTAGATGGGCAAAGTATACGTACTGATTTTGGGAAAAATCGAATTCAGTATCATGACGATTTCAGTAAGTGGTGGGAATACGAAACCCAAAACTTCATTGTTTACTGGTATGGTAAAGGTCGTAACATCGCTCAATCTGCCGTACAGATGGCCGAGGTGGTACATGGCGAGATACAGGACATAGCAGAACATCGGATCAATGATAAAATCGAGATCATTGTTTATACTGATATATCAGATCTCCTACAGAGCAATATCGGAAGTGAGGACACCTTCGAGACTACGCATGATGAAACCAAGGTTATTGGTAGTAGAATATTTGTGTATTTTGATGGTAACCACAAGAACTTAGAGCAAGATATCAAGACAGGTATTGCACATGTATACATCAACTCCATGTATGCTCCTAATGGTCTTCAGAGTATCATAGAGAGCGACGCAGATCTTGACATCCCTGATTGGTATAGAAAAGGCTTCGTGAGCTATGCCGGATCTAGATGGAATCCATACATCGAAGATGAGTTAAGAGATGTCTGGACTCAAAAGAAAGCTCGCTTCCAAAAGTTCGATTTCTTATCAAAAGAATTTCCTCGGCTAGCAGGACACAGCATGTGGTATTATATCAGTGAGCGCTATGGACAGACGTCTATTACTACCTTGCTATATCTCATGCGCCTCCGCAATGACTTTGACGAGAATCTTGAATTTGTCTATGGTATAAATGAAAAAAGATTACATCAAGAATGGCAGACTTACTTTAAACTCTTATTCGATGATCAAGATGAGCTTAGCTCACTTCCAGAAGATGACCTCATTGATGAGAATCGTAGGCAATTTTGGCCTAAAACATCATTAGAATTAAGTCCCGATGGTCTAACCTTAGCGTATGTGGTCAATGAGATTGGCAAGGTTCAAATAAGACTACAGGATGTAGCATCAGGAGACGAAAAAGTAATCATGAGATACGGCAGTAAAAATGCCGTTCAAGAGACTGACTATAACTATCCATTGATTGCATGGCACCCTTCCCGACCTGAAGTCACCATCGCTTATGAATGGCGAGATGTAATCACCCTACGCAAAATAGACCTTACGACAAACGACTATGTAGAGCAAACGATCCCAGAGAATCTGCAGAGAGCCTACTCTATAGACTATATATCTGAAGACGAATATCTCATGTCAGGACTTGAAAATGGATATTCTGATCTTTTTACCTATCATACACGCTTCCGACGATTAACCGCTATAACGGAAGACTATCATGATGATATTGATGCGTCATATGTCAATATCGGAGGGCAATGGGGTGCGCTATTTTCTTCTAATCGGACTCAAGCACAATTGCTAAATGAACGCCTCGACACCATACTACCTACCACATCATTTGATGTGTTCTTTCTACCTTTGGAGAGTGATTTTGCATTGAGACTTACTAATACACCTGATGTTGACGAGCTTCAACCTATATTAGCCAATGATCACTATCTCGTATATCTATCTGATGATAGCGGAGTGCGCAATAGATGGACACTGGACCTGAACAGTCGGCGACCTCCATATCGTAACTCCAACTACGATCGGAACATCATAAACCATGCAGCATCAGCTAATAGTGATAACTATATATATCACGCCTACAATGATCAGGATTACCGATTTTATGTTAGTACTCCGGAGTGGACTAATAGTATAAGGAGCGCTCCTGTCAATACCGAAGAACAGCTGGAAGAGGAAAAAGAGGATAAATTTCAGCTCGCCGCAAATCAACTCTTACAATCAAGATTTGATGACCCGGAGGTGTTAGAGCCTCTTGAGACAAATTTGGATTTCAGAATCGTCAAGAGAAATTTTCAATTTGACAGTGAAACTCGCTTAGATAAAGTTCCTCAATTTATTCCTGCTCGTGCTGTAGCTTCAAGGAGACAGTTCAAGCTTGAGGACATTATAACAAGAGTGGACAATGAAGTACTCTTTGATGGTCTTGAGACTACCGCCGTCAATAATGAGATTGAAGCTCAACAGACAGGATTCCTGATTAAGGCTGTAGCCAAAGACATCTTTGAGGACTTTGAGATTTCTGCTGGAGTTCGTATTGCATCAGATTTCCGAGGTACCGAATTCTTTGCTACCGTTGATGATAATCGCAAGCGCCTCGATCATCGCTATGCCATATATCGCAAACAATCAAGCGAAGAGGTGATGAATGAGCGCCTGCGTGAACAGATTTTAGTAGGACTATATCGGGCCAGTTATCCCTTAGATACTTATACAAGTCTTAGAGGAATTGCCACCGTGAGGATAGATGAAACACATTTTCTCAATCGAACTCCTTTGGCGGTAGAGCTAGGACAAACTAATGAGCAGCGAATTGCCGTCAAAGGAGAATTCGTCTATGACAATACGATAGAGATCGATCTCAACCTAAGACAAGGAACACGATATAAAGCGTATGTCCAAGCGATCAACAGGTTTGACTTGAGTCTGGCTAATGGACTGGACTTAGATTTCAGTCGCGCATTTACGACAGTGATTGGTTTCGACGCGAGACATTACATTCCTATCCTGGGCAACTCGATCCTTGCATTGAGATCTTCAGGCGCAACGTCTTTTGGCTCAGAGCGAATCCTATATTTCGTAGGTGGAGTTGATGGTTGGATCACACCGACCTTTAGTGAAGATATCCCAGTGCGTCAGGATCAGGCATTTGCCTTTCAAACCATTGCACCTAATCTTAGAGGTTTCGATCACAATATCCGCAATGGCCAAAGCTATCTATTGGGCAGTGCTGAAGCACGCATTCCTATATTCAAGTACTTCAGCAGAAGTGAATTGAGATCAAAGTTCTTGCGCAATGTTCAGCTTACGGGATTCTTTGACATAGGTTCGGCGTGGTATGGCCTCTCCCCCACTTCAGAGCTCAATGACATCATTAATACCACCACGATTATCGGTCCAAATATTTCCGTCCAAGTCGACTTAGATCGAGACCCATTTGTCTATAGCTATGGCTTCGGAGCACGGATATTATTATTAGGGCATTTTATCAGAGCTGATTACGCTTGGGGCGTAGAGAGCGGTATCGTCCAGAGTCCTAGGTTCACCTTGTCTTTGGGGACGGAGTTTTGATACCTTGTAGATTCTAATTGAACTTGTAGCGTAATCCTAAATCTCAAATGTGTAAAGTAGTTCTCAGAGACTATAGGAGCTTAAACATGACCGCCAAACTCTCAATAATGCATCCGTAGAAATGATAAAATCACCTATAAAGACATACTTAGAAAACTTGTTCATAGAATTTGCACAAGTGGAAGATGGGAAGGTCGCATCATATATTCCAGCATTGTCTCAGGCTGACCCAAAGGCGTTTGGTATATCGATAGTAACAGTAGATGGACACAAGTATGAAGTAGGAGATTCTACTGTTCCTTTTAGCTTACAGTCTATGTCTAAGCCCTTCACCTATGGCATCGCTTTAGAAGAACATGGAGTAGATTATGTGCTCAGTAAAGTTGGAGTAGAACCTAGCGGTGATGCATTCAATTCTATCAGTTTAGATTCGAATGGAGCCCCAATGAATCCCATGATTAATGCTGGCGCCATTTCCGCTGCAGGTATGGTTCCCGGGAAGGATCTTAAAGCTAAGCTGAAGAAGCTGATAAAAGCATATAGTCGATATGCAGGGAGGAAACTGAAAGTTGATGAGAACATTTATAAGTCCGAAAGTGAGACAGGTCACCGTAACCGAGCGATAGGTTACATGTTGCGGAACTTTGACATCATAGGTGAAGATCCTGATGAGACTTTGGAGCTTTACTTCAAACAGTGTTCGATAAATGTTGATTGTAATGTTCTTGCTCAAATGGCAGCGACCTTGGCGAACAACGGAGTTAATCCAATTACTCGTAAGCAAGCCTTAGATTCCCAATACATCGAAAAGGTATTAAGTGTGATGTCGACCTGTGGAATGTACGATTATACCGGTGGTTGGATCTACGATATTGGGCTCCCAGCTAAGAGCGGGGTAGCGGGTGGAATCATGGCAGTATTACCAGGACAGTTTGGAATAGCGATCTATTCTCCACTCTTGGATGTTAGAGGCAACAGTGTTCGTGGCATTAGGGTCTGTGAGAGAATCTCAGAAGACTTTAAGCTACATATCTATGTTGGTCGAAAATCAACATTTGCGATTAGAGCTGCGTATGATGGACATTGTGGAGAGTCTCAGAGAACGTACTGTGTCAGAGATGAGAGAATCATCGGCACCTGCGCTGAAAGAATTAAAATTTGGGAGCTCCATGGTGATATTAACTTTGGCTCGATTGAGTACGTAATAAATGAGGTGGTGTCGAGCCAGGAGGATATGGATTATTGTGTATTGGACCTAAAGCACGTGCTATCAATTAATAGTGCAGCCACCAAACTTTTAGTTGATCTCGTAAATGAATTTAAAGCATCAGATAAGCATTTATTGTTTTCCAATATTTCACATTTGGATAACTTAAAAATCGTTATAGAGGAAGCGGTCGATACAGAAAAAAATGTCTTTGTAAACAGGTTAGATGCACAAGAATGGTGTGAGAGTCATATCCTTCATCAGCATATAGATAAGGGCAGCTTAGATAATAAGGTTGTAGACTTAGCTGAACAGATGCTCTGTGATAAGATGCCCCAGGAGCAGCTAGCGTCCCTAAGAAGAATCCTCGTTAAAGAGAAATTTAAAAAAGGAACAATCATATATGATGAGGGTGATGACGCCGAATCTCTTTATTTCTTAGGTAAAGGAGAAGTGAGTTTTCAGTTGAAGAACCAGTCAGGTGAAATTGTTAAAATCTCTTCCCTTTCGGCCGGAACTACCTTTGGAGAAATGGCTTTGATCGAAAGAAAGAAAAGATCTGCTTCAGTTGTCTGTGAATCCCAGGTTAGTTGTCTAAGATTAGACTTTAAGCACTTGGATGAAAATACTTTTGAGTTCTCCTCAACTATTCACTCTCGACTGTTAATGAACTTAGCACTCATAATGGCTGAAAGACTCAAACGAGCAAATGATACGATTAGAGCATTCGACTAGGTTCACCTTTCATTGGCGATAGGTGATACATTCGACATATGAAACCTATCAAGTTATTTATCTGCTGATAACTTACCACTTCGTTCTACTCGCAATTAGTTCAAACTGCTGAAGCATATCACGTTTGGCTTTGCCTGGAGCCATAATAAATCCATCGATCTGAATAAATTTTTTCTCTGCCTGATTGACGATGACGTAGGTCATAAATGGTCCTCCCATAAAGTCATTTTCCATCTCCCAGATGCCACGATACTCTCTAGCAAAATTCTCCCCAACATTCTTATCCCAGTGCAGCATCGGTAAGTCTACATCATTAATCTGGATATAGGAATTGTCCGCATCACTGCTTACGTTACGGCCGAAAACGTCAAAATTTGCCTTGACAGCATCCTTCTCAATAGAGGCCGGGCCATCATATGGGTATTGGCGTACGGCTATACACATCACGGACTCCTTAATATCTCGCCGAAACCAGATCAATCCATTATCCTCTGGTTTATCCAGAGCAATCTTATAATCTCCCGGGATATTAACTGTAGCACCAAATCGCTCTTGAGTCATACTCGCATATCCATCTCCTTCTCCTAAGACATATGCTGATGCATACAGTTGCTCGGAGTCGTGCTCTAACACCTTGGCTGCGATGCCATCATAGTTCTTCTGTATGGCAGTAGCAAGTTCATCAAGAGATCTGGCAAATACATATATTAAAATTTGACTATTAGCCCACTTGTCGCGACCTACAGATGTATTAAAAGTAGGATCAGACATAGCACGCTTATACCCTTCTTCTCCGAGATCGGCACGAATAAACTTAGTTGTGGGTGACTCTTCATCACTGAGATTGGCGACGATAAGATAAGTCCTCAACTGCTTCTTAAGTGGTTGTGCCGCCAGCTCACCAACCTGAAATCTGCGAAGATCAAAAGTAGGTTCTGGACTTGGAGTGATAGGATATGCCGAGCTAAAGAGGTAATTTATGGTATCCCCAACTACACTATTCCAAACCACATCATCAGAGATCACGACCACCTGATTCATCTTGCCTAGGGCAGTGGGTCGACCCTGAGCTGTATTCGTAGGGTCTGATACACCACATGAAAATGTCAAGATAGCAATCAAGACTAATGCACCAGTGTATTTTATTGATTTTATCATATGTGATGCTTCTTCATTATATCTTAAAAAGATAGCACCTCTAAGATGATCAAAAGACAGAAAAAGTTGTATTACAACAATTTCTTAATGATATCCTCTTCGGTGATACCTTCGGCTTCTGCTTTATAGTTACGCACGATACGATGCCTGAGCACATATGTGGCAATGGCTCTAACATCTTCAATATCAGGAGAATATTTACCAGATATAGCAGCATGGCACTTTGCACCCAAAACTAAATACTGAGAGGCTCTTGGTCCAGCACCCCAAGAAATATAATTATTGACGATCTCTGCTGCCTTCTCTGTACCAGGTCTTGTAGAAACCGCAAGTGACACTGCATACTC
Organism: uncultured Saprospiraceae bacterium; assembly: GCA_964522505.1. Classification (GTDB taxonomy): domain Bacteria; phylum Bacteroidota; class Bacteroidia; order Chitinophagales; family Saprospiraceae; genus GYS-P2D. The sequence continues at coordinate 16,199 of CAZFWJ010000037.1, forward strand.
AAGTACATTGTCTGCAATCGGAATCTTTCTTACCAAGTCTTGGAAGTATAAGATCTGCTCGGCAGTCAGCACATTGTTTACAGCTATCTTCTTATTAGCAGTAGTTTCCTTAACCACATTGATCTCCTCTTGATAACTTGGATATGTCAATGGTATGTTGAACATGAATCTATCCAACTGTGCCTCTGGCAATGGATATGTTCCTTCTTGCTCAATAGGATTCTGAGTGGCCAAAACGAAAAATGGCTTGTCCAGCTCGTATCGCTCACCACTGATCGTAACACTGCGCTCCTGCATCGCCTCTAATAAGGCAGCCTGAGTCTTGGGAGGCGTACGGTTGATCTCATCAGCGAGAACGATATTAGAAAATAGAGGTCCTTTATTAAACTTAAACTCACGATTCTCACCAAGAATTTCTGATCCAGTGATATCCGATGGCATCAGATCTGGGGTGAACTGGATACGCTTGAATTCAAGATCAAGAACTTCTGAAATAGTACTTACCAGAAGTGTCTTAGCTAATCCCGGCACCCCGACGAGGAGGCTATGCCCATTTCCAAAAAGTGAGATAAGGACCATCTTGACGACCTCCTTTTGGCCCACGATTACCTTTCCTATCTCTGCACTTAAGTCATTATATGCTTTCGCTAATGCATCTACCGCCTCAACATCACTATTATAGTTCTGCATGTTATTACTTGTACTTGTTATCTCGTTATTAGTATTATCAATCGCGCACAAAAGTACGACGACCTGAGAGTAACGTATGTTTTTGTTCTATGTTTTAGCAGGAGGCTTACGTTATACACTATTCTTAAGCCGGATTAAGATGTTCAAGAAACTCTTTTTCAGTCCAGATAGTCACCGTTCCTATGGCTTGTGCCTTCTTAAGCTTTGAGCCTGCTTTTTCTCCAACTACCAATATATCTAGATTCGCACTCACTGCGCTGAGGGGTTTGGCGCCAGCGACTATGGCCATCTGTTTAGCTTCATTACGAGTCATCTCCTGTAATGATCCCGTGAATAGTATCGTCTTGTCTTTGAGTGGTGCATCATCAGCTAACTCTATAGGTTTATCTTCTTCTGTCTGCGTAATATTGACACCGTAGGACTCCATCCTCTTAATCATCTCGACATGCTCATAATGGCTGAAATATGCCTGGACATTCTGTGCAACAACGGGTCCAATGTCCTTAATAGCCGTGTAATTCTCCTCATCCCAGTCTACGAGATCATAGATTGATTCTATTTGTTGCGCTATCAATTGAGACGCTTTCTTGCCAAGATGATGTATGCTCAGACTATGTAGCAATTTAGAAAGTGGATTCTTTTTAGCTTTTTCAATAGCTGCTTGTAGTTTTTGCACGGACTTTACTCCAAAGCCTTCAAGGCCTTGTATCACATCATAGTCCAGATTGTATACATCAGCGATATCCTTAAGCTGACCGATCTCATAAAAACGCTCGACATATGCTCTGCCAAATCCATCGATATTCATAGCAACCTTAGACACGTGAAAAACAATTCGCTCCAGATCTTGCGCCCCACAAATGCAGGAAGGACACCGCCACGCTGCCTCGCCTTCTGCCCTCACTAATTTCACACCAGCTGAAGCATCGATCGGGCATTGCGTTGGAAAGACAATAGGTGTTTCATCACCAGTCCGTACACTCTCAACTGCTTTCACTATATATGGTATCACGTCACCGGCTCGCTCAATTAATACCTTGTCTCCCAGATGTAAATCCCGCTCCTTGATAAAATCTTCATTGTGTAATGAGATTGATGATACTACTACTCCAGCAACGTGTACAGGTTCTACTTTTGCTACAGGCGTGATGGATCCGATCTTGCCAACCTGATACTCCACATCCAATAGCGTTGATACCACTTGCTTGGCTTTAAACTTGAATGCTATGGCCCATCTGGGGTGATGACCAGTTGATCCACACAGCTTTTGAATTTTGGTGCTATTAACTTTTATAACAGCGCCATCAATTTCGTAAGGGTAATCATCTCTGTTTTTCTCCCATAGTTGAACCCTATTGATGACCTCATCTATACTATGGCATAGTACTTCATCAAGGTTATGGACCTTGAAGCCCATCTCCTTCAATAATACCAGTTGATCAAAGTGGTTATCGATCTGATCTAATATGCTATGACCCTCGGCTCCTTCTGCATGTCCCAATTGAAAGGCGAAAACTTCTAGTCCGCGCTCTCTGGTATCATTTGGGTTCTTCATCCTCAATCCCCCTGTAGCAGCGTTGCGAGGATTGGCAAACAGTGTTTTCCCTTCCGCCGCTCGGGTAGCATTAACTTGATCGAATGTGCTGCGGCGAATCACCGCTTCGCCACGTATTTCAGCAGTGTGAATAGATTTATTAGAAAACCTAGCTCTCAGCGGTATCGACGGCAGGGTCTTAAGATTGGTCGTTATCACCTCTCCCATCTGCCCATTGCCACGAGTCGCGCCTCTATAAAACAGATCATCACGATAAATCATCGCTACACTACCCCCATCAAACTTTGGCTCCACACAGTATTGTATCTGTTCTTCCTGTGATAATCCTGCAAGCTTTCTAATCTGCTCATCAAATTTCTTGAGATCGTCTCCATTATAGGCATTATCAAGCGATAGCATGGAGACGATATGAGGCACCGCATCCATCTCTGGATTCAGGTCACTTGCAACACGCTGAGTCGGACTATCAGCTGTTATAAGCTCAGGATATTTGTTTTCTACGGCCTTTAGGTTGTTGACTAATTGATCATACCGGCCATCAGCAATCTCTGGCTCATTATCAACATAATATTTCTTCTCGTGGTACCGGATCTCGTCCCTTAGCCTTTGGATTTCCTCGATACTGTAGGAGATAGTAATATGATCAGACTGAACCGTATAGTTCTTGCTCATGTCGCTTCTTTAGATGTTTTGGCTACTATATAAAACTGTATTCTCTGATACAGCCAGGCACACCCCGAAAAATATCCTCTATTTCCGCAATCTCTTTTTCTGCATTGCCGGCGGTATAATAGGTATCGTGAATCTCAATTTTCTTTTGCTCAAAATCGAATGAAATAGGGATAATTGGAATTTTCGCGCCATCAGCTATATAGTAGAATCCGGTCCTGAACTTTTTTACTCTTTTACGGGTCCCCTCAGGCGTAATTAATGTGGTCCGTTTATCAGCCTGCTTGTAATCTGCGATGACACTCTCCACGAAATTAGTATTGCCACTACGATCTATAGGAATCGCATTAGTTAGGGGTAATATATACTTAAGTATTCCCTTAAACATATCCTTCTTCACATAGTACTGCGCATCCATCTTAAGCCAGAACTTAACCAAAAGGCCAACTGGTACATCCCAAGAAGATGTATGGGGTGCTACAATTATTATCTTCTTAGGGATCTCATGTGGATACGTACCCACAACTTTCCACCCGATTAGATGGTATATCCATTTGCAGATTAAACTAAACATGTCAAATTCTGAGTAATTAGTACTGTAGGCAAAAATAGAATTAAACCTTTTAGGCTGTGAGCCATCTAATTGACGAATAGGTTTGACTAACTTATCGATTATATAAAAGCGATTGGCACGGAAGCAGAGGATAACATAAAAGCCTTGCTGAGCAAGGAATCTACTCGAGAGCAGGGATTCAAATTGTTAGTCGACACCTTTAGTGAGCGGCTGTATGGATTGATATATAATATGGTCAAGACACACAGTCGATGTGACGATATCCTCCAAGAGTCATTTATTAAGGTTTTTAAGAACCTCGATAAATACCGAGGAGACTCTAAACTATATACTTGGATATATCGCATCACAGTAAATGAGACACTGCGAGATCTCAAAAAAAATAGGATTCAGCCTATGAGCCCTGATGATGTTGCCAACAAGCTGAGTCCTGTAAGAGCTGAGTCTGAACTCAGCCCTGAACAGATAGAACAGACACTATCGATGGCTATGGAGACATTACCTCCTAAACAACGAATGGTGTTTAACCTCAGATATTATGAGGAAATGAAATATGGAGATATGTCTGCAGTGCTTGATACAAGTGAAGGAGCATTGAAAGCAGCATATCACCATGCGGTGAAAAAAATTGAAAACTACATATCAGCATATGGAGTACAAGAACAAACATGATCACATAGCAAAAGAACTGAGAGAATTAGATGCTCGGTTCTTGTTGAAGCTGCAAGATCACAAGAATCTTAAAAAACCTTCCCCAAACTATGCCAGCGATTTATATAATAGCATAGGTATTAATAAGCAAGCAGCAGCGATCGTGCCACTATGGCGACGCCCTAGAGTGTGGGTTATTGCCGCCAGCTTATTATTAGTGATTAGTAGCATATATCTGATTGGAAGTAATGATGAGCTCACCATAGATCAGATTGGCCAGGCTGATGTATATGCATATATTATAGACGCAGAGGACATCTACATTGACGACCTATTATATAGTAGTGTTATAACTGAGGAGATTACTGATACGGGGCTTGAGATTCTCGACCAATCTATACTAGATTATCTAGATGATCATATTGACGACATTGACCTAACAGAACTAAATTCATACTAAGATGATGAAGCAACTTATAATAATAGTATTTCTCGTTGCACTTTCGACAAGTGCCACAGCACAAAAGGATCGTAAGAAAATCGAATCACTTAGAATAGCTCATATATCTAACGCATTAGATCTGTCAAGCGAAGACAGTCAGAGCTTTTGGCCCATATTCAATACTTATGATGCTTCTAAGCATAATCTACGTGACAAGAAGCGTGCACTCGTACGGCAACCTAAAGAAGGAGTCAATGTAATTGATGAGCTCATCAGAATCGAAGAAGCTCAATATCTCTTATTCAAACAGTATATGACTGACTTGAGAGATGTGTTGTCAGATGACCAGATACTATTGCTCTTGAGTGCAGAGAAGAAATTTAAGCAGCGATTGATCAAAAGATTGCATTCAGAGCGAGCTGGAGAGAATTGATCTATTACATCCATTTCTTATAATCATTATATATTTCTGAATGACTATTAGGGCATTAAGAAAACCATCGCTATATATTCATAAATTAGCAATATATAACATTCTGTATATCTGTAACATGTGATATAATTTAATACGTCAATTCTTTTTTGATTTGTGGAAAAAAACTTTGTTAGAAAATTTTGAGACTTCGCTATTTAGTTATCTTCGCCATGGATATAATCCCTGACATAGTTAATAAAGAATGGATAGTAGAATCAAACTGTCTCATAGTATTTTGGGTCTTATAGCGGAGTATGAACACTCTCTTGAAGACGGCAAGCGACTATATCTCGATGATAAGGAATACCTCCACATCATATCATATTACCAAGAAGAATTAGATCTTGACAGTGCCATTAGCGCTGCGGACCATGCCATAAAGCAATACAGCTATAGATCTGATTTTAGGACACTTAGGATCAAACTATTGATTAATAAGGGTCTGTTGGATCATGCATTGGATGCAATAGGAATGGCGGAGATCGTCTCTCCTAATGAGGTTGATTTAAAGTTATTGAAGATTAACGTTTATATCCTTCAAAAAAGATATGATCAGGCAAGTAGTCTAATCGAAGACCTCAAGAAGAATTGTAATCCAAGTGATTTACAAGATGTATATGTAGCCGAAGCATACTATTGTGAGAGCCTACAGGAATATTACCAAATGTTTCAGATCTTGAAAAAGGCTTTAATCTTAAATCCTAATAATGAAGAGGCTCTTATTCTTATGAATGAGAGTGTCAATCAAAGCAAAAACTTTGAGGAGAGTATCCTTTTACATAAGGTCATAGTGGATAATCATCCATATAATCATCTGGCTTGGTACAACCTAGCTAGTGCTTATGCTTGTGTGGGAGAATACGCCAAGGCTATAGAAGCTTCAGAATATAGCTTTATTATTAATCCAGGATTTCAGCAGGGTTACTATGATTGCGCCGAATACTTAGTAGAGAAAAATCACCACGCTAGAGCATTAGAGATTTATCAAGAGGCACTAGCTGTGTTCGGTCCAGAGATCGACCTACTAATGAACATCGCTAATTGCGAGTACATATTGCTATTAGTTGATCAAGCAAAAAGAACACTTTTTGAGGTACTCGAAATAGATAACTACAGTGACGAAGCTCTATATCTATTGGCTAAGTGCTATATCAAAAATCAGGATTACAACAGTGCGGTTAAAATATTGAGAAAAGCGATCTCAATAGAAAATGGTATCGAAGAATACTTTGATGCACTAGGCAGAGCTTATCATAAACTTAATGATGTAGACAGAGCGAGCTATTATTATAATAGAGCTGCAGAGCAAGGCTTAGAGGTTTCTAAGTATTGGGAAAATTACATACTCTTCCTCATGGAGCAAGAGAAATATGATGAGGCAGAAAAAATCATAAAGCGTGCAGATCGATATACATTTAGCTATCGACTGCAGTATTTAAATGCATCATGTCAGATACTTCTCGGCAATGAGCAGTTGGGCATGGAGCTATTAAAAGATGCCCTAACTGAAGATTTCGAAGAGCATCATGTCCTATTTGACCTGCCAGCTATGATCATTGAAAATCCAATTATCCTATCAATGATCAACTACTACGAAAAAGAAAGTATCTAAGAATTATACTCAATTCAATAACCAGAACTGAGAGGCTGCTTTATTAAAAGCAGCCTTTTTTTTGTACCCGATAAATTGTCAAATTACTTTATATTATACTCACTTGACAAGCGGGAGTGCCGCAAGTGCAGCGCCAACAATACCAGCATTATTCTGCATAGAAGCAATGTGTACTTTATCCTTGAGCTCGATGTAATTGAGAAATTTCTCATGCTTCTTACTCACTCCTCCCCCAAGAAGTATACGATCCGGATTTAAGAGCTTATCAACATGATTGATATAATCATTGAGTCTTTCGCCCCATTCATCCCAATCAAGATCAAGACGTTTACGGGCACCATTAGAAGCATATTTTTCCCAAACAGCTTCCTTATGTGTCAGGTGACCTAACTCCGTATTAGGAACAAGCTTGCCGTCCAAGAACAGACCGGATCCTATGCCAGTGCCAAGAGTCAACATCAGTGTTGTTCCTCTCTTATGCGCTGGATCCCCGTAGGTTACCTCGGCCAGTCCTGCAGCATCAGCATCATTGATATACGCACCATCATTGCCAACATACTCAAGGAAAAAATCCCTGAGGTTTACCCCCAACCACGACTTATCAATGTTAGAAGCAGAATGAATAACATTCTGCTTAACAATAGAGGGAAATCCACATCCGATAACCTTGCCCTCCCAGTCAAAATCTACCATTAGTTGATTGAGGACCGAAGCCACAGACTTTAATGTCGATGGCTGTGGTGTAGCATACTTAATCTTCTCCTTAGTGAACTCTCCAGTTTCTAAATCTACCAGTGCCCCCTTAATACCAGTGCCACCAATATCTAGACCCAATATCTCCGCCATACCTTTTTTATGATTATAGCAATTATTTGATAACAGTAACCTTCATTGATACGTCAGTCCGTGGTCTGTCTCCTCGAAGAGTAGGTGTAGATGCAATGGCATCTATGACCTCGATTCCCTCTATAACCTGACCAAACACAGTATACTGTTGATCTAAAAATGGAGTTCCACCATCTCTCAAATAAAGATTCTTGACCCCTTCAGGATATTTTATTTCATATCTCTGTTCATTCTGGGTTAGCTGAGATTCAGTTACACCTTTTCCATCTACGATATAAAATTGAGAGCCACTTGATTTTTTTTCTGGATTAATTGCATCTCCTTGACGAGCAGCTGCAAGAGCTCCTTTTATATGAGCAATATTAGGTCTGATCTCAGCATCAAGCGTATATCCAGGACCTCCAGTTCCAAGTGATTGACTTGGCGCCGCTCCACGACTCTCTGGGTCACCTCCTTGAAGCATGAATCCATTAATAACCCTATGGAATAAGAGACCATCATAATAGCCTGATTCAGCCAGCTTAATAAAATTGTCTCTATGTACAGGGGTCTCATCAAATAACTGTACCATCATATTACCGAACTCTGTCTCAATGAGTACTAAGCACTTCTCTGGCGCGACTACTGATACGCTTCTTGTGAACTCTTTGACCTTCGTTCCTTTCAATCCCTTAAGGGTAACGTCATAGCTTCCAGATAACAAATATCTCTGACTCGTCACACTATCAGATTGCAACTGATCATCTCCAAAATCCCACCAATAGGTATCATAACCTTCAGACTTATTTATAAAGGTATAGCTCGTCGGTGCGGTGTTATCTGCTGGCGCTTGTATAATGAAATCTAAGGTCTTCTTAGAGCAAGAAGTCATTAATATCATCGCAACACATCCTACAAGTAATTTTCTCATTTCTATCATTAGTTTAGTTCAACATTTTAACCGTCATTTTCACATCAGAAACAGGTCTGTCAGCGCCATCCCGCTGTACCTCTGCAATCTTGTCAATTACCTCAAAACCATCAACCACCTGACCAAATACAGTATATTCCGCATCTAGATCTGGTCTTCCTCCAACACTTATATATTTCTCTCTCTGAGCTTCATTGTACTCTATTCCTTTTCTCTGTTCCCACTGAGCAAGAGATTCCTGTGTCTGCTGTTGGCCCTGAATAATGTAGAATTGAGATCCACTTGATCTTTTCTCGGGATTAGAAGCTCCTCCAGTACGAGCTGCTGCGAGTGTACCTCTAAAATGAGGTGCTCCGATCTCCGCTTCTATCGTATACCCTGGACCACCACTTCCTAATCGCTGTCCCTGCGCTGCATTCTTACTATTAGGGTCCCCGCCCTGAATCATAAAGGTGGGTATGACTCTGTGAAACAGTAAGTCATCGTAATAGCCATCCTTCACATGTTTTATGAAATTAGCCTTGTGTATCGGCGTGCTATTGTATAGCTCTACAGTCATGTTACCAAATTCAGTTTTGACAACTACCTTTTTTACTGAATCCCCACCACAACTGCCTAGCGCCACCGTTATTAGAGCAAGCAACCCGTATTTAAGTAATCCTTTCATTATGTTTAATTTTCGACGTAAGACTTGAAATATTGTATCACTAAATTTTTCAAAAAATTCTCTTGAGCATTAACACCTTCCACTGGTAAGACACGAACCTGCTTATAATGCGGCCAACCATCTTCATCTTGGCCTACAAAATCAAAATATCCATCCAAGCTCAGCAGGTGACATGTCGCGACATGCATCAAGTCCTGTTTTTCCTCCTTAGTCAGATTTTTCTTCAGCAAATTGACTTCCTGAATACCAATCAAGTACAATACAGAGTTTAGGTCTGGCAACTCACTACGATCAAATCTGTCTTTGATAAAGTGTCTAATTTTGAGCCACTCGAAGTCTAGTTTCCATTCCTCCATAACAAGACCACAAATATAATCGAATGATTATTCATATCGAACTTGCGCACTGACTCGGCTCGCTCGTGCAGCTGCAGGGATTGAGGCAAGATATCCGAGCAATAATACTGTTAACAGCACTATCACAACATCAAAAAATCTCATCTCAATCGGATAGCTCGTAATGGCGAAGCCTTCAGGCACACTTATAAGATCAAATTGCTTCTGTAAAAAATAGAATAGTCCAGCTCCGACGAACCCAATTAAAAACCCAAAACCACTAATCAACAAGCCTTCGAAATAAAATATGCGCTTCACGAAGGACTTCTGACCACCGAAAGATTGCAACACACTGATGTCCTTCTTCTTCTCCAAGACAATCATCCAGAGACAACCGATCACATTAAAGGTTATCAATATCAGCACAAATCCAAGTATGAGGTATGATGTCCATTTCTCAACTTTCATAATCCTTAGATTGGACTTATCTTGCTCATATCGATTGAGCACTTCAAACTTATCTCCAGTAAGCTCCCGAATATCCTTGAGAACTGAAGTCTCACTAGCATCATGCGTCATTTTTAGTTCAATGGCGGATATTTGATCATAGAGATCGAGTAAGGCACTTACCACCTCATAGGAAGTGATGACATACTGATTGTCTCGTTCATTCTTAATCGAAAACACCCCACGTCCTAGTAGGGGTCGAGATTTAAAGTCTTTGTCAAAAATCTTCTTATTGCGCTTTGGCACATGCGCCATGATCGGCGTAAACGGATTATCAAGTGATACGTTAAGCTTATTGCTAACTCCCTGACCTATTACAGCATGACTACCATATTCTGATGGACTAAAATCTAACTCGCCTCCGACTATAGAGGGCTGCAAATTTATCACATCATTATGATACTTGTCAACACCCTTGATAATACCCACATGTTGCTTATCTCCATACTCTAGTAAGACAACTTCCTCTAAAGTTTTGGTGAATACCTCTACTCCCTCGACATCTCCAAGTTCAGCAATCCAATCTTCATCATTGTAAAAGAACTTGCCCTCAGTAGGAATAATCTTTATATCAGGATTGAACGTATCCAAATAACTTCTTGTCACTTGCTCAAATCCATTGAGCACAGACATAATAATGATGAGTGCAGCAGTACCTATGGCGATGCCCAAGACAGATATCCCAGTAATTACATTAATGGCATTAGTAGATTTCTTACTAAACAGATATCTATAGGCTATGCTAAGCGATAAGGGCATATGAAGATTAAGCCCTCAAGTTATCACATCTTTAAAGAGATGAAAGTCCTAACTCTCGATTCTGTTCAGGAATGAGAGATTTATAAATAAGAGATTGAATCTTGGGTCTATAGTTGTTCTTGCCCAATTTATTATTTCTCATTGAAGGATAAGTCCTGTTGGATAAGAATATATATATGATATCGTTGTCAGGATCGGCAAAGGCTGCTGTGCCCGTAAATCCTAAATGACCAAAACTATTCCGACTGGCATACTCAGACATGTTTTCTGTCTTGTCAGGATTAAGTTCTTTTAAATCAAATCCTAATCCGCGTCTTGAACTTGCCCAATGACGACGAGTGTACTGCTCTACAGTAGCTGGCTTGAGGAAATTGTATCCGCCATAATACCCCTTGTTCAATAGCATCTGCATTAAGATGGCTAAATCTTGTGAATTAGAAAACAGACCTGCATGTCCACTTACTCCTCCAAGCATTGCGGCACCCATATCATGGACAGTACCATGGACTTTACTCATCCTAAAGTAATTGTCCTGTTCTGTGGGTGGAATTCTATTTTTATCAAATTTTTCCAAGGGGTTAAATGTTGTTGTACGCAATCCTAAGCGGTCATAGAAATTCTCCTTCGCATATATATCTACTTGGTGACTCGTCAAGTTTTTGACAGTTCGATTACTGATATAAAAAGCCAGATCGCTGTACCTGTAGTCTCTTGTCTCTCTGAGATCTGACTCAAATATCTGTCGATATATACTATCCTGGTAGTCTGCTCTTAGATATAAGCCTGGCGTAACAAAATGTGGAAATGACTCTGTCTTTTCTTTACCATAATATTCGTCAGACGGTCTCTTAGCGCCAGCTTCTGTCAGGGTGTTTTTATAAAATGGAATCCAGCTAATCAACCCTCCTCTGTGGGCCAGTATATCAGCATACTTGATATCTGCTTTATTGCTTTTTTCTTGTTCTGGGATATACTTTTTAATCGGTGCATCTACATCAAAGAGATCTTTATCATCCAAATGCATCAGAGACAATGTTGTAGCCATGACTTTAGTCACAGAAGCTAGGTCATAGACATCAGCATTTTGTACAGGTCTTTGTTTACTATAGGTATGATGACCAAAAGATTTATAATAGACAATCCTGTTATTCTTAGCCACTAAGACCTGACATCCTGGAGCCGCTTTCTCGCTTATCATATCATCGACAAGAGCCGCTATTTTGCTCAAGGTATCTGACTCCATCCCAACTCGCTCTGGTGTACTGTAGCCAATGCGCTTTAGCGAAGGAATATTATCACCTTTACCAACGGGATATTTTTCGGATGCCGTCACCGGCAGTCGACCACTGATTGCTGTTACGCCAAACAGTGCTTGCGCAGCAGCTTCATGAGTAAGCTCATTATCTTCGTATGCGACCAAAACTGTAGGCACGTTCTCAAACCACTTCAATGCATATGGAGTGCCGAACATTACGAAGATTACTTCAGTGCGCCCAGACAAGTCATTGATGAATTTGATTTGCTGTTCGTTCAGGCCATAGTTATTGCGCGAATACCAACTCATGTCATGACTACTTACAATAACACGATCGTATTCGGACAGCTTCTCCAGAGCATTCTGGTATTCTGTCGAGGCGCCATTCTTGGAGATATTATGATGATCTATATCTACATATGACTCCAACCTCTTTTGAAATGCATCTGGCTCATCATCGCCTAATGCAATACTAGCATAGCCATATTTCTTTAAGTCACGTATCGGCAAAACATCCGCACTGTTGTTAGCAAGCGTCAACGCCTGCTCGTAGATTTCAGCTTTAATATTTATAGCCTCGTCGCTATTAATCTCCTCATAAATATTAGTTGCATTGGTCCAGGAACTCTTGCTTGGCAGATCTAGTATTTCTTTTGTTCTTAGTATTCGGTATACGCTTTTATCGAGACGCTCCATAGAAATCGTCCCATTATTGACAGCGTCCAGTACCTGCTTATATCCTTGAGCGATATCCTCGGGTAAGACGATGACATCATTACCCGCCAAGAAAGCCTCAAGGTCTGCCATGCCTGGCTCAAAATGCTTGGTAACCCCCTTCATCTCCATAGCATCTGTATATACGATGCCATCAAACCCCAACTCATTGCGTAAAACATCAACTATAGTAGGACCAGACAATGTCGTCGGTCTATTCTCACGAGCATCTAGGGCTGGCACATTTAGATGAGCAACCATAACAGAGGTTGCTCCTTGCGCAACTAATTGCTTGAATGGGTACAACTCTATACTATCAAGACGCGCTTTAGTATGGGGTATTATGGGTAAATCCTTATGTGAGTCTACATCGGTATCACCATGACCTGGAAAATGCTTTAGACAAGACATGACATCTACATCCTGCATGCCTCTCATATAGGAGTAAGCTTTAGCCGTTACATTATCACGATCCTCTCCAAATGACCTCATATTGATTACGGGATTGTCAGGGTTGTTGTTGATATCAACATCAGGAGCGAAGTTTACATTGATACCCAATAGCTTACACTGACGGCCAATTTCTTGTCCCATCCTGTATACCAGTTGATTATCCCTGATTGCGCCAATAGTGATCTGTCTCGGAAAGCTAATTGCCTGATCTGGAAACCGCATCCCTAATCCCCACTCCCCATCAATAGCGATTAGCAGAGGATGCTGAGATAGTTGTTGATATTCTGTGACCAGTTGGGTCTGTCTAAGTGGATCACCTTGAAAAAAACAGATCCCTCCGACATGATAATTCTCAATTTGAGACTTCACATACTTTATGCGTTCAGGGTCATCCTTAGAAAAAGCCCTAATCATAAAAAGCTGCCCCACTTTCTCCTCAATAGTCATTTGAGACAGGACCTCTTTAGTCCAGTCTTTAACTAAGCCATCATCTTGCGCAACTAATGTGATTGCACTCATGATTAAGCTGAGAAATAGGACTATTCGTTTCATCGCTGCTTACTTATTGGAAGTTGACTAATTCTGTGTAAATGACAAAAATACAAATTACATTTTATTTTAATATGTTATTCTTTAATAACAAAGTTTCTATTAGACATGAGCTATTTTATCATAACATAGTAACTTGAGCTAATCTGATTTCTATTAAATTCTATCATATGAAGAGACTTTTACTGATTTATTTGAGCTGCTCATGGTGCATCGGCATAATGGCTCAGACCCAATTGCCGAAAGTGACTAACACTTATGCAATTACTAACGCACTTATCACTCCTTCTGCTGGTGCCACACCTTATTATGGGACCATTATAATGACAGACGGAATTATCTCTTCAGTTGGACCCTCAGCAAGAATCCCATTTAGCGCCCAAGTCATTGATGTTGATTCTGCCCATGTATATCCTGCTTTTATTGCAACCTTATCACATGCAGGCATTCGAAATACTGAGGAGAATGAGCGTGTCGATGTTGATCGACCGGGATATCCTCCAAATGATGTTGCAGGCATCACGCCGGAGAAAAGCATGAGCTCAGAATTCGCTGCTTCAGACAATTCAGTCAAAGGACTTAGGGAAGCAGGATTTGCTGTAGCACACTCCGTTCCCAATAAAGGAATGCTACCTGGCAAGGGATCCGTAATCAGCTTGTCAGGTCAGGATTTTGATCAAAGTGTTTTGATCGAAGATATGTCTCTATATGCTCAGTTTCAGGGTGCTTCACGAGTATTCCCAGCAACAACAATAGGTGTTATGGCCAAATTCAGAGAACTCTATAAGAATGCCGAAATCGGAGCTCAACATCAAAAGAGTTATAGTCAGAACCCATTAAATAAAAAGAGAGGAGGGCAAGATGCTGCAACTAAGGCGCTCTATGGAGCTACGGACGGCTCCATGCCGATTTACTTCCACACCGAATCAACACTCGATGTGAGCCGTGCACTCACTTTGCAAAAAGAGTTAGGGTTCAAGATATTCCTGAGTGAGCTAAAGTCAGCCCCGCAGGTACAGTCTATTCTTAAGAATAACTCGCAACCCATCCTACTCTCGCTTGATCTGCCAGATGAGGATAAGTCAGACGAAGCGGAGATGACTGATGAGAATAAAGCGTTACTCAGCAAGAAAAAGGAAAGTATCACAGCAGCATGTTCGCAAGCTGCGGCATTTGCAGAGTCCAACCAGCCATTTGCATTCTCCTACGTTGATGTCAAGGCTAAAGAAATCCATAGTCAAGTCAAGAGACTGATAGATCACGGCTTGAGTTTTAATGATGCATTAAGTGCGCTCACTATTGATGCGGCACGAGCACTGGATATAGATCAGATCACTGGCTCCATAGCTAAAGGAAAAGCTGCTAATATTATCGTTACAACTGATACCCTATTTAAAGAACAGACTCAGATCTCTAAGGTCTTTATCGAAGGAGAGCTATTTGAACAGAAAATTAAGGAGAAGAAAAAGAAATCTGAAAATAGCGGCGATGAAGTGGATTTCACTGGGTCATATTCTTACAGCATAGATATCCCTGGCATGAGCCCTCAAGGAAAGATGACATTTGTCAAGAGTGGTGATAGCTATGAAGTCACCATTACTAGCAATCAAGCACCAGGAGAGAATTATGAGGCTACTGATGTTGAAGTCAATGGTAACAACGCCACCTTTGACTTTATCATAGACAATGGAGGATTCTCCATTGCTGTATCCAACGATATAACCCTAGAAGATGAATCGTTGGAAGGGACTGTAAGTATTCCCGACTTCGGCAGCTTCGAACTGACTGGCGAAAAAATTGACTCACCTGAATAATCATATCATGAAAAAATTAATAGCGACAATATTAACTCTGGCATTCAGTATAACTCTATACTCACAGGAGAATGGTGATGTTCTTATCACGGGCGGTACCGTAATCACCATCACCGGCGACATACTCGCAGACACAGACGTACTTATCCGCAATGGCAAAATTGACCAAATCGGTGAAGACCTATCAATATCGGGTGATATCAAGACGATCGATGCCGATGGCAAATATGTGATGCCTGGTATCATTGACGCACATAGCCATATAGCACTTGATGTTGTCAATGAAGCTACCGATCCTAATACCTCTAATGTAGATGTCGGTGATGCCATCAATCCTTTTGATGTATCTATCTATCGCGCCTTAGCTGGCGGGGTAACCACATCACACGCCATGCATGGTTCTGCCAATGCCGTCGGTGGTCAATGTGAAACCATCAAACATCGTTGGGGCACCTTCAATCCTGAAGAAATGAAAATGGTCGATGCCCCTCGGACTATAAAGTTTGCACTAGGAGAAAATCCAATGCGTGTCCACGGTGAGCGCAGTGATATCGTGCCACGTACTCGTATGGGTGTAGAACAAATATTCAGAGAGTCATTTGGCAAGGCACAAGTGTATATGGAAGCTTGGGACAACCACAATAAAAATCCTCTCGCTGCCGCTGCTCCTCCAGCATATGATCTTAAGATGGAGACGATGGCAGACATATTAAGAGGTGAGATCATCGTACACTGCCACTCATACCGGGCTGACGAGATCCTGATGCTGGTTGACGTACTGAGAGATTATGGCGTTGATAAAATCTGTTTTCAGCATGTAAATGAAGGGTTCAAAGTTGCTCCTGAGTTGGCAGAATACGGAGCGATGGCGTCAGTATTCGCTGATTGGTGGGCCTATAAATTTGAAGTGTATTACAGCACGGCTTATAATGCTGCTATACTTACTGAAAATGGCGTGGTCACCTCTATCAATTCAGATTCGGGAGAGCTTATCAGGCACCTCTACCATGAAGCGGCGAAGACTCAAAGATATGGAGGCCTGTCAGACAACGAAGCACTACGATTGATAACTATCAACCCTGCCATTCAACTGGGTATCGATGATCGAGTTGGAAGCATCGAAGTAGGCAAGGATGGCGATATAACCATATTTGACAATCATCCATTATCCATCTATGCTATTCCTCAACAGACTATCGTGGATGGTGTAGTGAGATTTGATATCAATGATCCAGACGATATGAGAGTACTTGTCGACCCAGAGGAGAATATTTCTTCATTCATAGATCATCATACTGAACATCACGAAGACGATAGATGTATGCAGGATGTCTTAGAGTTTTTCAGCAACCATTAAGATCCAAAGAACATGAAACGATATATAATTAGTGTAGTCTTTATCCTTGCTTGTCAACTGGCTTTCGGTCAGCAGATCGCCAAATCAACTTACGGTAAGACGCTATTAAAAAATGCCACTGTCCACACCATCACAGATGGCATTAAGGAGAATACAGATGTCTTAATCGATGATGGTAAGATCCTAGAAGTTGGAGTCAATATCAGTGTTTCAGATGCCACAGTCATAGATTGTAGTGATCACCATGTGTATCCAGGATTTGTGAATAGTGGTACGCAGCTCGGCATGTCAGAGGTAGGAGCAGTATCACTTACTAATGATTTTAATGAGATCGGAGACTTTATCCCTCATATGCAGGCGCTAACAGCGGTTAATCCAAATGCAGTTGCGATACCAGTAACCAGAGTCAATGGGGTTACTTCTGTCATTGCCGCACCACGAGGAGGGCTATTTCCAGGAACGGCATCTCTCATCAATCTACACGGCTATACTCCCAATAATATGTTTGCTGGATTCAAAGGGGTGGTGATGAATTTTCCCTCATCAGCAAAGCGAGGACGTCGAGATAGAAGATCAGATGACGACATTAAAAAAGCCCAAGAGAAGGCCATGAAAAACCTCAATGAAATCTGGTCTAATCTGAGCACATTTGCCAAGATAGATTCTGCTAAAGGAGCTCAGTCCAGTGCCACGCCTAAGACCTATCAGCCCGAGTATGATGCGCTGATTGATGTATACAGAGGCAATACTGCACTGATGATAGAGGTCAACAAAGATGAGGATATCAAGAATGCGATTGAGTGGGTGAAGGATAAAAACCTGAAGGTCATCTTCACTGGTGTAACTGAAGGATGGAGAGTTGCTAAGGAATTAGCAGAATCAGGTATCCCTGTGATTACGGGGCCCGTCCTCAGTATCCCAGGACGTAGCTATACAAGATATGACGTCAACTATCGCAATGCTGGAGTCATGCAAAAAGCTGGGGTTACAGTAGCCCTGAGAACTAATGATTCAGAAAATGCACGGAACCTCCCGTTCAATGCAGGTTTTGCAGCGACCTACGGCATGGGTATAGAGGAAGCACTGAAATCCATTACTATTAACCCTGCTAAGATCTTTGGACTTGAAGGTCAGTATGGGAGTATTTCAGTGGGCAAGGTGGCCAATCTATTCGTCAGTACAGGTGATCCTTTTGAGATGAAGACGGATATAATCCAGCTCTTTATCAATGGATGGAATGTTCCAATTGAAAGTAGGCATACCCTACTCTATAATGAGTTTTTGCATCGCAGTCCGGGGAAGTGAATTCTGAAGAAAGACAGAATTAATGATAAAGGATTTAAAGTTTACTGTTGATAGTGCTCTTCTCCAAGAGTTAGGTGAAAAACTCGTTGAGACAGTGCATCTAGCCTTATCCGAGTTAGTTAAAAATGCATATGATGCTGATGCAACAAAAGTTGAAGTAGTCTTTGAAATCAAAGAAGATGGAAACACCAGATTAAAGATAGTTGACGACGGCATAGGTATGAATTTTGAAGCAGTCCAGAATT
>CAZFWJ010000038.1:0-34510 GCA_964522505.1 uncultured Saprospiraceae bacterium
CGTACGGTTCTGTGAGAGGTTTGGGGGTGCAATTCCCCCTTACCTACTCGTCATTCTATTAGTTGTATGAGGTCATTTTTGTTCTGATCTATCCATTTATGTATTAAATTTTCACTTGCAACAACTTTGTCAATTTGTAAATGCAGCTTTGAGCTGAATTCTTTTGGGATGTCCTGATTATAGTATAGGTCAAAATTAATCTGATTGTTTAGCTTCCATTGACTAAGGGCTTTATGATATCTAATGTTGTATTCGTTAATCATTTGAGCTGTTATTTTGAAATTGAAAAACTCTAAACTATTTATGTATGGTTTATATAGATTTTCATGCGTATTGGTTCGTGACATATTGTACATAAACCCACTTGCCCCACCATTTAGAACATAATAAGTCATATCAATAAAGTAGAATAGGTTAATTGCTTGAGTTGGAAGAGGAGTTAAATCCTTTCCCAAATACTTGTCGTAAAGATTTGTCCATATATTATTTGTCTTCTGGTCCATTCTTTTTGTTGAGCATCTTTATTTGTTCTAACTAATGTAAAATCTTTTTTCAATCAGATTCGACAAATTAATGATCGCTAACGGAATTATGATATGTGGCGTATCCCGTAGGGTATGCCATCATCATGTGTTGAACAAAACCTTCGGTAACCTTAGATAGGCTTTGCAAGTATTTAATAGAATGCTAAATTTAGAGCTTATCAGATATAGTGCAAACATCATTTCAGACTTACGCCAAATTAAATATTGAAACCCTATACTGCTTCAGGCAAATCATTAAATGCCATATCGCTAAATAGCCAAATATAATATTGTATCCCTATAAGGGATAACCGCTCGGCAACGGCTTTGTACAACAACGCCCAATATCGGCATGTTACTCATGCCGTATTGCTCGCTTTATGTTAGCTGTTGTTTTCTTTTTCTATTTCTTCATCAATCATTTTGTCAAGTTCTTTATCGCTAATTTCTCCATACCAACTATTTGTATCAACTCCGAATTCTTCGATTTCAAATTCATCTGATGGGAAATTTTCTTGGATTTTGTAATGAATTTTGGTTTCAAATGGAAAAGATGTACTTATATCTAATCCGTCACCTTCTCTTCTTTCTTTATTTGAGCCATATTCAAGATTAAAGTGAATATCTCCAAAAACCTCTACTGTGATTGTTTCGTTAGTTATCTCAATTATGTGGTATTCATTTACTTCGCTAAAATCAATTGAATATCTTCGAGCAAGCATTCCTACATTTTCATAATTATTGAAAATCACTTCTTCTATCATATGTTGCTCAACTTGACCGTCAAGATGATTTTTCAAATCCGTTCTGCAAGCTTTAATTATTTCCACGAAAATTTTCAGCTTTTCAAATACATTTTGACTTTTTTCTTCAACTTGTTTTTCATCAAGGTTAAACGTGTCTTTATTGATATGAGTGTATTTACTTAATGCATCAATGGTCTTTTTTAATGACCTGATTTCTTGGTTTAACTCTTTAACATCAAAATCTAAAATTTTGAGTATCTCGTCTGTAATTCCTCCTTGAATCGCATATTTTATTCGCTGAGTTCTTGTTGGTTTTTCGTTCTGAGTTTGTATTTCAAACCAATCACAAGCCTTTACATTTTCATCGGGTGACAATCTATGTAAAAAATGTCTTGACAATTCTCTTATGCTATATGCAAAATTGTTATAACGTAATTTATTCTCAACTTCATTGAGATTTTGAATGGCAGCATCAAACAATTCTTGTTCAAAATCTGATTCCAATATTTCTTTGATGTCTTCTTTCATTTATTTTAATAACAGCTAACGTGATGGCGATACACGTCGTGGGTGATAGCCCATGATCGTTGTATCGCGTGTTATCTATGGTGCCTCCCTCATTTGTGGTTATTTAAAATTGATGATATTAAGTTATCGAGATTGTCATTTGAAACTAGAGGACAATTTGCATTAATGAGTTTCCCTTCTTTATTCAGTAATATTATATGTGGTATTTGCTTTATATTAAGTTGTTGGCAGAAATCTGATTTTATTCCATCGTCTACAACGAAAATTGGCCATTTTATACTTTTTTGTGTTTTTATATCAATTATTTTATTAAATGAATTATTTCCCTCGTCAATAGATAATGAAATGACATTGAGACCTTTGGATTTGTACTTATTCCATAAATCATTTAAATATTCAAATTCCTTTAAACAAGGTTCACACCATGTTGCCCAAAAATCAATAATTGTTAGTTCTTCACCGAGATAATCGTATATATCTTGTACATTTCCATTTAATCCGTAAACCCTGCATTTAGGTAGTTGTGTTACGTCATCACTCGTAACTTTGCTGTTAAATCCTGATAAGGCTATAGAGTCTTGTACTCTATAAATTTGAGAAGTATCTAAAATTCCAAATTCCATTATTTCCGAACATACTACATTTTCTTTTTGATATTTATAACTTCTTAAATTCTTGTATTCGTCAGTTTTTATTAGATAATCTTTATATGATCCCATTTGATTAAAATAAGTGCTGAATTTTCCTTTTAATTCTATTAGGGATGGAAAAATCATATGTTTAAATAAATTGACTTCTATTGATTGGCTTTTATAATGTCGATTTTTTACTTCATATTCGAACGCGCTATTTTCTTGTTTGATAAAGTCCTTTTTCTCAAATAGTTCTTGTGGATCTGGTAATAGCAAAGGTTTAAAGTATTTGTACTCTCTTGAATTATATAAATAGACATCTTTCCCAATTTGTAACGATTTGCTTACAATATCTCCACCTTCTGATTTTGCAGTTGTAACTAAAGTATCTTTACAAATGTGTGTTATAGAAGTAATAGTATCCAATAGCTCAATTGGTATTTCTAAGAAATGGGACAAGGTTTTTAATGGCTGCGGTGTTTCTTCATAGTTAAAGTAGTATGACTTTGAAATTATTGTTCCATTAAAATTTTGCGACAACAAAGGTGTACTTATGGCAAGTAAAAAGACTATTATTATGAAGAATTGGTTCATATTGGTGTTGTTTCTTACATATTTTAACGACTCCTTGAATAGTAAAATTATTACTATACTCATTTTATGAATGATTAATTCTTGCATCATAGATAACTAGTGTATATCTGATCAAAATACTCCTTTTTGATCATTTTTATGACGAGTCTTAGAGGGATAGATAAGATCTGAAGCCGATAATTTTTTGCCTCATTCAGATAATGTGGAGCTTGCTGAGCCCTACTTATAATATTCCTACCTTTGCAGTCGATTTTGGAGACCGTAATATGATTGATCATTTAGAGGGTTTAAAGGCAAGCATACGAGAGGCGATACAGCAGTCTTATGATCATGCTATAGCTGTAGATGAGGTGATCTTACAGCATACGAAGAAGGAGTTTGAGGGGGACTACACCTTGGTGGTATTTCCATTTACTCGGATATTCAGAAATAAGCCCGAAGCTATAGCCACTAAGCTGGGAGATTATCTGAAGGCTAATGCAGATATAATTGCTGATTACAACGTCGTTAAGGGTTTCCTTAATCTATCACTCAATCATAGTTATTGGGTAGATCGATTGCACGTACTGCAGCGTAGTGAGAAGCTTGGACAACTGGCGCCTAAGGAAGGTAAGGTATTAGTGGAGTTCTCCTCCCCTAATACGAATAAGCCATTGCACTTAGGACATATCCGAAACATCTTGTTAGGTTGGTCCACGAGCAAAATCTTGAAGGCCGCTGGCTATCAGACGAATAATATTCAGATCATCAATGACCGAGGTATAGCGATCTGTAAAAGCATGTTAGCTTGGCAAAAATTCGGGAAGGGTGTCACGCCTGAATCAAGCGGTATCAAGGGAGATCATTTCGTGGGGAAGTACTACATCGAGTTCGAGCAGCAGTTTAGAGCGGAATACAGGACTTGGCAGGATTCTGACAAAGGTCAAGCGCTATTAAAGGATGAGCAAGCTGATGAACAAGACGCTGATGATTTTTTCAAGAAGTATAAGAACAAGTACTTCAATGAGCATAGTGCTCTTGGGGGGCAAGCTAAAGAGATGCTTCGTAGATGGGAGTCGGATGACAGCGATATCCGCCAACTCTGGGCACAGATGAATGGCTGGGTGTATGATGGATTTGATCAAACTTATGATGCCTTAGGGGTCAGCTTTGACAAGTTGTACTATGAGTCTAATACTTACCTGATGGGTAAGGACCTCATAGCTAATGGACTTAAGTCGGACGACTTTTTTAAGAAGGACGACGGTAGTGTATGGGTAGATCTAACAGAGCAGGGTCTCGATGAGAAGATATTGCTGCGCAGTGATGGTACATCCGTCTATATGACGCAAGACCTGGGAACCGCCCAGAACAGATATGATGATACTGGCGCCACTAAGATGATTTACGTGGTAGCAGATGAACAGGACTATCATTTCAAGGTGCTCTTTGAGATTATGAAAAAACTCAAAGCGCCATTTGCAGAAGGTTTGTATCACCTCTCATACGGTATGGTAGATCTGCCTACAGGACGGATGAAGTCTCGAGAGGGTAGGGTCGTAGATGCTGATGACCTGATTGCAGAGGTGATCGGTGCGGTGAAAGCCGCGGCCCAAGAGCGTGGCGAGTTAGTGGATCTCACCGAGGAAGAGCGTGGCGAGATCTATCGTAAGATTGGTTTGTCTGCACTCAAGTTCTTTATACTCAAGGTCAACCCTAAGAAACGGATGATCTTCAATCCTGAGGAGAGCGTAGACATGCACGGACAGACAGGGCCATATATCCAGAATGCCTATGTACGCATACAATCTATCAAAAGAAGAATCGCTGATGAAGCCACTGCTGACAGCACCAAATATCAAGGGCTTGACCCGACTGAGATCGAGATCATCAAGATGTTGATCGACTATGAGCAGCAGATCGAGCAGGCAGCGGCGGAGTATGATCCATCGGGTATAGCTACCTACTCATATGAGCTGGCGAAGCGCTTCCATAAGTTCTATCACGATGTACGAGTCATCAAGGCAGAGAGTGATGAAGCGAAGTCCTTCAGATTGGTACTGTCAGACATGGTGTCGAAAGTACTAGCGCATAGCATGGATTTATTAGGGATAGAGATGCCCCAACGGATGTAATAGGAATAGATAATGAGTAAGACATTACAAGATATAATCGGTGACCCTAGAAACTTCATCGAAGAAGAAATCGAAAAAGACGTGGCTGCAGGCAAGGTCAACAAACTGATACATACGAGGTTTCCGCCAGAGCCTAATGGCTATCTGCATATCGGTCATGCCAAGGCAATCTGTCTCAACTTCGGGATCGCACAGAAATATGGCGGTAAGACAAATCTTAGATTTGACGATACCAATCCTGCTACCGAAGAGACAGAATATGTCAATGCGATCAAGCGTGATATCAAGTGGTTGGGCTTCGACTGGGAAGATCGCGAATACTATGCGTCGGACTACTTTCAGCAGCTTTATGACTTTGCTCATAAGCTGATCGATGATGGTCAGGCGTATGTAGATGATTCTTCAGCTGATGAGATCGCTGAACAAAAAGGTACACCAACAAAGCCAGGTGTTAACAGCCCATACCGCGAACGCACTGTCGCAGAGAACAAGGAACTCTTTACGGGTATGAAGGAGGGGAAGTATGAAGATGGTGCCCGTGTATTACGAGCGAAGATCGATATGACCAGTCCGAACATGCATATGAGAGATCCAGTGATCTATCGCATCAAGCGTGACACCCATCACCGCACCGGTGATGACTGGATCATCTATCCTATGTACGACTTTGCCCATGGGCAGTCGGATAGCATCGAAGAGATTACACATTCACTCTGCTCACTGGAATTTAGACATCACAGACCGCTATATAACTGGTGTATCGAGAATCTCGAAATATTTCCATCGAGACAAATCGAGTTTGCACGGATGAATGTAGCTTATATGATCACCAGTAAGCGTAAACTGAGACGCCTCATCGAAGAGGGCAAAGTGGCTAACTGGGATGACCCACGGATGTCGACCATCTCAGGGATGCGACGACGAGGCTATCCGCCAGCAGCGCTGCGTACATTTTGCGATAAGGTAGGAATCGCTAAGCGGGAAAACCTGATAGACATAGCACTATTAGATGCCTGTGTACGTGAAGAGCTCAACAAGACTGCCGATCGATTGATGGTCGTACTCGACCCCATCAAGGTAACCATCACGAACTATGTAGGAGCGGGAGAACAGCTCTCCATTGTCAATAATCCCGAGGAAGAAGCTGCAACGGAGCGATCTGTATCATTCAGCAAGTCGATCTATATCGAGCGAGCTGACTTTATGGTAGATCCACCTAAGAAGTTCTTCAGGCTTGGTCCAGGTCGAGCAGTCAGACTCAAGGGTGCCTATATCATCGAGTGTACTGATTATAAGCTCGATGCAGATGGGGAAGTTGAAGAAGTGATCTGTAAGTACTACGAAAACAGTAAAAGTGGTAGCGACACCAGCGGTGTCAAGGCTAAAGGCACCCTTCACTGGGTATCACAAGGCCATGCTATAGATATCGAGGTGAGGCAATATGATCGATTATTTACCGACCCTAGTCCCGATGGGCATGAGGACAAGGACTTCATAGACTTCTATAATGAAGACTCTTTGGATGTGATCCCTGCGGCTAAGGCAGAGCAAGCCATAACGACTTGTGAAGTTGGTTTAGGCGTACAGTTTATGAGAAAAGGATACTTCGTAAGAGATCCCGATAGCACAGAGGAACACATCGTATTCAATAGAACAGTAACTTTGCGTGATACTTGGAAAAAATTGCAAGACAAAAAGTAGCGTAGATGACTCCCGATAAAGTCATATTACCACAAGCCAGATTTCAATTCACCATTAAGCGTCTGTGTCATCAGTTGATAGAAAACTATGATGACTTTGAGAACTCATGCATCATCGGTATCCAAGACCGAGGAGCACTGCTATCGGATAGAATTCATCAAGTACTGTCTGATAAGATGGGTGTTAAGACGGAGTACGGCAAGCTGGACATTAGCTTCTATCGAGATGACTACCGCCGCCGAGATACGGTGATCAGTCCAAGTGCTAATCTCATCAACTTCATCATAGAAGATAAGAAGGTCATCCTAATCGATGATGTCCTATACACAGGACGTACGATCCAGGCCGCTCTCATGGCACTACAGCAATATGGGCGCCCTGCAGAAGTAGAATTATTAGTCTTGGTGGATCGGCGCTTCAATCGTCATCTTCCTATCGAAGCAAATTATAAAGGATTGACAGTGGATGCTCTTAATGAGGCCTATGTCAAGGTAGAATGGGAACATCAACAAGGTGTTGACCAAGTGACTTTATTCAGTAAAAAGATTGACACATAGTATGGCTAAAGACGGTCTGAGTACTAAGCATTTGTTAGGCATAAAGTATATCACTGCGGATGATATCAATCTGATTTTTCAGACAGCCGATGGATTTAAAGATGTGCTTAACAGACCGATTAAGAAAGTGCCGACGCTAAGAGATGTCACGATTGCCAACTTGTTTTTTGAAAACTCCACTCGAACCAAACTATCCTTTGAACTTGCTGAAAAGCGCTTGTCGGCAGATGTAATTAACTTCTCGGCTTCATCTTCATCGGTGAAGAAAGGAGAGACCCTCCTCGATACCGTTAATAATGTGCTGGCGATGAAAGTCGATATGGTCGTCATGCGTCACCCAGTGCCAGGAGCACCGATGTTTTTGGCTAACAAGATTGACGCCAGCGTCGTTAATGCTGGGGATGGCACACATGAGCACCCTACGCAAGCCTTGCTTGATGCTTATTCCATTCAAAAAGCGCTGGGCAAAGTTACTGGAGTAAACGTACTCATCATTGGCGATATAAAGCACTCCAGAGTTGCATTGAGTAACATATTCTGTCTTCAGAAGCTAGGGGCTAATGTAAAGGTTTGTGGTCCGCCGACACTCATCCCGAAGCATATAGAATCACTTGGTGTCGAAGTCATCTATGATCTTGATGAAGCGCTAGCCTGGTGTGACGTAGCTAATGTCCTGCGAATTCAACTGGAGCGCCAGGATATCCAATATATACCGAGCTTGAGAGAGTACAACTTGTACTATGGTATCAGCAAGGAGCGACTAGCGAGACTCGACAAGCAGATCACGATTATGCATCCAGGACCTATCAATAGAGGTGTGGAACTCAACAGTGATGTGGCGGATTCTGAACAAGCGATTATTCTAGAGCAGGTAGAGAACGGAGTGGCTGTGCGAATGGCTGTATTGTATCTTTTGGCGGGATCAAGAGCAACTTAGCTGAAGGTTTAACTGTTAATATCACATTAAATACGGATAAGGTTGGATAATTTTGTTCCGACATTCTTGTTATTAAAAAGTACTACGATTAACGCTATGAAATCATTGATTATTACACTCTTTTGTGTCGTTGTGACCAGCTTCAATCTTTCGTCACAAGTAGATATCGATTTTGAGATCGAAGGATATAATAATGACACCTTACTGTTGGCGTATTACTTCGCCGATAAGATATTGATCACTGATACACTCTATAGTGAAGTTGGCAACAACAAATTTAACTACTCGAGTGACACCTTATTACCACACGGCATGTACTTGGCCGTATCGCCATCGGGGGATTACTATTATCAATTGTTAGTTGATGGTGATGATCAGGAGTTCTATGTCAATATTAACAATGAGCGTGAGCGCCCGATCTTATTCGAAGGCAGTGATGAGAACCTCATGTTTTACGAGTATATGCACTTTTTGACCGTCAGCCGTGAACAGATTGCTAAAGCTGATTTAGCCCTTAGCACGACAGACTCTACCATGGTGAGTATTACTGATCAACTTGAGCAGGATAAGAAGAATATTAATAAGCTTGTAGAAGACCGACAGCAGGAGATATTGACGGATCATCCTAATTCAGTAACATCCTTATTGCTCAAGTCTAATGTCCCATTCGAATTTCCAGAATTTACAGGGACACCAGAGGAGCTTGAGCTCAAGAAATATAGGTACTATAAGGATCGCTACTTTGATCAGGTAGATATGTCACACCAGGCTGTATTGCGTACGCCAGTATTAGATCAACGGATCAGTTACTATATAGATAATCTTACGCCGAGTTCACCAGATTCTATCATTCAGTCACTCGATGTGATTTTGGGATTGTTAGAGGATAATGAAGATGCCTTTCAGTATTATCTGAGCAATTTCTTGAATGACTATGGCAACTCAAAGTACATCGGTATGGATGCGGTATATGTCCACCTTGCACTGGAGTACTATGACAAAGGCAAAGCACATTGGGTAGAAGAAGAAAATCTAAAAGAAATCGTTGGCAATGCCAAGAAGCTGAAGCCTACACTAATCGGTAGGCCTGCACCAGACTTTACCGTGAAGAGTAAAGATGGTACGGAGTACACGCTGGATAGCTTCAATAAAGACTTTACCATCCTCGTATTTTGGAAGCCAGATTGCAGCCATTGTACTAAGGCGATGCCACATATCATTGATTTTGCAGAGAAGTACAAAGACCTATCAGTTGACGTCCTGACCATCTGCACTAAGACTGGCAAGGACTATGGTAAGTGCTGGGAAGGGGTGGAAGAAAAAAACATGTTGGACTTACTTAATACTGGCGATGAATTTCACCGTAGCCGCATATTCTCTAAGTACTTTGTCAACTCAACACCGGCCATCTATATCCTCGACAATGAGAAAAAAATAAAGCTTAAGAAAGTGCCCGCTGAAAACCTTGACGCCGTAATGCAGCAGCTCATGGAGATAGATGCTGCTGAGGGTAGTGAAGTGCATTAGTGCGATTGTGCTTCAGTGTTGAGATGTATGGGTTTGAATAATTGATAAGACATTTTGATACTTTTTTCATCTTGACCGCAGGGAAAGATCTTCTCACATACTACCCAAGCTCTAAGTATTGCACATAGAAGGTAGTTCACTTCGTTTCAATTGGCTGATTTCTTATTTTAGTAGCTTTCAAATCTGTATGCTGTTTGTTCGAACATTATATGAAGACGGAGTCATTCGAACAACGGGTGAAATCCGTGCTGACAGTGGGATTAATTAGTAAGATTGGGCATATTGCAGTAGTTAGTGGTTTAACTGTATTAACACAGATAGGTGGTGTTTTATGGATTCTGAATTTTGGATTTTTTAGTTTCAAAAAGAAAGAGATCGCCTTTTGGAAAAGACTGTTGTCGTACGCAGGGCTATATATTTTATCGACACTTTTGGTTGTTCCAAGGATTGCTCAGCTAAATGGCAGGGTTGCTTTACCTCTTTTTGAAACTGAGCATTTAGCTCCTCATAATCTCATTACTCCATTTCTGAATCGACACTATGTTAAGCCACTTCTCAAAGAACAGTTAGAAGGAATTGCAATTGAGATGAACGCTGGCAATTCAAAGTTGTGTGTCTCTTACTTGGATGCTAACTTTCCCTTTTTTGATGGATTCCCCTTGTTGCCACATCTTAGCCATAACGACGGCAAAAAAGTTGATCTGTCCTTTTATTACGTCAGCGACGGAAAAGAAGGTAATCTAAAACCGTCAAACTCTGGTTATGGCAAGTTCGTTGAACCAAAGAGTTCTGAATTTAGTCAAGCTGAACAATGCATCTCCAATGGATACTGGCACTATGGCTACACTGAATACTTGTCTTTGGGGGGGAATGATAATCTGGAGTTTGATCCTAAAAACACGAAGATGCTCATAGACTTAATAGTGGCGAGCCCCCTTACTCAAAAGGTTTTCATAGAACCTCATCTAAAGTCCAGAATGCGATTGACGAACCCTAAAATCAGATTTCACGGATGCAGAGCAGTTAGACACGATGATCATATCCACTATCAGATAGATTAGCTACCTCTTGATTTCAATAGAAGTGGGATTGTGCTTAAGTGTTTAGGTGCATGAGTTTAATTAGTTGAGAGGATTTTTGATGATCAAGTAAGTTCTTCGCATCACTTTTTTTCATCTTGACTGCATGGAAACCTGTCCGCCTTAGGATGCAATCTTCTTAGATACTATGCAAATCCTTAAATACTATAAAGGCTATATGCAGCAGTATAATCTGAAGTCGGATATGCCATAACCATGATTTCAGTGCCTAACAAACAAGATGAATAGTAAAGGTGTATTTTTGAATAAAAGCAGATCATGGTAATGACGATTAAAAAAGGAGCAGATAAAGCGCAAATTCAAAAACTTATCGATAAGCTATCAAAGGCAAGTAACCTTAATGGAATAGATGCCTACAAATACTGCGGAATTATCAAACTAAAAGAATCTCCGAACAACATTCAAAAGCGCCTCCGCAATGAATGGGACTAAGTTTTTGATGGATACAAATGTTGTGTTGTATCTGCTCAATGGAGATAAAACAGTAGCGGATCTTATCAATGACAAGCAGATTTATGTGTCCTTTATAACAGAACTTGAGTTGCTTGGATATCAAGAGCTCACAGAAGATGAGCGCAAAAGAATAATAGAGTTTTTGAGTGAATGCACCATAATTAACATTAATAGGCAAATCAAAGAAAGAACGATTCAGATTAGACAACATCAGAAAATAAAGTTACCAGATAGTATTATTGCCGCTACCTCACAATATTTAAATATCCCACTCATATCATCAGACGCTGACTTTAAAAAGGTTGAAGGGATTAGTGTTGTAGTCTATGAAATGTAGACATGAGGAGTGATTATCTGGGCTCTTTGCTTTTAAAGTGTTTGCCCGCTGAAAACCTTGACGCCGTAATGCAGCAGCTCATGGAGATCGATGCAGCTGAGGGTAGCGACGTGCATTAATGCACATGTGCCTCAGTGTTGAGGTGCATCGGTTTAATTAGTTGAGAGAATATTGCTGATCAAGTGAGTTTTTCGTGCTTTACGACTTTCTATGATGTCTTGATTTGATTGGTCCAACGATGTTCGAGTGTCTCTGACTTCGAACTAATATAAATACTGGATCGGAGCAATATTAATCTGAAGTTGCAAACTTCAGAAAACGTAAGGTGCTTCAGTGTTGAGGTGCATCGGTTTAATTTTTTTCATCTTGACAGAAGGGAAACCTGTCCGCATCAGGAGAAGATCTTCTTACAATACTACCATGGCCTCTAAATATTAGCAACTTACTACTCATCCCCGCTTGAAAGCTTGACCCAATACATCATACAGAAGACCTAAAATACTTCCGATACCACCAAAAATTAAAGGCATTCCGATCAATGCACTAAAACTCAATAAAGTGCCATAACCCAGTCCAGTTGTACCCATATCATCCGCAACAAGATACTTGAGTGATACCATAGCGTCAATGATCAGGCCACCGAATGAATAGAGGATACCATACCGAGCCCTAAGCCTACGTAGAGCCCATAGTATCCCAACTTGCGAGCGTAGTGAATGATTTTGGATAGAGTAGGAGAGTTCACATCAATTCCTCAAACATCCTTCTCATTGCATGCCCACAGTCCGCCATATTGGATAGACATATTACGCTGCGTGGCGAATGCAAGATATTTAGGGTCCGAGACCATATCAACAAAGTGTTGCAACTTGATCCATTTAACTAGAAATACTAGATCTGGAGCTTCTGTTGATCCGATAATCGTATGAGTAACATCACCGACCCAGATGACTTCTGCTCCTAAATCTTTGATGTATAGTTTGAAACTATCAACATACTTGCCGTAGGCGTCCTTGGCGGTTTGACCATCTACCTCTTCAGCTTTATATTTTATGATGTTTAGCATAGTAACCGGGCTATCAATAGCTTGCCCTTGAAGTAATGCACCTAATTGCTCCTGAGTAGGATAGATCTGATTGGTTAAGTTCATATGATTAAGTCTTAATCGAAATAGTCTTGATTAACTCATGTCAAGTTACTCGATGTACAGCTATAGTGAACTTAATCCTTCTTACGATTGAGACTTAGCGCCTTGAGCATCCATTTGGGAAGAGGTTTAGCAGGATCACGCTTCCGGAGATCAAGATACCAGCCGAGTTTTTTAAGGATGGGTATTTTGTGGGCTTCAACGAACTCGATCAAGGTGCCATCGGGATCCTCGATATAAGAGAAGTGTCCAGCTGCTTCGCCCATATCAAAACTATCGCTACTATCGACGGTAAATGGATGCCCTGCTCCTGCGCAGCGTGCTTTCATGGCCGCCATGCCTTGGATATCATAGCACAGATGGATATATCCCATGTCACCCCAGAATCTTCCTTCAAAGAGTTTCTTAGGCGCTCTATCTTGAGCCTGTACAAGTTCTAACTGACTGCCACCGATCCATTGACTAAATGGGCCTTGCCTCTTCTGACTATGACCGATGAGTACTCTACGATATGATTCTCCTCCACCTGCTAAGCTTCTATAATCATCTTGGACACCTGTCGTATCATAAATAATCTGATCATAACCCAATATATCTCTATAAAACTTCAGAGATTGGTCGATGTCAGAGACACCAATTGTACACCCATAGATGCCGCCAGTGCTCGCTTGAGTCTTAGCAAACCATTCAGTGGCATGGACGACCTCAACAATATTATCATAAGGATCTAAGCAATAGAAATGCTCCTTACCATCTGGTCCTTGAACTGGTTCGGATAGAAGCTTGACCTTGATGTTCTTGAGGTGATTATAGGTCTTATCGACATCTTTGCTTTTAATCTTAGCCATGAATAGGCCAAGATCACCAAGGGCTGCTTTATAAGTAATAGCTTCGGGCTTTCGCTCTGTATATTGCCAGATCTCAAGTCCGCCACCACCTTGCATGCTCATGGCAAGAACAGCATGACGTTCTCTGGGCTCACCACCAGTATATCGTAGCATGAGCTCCGCAGTAGCAGCATCATCGAAAATAGGAATGTCAACAAAAAATGCTTTGCGATACCACGACCATAACTTATAAGTATCGGGATTGCCAATACCTACCTGTTGGATGCCTCCGATGATCGGTTTACTTACCATGTCACATCATACTATATCGTGACGAATTCGCTCGGAGCGGCCTTATAGGCCCCTTCCTTGAGCTTGTCAGCTATAGCGGAAAATGCGTCTAAGGTCTTGTCGATATCGTCAAATGTATGCCCCGCTGTAGGTATAAGCCTTAGGAGGATCATACCTCGTGGGATAACTGGATAGACTACAATAGAGCAAAAGATATTGAAGTTGTCCCTCATATCCTTAACCAAGGCCATTGCCTCTTGTACTGAACCGTGCATATATACCGGAGTAACACAGCTATTAGTATTACCGATATCGAGACCTCGCTCTTTAAGGCCAGATTGAAGCTTGTCCACATTGGCCCAAAGCTTATCCTTTAACTCTGGCATGGCCTTCATCATTTCTAAGCGCTTTATAGCTCCTACGACAATAGGCATGGGTAAACTCTTAGCGAATATCTGTGATCTGATATTATATTTTAGAAACTGTATGATATCACTATCACCTGCTAAAAATGCGCCTATACTTGCGAACGACTTAGCGAATGTAGAGAAGTAAAGATCAATATCGTCTTGGATGCCTTGCTCCTCACCAGCTCCTGCACCTGTTGCACCCAATGTGCCAAAGCCGTGGGCATCGTCCACCAATAGTCTAAAATCATATTTTGATTTTAAAGCAAGGATTTCCTTGAGTTTACCTTGATCTCCTCGCATGCCAAAGACCCCTTCAGATATCACCAGGATACCGCCGTCGGTGTCTTCGATAAGTTTACTCGCTCGCTCCAGACATTTGTCCAGGCTGGATATATCATTATGCTGAAACGCAAAGCGCTTACCTAAGTGCATCTTAACACCATCTACTATACAGGCATGACACTCGCTATCGTACACGATAATATCGTGTCTGTCTACGAGCGCATCGACAGCAGACATAATACCTTGATAACCGAAGTTGAGTAGTAAGGCGTCTTCTTTATGTACGAACTCTGCGAGTTCTGACTCGAGCTGATCGTGTAAGTCAGAGTTACCTGACATCATCCTTGACCCCATAGGGTATGAGAGTCCCCATTCTTCCGATGCCTGAGCATCAACTTTACGGATCTCTGGATGATTTCCTAAATCTAAGTAGTTGTTTACACTCCAGCAGATCACTTCTCGACCATTGAAATGCATTTTACTTTTAAGCTCGCCAGTGAGCTTAGGAAATATCCAATAACCCTCAGCAATATCTGCATACTTGCCCAATGGACCAGGGTTGTTGGTCCGTTTGTTAAAAATGTCCATTCTCTCTATTGAAGTCGTGAAAGTAAGGTTTTAGATCGACCTAGTAGAACACCCAACATAGATTACTGTAAATACGTCTAACATTCTTGAATGTGCGACGTATTCTGTTCAATTATGTATCGGTGAAATGTATTTAAATGCCTTTATAATTTATCCCTTTTTATGTTGATGATTCTGTGAATGGTTAGTCCGATCATGCTTGAAAAAATCGTGATAATTAGAGGCATAAAGAACCAATCTTGAATTATTCATTGATAGAACTTGATTTGAGTTATGATAATGAATGGATGTCTTGGAGACTTTTAATGGAGTGAACCACGCAGTGGATGAGCAATCAGCAGCGTTGTATTGCGCCTTTGGGCGGCCAATTTTTGGGTATCTGTCTCGCAGGGAGGCAATACCTGCTAATCACTAAACAACCCATCCTCCTGATACAGCTTAATCCCTAATGCAACTACCTACGGATCTCTTCTTCGTATTCTTACGTAAGGTACTTGATATGAAAGCAGGACTTACCTTTGCGGGCTTTCTGAAGGTCATCAGACAATGCTGCGAAGTGATCAGGATGCGTATAGGCAGGAAAAAAGTAGAACCGAACATCCTTTGGCTTCGGGACTATATTAGAGAAGTAAAAGCCATCGACCTTCTGGCGGCCCTGAATTGCTGGTATGGTGCCAGTAACTTTAGAAGTTGTCTGGAGTATCAATGGTCACATTGAGTGGGCCCGGGTGTTCTTTCAGCATTTTTATCAAGACTGCACGGATTTCGCCAACCTCTTTTGTAGGTAGACAATTCAAATGATCTTTTCTATTTGCGGTACAGCGATAATCCCTCTTGCAACAGCCTTCCACCTAAGCCCATACCTTTTAACAGATAAGGCTCACAATTCTCATTGACGATTTCTTTTTTTTCTACACTTAGAAATTCTTGGCCATATACTAAACAGCAGGTAACAGAGAAAAATATGAAGTATAAGTATTTCATGACGTTTATCTAAAGTCATCGATCGTAGCACCGGTATATCCTAAACTCAAGTCATCGTCTTCCTCTGGATTCATAAAAGTATCCAAGTCCGTGACATCTCTGAATGAGACATAAATCATAGGATATATCATTGAAGCCGTTATGATGACACCAATAACTATCGCAAGAATTCCCAGCATTATTATAAAGAAGATCACAATCATGAATAAAAAGAACATGATCCAATGCTTGTGAATATACTTAGCACTATAACGCAAAGCATCCCATGGCTCCAGTTTATAAAACCCAATCATTGGTACAGCATAACTCACTAATAAACTGGCATAAATTAATGGGATTATCAGCAAAAAGGTAAATCCACTTATCGCATTTACTGGAAATGTGCTTGGGTCTGTAATCACGAAGGATGTCAATGCACTTAATCCTATCGACATCACTATAGGTAACAATAAGAGTATTGCAAAACCATAGATAATCAGATTGAGGACTATTACCTTAGAAACAAATGAGAACCCTGAAAAAAAATCTTCAAACTTGAAGGTCTTATCGTCGTCCTCGATAATGTGGCACGACAAGTAAATTCCGAGCGTCAGGCAAGGAGAAATAAACAAGCCACCCAAAAGAGGTCCTAAAATTGGAATAATATTTAGGCTCAGTGAGATAAGTCCAGCAAGCAGTAGTATCGCTACAAAACTCAGTGGTTTCTTCTTCCACAGGTTATACCCCTCGTCAATGTAAGATCCTAATTGGAATCGACTACTATGTAAAGAATCATCTAAGTGGTCAATTGCTGTATCATCTGACATACTGCCAAGATAGAAAAGTATATCGAGCTCATCTGAAAGAGTAGTCGTGATATTTTGGGTCTTCGAAAATTGAATGTATATCGGGCCGTAAACTTTTATCTATGAATGATTTAGATTTTATTTTTTGCTGCAAATCATCTAATCAATCATTGTGATATTTCTCCCCACGCAGGATCGTATGAGCACGATAGACCTGCTCGAGCAGTAGGATGCGTGCCATATCGTGTGTGAGCGTCATCTTAGACAGCGACAGTATTGAGTTACTTCTATCAAATACTGCTTGGGATACCCCATGTGCTCCACCAATTAGGAATACTATGTTTTGGCTAAGATTCATATGATTCTGCAGGTCTTGAGCCAGTTTTCGGGATTGTTTTTGTTGTCCCGATTCGTCTAAGAGGATGAGGTGATCGCTAGTCTTGACGTTTTCGAGGAATAGTTGTCCTTCCTGGTTTTTTAGATCATGAGTACTCTTCGATTTGACTTCTTTTAGCTCATGGATGGTGTATTTGCAGTAATGTTTGAGGCGTTCACAATACAGTCCTTGGAGTTTCTGATACTCTTTTTGTTTCGCTTTACCTATCCATAGGAACGTGATCTTCATGTGGCGTACCCGAGTACTTAAGTTAGCTCATAGGCCTATGATGCCCGCTTTCTATTATTATTGGAGGATCTATTATTTCGGCCTTTTCCTCGATTAGATTTGTTGTATCCTCCTCGACCTCTACCGCCACCTCTTGACTTAGGGTTCCATGCCGGACCATCGCCAAGAAACTTGGGAAGCGGAATTTTCATGACTTCTGCTTCTATAAGCTCTTCTATCTTGGAGAACTTGTACATGTCAGCTGGATTGATGAGGGTGAGCGCCACACCAGTGGTGTCGGCTCTGGCAGTTCTACCTATCCTATGTACATAATCCTCGGCATCATTAGGGACGTCATAGTTTATGACGAGGTTTATATCCTTGATGTCTATACCTCTACTCAATACGTCTGTTGCTACAACTACTCTGACACGCTTAGATTTGAACAGTCTTATCGCCTCTTCGCGGTCCTTCTGATCGAGGTCGGAAGATACTGCCATGACCTCATAACCATTCCTATTAATTGCTCTGACGACCTCGCCGACTTTTTTCTTAGTAGAGGTGAATATGATGATACTCTTATAGTTAGGTTTGTCATCGATCAATCTCTTAATAAGGCCGGCTTTCTGATTATCGTAGGTTAAGTATGCACCTTGTAAAACACCCTCTGCAGGCTTAGATATCGCTATGCTGATCTCCTCATGGTTAATCAGCAAGGACTGAGATAATTTTTTGATCTTGAGCGGCATAGTCGCACTGAATAGAAGGGTCTGCCGCTTCTTAGGTAACTTATTCACGATCTTCATGATGTCATCATGAAATCCCATATCAAGCATACGGTCTGCCTCATCTAGTATCAGATGTTCTAATTGACTCATATCGACATAACCCATGTTGAGGTGAGATATGAGCTTTCCGGGAGTGGCTACGATGATATCTGCACCTTGACTTAGTGCACGCTTTTGCTCTGAAAAATCTTGTCCACTACCTCCTCCATAGACTGCATAACTCGTAGCATTGACAAAGTATGCAAAAGCCTGAACTTGCTGATCAATCTGCAGGGCCAACTCACGAGTCGGAGCGATAACGAGCGTGTTAATTTTATTGCTTTCTTTTTGGGAGAGCTTATGTAAAATGGGAAGGATAAATGCTGCTGTTTTTCCAGTACCTGTCTGAGCACAAGCAAGTAAATCTTTATCGTTAAGTATATGTGGAATTGCTGATTCTTGTATTGGAGTGGCGGTTTCAAAATTCATATAATCAAGCCCCTCGAGCAGGCTATCAGCTAGCCCTAATTCTTTAAATGTCATATCCGTTTATCAGTGATTTCTACTGTGCGAAACCGCCTTAAAGTTACGATAATAGTGTAGTATCAAGACATATGACATCTATCATTTATATATATGCTTGGTATTCGCCCCAATTTTACGTGAACGTACTAAACAGATTTGGCTATTTGGCATTTAGGGGATATATTATGCTTTTATATATCGCATGACACGTTTACATCTCACAATTGTATCTATCGGGTTCATCTTATTGATGGCCCATTCGTCTATGGCTCAACAGGATTTTTCCTTTTTGCAGCCAGTCGAGAACAACAAATACAAAAAGGTCCTTAGGCAGGCTAATAAGGAAGGGAAATCGGTCCTGTTCATTGCGTATAGTGCGCAGACTAAGCCAAATTCTTTGTTGGACATTGAGCCAACCAGTCAGCTGCGTGAACTATCAAAATACGTGATTACTTCAGTAGCTGATTGGAATATTCATACCCGCAATGAATTATTTAACCGTGTAGATATTCCTTCAAATCCGTTTTACATTTTCATGCATCCCGATGATGTTATATTACACACGTCCACTTCAATCAACGATCACGATGAATTCATCGCATTTATTGGCCAGGGAATTAACAAACGAAAGAAGTATGACAATCTTGTAGAAATGACTGATCGTGGTGATGCCAAAGCACATAAAGAGCTGGCTCTGACCTTGATCGCCAACAAAGAATATGCTCTAGCGCGGGAAGTCCTGAACGAGTGGATACAACTGAGTCTGCCATTAAAAGAAGACAAAGATTTTATGTTCTTAGCTGTGGCCCATCAGCAATGCAAATGTAGCGACCGTGTAGACCAAGCTATGCATAATTATGAGCCTAAGATGATTGAGCTTATCGGTTCGGAAGATTACTACAACATCAGACAAGAATATCTTCTATCCAATCTGAGAGATGTTGGATTGTTAGAGCCATTCTATGTTTGGGAGAGTTATGATGCCAATCTTGGAGCCAAAGCTGATAGCCTATATCGCCTGTTTGCAATTGAGTACTTCAGGTCCGTATTGCCAGATAAGCAAGTCATGTTGGATGAGATCTATAACTTCCTCTATTATTACCCTAATACGCCATGGGAAGACCAAAAAGGTCTATTTGATATTGCTATAAAATCAACAGAGCACGATGATGATTGGCTCCTTCTACTAGATTTGGTGGAGTATCAGATATTATCAGAAGAAACTTATAGCAAGAAGGATTACAAGTCGTTTATACTTCACAAATTGGGTCATGTTGAACGTGCAATGGAACTGATGTCCGAGGTTGAAGGAGAGGCCTTACAGGAAGATGCTGACTTTCAACCCTTACTGTTTCAATTAATCAACCAGAACTAAATAGTGCTCAAATATATCGTGGCTTATGCTCGAGCATTCTTGCTCTTGGCACATACCGCCCTTCACATGACTGGACTATTTATCCATTCGCTCTTCTATCGTGGAGATAAAGACTTGATTGGTTTTAGATATCGCAAGTTATGGGCCAAACGAGCCCTTAAGATATTGGGAATCAAAATCATCGAAGACCAAATATATCAGCATGATGGCGTAGCCCTATATATCAGCAACCATCGCACTCTTACTGATCCAATTATCCAGATGGCCTATTTTGATAGCTATGTGATTGCCAAAAGTGACGTCGGTGGTCTACCGATAATTGGTGCAGGTGCCAAGATGACTGGACTGATTCTAGTGGACCGCTCCAATACGAAGAGCAGACTATGGGCGCGCCAAAAGACAGAGGAGCTACTCTCACAGGGCAAAAGCGTGCTGGTCTATGCTGAGGGTACTACTACAGTAGAGCGCAATACAGGAGTATTTAAGATTGGAACCTTTAAGGCGGCGACTTCGGTAGGTGTGCCAGTGGTTCCCATAGCTATAGAATATCGAGATTCTAAAGACTACTGGCTCGCTGACAAGCTTAGTGATCAGATGATTGGTCAGGTAGGAACAGGATCGACACACGTTAAGATCTATATCGGGAAGTCATTGTCCAGTGACAATCCGAAAAACCTTCTCAGTGAGACACAATCTTGGATAGATGAGTCCTTAGCAACTATGCAAAAAGACTGGAGCAGGGTATTTCAAGCTTAGGCGAAGGCTTCTTCTATTAAAGCCTTTTGCTGTTCATCATGTACTTTCTTAAATCCTGTTGCCGGCGAAGCACTCACTTTACGCCCTACAAACTCAATATTTGGATCTCTCCAGAAGCTCAATAGATACTGCCATGCACCCATGTTGAGAGGTTCTTCCTGAACCCATCTGATCTTAGCTTTCTTATACTTGTTGAAAATTTCCTCAACCTGTTTTTTAGGATAAGGATATAGTTGCTCTAATCTGATGAGCGCAGTATCGACACGCTTATCGGTGCGCTGCTTAGCAAGAAGATCATAATACACCTTACCCGAACAGAGTAAGAGCGTTTTCACCTTCTTTGGATCCGCGATCGGATCGTCAAATATCTCTTTGAAATTGTTATTCGTCTGTAGGTCTTTTATGTCAGATACACATTCTGGATGTCTAAATAGAGACTTCGGAGACATTACAATCAGAGGCTTTCTAAAATTTCTTTTCAGTTGACGACGTATTGCATGAAAGAAGTTCGCCGGCGTAGTGATGTTTGCAACGGTGATATTATATTCTGCACTGGATTGAAGGAATCTCTCCATTCTCGCAGAACTATGCTCAGGCCCTTGACCTTCGTACCCATGTGGTAATAGCATCACCAAACCGCTCATACGCTGCCACTTACTCTCACCTGCAGTGATGAATTGATCGACTATGGTCTGCGCGCCATTATAAAAATCTCCAAACTGGGCCTCCCAGATAACAAGGGCATTAGGCGTTGCTAAAGAGTAACCGTACTCAAACCCAAGCACACCAAACTCTGAGAGTAGTGAATTGTATATCTGAAAACTGCCTTGATCTTTTGCCATGCCTTCGAGCCTATTGTATGGCTCATAAGTCTCTGCATCAAAGAATACGGCATGTCTATGTGAGAATGTACCACGCTTGACATCTTGTCCACTGATCCTAATTGGAGTCTTCTCCAACAAGATAGAGCCATATGCCATTAACTCTGCAAGCGCCCAATCAACTTGTTTCTTGTCAAGAAATTTTTGCTTGCCCTTTTGGAGCCTTGCGATCTTACTAAGCGGAGTGAAGCCCTCTTTTAAGTTCATCAGATGATTGATGATTTTGTCAAGCTTAGCTTTGCTTACACCAG
This sequence comes from uncultured Saprospiraceae bacterium, assembly GCA_964522505.1. Taxonomy (GTDB): domain Bacteria; phylum Bacteroidota; class Bacteroidia; order Chitinophagales; family Saprospiraceae; genus GYS-P2D. The sequence continues at coordinate 22,224 of CAZFWJ010000038.1, forward strand.
TATTAGGGGACTTTAAGAAATCTGCTGAATTAGTAGTTTTCTTAAGTTTTCTCCATTCTTGCTCCGGCTCCTGATACTTATAAGGTAGAGGCTTTTGTTTTACTTCAGCCAGACGCTCTTGGAGATCATTCCAAAACGATTGTTCCATCTCCTCAGCCATGCTCTTCTCTACATCACCTACGGCTAATAGCTTGGCGACATACAATTCCCGCGGATCCTTGTGACTATTGATAAACTTATACATCTCAGGCTGCGTAAACTTGGGATCATCGCCCTCATTGTGGCCATGTCTACGGTAGCAGACCATATCAATGAATACGTCATTGTTAAACTTTTGACGATAGGCGGTAGCTAATTCTACTGCGTAAACCAAAGCCTCTGGGTCATCACCATTGACATGGAAGACTGGCGCTTGTACTAAGCTTGCTACCCCAGTACAATATGTTGAAGATCTTGCGTCATCATGATCTGTGGTAAATCCTACTTGATTATTGATGACCATGTGAATAGTGCCACCAGTATAATACCCATCGAGCTGGCTCATCTGGACAGTTTCATACACGATGCCTTGACCAGCAACAGCGGCGTCTCCATGAATGAGTATTGGCAGAATAGAGTCATAGTCACTATCATATAACAAGTCTGCCTTAGCCCGAGCAAATCCTTGAACAACAGTATTTACCGCCTCCAAGTGAGATGGGTTTGGGACTAGTTTTAAGTGTACCTCATTGCCACCATCAGTCTTCACAATAGAACTATATCCAAGGTGATATTTTACGTCCCCATCACCGAAGCTGAGTTCAGGGACTGCATTGCCTTCAAATTCATTGAAGATATGCTCATAGGTCTTACCCATGATATTAGCTAATACATTAAGACGCCCTCGGTGAGCCATTCCGATGATTACCTCCTGGACACCTTTGGATGCGCCAGTGGTAATGATGGCATCAAGTCCAGCGATAATTGACTCGCCACCTTCTAATGAGAACCTCTTTTGACCGACATATTTCTTATTTAAGAAACTTTCAAACCCGACAGCTCCATTAAGCTTATGAAGTATTCTCTTTTTCTTTTCTATACTTAGTCCGTACGAATCGTCAAGGGGTCGGGATTCAATTTGTTCTCGAAGCCACATGCGTTTAGTACGATCTTCAATGTGGCTATATTCAAAGCCAATATTTCCAGTATATATCTTATTGAGTTTAGCAATAATGTCTTTTAGGTTAGCATTATTCATTCCGATTTCCTGACCCGCTACAAAGGTCTTATCAAGGTCCTCATCAGAAAGCTTATAATCAGCTAAGTCTAGATGAGGTCGGTGATCACGACGAGCCATGATAGGATTAGTCGTCGATAATAGGTGACCTCTATCTCTAAATCCATGGATAATTGACATTACGCCAAACTCCTTAGACATATCGCCGCTAACAGCAGCGACAGCACCATTTGATGTTGTTTCATAGCCATTGGTAGAACCAAATTCAAAGCCCTGGAAAAATGATCTCCATCCATCTTCGACAGAAGCCGGATCTGCTTGATATTTTTTGTAAATGGTGTCTATGAAGGTGGGATGCGCATTAAATACGTAAGAATAATCTGACATCAGCTTGTATGTTATATCAACTCACACAAATATGCTTCAAATTATTATCTCTTTAAAGACTTGTAGAGTAATATTTATGTCTTGCATTCATATAATGGGCCTTATATTTTGGCCCTCGGATTGCGTGACAGCTGTTATCTTTAATGCGAATCTCATTGTAGACTACACAGCATGAACCAGCACTTTCTTCTTTACAGCTCAATTATCTATGTAAGTATACTGGTATCCCTATTCCTCATCAAGAAGTATCTGAGGATACAATATGATAGGAGAACCCTAATAGCCAGTACGATTGCCATTGGTTGGATAACTATTACGACTCTTTTTATTACTCCTGAGCCTTTTTTAGCCTTCAGGGAAGGAGACAATTTAATTAAGACAGCAGTGCTTTTAATTGTGGTCTTTGGAGTAAATGCATTGGTACAGTTTGTTCTTTGGGTTTGCTATGCGATCATTAGCTCTCGGAACATTCTTAAGCTGCCTAGATTCATTCTGAATATTCTCGCCATTATTGCAGTATTTGTTGCCTTGCTAATTGGGTTGAAGATCATATTTGATCTTAAACTTGATGGATTATTAGTGTCCTCTACTCTTGTATCTGCTGTAATCGGTTTGGCCTTGCAAGGTACCTTGAGCAATCTATTTGCTGGATTTGCCCTGCAGATTGAGTCTCCTTTTAGTATTGATGATTGGGTTAATTTAGGAGGCCATGAAGGCAGGGTAGTTAGTCAGAACTGGCGATCAATTACCTTATTGACTAGGGAACATCATCGGGTGTCGCTTACAAATACTTTTGTTGCAGAAGATAAGGTCATCAACTACTCTAAACCGACTAGAAGACAAGTGCACAATTTTTATATTACTCTAGACTACTCACACCCCCCGAACAAGGTTAAGAGGGTTCTGAAAGAACTGTTGAATGAAATAGAAGAAGTTGATTTAGATCCTCGAATGGGTGCATTTGTTGAGGATTATTTAGATAGTGGTATCAAGTATTGTATGAAATACTGGTTACATGATTATGCAGATATAATCGCAATTCAGGATGTCGTCTTGACTCGATTATGGTATAAGTTAGATCGACATAATGTAAAGATTCCATATCCGATCAGTGAGGTCCAACATGTACAATTGACAGAAGTGAGTGGTGAGCCAGCTCTATATGGCTATAGTGATGTTCTATCATTTATCAGTCAACTCGATTGGCTCAAAGGCATGCAGTCTGATAATTTATCTAAGCTCGTGTCAAATGGGACAGTTATTAGATATGCTAAAGACGATCTTATTGTAAAACAAGACGATCAGGGAGACTCGATGTTTGTCATAATTGAGGGAAGTGCCAGAGTATTGTTAAGTACGGAGAAGTTTCAAGAGACATTCCTCGCCGATAAGCACGCTGGAGACTTTTTTGGTGAAATGAGTCTACTTACCGGCGAACCGAGATCAGCCTCAATCAGGGCCAATCAGGATAGTGTTATGTTGAAAATTGATCAAGTTTCATTCAGCAACCTAATTGCTGCAGATAGTGAAGTTCTGCCAGAGTTTATCGAGGTCTTGTCAAAGTCAAAGACTGGCATAGCCGAGGCAATAGAACTTGCGAAGTCGGCTGATGGTGTCTCTGAAGAGGTAGCGATAAAAGCGGTGTTGAAAAAGGTGTGGAATTATTTGAAGAATCCTTCCTAACAGGAGTAGATCATTAATCAATTCTATTTACCTGCTCTTTCTCTAGTCTTTCGATATGTTCTAGTTTAGTTGGTGCACGATGTTCCTTGGCATAGTCATTATGGTAACAATGGCCTCTAAGAAAACCAATTTGGATGATATCGAAATTCTTGTCAAGGTCGAGGAAGAGTTCATAATTCTTCCATTCTTGTTTCAAAGTTGCTCCTATTTCACGGAAGTCATGACGTCCTAAGTAGTCCAGGTCAGCATCACAAAGTAGAGATGATAAAAAGTCTGTGGGATTCTGAGGCACCTTTGTGGCTAAGATCATTTCAGATACTTGTCTTATGTGGTGTTCATTAAACCCTTCTTCTCTCATAACTCTTGAGGTTATCGCAACGCTTTCCTCTTCATGATTTTTGTAGTTATTGATAAAACCTACGTCATGGCCAACTGCGGCAACTTCCAACAGCTGGGCTGGAATTAGCTCAATTTGGTAATGCTTGATATAGAATTGACATACTCCATGCACATCTCTGGTATGGTGGATGCCATGATAGGTCAACTCTGGAGAAAGCTCATTCTCCAGCATGCGATATAGTTTTATTATGGTCTCTTTATAGTTCATATCTATACTGCTAAGTATAGCCTAATCTCTAAAATGTTTCATAAACAGTGCCAAAAGAATCAATGATCTCTATTGTTGCCATAAATATTGAATTTACAGTACTCCTTGTTAATTGACAGATTGCGACATTTTTCAATTAAGAGAGGCATTATGACTTAATGTATCCACGTAATACATTTCTAAGTCTTTCATGTTTTTGACATCTAGACTGCCTCGTGAATGGCATGAAAACTCTTCTTTGATCAAATCGTAAGTTGATTGACTAATATTGATCCGTTGTGCTTCAGATTTGCTTTCCATGCGAGCCGCTACGTTGACAGTGTCTCCCCATATATCGTAGGCGAACTTCTTAATGCCTACAACACCAGCAATGATTGGCCCCGTGTGAATTCCTATACGAGCATCAAATCTTATCTGTCCGTTTTCTTCTCTCGTGTGATTCCATTCTTCAAGAAAAGTCACCATCTCTACTGCCGCCTTGACGGCGTCTGTCGCGTGCGAATTATTGGTTATAGGAACTCCTGCGGCACACATATAAGAGTCGCCTATAGTTTTAATTTTTTCAACATTATGTTTAGATATAATTTCATCAAAAGCCTTAAAGCACTCATCAAGGGCCGAGATCAAGTCCTCTGGCGATAGTAATTGTGATATCCTGCTAAAGTTTATAAAGTCAGTAAAACACACAGTACATGCCTCAAACTTGCGAGTTTGGACTTTAGCGTTTTCTTTCAGTTCTGAAGCAATATTTTTAGGTAAGATATTAAGTAAGAGTTCTTCTGATCTTTCTTGCTCCTTTTGTATCTCTTTATTCTTTTTTTCGAGTTTATTATTGGTCCTTTTAACCATAAATGAAAGCCAGGTCGCAATACCACCGATTAAGAGTCCAGACAGTCCTAATATTATATAGAGCCGTTGCTGAGACGATTTTAGTTTTAGTTCAGCCTTTTGCAATTGTAGAGTCGAAGTGGTTAGGTTGAGTTCTGCTTCTTGTCTGTCAATCAGAGTTTCTTGACTTAGGAGATTCATGGAATCTAGTTCGGCTATAAATCTCAAGGAGTCAATTATACGCTTGTTATATTCCAACATGGCCTCTTTTTTAGCTTGATTAGCGGTCATCTCATTGATCATGCGAGTGCGCTTGTTTAGCTGTCTCTCATTATTGCGGACAGTTTCGGATAACTTGATTTGCAGTCCTTCAAGTCTTTGTCTCTCGAATTTGAGCTTTTCTATTTCCTCAAACGCCTCTTCTTTATTCAATTTTAAGATGTCGTCTCGTCTGCCTTTATTCAAGCTTGATATATCACTAGCCTTCCGTTTTGATAAATATTGATCTACATTTTTACTTAAAGCGACAAGGTCGTTTTTGTATTTGCCAGATATGTCATTTACAGTTGATTTTAGGATTCTGTCAACTTTATCAATAATAACTTCCGGCGGGTTTAACTTGGAAATATCATGGAGAGTTTCGACCAAGTCCTTGTCGTATTTATCATTCCGAGGGAAATAGTCAGCAATTACTTCAGCGCGATGTGACAATACCACAACGTGAATTGATTGATCTATAGAACGAGCTTTTTTAGTTGCTTTTTTAAGTAAGTCATACGATTCATCAAACTTTTTCTGCAATGCCAGATCCTCAGCGTATTTGCTGGCGACTGAAATATATTGAGGGCCGTCTAATTTTCGCAGTTCATTCTTAATATCGAACCATGACTGTTGTCCGTGCGCTAAACAGCTAAATAAACATAGTAATGGGACGAGAAGTGACCACTTTTGGAGGAAAGGGTTGTTATTTTTCATTTCTGGTTGATGTAACTAAGTGAAATTTTTAGCTGGTATTAAATCTTGTCTATCCTGCAAATAGACTTCTGCCAACTAACCCCACTTTTACAATGATACATAGAATTTTAGCCACTTTCTCTATAGGATTCCATATATATGGCTTCCTAAAGAATGAAGGCAGCGACTCATATCCTTCTGTTTAATAGAAGAGCACCATAGAATGCAGGGATGTATCGTGCTAGTAGAGCGTCCGGTGTTACCTCTGACCAGAGAGAATCCGAATATTACATTAACGTGAGAACCCAGCTAGGCCACCTCAAATACTACACGAGAATCTTTCACCTTGCCGCCTTCAATCATGTTCACATCTACTATTGCTTCTGCTCTGCTTAATAGCTTCTGACATCTTGCGCTGAGGTGCTTAAGATGAACAGTTTTTCCTTCAGCCTTATATCGTAGAGTGATCTTGTTGAGCGCTTCAATTCCAGACATATCTGCGACTCTGCTCTCATAGAAATCAATGATCACTTCTTCTGGATCATTGTGCACGTCAAACTTGTCATTGAATGCTGTTACAGAACCAAAAAAGAGCGGTCCGTATATTTCATAATGTTTTACACCTGACTCATCGACACGCTTTCTTGCACGGATACGCTTAGCATTCTCCCAAGAGAAAGACAGTGCAGAAATAATAACACCAATCAATACAGCCAGCGCCAGATTGTGCAGGAATACAGTAACCAGAGATACTAGTACCATTACTAGTACATCATGTGTGGGCATCTTGCCGAAAGCTTTTAGGCTCGACCACTCAAAAGTGCCAATGGCCACCATGATCATAAGTCCTGTTAATGCGGCCATCGGTAATTGTTCGATCAGTGGCGCCCCAAACATGATGAACATCAATAACATTATAGAAGCCACGATGCCCGATAATCGTTGACGTGCTCCAGCCGATATATTGATTAAGGATTGACCGATCATGGCACAACCGCCCATCCCTGAGAATAGGCCTGTCACAAAATTAGCTAAGCCTTGAGCGATACATTCTCTATTACCATCACCACGAGTTTCTGTAATTTCATCAATCAGATTAAGCGTTAGTAGACTCTCGATGAGTCCGACACTGGCTATAATAACAGAGTAAGGGAATATTACCATGAACGCCTCCCAAGTGAATGGCACCTGAGGAATATGGAACGGTGGAAACCCGCCATTAATAGATGCGATATCTCCAACTGTTCTGGTGTCGACCCCAAAACCTATGACGATCGCTGATATTACAAGTATTGCTGTTAGTGAGGCAGGTATGACTCTAGTTAGTTTGGGTAGGCCCCATATGATCAGCATGGTGAGTGCTACGAGACCTAACATCAGATATAATGGAGGTCCTGTCATCCAAGACAATCCCTCGGCGCTTGCGATCTTAAACTGATCCAACTGTGCTAAGAATATGACAATAGCTAGGCCATTAACGAATCCGAACATAACCGGATGCGGCACTAATCGGATAAACTTACCCAACTTAAATACACCAGCTAGGAACTGCAGTATGCCAGCCAGTACTACTGCTGCAAAGATGTACTCCACGCCATGACTATGTGATAGGGCCACGATTACGACTGCAACAGCGCCCGTAGCTCCAGATATCATACCAGGTCTACCTCCAAAAATGGAGGTGATCAATCCGATGCTAAATGCTGCATATAGTCCAGTAAGGGGAGATAACCCTGCAATCAGGGCAAATGCTATAGCCTCTGGTACCAGTGCTAATGCGACCGTCAGACCCGAGAGGATCTCGTTTTTATAGTTAACGGTAACGTCTGATCCGGAGAGCTTAAATAATGATTTCATGGGATATAATTCTGCCACAAAGATATCCTATACAAAATTAAATTTGATGAATGGCCAATAATGATAACATAATGAGAATATAGTTCCGCATAATTGATCATATGCAAAAATATATTTCAAAAAATTCTCGTAACGTATGGAGTTAATTTTTTATACGATGGATGGGAAAGTCTACTTTACTCAAAACTTGAGACTGATTAGAGGATACTTAAGCCAGAGCAACCTAGGGGCATAGCTTATACCACAAGAGTCGGTTGAATAGCAAAGATGGGTAAACTAAAAAAGGAAGCTCAAAACTTGAACTTCCTTCTTTAGTGACCGGTCTGGGGCTCGAACCCAGGACCCACGCCTTAAAAGGGCGTTGCTCTACCAACTGAGCTAACCGGTCTCTCATACGGTTTTGTCCGTTTATTCAACGGGAGCGCAAAGGTATCTGTTTATGTTTGAATTATTCAAATACAATTGTAGATATTTTTCAGCTTTTCTTTTTGGCGTTTAAGGAGCTGGGTTTGGAATTGAATTTTGCACTTCATTGATCTCTTTGATACATTCCTTAGATAGCTTGATATCTATTGATCCAATATTTTCTTTCAGTTGCTCCATACTGGTTGCGCCGATGATGTTAGCGGTTACAAATTCCTGCTGGTTGATCCAAGCTAAGCTCATCTGTGCTGGACTGATGCCATACTTCTCTGCGATTTCAATGTACTGTTGTGTGGCTAGACGACACTGCTCCGTATTATATCGACTCATCGTCTTGAATTTGTTCATCCTATCTCCAGGAGCATCCAATTTTTTATGATACTTGCCGCTGAGCAAACCAAATGCCATCGGGCTGTAAGCTAATAATCCAGCCTTCTCTCTAATCGACATCTCGGATAGCCCAGTCTCATAAGTTCTATTCAGGAGGTTATACGGATTTTGTACCGACATCACTCTCGGCAATCCATGTACGGCATGAAGTTTTAAATATTCCATTAAGCCCCAAGGGGTTTCATTAGAGATGCCTATAAACCTGATTTTGCCAGCATCTACTTGTTCTTGTAGACCTTGGAGGATAGTTAAAAAGTTATTTTGCCAGTCGTCTTTTTTACTATATCCCCTCGTGCCGAAGAAGTTGGTCTTGCGTGCAGGCCAATGTATCTGATATAGATCAATATAGTCAGTCTGTAATCTCTTAAGGTTGTTATCAACTGCTTGTGATATACTCTCCTTAGTGTAATCTGGGGTCTCTCTGATATGAGCTGTATAGGGACCTGGTCCAGCAATCTTAGTGGCAAGTATTAGATCATCTCGTTTGGCTCTCTTGTTGAGCCAAGTGCCGATATAATCTTCGGTTAGCCCAGATGTCTCTGCGCGAGCTGGTACAGGATATAGCTCTGCGGTATCTATAAAATTCACACCCTGCGAGACGGCATAGTCCAACTGTTCATGTGCTTCGGCTTCCGTATTCTGCTCACCATAGGTCATAGTACCTAGGCATATTACGCTAACATCTACATCGGTAACCCCTAATTTTCTGTATTCCATATTGATCTATCTTTCTAAAAGATTGCAAATAAGGGATTATACACCAATGTGCCAACGAAAATATTGACTATTGCATCACTTTTGGCCTGTTATACGTTTAATGTTCGATCATAAGGATCAACTCCATGAAAGAATTACTAACTATACTTATAGTATCACTATTTCTGGCGACCTCAAGTTATGCGCAGGATGTTGATAGACCCAAGATTGGCCTCGTTCTGAGCGGTGGCGGAGCACATGGATTGGCGCATATAGGAGTCATCAGATATTTAGAAGACAAAGGAATTCCCATAGATTATGTAACAGGTACTAGTATGGGGGCTGTTGTAGGTGGACTATATGCCATGGGATATAGTTCTTACGAGATCGAGCGCATTGCAAAATCCGTAGATTGGGATGAGGTATTGTCTAACCATATTAAGCTTAATGAGGTAGCCCCATCCGAAAAAGACGTCCACAACCGGTTTGCACTGAACTTCTTAATAAAAGACGGTGAGATTAACCTCCCACAGGGCTTTATTAATACACATAAGCTTGACCTGCTAATTAGTAGATTATATTCTCCCGCAGATCACCTGGAACATTTTGATGATTTAGAAATACCGTTCAGATGTATGGCGGTAGATATAGAAACTGGGGATATAAAGACCTTTGAACAAGGTAGCCTGAGTCGAGCGGTTCGAGCCAGCATGGCCATACCGAGTGTGTTCCCGCCAATAGAGATTGAAGGTAGGTTATATGTTGACGGTGGCCTGATTAGAAACTTGCCAGCACAAGAAAATAGAGAACTAGGAGCAGACATATTGATCGGTGTGTATGTAGGAGGAGTATTGGAGCCCAAGGAAGAGCTAAATTCATTATTTGATGTGTTGTCGCAGTCTGCGTTTATGATGAGCATCTTGGATAGTAAAGAACAAAAGGAGCTGGTTGATATCTTGATCGAGCCAGATATACATGATGAAGGTACTTTCGCATTTAAGGAGGTGGACTTGTTTTATCATAAGGGATATCAGGCTGCCAGCTTACATGAAGACGCCATAGACGAGTTAAAGCGCCGACTTCCTGAGTATCGACCTGAAGTGGCGAGTTTTAATCCACCAGAGGCACTTAGACTATCGAAGATTAGCTTTCCCAACACTCCAGAACCATTTGACGATTTCGCTCGATTCAAATTCGGCAAAAAGAGAGCGTCGACCATTGAGTATGAGGCCATTGAGACATCGATCAATAAAGTCTATGGATCTAAACATTTTGAGAATGTTTCTTATATAATCGATGCTGATCAATCCGGAAAACGCAAGATATCTATCATTGCTGAGCCAAAGGATCATATAGATCTATTTGCCAATCTAAACTACTTTACGACGACTGGAGCAGGGTTGATACTTCATGCCGATATCAGAAACAAACTTGCTCAACCTTCAGTGCTCAGTGCCACTATAAGATTATCCGATAGGATTGGAGCATCCTTGGATTACGATTACAGACTGGGGGAGAAGAAGGATCTTATCTTGATGTTGGATTCAGATATCAATCGACAGACGCTCTTTTCATTTAGGGATGATACTCGATTGAAGGATTATAAATACACTGGATGGGATGTTAATGTCGGTGTAGCACGAGAACCTAATAATCAATACTGGTACGGGATAAACCTTGGCTTCAGAGGTGATCAGATTGAGCTTACTCGTCTAAATGATGGACTGCAGATTTATGACAGAAGAAACGGCGAGTTGAGGGCATTTTTTGAGTACAACACATTAAACCAACCTCACTTTGCAAGTGAAGGACTTTTGTTTGATTTTTCTGTACGTCACCAGATTGAACTCAGTACCTCTAAGGAATTTAATTTCACACCACAAGAGTTCATTCCGGTAGAAGAGGACTACACGCTAGCCGCTATACGACTAAAAGCTGTTGGCAGTCCCACGAAATTTTTTACTGCATCCTTGTCAGGGACGCTGGGGTGGAAGAGCACTGTATCTTTCTTGGATAACTTTAGAGTGGGCGGAATAGAGGAGAGAGATCCACTTAGTATCCCATTCATCGGGCTTAATACTGATCAGTTTCACTTGTCGGAGGTCGTTCATGGGAGGCTGGATCTGCGTGCGCAGCTGTTGAGTAATGTCTATCTCAGCTTTGTAACTGATTATATTAGCGGAGAGCGAGCCTTTCAGTTTGTAGTTGATCGAGCTGAGGATCTGCAACTATCTTTTTGGGGGTATGGCGCCATAGCTTCATATGATAGCCCGCTAGGTCCTATCAGTGCAGCATACGGCAGAAATACATTCACAGATAGCTGGCAGACTAATCTAACTTTAGGATATACCTTTTTCTAGTGCTGATATTGTGAGATGACCCAATGGGTCATTAATTATCATTGATTAATGGCAAGCTTCAATTGTTAAAATGAGCTTTCTGTTCTGATTATTGACTATCAAAGTATATTTCTGAGTTTATACTTAACTATAATTGGGTTTTCCTGTTCATCTAATAATTGATAATGCTCGTTATAGAAGTCTCCAATTTGCTCGCATATATGATCTCTATTTAATTCGGAGCAGTATAGTTTTAGAGATTGCAAAAAACTGTCAATCCATATCGAAATCACACCGTAATGCCATCCTTGTCTATCAGTAAAATATGATGTCATGATTGGGGTACCGATTAAATTTACATTCTCTATGGATTCTTCTTTTATAAGTATAGATGTGTTTTTCATCATATTCCATATCAAATATTCTTTACTATATAAAGGAATGATCATTTCAGAGTTGTTAATAAATGTTTGTCCTATCGGCACCAATGGTCTATCGGAGGAGTCAATAAAGTCTTGTATAGGCTTGTACAATAATTCTTGAGCTACTTCTTCTATACTGTTAAATTTCGAGATTGCACTATTTCCGTCGCCAATGGTTGCAATAGCTTCAATAGCCATTGGATAATAAGAAATCCGATATATTGTATCGGAGAAAGAGGCCAAAAGCATATCAGATTCATCTCCACGCAAAATCACTTGTCTACCAGGAGCAAAATTAAAATAGTCAGGTTTCTTGATTTTAGCATCTAAGATTGATCCAGTATTATCCAAATATTTAAAGTAGCCGTTTTCTGGATCAAATGATACGGCTATATAATTGCTGTCTGATACAGATATAGAAGTCACAATATAATCTATTGGAAACTCGCGTATAAATTCATGATTTTGCAAATCATAAAATAGAA
>CAZFWJ010000039.1:0-34483 GCA_964522505.1 uncultured Saprospiraceae bacterium
CAATCAACTTTAAATCTGTTCTGTCTACGATATCTCTCACGCCTAATGATTTGTATTCTTAAAAGTACGTTATCGCCTAAACTTAAATCATTTTATCAGCACAAGAGCTACTAGCGAAGGCATCCGGTTTAGCCTTGAATACGAAACCCATCCCTAGTATATAACCCATGGCATCACGCAGAGCTGTGTTGGACTTAAAGCTTGGATCTGTGTTAATATCTGCATGAACTTCGAGTTCAACCTTGTGGCGATCTAAGAGATCACAGAGTGCGTAAGCTATATCTACAGACAGCGACACCTCCAAGATCATACGTTCCTTTATTGACATGTTCTGCGTGCTCTTTTCATTATGGATAAACATAAATCCTCCTTTCTTCTCTCTCAGAAATACAATCACAGAAGCGAATTCCGTCACCTTGCCTTTTACCTGAGAATCTGATCCAATACATAGTTTTAATCGATGACCAGCATTCTTTTCTCGCAGGATAGCTGACTCCACTGCGTCAAGTAGTGGAGATTCTATCGCAGTGCCATCCAATCTTCTCCATTTTTTCTCTGTGATATGCATACTATTGTACTTTATAATGTTTGGATTGCGTGCTATTGTACTAAACAACAAGAATCATCTTAGGCTAACCTCATATTAAATATTTATTAATATATGGACTTCTCATTATTATATCAGGCAAATGGAGTTGTTTTCAAAATAATGTTTTTTGCCTTACTGAGCTGCTTGGCCTGTAAAAATCAAAGTCAAGTGACTGTAGACGGACCTGATCCCAATGCTCTAATTCATGAGAATAGCCCATACTTATTGCAACATGCCTATAATCCAGTCGACTGGCGCCCTTGGAATGATGAAGCGCTGGAAAAGGCAAAACGAGAGAATAAGCTGCTCATCATAAGCGTAGGATATTCTGCTTGTCATTGGTGCCATGTGATGGAGCATGAGAGTTTTGAAGATAGTCTGGTGGCTAGCATCATGAACGAGCACTTCGTTCCTATAAAGGTTGATCGCGAAGAGCGACCTGATGTGGATGATGTATACATGTCTGCGGCACAGCTTATCAATGGTCGAGGTGGTTGGCCACTGAATGCCTTTGCCATGCCTGATGGTAGACCAGTTTGGGCAGGCACTTACTTCCCCAGAGATCAATGGATAGAAATTTTAAACAGGTTCGTCGACCTTAAAGAAAATGAGCCTGAGAAATTAGAAGACTCAGCAGATCAATTGACCTCAGGCATCAGCAGTCTCGATGCGATAGAATTGGTAGAGACACAACAGGAATATACGCCCGACCTGGTATCAGATATCAGCAAGTTTTTTATAGCCAATGTCGATATGGAGAAAGGTGGGCGCAAAGGCGCACCTAAGTTCCCTCTGTCCAACAACTGGGAGTATCTGCTTAAATATGCCGATCGATCAGGGAATACTGAAGCTTTGGCAGCCGTTACTACTACCCTCGATAATATGGCAGCTGGTGGTATCTATGATCAGATCGGCGGTGGGTTTGCAAGATACTCAGTGGATGGCATCTGGAAAGTGCCTCACTTTGAAAAAATGCTTTATGACAATTCTCAATTGGTATCGCTTTATGCTCAAGCCTATCAGAAGACTCAAGATCCAAACTATAAAAGAATAGTTACTGAAACGCTCGCTTATATAGATCGTGAGATGCGTGCGCCAGAAGGCGGATTCTATTCCTCTCTGGATGCAGATAGCGAAGGTGAAGAAGGAAAGTTTTATGTCTGGACTAATGAAGAGATCGAAGAAGCACTCAGTGGTAGTCCACATATCCCGATGATCAAAGACTTGTATACCGTGAGTCCTAACGGCAACTGGGAACATGGCAATAGCATCTTGCATACTACCCTGGCAACAAACTTGATAGCTGAGAAATACTATATGTCCGAAGATGAGCTTTACGAGGTTCTACCTGAGCTAAAGGTTAAGTTACTCTCATTTAGGGCGAATAAGGTCAGACCTGGGCTTGATGACAAGATATTGACCTCTTGGAATGCCTTAATGATCAAGGGGTATGTCGACGCCTATCGAGCAATCGGTGATCGTGCTTATCTAGATGAAGCCATTCAGAATGCCCACTTTATCCTCAACAAGCAGATGGCTGATGACGGGAAGCTCAACAGAAATTATAAAGATGGCAAATCCAAAATCAATGCCTTCTTAGATGATTATGCCAACATCATTCAAGCGATGATTAGTCTCTATCAAGTAACACTAGATCAGAGCTGGCTAACACTATCTAAGGATATGGCTGACTACGCTATAGCACATTTCTATAATGAAGAGAATGGCATGTTTAACTATACCAGTGATTTAGATACGAGACTCATCGCTCCGACAGTCGAGCTTGTCGATAAAGAAATTCCGGCATCTAATAGTGTTATGGCACGCAATCTTAACACCTTAGGTGAGATCTACTATAACAAGGATTACCAGACCAAGTCTGAACAGATGTTGCGCAATATGATGCCGCAAATTACCGGTATGGATCAGCCTAACTTCTATAGTAATTGGTTACAACTTCTATTTGATTTAAGCTACCCGCCTTATGAAGTGGTCGTAATGGGAAAAGATGCTTTACCTATGACTCACGAATTAATGACAGACTACACGAGCAACACCATCTTCCTCGGAGACACCCAAGAGAACGATTTGCCGCTCCTCAAATACAAGTATGTACCAGACGAAACGAAAATATATGTGTGTCAGAATAAGTCCTGCAAATTTCCAGTCACAAGCGTATCCGAGGCACTCAAGCTGATGAAATAGCCCGTGATACTGCTGTGGCATTGACGTAATGGAGTAATAGAGATATCTTTAAGACCATGATGCTTAATAAGTTTTGGGTAACACTTCTCATATTGACCTTCGCAGGAATAGAAGTTGGGGCCCAGAATAATGTGGTCTACACCAAGTCCTTCACCAGAAAACTGGCTTATCATCAGATCGACTTCTTTCAACCTGTCGAGAGATGGATTCATATCACTAACATCAAGTCAGATGACTATATGAACTATGATGCTGTACTGAGAGATGAAGAAGGTCTTGAAATAAGACTAAACATCCAGGAGGCCAATAAGACACATAGTCAACATCCTCACATAGAATTGATGAGGATCATATCTACCATCTCTACCAATAATCAAGAGGCACAGATTAAAATCAGCCAGATGAATCAAGACTGGGTCAAGGAGCGATATCAGGCAGACTGGGGGTTGTTCGCAGACTTTATACCTAAGGTTGAATATTCTGAATATCCTAAGGGCAGATTACTCTGTTTATTTAAAGAAGGACAAGCGATGGTTAATTATATCGTACTACATGACGAGGAAGAGTTAGATCCATATTTTGAATTTCCATTGGCCTTTTATTGAGCTCAAATACATTTGAATGAAGCGCTTCATCCTTTTATTATCGATCTTGTTCGTTGTCATTAACTTGGTTGGGCAAGACTTCAACATCTACAAGGGTCATATACTCGAAACGGTAGATAGCAGTTCCGTGCCTTTTGTCCATATTTTATTCGCTAATTATGAGAGCCGTGGTGCTGTATCCCTTAATGATGGATCATTCGAAGTGAAGACGACGGCAGATGATACCTTAATCATCAGCTCGATGATCCATGAGACCAGACGAATACCCGTAAGTACCTTACTGCCCATCAACAATCAGATTTACTTAAAAGAAAAATCACACAAGCTTGCTAATCTGACGATCTTGTCAGAGGATGCACTTTATGAGATCCTCGATAATGTTATCAAAGAGATACCTAATAATTACCCCACCGCAGATCATCAGTTAGAATGCTATTATCAGGAATATAGCATCGCCAATGAAGAATATGGTCATATGCTTGAGGCTTATATGACTATAGAAAACCAGAGTTACATCAAGAAAAACAAAATTGGCAGGACCGGTGATGATTATGATTATCCCTATGCCCCACATAAGGTAAAAGTGCAACAGCTCAGAAGAACTGACGACAATAGGCATCTTCTATTGAATCAGTATAGAAAATTTTCGGACATGACAATTGACAATATACTCGGAGTGAATAGCGTCTATGGAAAAGCCCTTATCCCATGGGCTCGAAACGTGCATTATGAAGACCTCGTGGATCAACTCAATTCGTTTAGGCGGGGGAATAAAAACGGAATTAATAAGATTAGACTACAGAATTTAGGATATCAGCTAGAAGGTAAAGACACACTGATTGCTATAAATTTGGACTGGTTTTACATGAAAAAATTCGATGAGTATTTATTAACTACCGGCTACACCATTAATCTTAGTAACTATGGCGTAATGCGAATTAACACACAGCTCTCGGACTACTTTAAAGCAAATAGGCTGAATTCAAATAACAAAGAAAGTCGAAGCCGCTTTCGTGAAATTCGCTATCGAAAAATTGGTAGAATTTATGTGCCCTTTCTTATTGCCATTGATCGGGGATTTGAGTTTATGGGAAAAACACAATCTGACTTCGTCAGCAGGAAATTAATCGTTCAGGAGGTCAATTTAGGGCCAAAGAAAGATTTCGCCAAGGGGGGCAAGAAGGTACCCAGAGATAAGAACTTAAGAGAGATCAAATTTAACTATGATGAGGAGTTTTGGAACAATATCAAGATGCCTCAACTCGCAAATCCATTAGATGCCGTCAAGGCAGAGCTGAGTCGATACAAAAACATCCAAGAACAGTATCGAGATAACCAGAAGATCAAATAAGCAATTAAAAATACTCGTTTAAAAATCGATTTGTGGCTCAAAGCCTATTACTCTACATTGTGATGATATAATAATTACATTCTGCATTGCTCAAAGAAAATCAACATATCATCGATGAATACTACGATGCCTTCGTTGATAGGGACTATCAGTACAACGGGATATTTTTTGCAGGAGTAAAGACCACTTCTATTTTCTGTATTGCCACCTGTCGAGCCCGCAAGCCTCTTAAGAAGAATGTAGAATTCTATACCACATTCAAAGGCGCAATGGACCATGGATTTCAACCCTGCAAAATATGTCGGCCCACACAAAATGCCACAGAAAGCCCTGGCTATGTGAAACAGGCCATATCTATGGCACAATCCAACTTAAAGAAGAAGGTTAAGGACTGGGAACTCAGGCAAGCGGGCATATCGCCTGAGAGAGTCAGGCGATGGTTCAAAAAGAACTACGGCATGACCTTCCAAGCCTATCAGCGTATGCATCGAATCAATCTTGCGATGATCGAGCTCAAAGAAGGAAAATCAACAACTGAAACAGCTTTTGCATCTGGTTATGACTCATTGCGCGGATTTGGATATACTTTTAAGGAGATTATGGGAAACTCTCCTGACAACAGCGCTGATGACAAGGTGATCCTCATGGATCGCTTTACGACACCTCTGGGGCCTATGTATGTCTGTGCGACTGACAAGGGAGTCTGCCTATTGGAGTTTGTCGATCGTAGAATGCTTGAAACGGAATTCAAGGATCTCCAACGAATTTTAAAAGCTAAGATCATCACTGGCAGAAATCAGTATATGGAGACGATGATAGAGCAGGTCACCGAGTATTTTGATGGTAAGAGAAAGGAGTTTACGGTGCCTCTGCACACACCAGGTTCTGAGTTTCAGCAGAAGGTGTG
This sequence comes from uncultured Saprospiraceae bacterium, assembly GCA_964522505.1. Lineage (GTDB taxonomy): Bacteria > Bacteroidota > Bacteroidia > Chitinophagales > Saprospiraceae > GYS-P2D. Next base: position 5,658 of record CAZFWJ010000039.1, read on the forward strand.
GAATAGTCTGCATAACATACCATATGGCAAGACTGCAAGCTATCAGGATCAGGCACTCAAAATGGACAAACCTAAAGCTATAAGGGCCATAGCCTCAGCTAATGGCATGAATCGAATAGCTGTTGTCGTGCCCTGTCATAGAGTAATAGGCAAAGATGGTGCTTTGAGAGGTTATGCTGGTGGATTAGAACGCAAGAGATGGCTACTCAATCATGAGCGTGACCACTCCGATCATGAAGATCAAGTCGGTCAGACTCCAACATTGTTTTAATCTGTAGAGATTAAGCTTCAACTACTTCGCCAGTCAGCTCTACTTCGTCGATCTCAAGATCAACAATATCAACTACATCTTCTTCTTCCTTCTTACTCGCTTCGTAAGCTTCTTTGAAATTGGATTTCAAGATTCCACTATCGTTGTAAGCTTCATCTTCTAGAATGATCTTGTTCGCTTCTTCCAGTGTCATCTTGACCATGTAGTATTTATCTGCGGCTTCATATGGGAGTGCACTGACAAATTTCTTCTTGTGATTCTTGAATCTTATCAGGAATTTTTCGAATCCCCTCGGATAGGTAAGCTTGATCTGCTGCTGTATCGCTGGATCAAGTTTAAAGTAAGACGTCATAACTCTTGGCTTAGACATGGGAATTAGTTGTTTTGTTTTATATATTATTTCTATTGCTAATATGACAAATAAATAACCATTTAGATAACATATATAAATATTTTAACATTTGTTGATCAAATGTCTTCACTTTAAGGACACTTAAGGCTACCATTTACCCTCATTACACAAAATTGAAGTCAGATACATATATAGGTTATACTTATTCATCTTTATTAAATATGTAGATTTGGCACTAAATCTACGACCGCTTGAGCAAGTCCAAATCAAAGAAGGTAACCCCCTTGATGAAACAGTACTTTGAGTTGAAAGCAAAGCACAAGGATGCATTGCTTTTATTCAGAGTGGGTGACTTCTATGAGACCTTTGGAGCAGATGCCGTTAAGGCTTCTCAAGTATTGGGAATTGTATTGACAGCACGCAATAATGGAGGTTCCAATATTGAACTTGCAGGATTCCCCTATCATTCTCTCGATGTCTACTTGCCTCGATTAGTAAAAGGGGGCTATCGTGTTGCAATCTGTGAGCAACTCGAGAAACCCAGCAAAGAGAAGAAAATAGTCCGCCGAGGGGTTACCGATGTGGTTACGCCTGGACTTGGTACCAGCGACAACCTACTCGAGCAAAAAGAAAACAATTTCCTCGCAGCAGTTCATTTCAATAATGATCGAACATTAGGGCTGGCGATGTTGGACCTATCGACTGGCGAGTTCATAGTCTACCAAGGTCTCACCGCTGAAATCCAAAAACTCCTGGGCACCTATCTCCCCAAGGAAGTTATTTACAGCAAGGACAGAAAGGAAGAGTTTGCAGAACTTACCCATGACGCCTACTACAGCTATGCCATAGACGATTGGATCTGGCAGCAGGACTATTGTTCCAATAAATTGCTCGAACAATTCAAAGTACAGAGTCTCAAAGGCTTTGGCGTAGCCAAACTCATATCAGGACAAATTGCAGCAGGTGCTATTCTACATTATCTGGAGAGCACCGAGCAAAGAAATCTAGATCATATTAAAAAGATTTCACGGATTCATTTGGATCAATATGTATGGCTGGATCAGTTTACCATCCGCAATCTCGAATTGGTATACTCCAATCATCCGTCAGGTATTCCGCTGTCTCAGATTCTCGACCAAACGGTCACTCCTATGGGTGGGCGATTACTCAAGAAATGGATCCTACTCCCGCTGACTGATATTCATCAGATCCAGCAGCGTCTGGATATCGTGTCAATCTTGCACGATGCTCCGCTGAAGTCTGAAGAGTTGGACCAAAACTTGAAGGGGATCAGTGATCTTGAACGAATCATGGGCAAAGTCGCATTGGGTAAAGCAAATCCACGAGAGATCGCTAACATCAAAGTCAGCTTGAATAAAATACCTGACATCAAGTGCATATTTGAAGAGGAAGAAAGCCCTTCGCTATTTGCGTTATTATCAAGGCTATCCCATCTACCCGAAGTATCCCAGAAAATCACGAGTTCTATCGTCGACAATCCACCCGTCAACCTCAACAAGGGAGGTGTCATGGCAGACGGCATGAATATCGAACTCGACGAACTCCGAGATCTCATCAAGAATAGCAAAGATCACCTGCAAAGACTCCTTGATAGAGAGACCCAAGCTACTGGCATCGCCAATCTTAAGGTGGGCTTTAATAATGTGTTTGGATATTATTTCGAAGTAACCAATAAGTATAAAGATCAAGATCTAATCCCAGAGTCCTGGACCCGCAAGCAGACCCTGACTAATTCCGAACGCTACATCTCAGAAGAACTAAAAGTTCTTGAATCCAAGATCCTCGGAGCAGAGGATAAGATATTAGTCCTCGAAGAGCGCTTATATGCAGAGCTGATACATTGGTTCATGACCTATATTGAGACGATTCAAGAAAATGCTTCTATTCTGGCACAGATCGACTGCCTGAATTCTTTTGCTAAACTATCATTGAAAAATCAATACTGTAGACCTTCAATCAATGAAAGCACCTCACTTCATATTGTTAAGGGCCGACATCCTGTTATTGAAGCTCACTTACCCTTAGGCGAATCTTATATCCCCAATGATCTGACTATAGACACCGAGAACGAACAGATCATGTTAATTACAGGTCCTAACATGTCTGGCAAGTCTGCCATCCTCCGTCAGACGGCTTTGATCTGCTTGATGGCACAGATTGGTTGTTTTGTTCCTGCGAAGGCTGCGGACATCGGAATAGTAGATCGGATATTTACTCGTGTTGGAGCATCTGATAATATCTCGAGTGGTGAGTCTACCTTTATGGTAGAGATGATCGAGACTGCCACGATTATGAATAATCTCTCCCCACGGAGTCTGATCTTATTGGATGAAATTGGACGTGGCACTAGCACCTATGATGGCATATCTATAGCGTGGTCCATAGTTGAATATCTTCATGATCATCCTTCAGCGCCAAAAACCCTATTCGCTACGCATTATCACGAACTGAGTCAGCTCTCAGACAAGTATGAACGGATACATAATTATAGCGTAGCTACCAAAGAAGTCGGAGACAAAATCATCTTCCTACGAAAACTCATCAAGGGAAGTAGTAACCAATCATTTGGTATACAGGTAGCCATGATGTCAGGACTGCCAAAAGACATCATCATAAGAGCAGGACATATCCTCACCATGCTCCAAGAAAACTCGATTGATCAAGAAAAGCAGAAAAGCTCTACCCTACAGGCGATTACCGCCCAACAGTCTAATGCGCAATTGACATTCTTCAATGGATCGCCACATCTCGAAAAGCTCGAAGCGCAGATTAAAGGTATGGATCTCAACACACTGACACCTGTCGAGTGCATGATGAAACTGAATGAATTAAAAATGTTGGTGAAGGAAAACTAACGATGCCTTAAAATTTACCCATTCCTGGACCGCCCATATTTTGCATCTGGGACATAAAGTTCTGCATGTTTTTGCCCTTAGACATCATGTGCATCATCTTCCTCATCTGATCAAATTGCTTGATAAACATATTGATCTCGTGGAGATTCTGACCACAACCTTTGGCAATTCTCTTCTTGCGAGACATGTTGAGCAATTCTGGATTCTCACGCTCCTTTGGAGTCATACTGAAGATGATCGCTTCAACCTTGTTGAAGGCATTATTATCAATGTCAATTCCCTTCAGCGCTTTGCCCATGCCGGGTATCATACCCATGAGGGACTTCAGGTCGCCCATTTTTCGGATCTGATCTACTTGCTTGAGAAAATCATTGAAGTCAAACTTATTCTTCTTGATCTTCTTTTCAAGCTTCTTAGCTTCCTCTTCATCAAATTGGTCTTGAGCACGCTCTACGAATGAGATGATATCACCCATCCCTAAAATCCGCTGAGCCATACGCTCAGGATAGAACATATCCAATTGTTCCATCTTCTCACCCGTGGAGATGAACTTGATCGGCTTACCTACTGTATACTTAACAGATAGCGCCGCACCACCACGAGTATCACCGTCAAGTTTAGTGAGGACCACACCATTATAATCGATCCGCTCATTAAAGGCCTTAGCAGTATTAACGGCATCTTGACCCGTCATTGAATCCACTACAAAGAGTGTCTCGTTAGGTAAGATGTTGTTTTTAACAGCTTCGATCTCATTCATCATCTCCTCATCTACTGCCAAGCGTCCGGCAGTATCGACTATTACCACATCACAGTTTTCCTCAGTGGCATGGACAATTGCATTTTGAGCGATCTCAACGGGATTCTTGTTTTCTATTTCTTTATAGACTGGTACGCCAACCTGTTCTGCCAATACAGAAATCTGATCTATGGCCGCAGGCCGGTAAACGTCACAAGCAACTAGAAGCGGTTTCTTCTTTTTCTTTTCTTTCAGCCATTTAGCAAGCTTACCACTGAATGTTGTCTTACCTGATCCTTGTAGTCCAGCAATCAGAATTACTGTCGGTTTACCAGATAAATCTACTCCGACGGCATCTCCACCCATGAGCTCAGTCATTTCGTCCATGACGATCTTAACCATTAGCTCTCCTGGCTTGACGGACTTAAGCACGTTACGAGAACCTAGAGCTTCATCTTTGATTTTATCGGTGAATTCTTTAGCGATCTTATAGTTCACATCCGCCGACACCAATGCACGTCGAATTTCTTTTACTGATTGGGCGATATTAATTTCGGTCAGTTTGCCTTCACCTTTAAGGTTTTTAAAGGCACCATCTAAACGATCACTTAAGCTCTGAAACATGTAAGCTGAATTTTGGGCAAATATAGGTCGAACTATGTCTTAACTCAAATCAGATATTCTTAAATAAGTTTTTAGTCAAATTGGCCATTCTTTTGGATATAGCCAAGACCTAATACTAGGATAAACCACTAATAATCATGGTATCACGCTTATAAAAGCTAGTGCGTAAATGATCATTAAATCATGAGGGTGTATATTTACGTCTCGCATGAAAATGAGCCAATGAGAATAGTAAGCTTGCTAATCAGCTTTTTATTATTTATATCAATAGTTCAAGCACAAACAGAACGAAGCCTTATCTGCCCCGATGATATAATCATCGGATGTGAGATTCTTATTACCCCTGACAACACAGGGATGCCGACAGTTATTGGATATGACAATTCATTTTTCTTTGACACACGGGTACAAAACTGCCCAGGAGATCTCATACTCGAACGGTCTTGGGTAGCTCAATTAGGCACAACGATAAGTGATACATGTATTCAGCTAATTACAGTCAACTTTGACTCCGTTGCACCGCTCAACATTCCTGATACGATAAATTTCTCTGGTGCCTGTATCGATGAATTGCCTGGCCTTCTACAAGAATCATTCGGTATTACTTGCGATATCTCAATAAACTCCGTTGATTTCACAATAAATGAAAACACCTGCGACCGCATTAATCTTAGCGCGGCTTGGGTTTTTAATGCAGGATGTGCCGATACAACTTTTAGTGCAAATCAAGTGGTCATCGTTGATAACCCCTCAGTTGGCCGCTTTTCTGATCCAGTCATAACCGTAACAGACTCGGTTAATATGCTGAGTAGTATTGACATAAGACAACTTTGCCCTGGGCCATCCCTAAGTTTCATCTGGTCAAATAATGAAACCTCATTGGCTCTCAATAATATACCTTCTGGCACATACACTTTAGTATATGCTAATGATATAGGCTGTACGGATAGTCTAACGGTAGAGGTCCCTGCCGTATTTGTCAATGACACCATGATGATGGATACCATGATGATGGATACCATGATGATGGATACTATGATGATGGACACTATGATGATGGATACCATGATGATGGACTCCACGATGATGGATACCATGATGATGGATACTATGATGATGGATTCTATGATGATGGACACCGTGATGATGGACACTATGATGATGGACTCCATGATGATGGACACCATGATGATGGATATTATGATGATGGACACCATGATGATGGATACCATGATGATGGATACCATGATGATGGATACTATGATGATGGACACCATGATGATGGACACTATGATGACGGATACCATGATGATGGACACTATGATGATGGATTCTATGATGATGGACACCATGATGATGGACACCATGATGATGGACACTATGATGATGGACACCATGATGATGGATACTATGATGATGGATACCATGATGATGGACACTATGATGATGGATACTATGATGATGGACACCATGATGATGGATACCATGATGATGGATACCATGATGATGGATACCATGATGATGGATACCACGATGATGGATACCATGATGATGGATACTATGATGACGGATACCATGATGATGGATACTATGATGATGGACACTATGATGATGAATACTATGATGATGGATTCTATGATGATGGATACTATGATGATGGATACTATGATGATGGATACGACTAGTGGATTTGTACTCATCTGCCCTCCTGATACTATAGTCTCCTGTAATAGCGGTCTTGATCCATCACTATTGGGTATGGCATCATTTACAGGATTTGACAGTGTTCGATTTGTTGATATAATGATCGACTCTTGCCCAAGTGATTTGATTATCGATCGCCAATGGATTGCTTCAGGCCCTGAAATGCTCGACACCTGTATACAGCAGATCTCGGTTCAGCGCAATGGCTTTGGTCTGATCAATATGAGTGACTCGTCGACCTTCAATGGAATATGCATTGATGATTTGTTGGATCGGTCTGCATTTGACTTGGCCTGTGGTATAATCATCGACACCATTATGCTTGATCTTGATTCTGTGACTTGTGGTTTTGCCAACCTGAGCAGGACGATTGCATTTACGGATGAATGCCTCGACAGCACCATAGTAGTGACTCAAAATGTCATGATCAATGAGCTCGCTGTAGCAAGACTGATTAGTCAGAATATAACAGGAGACAATGGTGAAGGAAATGGAATGATTGACCTGACTTTTGCCAGCTGTAGTGATAGCCTTAGCTTCCAATGGTCCAACGGTGCAACTACTGAAGATCTTCCAAGAGTCATTCAGGGATCTTACACCTTAGTCATAGCTAATGAGCTGGGCTGCACAGATACCCTTGAATTCTTTGTGCCTGCTCAAAATCCAGAGGCATTCCTATTACAAGTTCGTGATCGGAATAATGAATTTATCGACGTGAACAGCATCTCGGTTCAGAGGGCAACTGGTGCTGATATCAATACAAATATTGTAAGACTCGATGTAGGTCAGTACCAGCTGTCTGCAACAACTCAGACAGTCATCAGAGGAGATCAGATCTGTATGGAGATCAACGAACCAGCAGCGAATGACCTCAGCGTCCTGGATGTCATCCGTGGTCAGAGACATATTCTGGGTCTTGAAAATGCTTGTGAAGAAGACCTCACTGCTGGAGATGTTAACTTCTCTGGTAGTGTAACGGCATCTGATCTCGCCTCCATGCAGCGCATAATTTTGGGATTGAGTGAAGAGTATCCTGATAGTCTCAGTTGGACATTTGTGACAGAAGGTTTTACGCCAGTGTCTGTTAGGCAAGAAGGATGTATAGAGATTGAAGCCGACTTCTTCGAGGATCAAGTAATCGAGGTTCAAGCTATTAAACTTGGAGATTATAGATGTGAGAGATAGATTTTATTAGTCTTCTCAATACACTTCGTTCACAATGCTAATCGGGCTCAGTTTGCTCATACTAAACCATAGCCGGGCCATCAACACACCGAGTAAAGCACCAGCTAGTATATCCAGCGGATAATGAACTCCGACATATATCTGTGCATAGCAGATGAGCACCGCCCATAAGATCAGAACAGCACTTACCGCCTTGTTGGTTTGAAATAAAAGCATACATAGTACAGATATGGCAAAATGATTGGCAGCATGGCTCGAGGGAAAACTGTATCCCTGTCCACACATAACCTGCAATATCACCTCATACCCAGTTAAGAATTCATTGCATGGCCGGAGCCGTTCAACCATTGGTTTAAGGACACTACTACTCAACAAATCTGTAGCTGCAACGCAAGAGAGGAGGCTGAAGACATAAAGATACCCCACGCTACTTTTATACTGTGTCAGCGCCCAGGAGATGATCCCCACATACACTGGATACCATATATACTTGCTCCTGACAATAGGTAGGATGGCATCTAAAAACTCATTTCTCCATTCTGCATTGATCAGATGAAATAGTTGATAATCAAACTGGAGAATTTCATTCATGAGTATTAAAGATACCCGTTGTTTGATGACCACAAATCCATCGCATAGATTTCTTTAGCTTTGCCAATCTTAAGAGTAACACATGACATTAATAAAGTCAATATCAGGAATGCGTGGCACCATCGGAGGTATGCCGGGAGACAATCTAACACCAATAGATATTATCGGATTCACCTGCGCCTATGGACACCTCATCAAAGGAGCTAAAAGCAGTGCCTCAGTCGTCGTAGGCAGAGATGGTAGAATAAGTGGTCCGCATGTGCATGGATTAGTGGTTCATAGTTTGATTATGATGGGGATCAACGTCATCGATCTAAACATTTCTACAACACCAACTGTAGAGATGGCCGTAGTAGATCATAAGGCTCAAGGAGGGATCATCATTACTGCGAGCCACAATCCCAAGAACTGGAATGCCCTGAAGTTTCTTAATGAACGAGGCGAGTTCATCTCGAATGAACAGGGCCTTGAGATTCTTAAGCTCGCCGATCAGAATAGCTTTGACTTTGCTGAGGTCGATCATCTCGGTGAACACATTCAGTCACAAGGTGATATGTCGAGACACATCAATGCAATCCTTGATCTCGAGGTTGTTGATGTCGAGACGATTAAAAGAGCGAATTACCATGTGGTCGTAGATTGCATCAATAGCTCTGGGACCATCTCCATACCTCACCTACTCAATGCGCTTAATTGTACCTATACCCTAATCAATGAAGAGATGACGGGTGAATTTGCTCATAACCCTGAACCGCTCGCTAAAAACCTAACAGGATTACAAGAAGCCATCCTGGAGCATGGTGCAGATCTAGGAATTGCAGTTGATCCAGATGTAGATCGCTTAGCATTTATGGATGAGAAAGGAAACTACTGCGGTGAAGAATATACACTTGTCATGATCGCTAACTGGGTGCTTCAAAAAACACCCGGTTCCACTGTATCTAATCTATCATCCACATATGCACTGAGAGAAGTAACAGAACGACACAACCAACATTATTATGCAGCCCCTGTCGGCGAGGTCAACGTGGTCAATATGATGAAGACTAAAAATGCAGTCATCGGCGGCGAAGGCAATGGTGGGATCATCTATCCTGATCTGCATTATGGCCGTGATGCACTCGTAGGTATTGCTATACTGTTATCAGCACTGGCCAGTAAGGATATCTCCCTAAGCACATACAGAAGTCAGATGCCGGATTACTTTATGTCTAAGGATAAAATTGCACTAACACCAGAAATCAATATAGAATCGCTATTGACCGCTGTAGCGACTGAGTATGCGGATAAAGAGATAGATACTCAAGATGGCGTGAAGATCTACTTTGAAGGTGGTTGGGTTCATTTGAGGAGGTCTAATACTGAACCTATAATTCGATTGTACAGTGAAGGCTCCTCTCCTCAGAGAGCGAAAGAGCTTGCCAAACTTGTACAAAATTTTGTATCAGAATCGATTTAGCTTTACTAAATAGCGCACATAGTCTGTACGGTAACCCACTTATATGCAATAACTAAAGCCAGCAAGGATGATTAAAATGTTAGACGGACTAAATATATATGACTTTCAGCATCAATATGGAGATGATAATTCCTGTATAGATACATTTGATGAGATGAAGTGACCAAAGGATTATGTTATCAATCAGAAGTACAGAAAGATCTGAACTCATGCTTATCTGTTTAAAAATAGAAAGCAACTTGATCTATAAATTTAAATAAAACAAAACGAAGCACAAGGTGAATATTTTAAACAGTGAATTGGTCTTGCCAAATGGGTCAATTTTGAGTAATCGGATTGCAAAATCTGCGATGAGCGAAAATCTATCTAACAAACATCATGAGCCAACTCAAATCCTGCTAAATGTATATAAAAAATGGGCCCAAAGCGGCGCTGGGCTATTGATTACAGGCAACATCATGATAGATTCAAATGCGATTGGAGAACCGCGTAATGTTGTTGTTGAAAATCGAAATAACCTTGACATTCTCAAAGAATGGGCAGCATGTGTTGATGGCACGAATACACAATTATGGGCCCAAATCAACCACCCTGGCAGGCAAGCCATGCCACAGATAAATGCTACTTTAAAGGCCCCTTCTGCTGTACCACTCAATACTGGCGGAAGAAAAAATGCATCTGCTAAGATACCCGAGGCCCTGACTGAAAATGAGATTTTATCCATCATTGAATCTTATGCTAATACCTCTCTCATATTAAAAGAAGCTGGTTTTTCAGGAGTGCAAATCCATGGTGCACATGGTTATCTGGTAAGTCAATTTTTATCTCCATATGCCAACATCAGAGAAGATAAATGGGGCGGCAGTTTAGAAAATAGATCCAGATTTGTGGTCGAAATTTATAGAAAAATAAGAGGGAAAGTAGGAAAAGCCTTTCCTATAGGAATAAAACTTAACTCCGCAGATTTTCAGAAAGGCGGTTTCTCAGAAGAAGAATCGATCGAAGTGGTAAAGATTCTTTCTAAGGAAGGAATAGACTTAATTGAAATATCAGGGGGCACCTATGAAGCACCAGCCATGATGGGAAAACGTAGAGCAAGTACGGTAAAAAGAGAGGCGTATTTTATGGACTATATTGAAAAAGCAAGAAAAGTAACCAATACCCCTTTAATGCTTACGGGAGGATTCCGAACTTCTTCAGTCATGGAAGAGGCGATTGCTTCTGACCAATTAGACATTGTTGGAATTGCTCGACCTTTCGCCATTTATCCAAATATTGGTCATGAAATCTTTGACGGAAGTCGATTAAATTTTGCTACAGAAATTAAAAAAACAGGAGTTAAGGGAATTGACGGATTGATGAGTATCATCTGGTACGAATCACAAATTAAAAGAATCGGAGAAGGAAAGTCACCCAATCCTAATCTAAGTGCCTGGACCGTATTCATGAAATACTCTTGGCTGATAGTGGAGCAAAATTTTACATCAAAATAAGTTGAATCAACTTTACCTTTATATTTTTTAAAAATCATATTTATATAATTTTAAAAAAATGAAATATCATTTAACTACTCTTATCTTGTTCTTTACTTTATTAATGGGATTGAATGCCCAGTCAGAAGAAAATGATGAAAATGAATCAAAAAAAGAAGGTCCCATTATTGAACTTATCACTTCTGGAATTTATGCCTACTCTTTAGAAGAAGAGGAAGGAGTTAACGGAATAGAGATACACCTCACCAATTGGTTCAATCATACTTGGGGAAGTGGATTATCTTTTACTGCTAAGTTTGAAGAAGACGAAACACTTCATGACATTGCTCTTCTTGGAAGTTGGATTCCAGTAAGTTGGTTAACTTTAAATGCAGGTCCAAATTTTGGTTTAGCAGGAGAACGTCGAGAATTTGAAGTATCCGCTTATACCGAATTTGAAATTAATATTAGAGCAACAGAATGGTTTCATTTTGGCCCGATCGTAGGTTCTATAATAGGAAACAACTCTGAAATTTCAGGAGGATTCCATTTGGGATTTGAATTTTAATTTATGAAAAATCATTTGAAATAAATTCTCGTTAATCCATACGTACTTAGCGATGCATGGTCAGTGGAAACGAACAAGTATTAACTAAATTACTGGAAGAATTACAAATCATTTTAATTATGAAAAAATTAGCTGATAAAGGATTAAGGTCATTATATACACCTTACAAAAGTATGCCCTACTTAGCAAGCAGAAATTGGGGTATCAATATGATGAATTTCTCTGCTCGCATTTTCAATGGAAAAAAAATAAAAGGTTTGTATAATGAAGAGCGATATATTCCTAGTAAAAGCGGCGGACCAGATATTAGGGTACGAATATTCAAACCATTAAATACTCAAGGTAAATTACCACTGTTACAATATATACATGGCGGTGGATACCTATTAGGAAGTCCCGAAATGACACCTAATCTTGATATCATGAAGCAATTTATTGAAAAAAGACCTTGTGTCATTATCTCTGCCGACTATCGAAGAGCTTTAGATGCGCCTTATCCTGCGGCATTTGACGATTGTTATGACACCTTTCTATGGGCTAAAGAAAATGCGGACGAGTTAGGAATCCATAATGATAAATTTATGGTAGCTGGGCATAGTGCTGGTGGTGGACTCACTGCTGCTGTAACTATTAAAGCACGTGATACTGGCGATTTTAATATCGCTTTTCAAATGCCTTGTTACCCAATGATCGATGACCATCAGAATACTAAGTCAGCAAAAGAAATGACCTCAGTTCCAGTTTGGAATACTGCTTCAAATAAAAAAGGATGGGATTCTTACTTAAAGGGTCTCAGAGATAATAATGAAGAAATCCCCACTTATGCGGCTGCGGCCAGAAATAAAGATTATACCAACTTCCCTCCCACAATTACCTTTGTTGGAACTTTAGAACCCTTCAAAGATGAGACCATTGCGTACGTTGAGGCATTAAAAAATGAAGGCATTGAAGTAAAATTCAAATTGTATGAAGGAGCTTATCATGGGTTTGATGCTTATGCTCCTCATGCACAGATTTCTAAAGATGCAGTTAAGTTCACTTATGATTCGTATGCTGAGTTTTATGATAAATATGTAAAATAAGATTAGGGAGAGCTTCAATAGCGTCAGAGATCTACAGGTATATTTTGATGAGTACGTATTTAAAGTTCAATAGGCGCAGGATGAAAGGTGACATCTTCAATGTGCTTCTCATAAGAATGACCGGACATAGACCAATGACCTCAACTCAAATATTCAGTGTGTCTTAAATTCGCTATTCAGTACCTTTATAATACATTCGTATTAGGAGAACCATTAATTGTATGCTATGAACAAGATTTATTTTGATAATGCTGCAACTACCAAGATGTCTCCAGAAGTCATCGAGCTCATGCACCAAGTCATGCAAAGTGATTTTGGTAATCCATCATCTATTCATTCTTACGGTCGTACAGCTCGAACCATAATTGAAAAGTCCCGCAAAACAATAGCAGAAATCCTAAATGCATCTACTGGAGAAATTTTCTTCACCTCGAGCGCCACTGAATCTAACAACATGGCGATTTTCAGAAGCGTAATAGATTTGGGAGTGCGCAGGATTATCACTTCTGCAACCGAGCACCCCTGCGTCTTGAACTCTGTCAAGTCAGTGCAAGACCATCATCCAGAAGTAGAGATCATAGTATTGGGCGTAGATCAGTATGGCGAGCTTGATCTCGAGCATCTTGAAAAAGTACTCTCATCAAGCGATCAGAAAACCCTTGTATCTATCATGCATGGGAACAATGAGATTGGAACCATGCATGATATTATCGCGATCTCTAAGCTCTGTTCGCAGCAAGGTGCCCTATATCATTGTGATACCGTGCAGACTATAGGCAAATTTCAACTCGACCTCCAAGACCTCAATATTAGTTTCTTGTCAGGATCGGGGCATAAAATATATGGACCTAAAGGTGTGGGCATCATCTATATCAACCAGGACAATATGATTAACGCCATGATCAAAGGTGGAGGTCAAGAACGTCAGCTTAGATCGGGCACTGAAAACGTATATGGTATAGCTGGTTTTGCCAAAGCCTTGGAGCTTCTATATCACAATAAAACAGAACATAATAAACAAGTCACTCTACTTAGGAATTATCTACGTGAAGAGCTTGTAAAGCATGTGGATGGGGTAGCTTTTAATGGCACCAAGGGCAGCAATTACCTCCCACATGTACTCAATCTATCCATCCCAAAATCTGAAAAGACAGACTTAATCATGTTTAATCTCGATATTCACGGCATATGTGCCTCAGCAGGTAGCGCATGTAGTTCGGGTACGGAGCAGCAGAGTCATGTACTCAGGGCTATCCGTAGCCCTGAAGACCGTAAATCACTGAGATTTTCATTGTGTCCTCAGAACACGACCGATGAAATCAACATCGTGGTGCACAAATTACGAGAGATCATTTGATAGAAATTTGGTTAGTAAAAACACTCACGAATATTATATGGATCGCTGCCTAACTTTGGCGGAGCGAGGCCTCGGTAAGGTAAAGTCTAATCCAATGGTGGGGTCAGTAGTCGTACATAATGGTAAGATCATTTCTGAAGGATACCATGAATATTATGGCGGGTCACATGGCGAACGCAATGCGATCATGAACTGTGATCAAACTGAATTGCTCCAAGATTCGATCTTATACATCAGTATGGAGCCTTGTAATCATCACGGCAAGACACCTCCATGTACAGATATCATTCTATCCTCAGGTATACAAAATGTGGTCATCGCACAATTGGATCCCAGCCCACATATGCAGGGCAATAGTGTAGACTTATTGCGCAAAGCCGGCTTGAATGTGGTAGTTGGTGTTCTGCAGGATGAAGCAAGAGATTTGAATCGGAGATTTATTGCTAAGGTGCAGGATGGCATCCCGTATATTACACTCAAATATGCCTGTAGTAAGGACGGATATATGGGTAAGACCGATCAACAGGTTTGGCTAAGTAATGACCAGTCTAAGATGCTCGTGCACAAGTGGAGATCAGAGTATCAAGCTATTCTAGTTGGCACTAATACGGCGATCATTGATAATCCACAGCTGAATACGCGGCTGTACCCAGGAAGCTCACCATTGCGCATAGTCATAGACAGACATCAGAGAATTCCTAAAAGTCATCATTTGCTCTCCGATGAATTAGCGACTTGGATCTATACATACGACGAAAATTATGCGCTTCGCAATGATCATAAAAAGTCTATTCTCATTCCAAAAGAGCTTGAATGTGAGCTCAATTGGATCTTGGAGCATCTGGCTGAATTTGGAATTTCATCAGTGCTCATTGAAGGCGGGAAATCACTGTTGAGTAATCTGATTAAAAAACATCTATGGCACGATGCATATATCATAGAAACACCCGAAGTGCTAGAGTCTGGAATCAAATCACCGAAAATAACGGGCGAACTACACAAGACTCATAAGCTATATGAAGATAAAATACTGAATATCAGATCATTACGATTAAAGGAATTACTAGGACAGTCAATGGTTAAAGTTCCTTTAACATCCGTTAATACTACTTAAGTGCTTTGGAAGAAATCTCTGTAAGTCCTTATATTGCCGCTTAGAATATTGGTGTAGCCAAATCAATTCATGAAATACAGTTTTGCATATCTTATAATCCTATTGCTAATATCCCTTCACGGATTTAGTCAATCAACTATCAATTGGAATAATTGGGAGGAAGGTATGGCCAAAGCGGAAGTCGAGAATAAGAAGGTCGTGCTACACCTCTACACAGAATGGTGTACTTGGTGTAAAAAGATGGATCAGACGACTTTTCAAGATTCATTGGTCATCAAATATATCAACGAAAATTTTGTCCCAATTAAATTTGATGCCGAACAGCGCCAGGACATTACCTTCAAAGGTGAGACCTATAAATTCACTCGAGGTGGTCTGAGAGGTTATCATTCCTTAGCATCCAAGTTGACGCATGGACAACTGAAATATCCTACTATGGTATTTATGGATGAAGACTCGAGAGTCATACAGATGCTACCTGGGTTTATGAATTCTCTTAATCTTGAGACGATTTTGACTTACTTCGCTGGGAATCATCACAAGAAAACCCCTTGGGCTATATTCCAAATTAATTACGAAAGCGTCAGGGATGAACAGCCTAATTCATTTAAGAAAACACAGTTAGTCTCCGGTAAAGATTACTAATAAGCCCTTCATTCTAATCGTTGAATCCCTTCATATTTTCTTTACAAGAGCTCGGATTAGAATAGGCTTCTAAACACTCTTTTGATATCAGTTTGTGTAGCTTTTACTCCGATGGTTCCTAATAGTGCCTTGGTTCCTTTAGCAAAAATATCAGACTTAACCACTTTGCCTAATCCACCACCAGACCTCCTTCTGCTCGATGAAGATCGACTTCTTGACTTAGATTCCTTGGCTCTCTCTTTTTCTTCCTGTATTCTCAACTCTTCAGCCTCAGCTTCGGCCTCCATGGCATCCATCTTTTTAGATAAGATTTCATACGCACTTTCTCGGTCTATCTCTTCGCTATACTTGGCCGTCAAGGCAGACTTATTGATGATAGCATCTATCTCGGCCTTAGATAATACATCCATTCTAGACATTGGCGCTCTCAGATAGGTATGTGCTAATGGTGTGGGGATACCCTTTTCATCAAGGCCTGTCATAAAAGCCTCTCCGATACCTAAAGAAGTCAGCAACTCCTCAACATCATAGTAATCTGATAAAGGATAGTTCTGAGCGGCGAGCTTGATAGCTTTCCTGTCTTTCGCGGTGAATGCTCTCAAAGCATGCTGAACCTTAAGGCCCAACTGCCCTAATACAGAATCAGGTACATCCGCAGGATTCTGCGTGATAAAAAATATACCTACTCCTTTCGACCTGATCAACTTGACGATGGTCTCTATCTGATTGAGTAAGACATCTGAAGCTTCATTAAATACAAGGTGAGCCTCATCAATGAACAGCGCTAACTTAGGTCGACCTGCATCACCTTCCTCCGGAAATGTCGAGTAAATCTCCGCAAGTAGCTGAAGCATAAAAGTCGAAAACAGCCCGGGCTTGTCTTGTATATCTGTCAACCTCAGTATGGATATGACTCCCTTGCCATTATCATCCATCCTCAACAAATCGTTAGGGTCAAATGACTTCTCTCCAAAGAACACCTCGGCTCCTTGTTGCTCAAGCGCCACAATCTTTCTTATGATTGTTCCGACAGAAGTAGATGACATCTTGCCATACTCTTCTTCGACTTCATCCTGGCCGTCTCCAATTACAAAGTTTAGCGACTTCTTTAAATCCGCTAAATCGAGCAGTGGCAAGTTGTTGTCGACACAGTACTTAAATACCACAGCTAATATCCCAGCTTGAGTATCACTTAAATCAAGAATCTTAGATAACAAGATCGGACCAAACTCTGATACTGTTGCTCGCAGTCTCGCTCCCGGCTCATCTGATAAGGTGAGGAATTCTATTGGCGAAGAAGACGCCTGAAACGGAAATCCTATTTTTTCATGACGCTCATCAATCTTCGGATGACCTGCACTCGGCATAGCCAAACCACTTAAGTCTCCTTTGATATCCATCACCAATGATGGTACTCCATTAGCAGATAATTGCTCGGCAATGATCTGCAAGGTTTTAGTTTTACCAGTACCGGTAGCTCCTGCGATCAGGCCATGTCTATTGAATGTTTTGAGCGGTAGCCGCACTACAGTGTTAGTAAGGACTTCGCCTTCGAGCATAGCTGCGCCCATGTCTATACTATCTCCATCAAACTGATACGCTGATTCTATCTCTTGCTTAAACTGATCAACTTTGCTCATACTATTCTTCGTTATTTGAATGTCTATTTTATTAATTATTGTTCCAATGATCCATCCGTTGTTGATAGCGTTTCTTACTAACCGGCCAAGATCTAATGTTTATTTTTCCTTCAACTTCTTGCTCAATGCCATCCTCCATCAACTCATCAAAGAGCTCCATATTTAAGACTTTTTCGAGTTTGTCTATTGTGACGGCATAATTCATTATAGGTCTCGTGCTCACCTCATTGTCCATGATGAATGCGATCCCCTTGCGATCAGGATTGTCCAGGTCGACGATAGCTTTATAGTATTGTTTAGGTACGGCGACCTTATTCTGTTCTCCTATATAACCGTCGATATCGTCTAAGATAGGTCCAGTGATTACATATAACCGCTCATTACTATAGGCCCAGTCTCGCACCGATTCTTCGAGCTCTCTCCAGATACCTCCGTTAAATGGAATCAACTGTGGGCTCATATTGCTCATATAGAAAGATTCTCGCATTGCCTCTTTGTTAAAGGCCATGTCTCCTGCTGGGGCCATATGCCCTCTGCTATAGCCACTTCCTCTATAATCGTAGTAATTAGCTGAAGATGATGACACATCGGGATCCTCCAAAAATCGATCGTGACGCTTGACATTCGGTATGGCGAGCTCAGACTTATTGAGAACATAACTCACCCATGCCGGTTGCTCATACTGCTCCACATAGCCAAGGGAGTAATACTTGTGATTAACTACTTCGATATCCGTTCGGTCGGACTTAGGAATGATATATTCTCTATCGTAATCTTCAAATTCTACATTAATACTACTCCTATTAGACCCATTGGAATTATTGGATCGTGCATCTCTAAAACCCTGCCTGCCGATAAAGAATAGCACAACCGCAATGGCGATCATCAAAAAGACGCGGATAGACAATCCAACAAATGGGTTTTTATTTCTCGTATGATTTTTTCTAAACTTCGCCATTACAAGCGTTCACTATTGTTCTAATTTTACGGCAGCACAAAGACGTACGCTAAAATAGATATGATCTACCGAAGCAGGCAATATATATTAAGCATTTTCTTCATCCAACTGTGCTTTAGTTTGAGCGGTCAGAGTCCATTGACCGCTTATCAACTCGCATCTGGAGGGACCAAGACCATCCAAGTGAGTGCTATGCCTACTCTGATTAATCCACTATCGGCATTAAATCAAGACAGCGGTAATACGATTATTGGCTCAACAGAAGAGCGATACTTTTCAGGAATCTCATCTTCATTTCTCTCCTACAGTCATGCTGACAATCATCAAGGGATCACGCTGGGGTTTCACAATTATGGTATAGAAGCGTTTTCCTTAGATACCTGGTCGGCAAGTTATGGACGCCAGCTTTCAGACAACTTGCAAATTGGCGCAACGCTTAAGTACATCTCATTGTCTATCCAAGAGATCAATAGTGACAGCCGCAGCGAAATCAATATTGATCTAGGTCTCAGTTATGATTTACAGGAAAACCTAAGCTTGAGTTTATTAGCTGAAAATCTCAACAGCTCATCAGATTTCGTTAGCAGCTTTTGGAATTTAGGCGCTCAGCTGGACATCTCAGAGCAGGTATCCATCCATACAGAGTATCAGTATGATGTTACAGAACAACGCTCCACTATAGTCGCAGGAATCGGTTATAATCCCATTACAGAACTCCTGATCTTGATTGGAGTCAACAGTACATTTCAAGGACCAGCTATAGGTCTACAATATGAGTGGAAGTCGTTTTTTATCGCAGCTGGAATAAACAATCACTTTCAGCTTGGACAATCAGGATCATTGACTATGGGAGGCCGTTTCTAGCTCCAATGAACCATACTTCTCCTGCCATGACAAAGCTAATAATACTACCCTGCCATAACTGAGAAGGCCCTCAGAAACTCCGTGGCTCTTCAAGTATTGATCATAAATTAGATCTCTGAGCTTTGGCATGATATCAGGATAACGACGGCTATACATAATAATATCCTTTAGGTCTTCTACTACTAAAGGATTTATCCTGTTCATAATGCTTTCAAATCGCTCTTGATCTGCTCGATGCGCACTCGATCTAAGGTATCTCCAATATGCCATATATCCAGAATACTGTATGGCTACATTGTCGCTATTAACACATGCCAAAAGGGCCCAGAAATTACAATCATCCTCTCCTGTCTGTCCGTAGCCATGTGACATCTCATGGAGTATGGTATACGGCCAGGTTATCGGATGGAGGCCTGCATCAACATGCCCTTCGCTAACGAAAGGAAGATATACACCAGCAGTACTCCAGTACAATAAGCTCCCTTTAGGATAGAGCATCCTGACCCGAACTCTGCCAGTATATGGCACGTCTAATGATTGAAAGGTATGGACCAGGTCAGGCCTGTAAAGATGGTCACTACCTGATATGGTGGCTTGCCAATCCACCGAATCTGGCATTGAGGCCCTGAGTGATGATAGATGATCAGAAACCCGTTGTAACTCTGAAAAGAGTTCATCAGCGTGTTGATCGACATATGAGGAATCTAAGAGCTGGTCTATTTGATCTACCCGCTTGTAATTGAATCCCCATGACACATAAAAAAAAGAATAAATAATACAGGAGCTTAGGATTGCACTTGATAATACCCGCCACAGGGATTTACCCATGGTTTCGTATTCCCGTCTCAATCTTCTGACCCATCGAAACAATAAGATCAACAATGTCAATACTAACAGATACACTAAGGGTATAGGACTCCAGCCAAGCGTATAATCCCATAGATTTCTCCAAATGCCGAAGGCACCTTGCGAATAAAAAGATTCCACAATTACTGATTCATCTTCAAAGGAACCAAACAGCAGACCAATTGTCGTTGCAATGACAATGATTAGCAGACACAGAGCGGATCTTTTTCTTGAAAGTGTAAACAATGTTTAAGATATTTGTACAATATGTATAACAAAAAGACGATCATTCTCTTTTTATGTTAGATAAGGAATCATTCTGCCTTCAGAATGGTTATAAAATAAAAGAAAAATATATTCGCTTATGGCATTCGAATTCACAGATTCAAACTTTAAAGACACAGCACTTGCAGAAGAAAGTGTTTCAGTAGTAGACTTTTGGGCAGAATGGTGCGGACCTTGTAGATTGGTTGGCCCGGTCATAGATGATCTTGCAAAAGATTACGACGGGAAAGCAATAATAGGCAAGGTGAATGTTGATAATAATCCGGAAACATCGATGAAGTACGGGGTGAGAAGTATACCAACTATCCTATTTATAAAAAATGGTGAAGTTGTCGATAAGCATGTAGGCACCGCAACTAAGGCCACATTGTCACAAAAACTTGATGCACTGTTGTAGTCATCAACTTTATAACAAATAAAATTAGAGTCCTTATTATGATGTAATAAGGGCTCTTTTTTATTTATGAGGCACTCTACTATCGTCAATCTCAGTTATATAACGGTGTTGATAATTACTTGTCATTCACTCTCTTTTAATCTTTCTACTTTTACCATATGAGTTTTTTTGATGTTTATGATCTTAAATCCATCGAGAACCTAGACTTGCTCGCCCGTAAGGTGGTTGAAGGATTCATCATAGGGCTGCACAAGAGTCCATTTCATGGATTTTCCGTGGAGTTTGCTGAGCATAGATTGTACAACAGTGGCGAGAGCACCAAGAACTTAGATTGGAAGGTTTATGCACGCAGCGAAAAGCTGTTTGTGAAAAAATACGAGGAGGAGACTAACCTGAGATGTCAGATTGTTCTGGACGGTTCTTCATCAATGTTTTTCCCGAAGGATCTCAAAATCAAAAATCTATCCCTCAATAAATTTCAATATTCCGCCCTTGGAGCGGCAAGCTTAATGAATCTCTTGAAGCGGCAACGAGATGCATTCGGCTTAAGTCTGTTTGATTCGGAACTCAAGATTCACACACCTAACAAATCAAGCAGCACTCATTACAAACTCCTACTGAGCTATCTCGAGAATGAAATTCAAAGAGCAGCGCTTCAGCAGACGGCTGACATCCCAGCAACACTTCATCAGATTGCAGATAGGGTCCATAAGAGATCATTGATCATCATTTTTTCTGATTTTTTTGATCGCGCCGAAGATCATGAAGAGCTCTATGCCGCACTCCAGCATCTCAACTACAATAAGCACGAGGTAGTCGTATTCCATGTGATGGATGAACCCCTTGAAATGGCTTTCGAATTTGAGAACAGGCCACATCTATTCGTAGATATGGAAAGTGGAGAACAGATCAAGCTTCAATCTAATGAGCTCAAGACCGCATATCAGGCCAAGATCAAAGAACATCAAGAGCGCATCATTCAGAAATGCTTACAATATAAAATAGACTATGTGCCAACTAATATCCGCAATGGATATCACGAGGTACTCAGACGATACTTAACAAAACGATCTAAAATCAGCAAATAATTGACATGAGCATTAAGCTATCTGACTATAGCACTGATCCTCCTAAAGGAGTCGATGAAAAAGAAATAAGAGACAAGACTAAAGAACTGGCCAAGGATATCGCCAAGTTACAATATGATCTGTATAAAGAGGGTAAGCAAGCCTTATTAGTGATTTTTCAAGGCATGGATGCCAGTGGCAAAGATGGTTCTACACGTAACGTGTTCAGATATTGTGGCCCAACCGGCATCACGGCACACTCTTTAAAGAAACCTACCGATTTAGAATTCTCACATGACTTCTTATGGCGTGTTAATAAGTTGACGCCACCCAAGGGGCATATCACCATATTCAACAGATCTCATTATGAAGATATCCTTATCCAGCGTGTACATGGTTGGATCGATGATAAGCGAGCTAAGGCGCGCATAGATGCAATCAATGCCTGGGAGACATTGCTTACCAAGGATAACAATACACATATCCTCAAGTTCTACATGCACATCAGCCCAGAGCGTCAGTTAGAAAAGCTACAAGAGCGCATTGATGATGCCACAAAAAACTGGAAACATAAAGGGCAAGATTGGGAGGAGCGCAAGCTGTGGGATAAGTATATGAAGTACTATGAAGAGGCAATCAATAAGTGCGATGATGTGCCCTGGATTATTGCACCTGTTGACAAGCGTTGGTATCGCAACTACTTCGTCGCTAAGACTGTGCTGAAGACGCTTAAGGACATGAAAATCAAAGTACCCACAGGTATAGAAGAATAAAATGGAGACCACTAGGATCAGAGTGGATAAATGGCTGTGGAGCGTACGTGTTTTTAAGACACGTACTCAAGCAACAGATGCCTGCAAACGCAATAACGTAAAGATTAAAAATAAGTCAGTTAAGCCCTCGAGCTTAATCGCTATTGACGAGATTATCGAAGTACATAAGAATGGGTTCAACCTTACATTTAAGGTAGTTAAATTAATCTCTAAGCGAGTGGGATCGCCTATCGCTGTCACCTGTTATGAAAATCTCACTCCAGAAAGTGAGATGAATAAATACAGTGATTGGTTTATAGGGAAGGCTCGACCTGAAACCCGAGAAAAAGGAACCGGCAGACCAACTAAACGTGAACGCCGAGAAATCGACTCCTTTAAAGACCGTATCTTTTGGGATGAGGAGCAATTTTGAATAAGATTTTTAAACTCTAATTATGCCGACAAATAACAAACAAACCGCCTCATTCATGGTGCGATTCAATCAGAGCATCTATGAGGATAATGGAGAAGCAGAAGTGCAATGGAGAGGCAAAGTCTCTCATGTCCAGGATGGTGCGTCTATAAACTTCACCGATATGTCGACAGCCATGACATTCATCCAAGAGAAATTGACCACGCTTACTAAGGAGGCCACCTCAGACAAAACAGTCGAAGAGCAGGAAGGCATCATCGAGAAATCTCTCGATATCTGGAAAAAAGTACGTGCTACAGGCCCCAAGCTGATCTTGGATACACTTAAAGATCCCAAGAAACAGGTGAATCAGTTACAAGGTCAAATCCAAGATCAGTTGGCTCATGTAAGCGAAGAGATCAGCTCCAAGGTTGAGATCGATCAATGGCGAGCTGCGAGCAAATCAGACTTTAAGCAAGTCAAAGATGACATAGCGGAATTAAAAGGACTCATCGCTACCCTGACCACTCAGGTTAATAAGTTGGCTAAATAAACAAAGTGGACCAGCAAGGCATAACCCAAATACAATCCTCATCTGAACATAAACAGAAGTCCGAGATACATGTATACACTTTAGGTTCCTTTCGAGTTATTAGAGATGGCATCAACTTAAGCTCTAAGGATTGGGGTCGAGACAAAAGTATCCAACTCATGCAATTCTTTATCTCCAATCGATCTCGATCTGGGTTGCATAAAGATCAAATTATAGATAGGCTGTGGAGTGAGGCTAGTGATCGTGACTTCAAAGTTGCTATGCATGGTATCAACAAAGCGCTCGAGCCAGATCGCCCAAGTCGCAGTGAGCCTAGTTATATCCTGCGCAATGGCATAAGCTATCACCTTAATTTGGATAAAATATGGATCGACATCCATGAGGCAGAGCAGTTAATCATTGCGGCCAATCAGTGCCACGATGACCATAGTGATCAATGTATAACTCTATATCGAGCGGCAATTGACCTCTATGAGGGCACCTACCTGCCTAACCGCCTTTACGAAGATTGGAGCGCTGAGGAGCGCGAACGGATGCAAGTGCTTTTCATAGGCGCATATACAGATTTAGCGAGTCTCATTATAGATGATCAACCTATGGAAGCCATTCGATTGATGCAAACTGCACTTCAGATTGATCCACTATGGGAGGAGGCTTATAGAATACAGATTCAAGCATATATCAATCGTGGTAATCGCCCTATGGCCATAAAAACCTATAATGCCTGTGTCACAAGGCTAGACCGAGAGTATGGCATCACTCCCCTACCAGAAACCATGGCCCTCATCCAAAGCGTCAAGGCGCTGTAGAAAACGAGTATGAAAGTATTAAGTAGCGAGTTCTAGTTGAGGGTGTTTTCACTTGATTTAACCATAGAAATCGTATATTCTCATCAACATTCATAGAAACCAGAAAGGTGCATTCCCGCCAGTGAAGAGCGAATCATTGATTTCTTCAAGGGGTCATGACCCCTTGGGATTAGACAACTTAGGTTGCAGTCTAAATATCCAGACGTAGCGAAACGGTACTGTGTTAAGCCACGAACAGCATGATTATCCCGTTTTTTCCACTTTCAGTAGATAAACGGGGTTTTCTTTTGTATTAAGATAACACTTAATATGTTGATTACTAAGAAGTTGTTTTACTTCTGAATAGGCCTGATCAAAAAATTCGCCAAAAGCACGGATAGAGATAACGACTTGCTGCGAATTATCATACGCAGCTACTGATATTTCACCCCTATCGGGGTTATCTCATATGATACTTATAAAATGGTGGTGGGACGCAATCTTGATAACACGACGACGTAGGCACAACCCACGCCGACCGAGGAAGTTTTTAAGCCGAGCTGATCAATAATTAAATCCTCTACGATCGAAGGGAGTAGGCTCAACTTTACTCCTCTTCTTTATGATGATACTGAACTCCCCTTCCTGACCCTGTTCTTAAGATTAATCCCTCATTCAATAGATAAGTTAGATCCTTCTTAATTGTATTTCTGGATTCACCTGACAAAGCCTTTTCAAGAGCTCCTATTTTAGTCGTTTTCTCTTTTTCGATAAATGCCAATACTGATTTCTGCCGATCATTTAACTCCAACTTTATCTTGCTATAAGTCGAATATTTTTTATCTAATCTTTTTGTTAGGTCGATCATGCACTCTAAAAAGAACTTTAACCAATCATCAATCTTTTCATTATCAGTATATCTATCTTTTTGACCTTGCATTAAAGCCTCGTAATATTCACCCTTTTGGGACTCAATTACATGTTCGAATGAGATATACTGGACAAAGTCATAGCCCTGCTGCATCAATAACATAGTCGTTAACAATCTCGACAATCTTCCATTCCCATCTTGATACGGATGTATTGATAAAAACTCGTATACAAACGTTCCAACTATGATTAGGGGATGGATTTCCTCAATCTCAATAGCTTCGTTTGTCCAAGCTAAAAGCTGTTGGGTCTCTCCTTGAGTTAAGTGTAGTTCTGTTGTGTTGAATATGACCTTTTGTGTTCCATCAGGATAGTTCGCTACAACCTTATTTGATAGCTGTTTATATTGTCCTTTATGAGCTTGATCCTTCACACTATACTTCAATAATATGCCGTGCAGCTGATGGATAAAACGCTCTTCTAACTTTATGTCATGATGGTTCTCTAAGATGATTTGCAATGCATCATAATAACCAACCACCTCTTGTTCGTCTCGCTTATCAAGCTTGTTAATTTTTACTGACTTTAAAAGCCTCCCTATTTCCGCATCTGTCATCTCTACTCCTTCGATTCTTGTCGAAGATCCTACACTGGCCACAGTGGCCATTTGACGAAGTTCTTTTAAGTACCTTGCTTCTTTATGTTCTATCTCTCGCCATGATCCCTTGAAGGAATCTACTTGGCTTAATAACTTGCTGAGTTGTAAGTATTTCTTACTGCCAAAATCAAGCTTTCTGTCTATATTATTAGACATGTCCATTTGGTATCCAATTTTATCCAATACAAAATTACTATATAATTTCATTCATGCGAGTGGGCTTACGTGTCAGACTGATGACATAGACTCAGAGTCAGTTGTGCGCTACCTATTTATAACAAGCAATTTCGTTATTGCCATACACTATATTAGACTTATCCAATTCATATCCAATTTTATCTATTGCATCAAATCTACTATGCTGGCCATGAGTTAAAAGGCAAAATTCAAATCAGCACTTGTCTATGTCCGTTATCTGTAGGTTGTACCTACAGACCAAATATCAACACACGTAATCATCTATTCAACTTCATCAAATTTATAAGACCATAATGCCAGTTTAGGCTACATAGTCTACAGTCTGAATATACATACGGACCGAAACGCTCCGTATAACGAACAAAATTGATATGGAGTAGAACTTTGATTCTCAAAATAACTGCATATGATAAACTTAGACGCTCTGTCTACAAGAAACTCCTCACCATCTGAATATATACAATACGTGCTTGAAAAACAGGTTCCATCCTCAATTTAACGCTCCTGTAGAACTGTGTTCTACAGGTCGTATCTTCTCATTCTACTGTATAGAAAACACTGTTTCCGATTCATGTAAGTACATAGCCCTCTTGAACACCAAAATCCACTATCTCAACGTCAATTAAGCCATACCTACCTACATAATCACGGGCACTACTGTAGACATATTCATATGGTTCATCAACATAGCCAGCTACGACAGGATTGTTATGGATATAATTTATTTTCTGTAGGGTAAACCTTGGATGTAGGCAAGACTTAGGCTGATTACTCCTTTGCCAAACTTGATAGGTTGATTTATTCTTTTGATGCTTAGCATGATATTTCATGACTACTTTTAACCAGTCAGAACGACTTTCTCTTTTGTCATTTTCTATCCATTTGATGATTTCCTTGGCCGTATATTTCTTGAAGTCTTGTATGATTCTTGATAGCCCATCACTATCATCATTTGCACGACAGACCATGTGCATATGGCTCGACATTAACACATAAGCGTTAATCACCAGACCCTTATGATCTTGGCAATAGCTTAAACTTTCAACCATTAGATCTCGTAGCTCCTTACGTGAAAGCAGATCTATCCATCCAACAAAAGTGAAGGTCATAAAGTAGGTGCCATACTGGTCATCAATGTTCTAATCCGTTTTTACTGCGCTATCCATAGTCATCTGATAATAATTATTGATGTTATATCCGACTAACAAATTAAGCAGAATCCAACTGTCTATGAATAGTGTATATGGGTAGTATTGATCGCTTCGATTTACCTTACAGCTTAAATCATCGTTAGCGTTGTGAGTTGCGGTCTAACAAATCATACATCGCTACCTCTACTGTCGAACTGTGTTTTACAGTTCTTATCGTATCATACATATAGATGACAGCATTATGAATAAAAGTATCAATGAATCAGAAACAAAGCTTCCTACTCCACTCTAATCAACAATACTGGCCAGGAAAGACACTTTCCCGGCAGCGGCATACTTTGATATGTAAAAACCGACCATCCATTGTCTGTTGCTTGTACGTGTAATGCTACGAACAACGAATATTCTCATCAACCTTAATAGAAACCAGGGAAGACACGTTCCCACAAGTTGAGAGCAAATCATGGACTTCTTCAAGGGGTCATGACCCCTTGGGATTAGATACCCTCGAGAGTTGTACGTAGGTTGCACCTACGTACTGCATATCATTCCGCCTTTCTTGCCGAGTTTTGAGCTGCTGAGAGGTGAGGACACCTTCAGCAGAATTTCTGTTTAATTGAGGCAAAGGACAGGATTGAACGCCAATGATTCACCAATGCTCAAAACCGAATAACATTCGGCATTAGGCGTCAAAAGACCATTTAGGTTCATTTTGGCCGTTTTTTTGATGAAAAAAGGGCTAAAGTGTAATTTTTAAGGCCGTTTTGGAGCTCGAAAAAATCATTTTTGGGTTGTTTTAGTACGATTAAGAAGCTTGTAAAGTGTTTTTACTGTGGGTGATCTATAAAAGGAGTATCTTTATAATATTGAAATATGAGGAGGGAGCAGCGAACTCCCTCGACGAATCACTTACGTCCTCTGCGATACGCTAATATCGCAATAACAAGGATCGAAAATGACACCAACAGTTGAATACCTGGTATCCAGACTGTTGGATTTGATAAGAATAAATGCATACTCTTATAAATCGTCAACTCATATTTCAAAAAGCATAAAAGGACGCCCTCGGCTGTCCTTTTTTCGTTTTATAAAGATAGAGTAATTCTACCGACGTAATTCAACTGGATAGAATATCGTGGCATGTTGTTATATGGAGCGTAGGACAACGGTGGGATATTCAGAGGTAAGGGCAACCGCTACTGTAGAACTGTGTTCTACAGTTCTTATCGTATCATACATATAGATGATAGCATTATGAATAAAAGTATCAATGAATCAGAAACAAAGTTTACTCCCATTTGCTCAAACTTGCGCTTCCATGAGTAATAGGTAGCTGGATATACACCGT
>CAZFWJ010000040.1:0-34262 GCA_964522505.1 uncultured Saprospiraceae bacterium
CGTCATCATCGTCATCATCATCACAGGCATCACCCATGCCATCGCCGTCAAAATCTGCCTGATCAGCATTAGCTATTGCAGGACAATTATCCATAGCATCAGCGATACCATCGCCATCCTGATCGGATTCACCTTCGCATATGCAACTAGCATTAATGATATCGCCGACCGTTAACGGGTCCCCGTCATCGCAAGCATCAAATATGCTAAATGCTATAGTAGCGTCTAGTGGCTCACAATCGAGACCATCAGACAGTCCATCATCATCATCATCATCATCACAGGCATCACCCATGCCATCGCTGTCAAAATCGTCTTGATCAGGGTTCGGCATGGTAGGGCAGTTATCAGATGTATCGGCAATGCCGTCACCATCCTGATCAGGTTCTCCTACGCATATGCAACTGACATCTAAAACATCATTAATTGTGGTAGCGTCGCCGTCATCACAGCTGTCTCCTACTGCTGTTGTGACAGTTGGATCTAATGGGGCACAATCCATATTGTCCGGGACACCATCATTGTCATCATCGTCATCACAAGTATTACCCACACCATCACTATCAAAGTCGGATTGACTGGCATTATCCATCGACGGGCAATTATCGCAGCCGTCTGGTACGCCATCCGAATCGCCATCCAAGTTATCATCAAACCCAGGACATATATCTAATGCATCGCATGTGCCATCACCATCATCATCGGCAAAGGTGTTTAAACACTGACAATTAGCCCCATCGCCAGTGACCGTATCAGTTGTGCAGGGATCTCCGTCATCGCAATCACTTGATAAAAATGTCCAAGTTACTGTAATGGTATAGTCAATATTAACCCATCCATCAGTTATGGCAGAATTAGTTAAACCACAATTATTAGCTGATCCAGTGTTACTATTAGGGGTAACAGGCACGATGTCAATTGGGACAACTGGGTTAGCCCGATATGCTGCAAGACCTCCTGAACAATCAGTTATATCTAATGAAAAACTACCAGGGGCTGTTGCTGCTGGTTCAAGCATAGAACATCGTTCTGATAATATTTGTCCTTGAATGTCACAAGACTGATTAAAATTGCAGTTATTAGGTAGATAGTATAATGCTTGTATATCTACACCTGCGCAGTCAGGATTGTTTGGATGTGTAACACTATTAATATCTATTTCTACGAGTATCGACTCCAAAGAGAGATTAATATTTGTGCACAGATCAGGAACAAATAGATGTTGATAGGATTCGTTTTCTGGCTGATCCACAAGGCGATCTATACCAAGTTGAGTTGTTGTGGTCTGGCTGTCAGTAATTATAATCTGACTATACGAAGTCGAATAACCAATCAAGAGGGTTAACAATAAAAGAACCCATCTTACCATCAAGAAATGCGGGGCTTTAGTATTTAATAAGTACAACATCCATCATCAAGCTAGCGGTATTAAACCGAATCAATTTGCAATTTTGCTTGTTACCGAGTTGGGGATAGGATAAAAATAGAGCGCAAAGTTACGCAAATACCACATAATCAGCAGATTGGATTTCATCTTTGTCAAGTGTTTAACACATTAATTACCCATATTGGCTCTTGCGTCGGGGATAGTAAAGAGCTCTTTTTGCCTGCCATCTAAGAAATAGAATTGACCTTCCGAGTAGACTCCATCCTCTTCGAGCATGATGCGTACAATTTTTCCTCCCCATTCTGGCACTTCAGATGCTGCGAATAGCTCGATAGAGTAGGCAGTGTTTTCATATAATGGGTAGTCGCCGGGACCTTTGACACCCTGCTGCTTATCCCACATTCCTATAGTAGGTCCAGCTGCATGACCATGAAACCCAATTGGGTGGGTATAGATCGAGACGTTCAGTCCTTCGGATTTAGCTTGATCGAGAGATGATTTTAATATCTCATTGCCTGTTGTGCCAATGCTGAAGTTGGAGGTGAGAATATCCTGAACACGATTGCCATTATCAAATGCTGCTTGGAGGCCAGCAGGAGGAGCAGACTCTCCTGGTCGTAGGACGTAAAAGTGTTGTTGTTGATCAGTATTGAGTCGCAGGTATGTAATGCCGAAATCCACGTGCAATAAATCACCATGACGGATGATGTCCTGATCGGGCCGTTTGCTAAAAGAGCGGAGAAATTCATTGTTGCCCATATCTGCTCGTTGTACTGATACCGATGGATGAAACCAAGTGTCGAGGCCTAAGTCTGATACCCGCTGACGCAGCCACCATACCACATCATCAGTTGTGGTGATACCTGGATGGATAACACGTTCTGATAATCCCTCCCTGAGGATAAGGTGACCCATCCTACAGATCATGGGATACATCTCCAGTTCTAGTTCACTGCGGGTTTCGAGCCATGCTACGGCAAGTTTTTCTGCTGAGCTCACCTTATCATGCTGATGCTCTGGCAAGTACTCCATGAATGATTCATACTCTGACTTAACTAAGCCGTCGGCTAGGCCATAGTTTTCAGAATAATTGAGTGCTATAGTATTTGGATTCTTCTCAGCGATGATATTCATAAGAGCCTCCCATTGATCAGGATAGACATCGACATTCCACTCTCCCTGCAAGAGCCTGCCGACACTATATCGTGCTATGGCAACCTTATTCAAGGTCTGTCCATTATCATAAAACACCATGATAGTGCGTCGTCTTGCGGCGAGCCATGTACTCGGCAGAATAGTCTTCATGACGGGGTCCTCATTGTACTCTCTGGAGATCAGTATCCACATGTCTATACCTTCACGGCGCATGAGCTCTGGTAAGAGATTGTCGAGCCTGTCTTCGAGAATTTGATCGATTACTGTTGACTGTTCCTCAACAGACAGCATTTCGGGAAATATATCTTGGCTGTATATAAAGCTAGATATGAGGGCAAAGAAGGTGATGAAAACGAATTTCATAGCTTGATAGGTAATTTGTTCTAACAAGCTAATGAAATCGTGTGTATTAATTGGGGTTATCGCCCTAACAGTAGGACATTTTTCTTAATCCAGTAAGCCGATCTCTCATATAATGTAGGGCTTTAGCGATATGGTGTTCTACCGTCTTGATAGATATGCCAAGCTCTTGAGAAATCTCTTTGTACCTCATTTGGTCAATACGATTCATGATAAATATCTGACGACATCTCGGAGACAGCGTATTAATATGATCTAGTATGATCTGTTCAGTCTCGCCGTAGTAGATCCTTTCTTCTATGCTTAATGAATTGTCGACGATTTGCTCATCGAGTTCATTGGTATGAGTTTTCCGATCGCGTAAATAGTTTAGAGAGCGATTAGTCACACATTTCATCAGATATCCTTTCAAAGTAGCATTGATACTTATCTCAGATCTCTTTTTCCAGATGTTGAGGAATACATCTTGAACGATGTCTTCAGCCCTATCAGCATTTTTAACATAGAACAGTGCTTTGTTACACATGGTATTGTAGTAGTTATCGAATAGATAATCTAACGCTTCATGCTGACCAGCATTGAGCTTTGTCAAAATTTCTTTCTCTCTATCTGATATTGTAGAAGTATCAGTCAGGTTGTAGTTGGCGATTGTAGATGGAGTATATGTAGTTGTCATGATCCCCGTTTGTTTCTATGATTCTACTACATAGATAAGGGCCATGTAAGCTTTCCTTGAGCCAAAAACGACAATTGGATATTGGCACTCTATTTTTGGTATAAATCTTCAAATTTTTGGATAACGTAAATTTTCTATTTATAGACCAATCTAGCTGAATTAACCGAATATAAAGGGTGTTCGGGTCAACCACGGAAACTTGTGATCCATTGTGAGATAGATTTTCGGAGAGCCTTGCTTGATGAATGAACAACGAAGTCGTTACCTTACATGGGAGATCAACGATAACACGTTTGTAATATGAAGTTCATACTTGTAAATCTATTTCTATTCATAGTGATGTGTAATCAAGGGCTAAGTCAGACTGATTTAGGAAGGATTACACCCTATAGTATTTCTGGCGATCATGGTTCAGGATACATTGGTGAGCTTATTGTATCGGCTGAGAGTGCACCAACTAATGTCATTGCATTGATCAATGCTCAAGGCACAACCGTAAGTACCAATGATATTACAGCAGCACGGCGAATAAAGCTATTCCCCAATCCAACTTTTCATGAGATTATTATTGATGCTGAAGATGAGATCAGATTCTACGAGGTGTACAATAGTCTTGGTCAATTGATATTAAAGGGCACGGAGCGACAGATCGATGTGAACAGGCTGTCACCAGGGCGCTACCATCTATCTATCAATGGCAATTCTGCTGTAAGCTTTATAAAACTATAAGACATGATGAAACTACTATATCTATATGCGCTAATATTCTTAAGTGTCAGCTTGGTGGCTCAGGCGCCCCAAGCATTTAGTTATCAAGCCATTGTCACTACTGAAGGTGGCGAGGTGATACAAGAGCAAGCTGTAGGTGTTCAAGTAGATATTCTAGATGGGGATATTAATGGACCCATAGTATATAGAGAGACTCACAATATCACGACTAATATGAATGGCATTTATACACTCAATATAGGTGAGGGCTCGCAGGTACAAGGTAGTTTCAGTGATATTAAATGGGGTAGCGGGTCTAAATATCTGAGTATATCTCAGGATGTCACCGGAGGTTCAGATTATCAGTTCGTTGGCACCAGTCAATTGTTAAGTGTGCCTTATGCTATTTACGCTGATCAAGTGGAGCCACTCATATATGTGCAAGAGGGATTAGACAATCCTCGTAACCTTCTTGATCTATCTGAAAGTGATCCATCATTTATAATAAGCGTGGTCTATCAATGGATACAGGGCATTCCAGAGGATGTATTCGTAGAGTATAACAACCTACCTGATAACACGCATCTCAGGTTGGTTGGTGAGCTTGGTAGATTTGGTGTTGAGGATCGAGAGAACTTTACTGCTGTGGACACCATATTTGATGGTATACGGGTCAGGACTAATGAGTTAGTTAGGTCTGATACAGGGGTTGATCCAATCCCGGGAGAGTATACGATTGACATCGTGTATCGTACTGCGGAGCGTATCCTTGGTACAGTGACCTATCCTTTTACCATCAGTAGAGGCACGCCTCCAGATCCAACGTCCAATTGTATTGCTGGCTCGACGGGAGAGGTTTACACACTCGTCTCTCCTGAAGAATGTGAAAGCTTGGAGTCATTAATTATCTCAAATGAGATCATGTTTGAAGCTCAAGGAGATGAGTTTTTATTTGTGGACTTATTTGACATGGTCGACCCGTTTGAGATTTTTTTCTTTGATGATGGTGAGAGGTGTGTTTATGATGTTCGAGGAAACTTTGACTTTGAAGATGGAAATTTCATCTATGAGGGAATTCGCATCGAAATGACTGTTGAAGATGATGAGGTCATCTTTGAGATTATGGCAATCAGATTCGTACAAGGTAGTGATGATTCAGAGGATATAAATTGTACGTTGAGGTATAGGAGGTAGTTTTACGATCACTCGAGAGGCGGTACAGCCTATACTCAACAAGGCTAATGTTGGAAGAAGGAGATGAATAAAAATTCCCAAGGGGCTAAAACCCCTTGAAGAACATAGTTTTTGAACTATTGACCCTAATGCGGATTTATCCCATTGGACATGGTCAGATGTAATAGGGATAGGGTTAGGCGCTGGCGGGCCAATTCAGCGAATGAGTAATGTAAAAGTAATTTTACGATCACTCTAACGTAGGCTCAGTCCACGCTTAAGAAGGGGAGATATTCTGTCTCGGAAGATTCGTGCCCCAGTTCGGCGTTGGTTGTGCCTGCGTCGCAATGATATAAAGGATTCTAACTTGAGTAGATCAACTCGTTATCCTTAGTCTGTTACCACAAACCAAACAATTAGGATAAATGAAACTCTCCATATGGTTAGTGAAGGGATTTGATCTTTTAGTCGAGTGAAATTTCTCGGAGATAGATGTTATTATAGTCTGCCTTTAGCTCTATGAGCCCTTTACCATTGTTCAGGACGGCAGATATATCATGTCCAAAGTTACTAGAGCCAGATTTGGAAGAAAACTCAGACTCGAAATCTAAGTTGGTAAACACTTGTCCATAATCTGTCATTAGCCTAAGTTTTGCATTAGTGCTTGGAGGGATACTTAGATCCACGTGACTATAGGTAGAGTATAGAGATATTTTGGCTGCTGCTGGTAGTTCTGCGAACTTAGCATCTACCGACCCGTAAGTATTCTGTACCTCAAGATCTTTGAAATAATCATTAACTTCGATATCGCCATAGGTACTCGAGACATTTAACGCTAAGCCTCTTGGAAGCTTGATCACAAAAGTGGCATCTACTTCAACGCCGTAGTACTGTGATTCTATGTCCTTGGGGTCACATTCTTGTATCACCAGATCCTTTCCTTTTTTGTAAATAGTCGTGCCATCTTTTTTATTGATGGTACATATTTTCATTTCGTCTGTGATCTCAGCTTCTATGCTTACATAGAGATTACCTTTCTGTAGATATTGCTCGATGTTAAAAACACCAGTATTGGCTTGTCCGTTAATTTTGACTTCGCCATCTATGCTAATTTCTTCACGATCCCAAGCCTGAAAAACTAAATCTCCATATTCGGCATCAATATTCAGTAAAACCGCACCTTTTGTAGGGTAAGAATGTTTATGATGTCCCTCTTGACCATTTGCATAGATAAGATGAACGAAAATTAATGTAAGAGTTATGATATGTTTCATGAGTTAGAGTTTTTAATTGATCTAGATTAATTTTTACGGAGATAGATATTTTCATATCCTGATTTTAAAATCAGTTCGACTCCTCCATCATTCAATGTCCCAACTACATGCTTACTATTTAATTCTCGCATGCCATCAGCCTTGTCCACTTGGATATTCATGTCCGTCAATATTTGGCCATAAGGAGTTTTAAGGCTTATGTCCGCTTTGGTAGCAGAGGGTACAGCTATATCAACAAGCCCATAGACAGAGTTCAACGATACTGAACCTTCTTGATTGAGTGTGTTAAACGAGGCCTCTATGTTTCCATAGACAGTTTTAATAGACATCGGTCCTGTGACGTTTAGTAATTCTATATCAGAGTAATTAGTCGAAACAACGATTTCTTCAGATACACCATCTATGATTAAGTCATCAGATTCGTAAGTCGAGTGGGAATAGTCTACACCCATAGATCGAGGAATCATAAATCGATAGGTCCCACCGTGACGCTGGCCGATGCCAATCACTTTGAAATCTTCTCCATTTTTTTGTGCGGACAGGCCTAATTCTGTATTATCATCTAGACCGAGGGAATTAACAACCTTCAATCCTTTGGAGCGCTCTTTGTCTTCGCTAGCTCTATAACCATCAGCATTAATTATGATTTCGTTGCCATCATAAACCGTAATATGAGCGTTATCTACACTTTCTAAAAGCAATTTTCCAGTTGTATGCTGAGCAGTATATTCCTGAGCGTGAGCAGCAGATGCAAACAACATTAATAGTGGTAAAAAGTAATTCATTTTCATTTTTTTAAATTCTTTCTAATTTGACTATGCCCCAGTGAGCTTCATCTTTTACATATTTAGGTACTTCGACGGAAGTTGAAAGTTTGCGTAGTGGACCGATGGCGTCTGTCGCATGATGCATTGATAAGGCTTCTATCATTGCAATAAGAACAAACTCATCTTGCTCGTTAGATAATTGATGAATTATAGTAGTGCGAACATCATCGATATCCATATATCTGTCGAGAGCGTCGAGTGCGGCCAAGCGAACATTCGGACTTTCATCTTTTTGTAAGGTCTCAAGTAGTGTCTCAACAATCGGTAGCGTGGAGGCCTTATGGCTTACAAATTGTACTTGCATACCTTCTATCCGTTCGCTAACGGATGGAGATTTTAATTGCAGTATCATCTGAGCATGAATGTCAGCTAATTGCTGGTCCATAGCTCCGATCTGGCTACGCTGCATGTGATTGGTGCCGATCATGATACCTAATATCAAAATGGCGGCAATGGCAGCGATATATTTATAGATTTTATTTGGGGTAAATGAGACTATTTTTACCTCTTCTGATGCGACGGATTCAACTTCTATTAGTTTTAATAGTTTCTCTTTTCCGTTGCTTTGAGGAATATCCAAAGGCATCACATCTACTTCTTTCATGAGTATCGCATAGTCGTCAAACTGCTGCCGCAATTTTGGGTTTTCTATCAACTGACGTTCTACCAATGATTGCTCCTCCTTTGAAAGTTCGTTATTGAAATAGTCTATAATTTTATCTTCCCAATTCATGTTGTCTAATTTTAAAAAACTGTGTTTTTAAATCTTTCATCGAACGATGAATTTTGATTTTCACAGCTCCTTCTGTTGAGCCCAATATGTGAGCGATTTCGGCATATTTAAGTTTCTCATATCGTGATAGCCATATCAATTCTCGTTGTTCTGGTCTGAGATGTTTCATGGCTTTCTTCAGATGATCTTTGTCTTCAAGTTCCTTATCATTTATAGAATCATCATTGACTTCAATCTGACGATCTGCGATGGCATGAATTACTGCTGCACCGGGGAGATCTTCACGCTTCTTACGATAAAGATCCATATGTACATTACGAGCGACCGTATAGATCCATGAGGTGAACCGGCCCTGCTCGACATACTTCTCTCTGTACTTGATTACTCTCTCAAATACGATCTGAGTCAAGTCTTTACTTTGACTCTGATCATGCGTCTGCTGCAAGAAGAAGTTATACAGTCGAGTATGATATCTATCGTAGAGGACAGATATACAGTCTATTTTACCCGCCTTGGCATCGAGCATGAGCTCTTCGTCAGTCACTTTTTCGGTTTTTTCGTTAGTGTACGATGTAGATACGGAGTATGATTGAAAAGGTTACGTGGAGAGTTGTATGATTTATTTATTGGCTTCCTCAGATCGGCGCAAGCTGTGCCAGCTCGTAGTGGCGATATTTGAAGAAGGAGATGAATAAAAATTCCCAAGGGGCTAAAACCCCTTGAAGAACATAGTTTTTGAAATTTTGACCCTAATGCGGATTGAGTAATGTAAAAGAAGTTTTACGTCCACTCGAACTTAGGCACAGCATACACTCAATAGGGGGTGAGAGTATTCCATGAAAAAAGCCTACCATAAATCCATATGATAGGCCTTTTAGCGCTTCCTCAAGGACTTGAACCTTGGACCCTCTGATTAACAGTCAGATGCTCTAACCAGCTGAGCTAAGGAAGCGTGCTGTTTAAGCGAGCGCAAATTTATCTTAATTCGGTGATAATTTGCAACTCTGAACGAAAAATAAATTCGTGCAAAAAAATAGGAGCCAATACTTAATTGAGTCCTATTTATGAAAAATCATTGCTTTTTTGGGATTCTACATATATGACACAGGAGTGCTCGAAAGTCCCCTATACTTTGAGTATAATTTCCGATTTAGTATTCTTAAGGCTTGATGAACTCACCAGTGAGGATGTTAGTGACCATCATACCACCAGCCAGAGCGGCTTCTACACCTTTAGGACTGTCTTCAAACACTTGACAAAATGCTGGTGCAACACCAATTATAGCCGCACATGTCAAGAATGTTTCGGGATGAGGTTTGGGATGCGTAACATCGTCTGCACTGACTAGACCTTTGATGAGATCTGTGATGCCAAGCTCTTCTATTGCCAGTAGCGCATCTGCCCGAATACTACCTGTGCCAACAGCCATGGGCAGCGACTTTTTGTAAGTCTCTACAATACACATTGCGGCAGGAATCGGTTTAATCTTGCCGTGAGCATCTTTGATGATATTGTAGTGATGATCTTTGACTTTTTCAAATTGTATTGGATCGACGCTCCAGCCATATTGATTGTTGAGCAGCGCAAGCAGTGGTCTAGTAGGAATGCCTGCATTATCGTTGATCATAGCTGGCGTGATAGCAATACCGTATTCTTTGCCCGCAGCAATCCATGCGTCGATATGCATACCCATGGTATCAGCGAGGGTGCCATCTAAATCAAATATTAATCCTCGGGTAGCCGGATCCACAGTTAACATAAGAGTCATTTTTGAATAACGACAAAAATGAACATAATAGCTAGTAAAATGACAGTGATAGCTGTTTTTAGATATGATAATTCTTAATGTATGCCGTAACTTGCCTCTCTATATCTAAATGATCAAAATGAAAATTGCTATATCCCAGCTGAACTATCATATTGGAAATTTTGAGGGCAATCTGGCCAAAATAAAAGGATACATCTCGAAAGCTATCCTTGATGGTGCGGATATCGTATGCTTTGGTGAATTAGCCACTTGTGGATATCCGCCTCGGGATTTTCTGGAATTTTCAGATTTTATAAACCAGAGCAATGCTTGCATAGAGGCTATCCGAGAGGCATCTAAAGGAATAGCGGTAGTAATTGGAGCACCTACGATCAACCCTGTTCCAGAGGGTAAGGATTTATATAACTCTGTATACTTTATTGCGAATCAAGAGATCCTGCATGTGCAGCATAAAGCGCTGCTGCCGACGTATGATATTTTTGATGAATATAGATATTTTGAGCCGGCGAGGGAATTTAACATCGTAGAGTATCAGGGACAGAAAATAGCGCTAACTGTATGCGAGGATATCTGGAATATCGGCAACGAAAACCCACTTTATACCATTTGTCCTCTTGATGAGTATGAGTCTCAGAATCCTGACTTCATCATCAACGTGTCTGCTTCTCCATTTAGTTATGATCATGCGGAGGCACGCCTTGAAATACTGAAAGCTAATATCAGCCAATATGGCATCCCAATGTTTTATATCAATCATGTGGGTGCACAGACGGAAATCATCTTTGATGGAGGGTCTACGGTAATGTCTCCTGATGGAACAATTTATGCGGAGATGCCATATTTCGTAGAGGACTATCGCTGCTATGATTTGGACGATGTCAAAGCGAGTGGTCAATCTATCGAACAGCCAAAAGATAAAATTCTCGAGATACATGATGCCTTAGTCTTAGGTCTTAAGGATTACTTCGGCAAGCTTGGATTTAAGACATGCGTTTTGGGCTTATCAGGAGGTATTGACTCAGCGGTGACATCGGTTATTGCGCAACGAGCTTTGGGTGCTGAGAATGTGAGAGTGCTCATGATGCCATCTCAGTTCTCCTCAGATCACTCAGTCAATGATTCGATAGAGCTTTGCAAGAACATAGGCATCCAATACGACATCATCGCTATTGAGGAGGTCTATCAGAAATACATGCAGCAACTGAAGCCACTATATGGAGATCGGCCATTTAATATTGCAGAAGAAAATCTGCAGGCGCGTATCCGTGGAATGCTCCTGATGGCTGTATCTAACAAGTTTGGTAATATAGTTCTAAACACTTCCAACAAATCAGAGGCCGCCGTAGGCTATGGCACGCTGTATGGAGATATGTGTGGCGGGCTGTCGGTAATTGGAGATGTCTATAA
The DNA here is from genome assembly GCA_964522505.1 of uncultured Saprospiraceae bacterium. Classification (GTDB taxonomy): domain Bacteria; phylum Bacteroidota; class Bacteroidia; order Chitinophagales; family Saprospiraceae; genus GYS-P2D. The sequence continues at coordinate 11,469 of CAZFWJ010000040.1, forward strand.
AACGGATGTCTATGCCCTGGCCAGATATATGAATAAGGATGGAGCGGTCGTCCCAGAAAATATTATCACCAAACCACCGTCAGCCGAGCTGCGACCGAATCAAAAAGATTCCGACAGCCTGCCTGATTACGATATCTTAGATGCCATCTTAGAGCAGTATATCGATAATCAAAAAGGGCCTAAAGAAATCATTGCCATGGGTTATGACGAAGCTTTAGTCAAGCGCATTTTGCGATTGGTGAACATCAATGAGTTTAAACGTTATCAGACGGCACCATCGTTACGAGTGAGCCGGAAGGCATTCGGGATGGGTCGACGTATGCCGATTGTTGGCAAGTATCTAAGTTAAAATGGACATCCGAGCATTACTGTATGACGAACACTCAAAAAAACAAGCCATAAAAATTTGTGAGGGTATCATCAGTGGTGAAGCGACTCTAAGTGTCTTACTCAATCTATTGTATACTGGTGAAATGCGCATGCGCCAACGGGCGTCATGGCCATTAGAGTTCGTTGCGATGAAGAGAGAAGAATTGTTTTACCCACATATGACTGAGATCATCAATCTATTGCAGAGCTCTCAGGAGGATGGTTTGCTCAGAAACCTCTATCGGAGCCTGCAACATATGAGATTTAGTGAAGATCACATTGGTGATGTCTATGAGGTTTCCTTTTCGCACCTTGCCAATGCTCAGAGTGCTGTAGCGATTCAGGTATTTGCTATGACGACCTGCACCAATATCGCTCATATCTATCCAGAGCTGGCTCATGAAGTGATCCCAACAATAGAAAGCCTATATGATACAGGAAGCGCTGGATATAAAGCTCGTGCAAGGAAGGAGCTTAAACGTTTGTATAAGTTAGTTGAGTAGTCTCATGCTTCTGAGCTATCAATAAATCCCAGGAATAATCTTCTTAGTCCTCTTAAGATATTCCTGATAAGACATATCATTTTTCAATCGTTTGGCACGACCCTTCTCTAAGAATGGAATCCCACTGACAAAAATGAGTAAGAAGATGATAAATACTGTACCAAGAACAGATAGAAACTGGAAGCCTTGTAGATAGGGTACAGATGCCACGAAAATGCCTATCCAAAAGATAGATTCACCCAAATAATTAGGAAAGCGTATGTGTTTATACCATCCATCGGTGTATAGCTTAGACTTGTTGCCTGGCAGCTTCTTGAATTTTGACTTTGAATAATCTGAGGCGGCCTCTATGTAAAGACCTATCGCCGCTAGCGCTATGCCTATGATCTCAACGATCACCAGTGATCCATCTGGATTAGGTACATTGAGCCTGAACAAGGCAGGTAGAGACACAAACCACGAAGCGAATCCTTGCAAAAAGAAGAACCTGAAAAAACGCTTCTTGTTAACTCTGATCTTATCAAATCGTTCATCCTTACCCAGCTGAGTAACTCTATCCAGTAGATACCAGCCCAGTCTTACCGCCCAGATCATAATGAGTGCCGTGATCCATATTTTACCTAAAGACTCCCAGCCTCGTCCAATGAAAAACGCAAATGCCGCAAGAGCGAAGAAACTCAAACTATACGTAATGTCTGTAAGCTTATCAGTCTGCATTCTAAAGGCAATGAAGAACATGATCACGTTGAGGACCAAGACGAATACTAAGCCGCTGACAATGAAAGTGCTCATTATATGTTAACAAGCACGTATTAGATTAAGTTCTGATAAAGCGTATGCGTATCTATTCGATTAACTCGTTTCTACTTCATCAACGATTTCTGCAGCGGCATCGGATTGATTCTTAGCTTCTTGAATTGCCTCTGAAATCGTCTCAGGTCCAGGCCAAGGGCGCTCTCCGATAAGCTCAGACACATCAGACTTTACAAGTACTTCACGCTCCAGCAGTGCCTTAGCGAGGATGTGCAGTTCTTTCTCATATTTTCTCAATAATTCCTGCGCTCGCTGATATTCTTTTTCTAAGAGTATACGTACTTCATCGTCTATCAACGTCGCCGTATCATCACTATATGGTTTGCTGAACTGGTCTTGTTGCATTCCGTAGAATGATACATTTCCAACCTTGTTATTCATGCCGTATATAGCAACCATACCGTAAGCCATCTTGGTCACTTGATCGAGATCATTTTGAGCTCCAGTTGAAATCTTGTCGAAGATGATTTTCTCAGCTGCTCGTCCGCCAAATGTCATACAGATGCGATCGAGCATCTGCTCAGTGCGTGTGATATACTCCTCCTTAGGAAGATACTGTGCATAGCCAAGCGTGCCGATACCCCTTGGTACAATGGTTACCTTGATTAGTGGTGATGCATGCTCCAAGAACCAACCGCATATGGCATGTCCCGCCTCGTGATAGGCTATGATTTCCTTTTCTTTTGGTGCGATAAGTTTGTTCTTTTTCTCAAGACCTCCAATCACCCTATCGAGTGAATAGTTAAAGTCTTCCATCTCCACTTCCGTCTTATCGCGTCTTGCTGCTACGAGGGCTGCCTCATTACAGATGTTAGCAATATCTGCACCTGCAAACCCAGGCGTCATCTCTGCCAATACGGATGACTTTATGTTTTTAGAAACCTTGATATTTTTCAAATGCACATTGAAGATGGCTTCTCGCTCCTTGAGGTCAGGACGATCGATACCAATCTGTCTATCAAAACGGCCAGGGCGCATCAATGCCGAATCAAGGATGTCTGGCCTGTTAGTGGCGGCCATCATGATTACACCCTTATCAGTGCTAAACCCATCCATCTCTACCAATAGCTGGTTGAGTGTATTTTCTCGCTCGTCATTACCGCCTTGAACTGCTCCACGTCCTCTGGCTCGCCCGATGGCATCGATCTCATCGATAAATACAATACAAGGGGCCTTCTCGCGTGCTTGCTTGAATAGGTCACGTACTCTCGATGCACCTACGCCAACAAACATCTCTACGAAGTCAGATCCCGATATTGAGAAGAATGGTACATTGGCCTCACCTGCAACGGCCTTGGCCAATAGTGTCTTACCAGTACCTGGAGGGCCCACTAAGAGTACGCCTTTAGGTATCTTACCACCAAGGCTGGTATATTTCTTTGGATTCTTGAGGAAGTCAACTACTTCCATAACTTCTTCTTTGGCTTCATCGAGCCCAGCTACATCTTGGAAGGTGATATTTACTTTAGAAGAATTGTCAAATAATGTTGCTCTTGACTTGCCGATATTAAATATTTGTGCGCCTGGACCACCTGCGCCGCCACCAACACGGCGCATGATGAATAACCAGATGGCCACAAAAAATAATAATGGCAATACCCAACTTAAGATCGTAGATACCCAGTTTTCACGAGTATCATATTTTGGATCAAGGTCAAATCCCTCTGCACGTAGTTCTTTGACTCTATCATCAAAGATTTCTACACTACCAATTTCTACTACATAATGTGCAGCATTAAGACTGGTTGTCAATTTGGTATTAGAATTGACGTCTTCATAGTTTCCTATTGACTCAGGCTTAAGAAAGATCCTGACGACTTGCTTATTAATGACTTCAATATGATCTACATCGCCAGCACGAACTAAATCTTCAAATTTATTGAGCGTTATTTCTTCTGGCTGCGACACCATCGTCATCACCATATTAATCCCGACCAAAAAGACGATGATAAAGGCATAGAACCAGTAAGAGCTAAATCCCTTTTTCTCTGGTTTCTTGTTTTTATTTTCTTTGTTATCTGCCATTTTTTCTCTTTTGACATAAGTGTTAATGCCTACTTATGTCATTTATTAACTCAGACTACATCTTCATAAGAGGTAATCTCTGCATCGCTCCACAAGTCTTCGAGATCATAAAACTCACGTGTTTCTGGATAGAAGACGTGTACTACGATGTCGAAGTAATCAACTAAACACCACCGAGCATCATTAGTTCCTTCTATATGCGATGGAGTAATGCTTAATTCTGCCTTGATCCGTCTACTCACATTGCCACTAATCGCTTTGACCTGTGTCGTAGAATCTCCCGAACAAATAATAAAGTAGTCTGCAGGTGCATCGTCTAATTTGCTCATATCAAGCTTCATCACATTCTTTCCTTTGATATCCTGAATACTGTCTATGATTAAGTCAAGTAGATCAGAACTATTGTATAATGGAGAAGTTAATGTACTATTTGCAATGGTGCTTTTATTTGTCAATAGGGCTTCCTGTTTTCTTATGTTCTACGGATGAAAGGTTTATAATGTTACAACGATTAATAGGCACAAAGTTAAGCCACTTTCCAGAATTAGACTCAACTAATGATTATGCTGCTAATCTATTAGCAAAAAGTAAACCAATCGAAGGTACAGTGGTCATCACTGATAACCAAGTCAGCGGTAAAGGACAATATGGCAGAAAATGGAGTTCGGCGCCAGGTCAGAACCTCACTTTGTCAGTCATTTTATATCCAAACATCCCCGCAGAGACACAGTTTGATCTTAATATATTAGCATCACTTGCTGTCTGCACGGCAATCAAAGAACAGACGGCTATCAATCCACTTGTTAAATGGCCTAATGATATCTATGTAAACAATCAAAAGATCTGCGGCATACTCATTAAGAATAATCTTGTCCGGAAGATCATCTCACAAAGTGTTATTGGAATTGGAATTAATGTCAACCAACAACAGTTTGATCCTAGTATTCCCAATCCTACATCCATAGCTATGGAGACTGGGGCAGTCACTGAACTTCCAGAATTGAGGGAAGAATTATTTAAGGCAATGGATCAGTTATATTATATCATGAAAAGGGACCCTGTAGAGCTCCGGCAGTTGTATAGCAAGGCCTTGTGGAGACGCCACGAGGAGATTAAGTATAGCCTTGCGGATGGTGAGATTAGGATTGGAGTGTTAGAAGGAATCGAGCGGGATGGGCGGCTTATTATCAGGAGCCATATTGGAATGAACTCTTATAAACTATCAGATATCAAATTAGTCGTATGATCGCATCAGTTGTGACAGTGGGAGACGAATTGCTCAATGGTCAGACCGTTGACACCAATTCAGCATGGTTAGGAGAAAAACTGAACGAAATAGGGGTAACTCTAACACTTAAACTATCAGTTGGAGATACTGAAGATAGCATCATTGATGGCTTAAATTATGCCTGTAGCAAGTCTGATATCGTGTTGATGACTGGAGGCCTCGGTCCGACTAAGGACGATATAACTAAGCTCGCCATAGTCAACTTCTTGGGTGATGAATTGGTGTTTTCTGAGCCGACCTATGAACGCATCAAAAAAATATTTGAAGCTCGAGATCGTGAAGTGCTCGATGCGCATAGAAAGCAGTGCTATATGCCGAGAACTGCGGAATTAGTGAATAATCCTGTTGGTACGGCACCCGGTATGTGGATGCGTCAGGGTGAGAAGATCATTTTATCGATGCCGGGAGTGCCTCGAGAGATGAAGCAGATCATGACCGATGGTGGATTAAGAAAGATCGAAGAGCTTGTAGGCGACATATATATCAAGCACTTTGTCATTCAGACAGCCGGTGTGGGAGAGACCACCATAGCTAACAAGATTGAGTCCATCGTTGATGACTTCCCATCAGATCTGAGCATTGCCTATTTGCCAGGATCAGGGGCGGTAAAGTTGAGGTTAACCGCTAAGACTCAGGATGCACATAGTGCTGCCACATTCACGGAGACCTACGGTCAAAAAATAGTGAGGCGACTAGGAAACTTAGTATATGGTATCGGTCCAGATAAGTTAGCTCATGCGATAGGAAAATTATGTAAAGCAAAAGGTATCAAAATCGCCACTGCCGAAAGCTGTACAGGCGGAGGCATAGGCAATAGGATTGTCAGTGTGCCTGGCTCATCTGCATACTATGAAGGTAGCCTTGTTACGTACTCTAATGAACTAAAGAGCCATCTGCTAAAAGTAAATGGTGAAACAATCAACCAGCATGGTGCAGTAAGTGAAGAGACCGTCAAGCAGATGATTATCGGACTTGTAGATCAGACTCATTGTGACGTAGGAGTGGCAGTATCGGGTATCGCTGGGCCAGGCGGAGGCACTCCAGAGAAGCCTGTGGGCACAATATGGATCGCCGCAGGAAATAAGGATAAGGTAGTCACTCGTAAGTTGCTGCTGGTGCGTAATAGAAAAATGAACATAGATTATACTATAACATTCGCCTTGAATGAAATGCGATTGTTTATAGAAGGTAACTTTTGATAACTTTGCCCACGGCAAAAAAGCAGCATGGCGATAGTTGAATTGGTCATTCCAAAAATGGGGGAGAGCATACATGAAGCGACTATCATTACATGGTTGAAAAATATTGGAGATCCAATTGAAGAGGACGAAACAATTCTAGAGATTGCAACAGATAAAGTCGATACCGACGTCCCCTCTCCTGTCAATGGCATATTGCACAAAATATTGGCTCAACCAAATGACGTAGTCCCTATAGGACAAGCCATAGCCTTGATAGAAACAGATCAGGCAAGTGCTACTCCTAGTACTCCAGTAATAGAGCAACATGTTGCTCCGCCGTCGACGCCCGAAGTTCAAGTTGAACCACTTGAGACTATGGCGAGTGCGCCAGCGACCATCCCGAAACCACAATCGTTCAAAACGAACAGATTTTATACACCGTTAGTTAAGACTATTGCTAAGCAAGAGGGAGTGTCTATAGCAGAGTTAGAACATATCCAAGGTACCGGAGTTAAGAGCAGAGTGACCAAAGAAGATGTATTTAGATATGTCAATCAACGAGTTGCACAGTCTACACGGACCATAACGCATCCAGTTCTAAAGAGAGATACTGCGGCACCAATTACTGCGGCACCACAGCGTAACACAGTTGAGTCTTCTCCTCAACGTGCAGCAACGCAGAGCCAGCCTAATCCTGTAAAAGCTAGCAGTGTTCCTGATCCCGCTCAATCACTAGGTCAAGCTGATAGAGTGGTCGAGTTGGATCGAATGAGACAATTGATTGCGAAGCATATGACCGCTTCGATTAACACTTCGGCGCATGCGACTTCATTCTTAGAAGCAGATGTCACTAAAATGGTACTATGGCGCCATAAGGCCAAAGGTGCCTACCAACAGAAGTACGGAGAGCGGTTAACCTTTTCACCACTCTTTGCAGAAGCTGTTATAAATGCAATCAAAGATTTTCCAACGATCAATGCTTCATTAGATGAGTCAGGAACCAAACTTCATGTCAAGAAAGATATCAATCTCGGAATAGCCACAGCACTACCATCAGGTAATCTAATCGTACCAGTGATTAATCAGGCAGGAAGACTAAATTTGTTAGGTCTTACCGAGAAACTCAATGATTTATCGCAACGTGCCAGAGATAACAAGTTGCGTCCTTACGAGATTCAGGGAGGCACTTTTACCATCAGTAACATTGGTACTTTCGGCAATCTCCTAGGTACGCCAATCATCAATCAGCCGCAATTAGCCATCCTTGCTATAGGTGCCATCACCAAGAAACCTGTAATAATGGATACAGATCATGGAGATATTATTGCAATTCGTCATATGATGTTCCTATCTTTATCGTTCGATCATCGTGTGATCGATGGATTCTTAGGGGGTTCATTTCTAAAACGAATTGCAGAAAATATTGAAAACTTTGACTCAAATCGGGAGATATAGCGCTCTAATAGGCTGTTTCATATTCCTATGGCTGACTCCAACATCTCTATTTTCTCAGAAAGATGATCTCAAAAAAGCCAACGAGCTTTACAAAGAACAGCGCTACAAGGAAGCTCTGATTTATCTAAACAGAGTTGATAAGGTTGAGCAGAGTGGTCCATTGCTGTTTAAGCGAGCCATGATTAACTATCATACTAACCTCCTACAACAGGCGGAACAAGACTTTGCTCAGGCCGTACAATTCGGCTATAAAAACGATGACATAGATTATTACCTCGCTGAAATAAATCATCAGAAAGGAAGATTTTATCAAGCAGCGGAATTCTATAAATTATATCTCAAGACCCTCAAGGGAATGCCATTAAGGCAGGAGGAGATATACCATAAGATCAGCCAATGCGGACATGCCTTACGGATCAGTTACCAACCTGCATTGGCAGTAATTGACAAAATGCCTGGGCCGATCAACTCTATTTATGACGACTTCAGTTGGCTTCCGAGTCCTAACGATTCCAGTACATTTTACTTTACGACTAATCGCCCTAACACAGTGATTAATCTCGCAGCAGGTCATTATGAAATCTATAGTGTAAGGGAAAAAAATTCCGAATGGGCTAAACCAAAGCGACTATCCTATCCCATCAACACGCGAGATGAGGAAGTTATGATTGGATTTAACGACTATACTGACGGCATTTATCTTTTGCGGCAAGAAGATGATGGTAGCTCTAATCTATTAATGCATAGACGTGGAGATACTAAAGGTAAGCAAGATAAGATTGAGTTAGGGGCAAAGTTTGCTGTGGAGAATGCCGGGGTGTACTTCTATAATGATAACCTGATACTGTTTGCTGCTGACTTAGCTGATAGCTACGGAGGTTATGATCTATACTTCAGTGTCAAGGAGGGTGATGAATGGACTAAGCCAGAAAATATGGGACCATCAGTTAACTCTTCTTACGATGAGCTTGAGCCCAAGCTTACTAATGATGGGGAAACGCTTTATTTCTCGAGTAATCGTCCTCAGAGCATTGGAGGATTCGACATATTTAGATGTACCTATTTGTATGAATCTGAGGCTTGGTCGCAGCCTTATAATCTTGGAATACCTATTAATAGTCCCGGCAATGATCAAGGACTACAGCTGAGTGCCGATGGCTTAATGGCACATTTTAATTCTGATCGAAAGACCTCATACGGCGGCTTTGATATCTATTCAGTGCGCTTCAAGGAGCGTCAGCCTGGTCAGGATTATTATGCTGGATTTGTTCCATTCACAGATTATAAACCTGCTGATCAGATCATACCAGAAGAGCGAGAAACCTTACTCGCAGGGATACCTGAATTTACAACAGAATCCAGCGAAGAGACTTTAGTTGCTGAGGCCCAAGAATATAGTGTTGATCCGATCTATCATGTGGTAGAGGAGTATTTGGATGATGGCAGCAATCAGATTCAGATTAATCAAGTGAAGCAGATTCTTCAGACCAATGAGGATATCCTCTTAGAACTAATTAGCAGCGGCAATGATGATGAGATCATAGAGTACAGCCTTTTTGCATCGATGAAGAGAGCAGAAGCTGTAAAGAAGAAAATCATAGCAGGTACTAATATAGATCCCGAACGAATAACTGTAACAGGCATCGGACGCAATTATCCAATTGTAAAGCAGAAAAGCTTGCAGGCTGATAAATACAACACCAGAGTAGATCTGAGATTTAGCAATGTTCCAGAGCATGTTACGATTGATACTGATTTAGAGCTGGACATTCCTAATAGTTATATGGATTATCGATACGAGATATATCGCACAGTTGTAGATGCAGATGTATCCTATAGGATAGAGATCGCTACAGTCAGCCAGATGTATCGAGGTATGGCATTAAGCCTCTTTAACGATACCGCTATAGAGAAGGATAACTCTACAGGACTGTATTCATATACGATTGGTTTGTACGACAATTATGCTGAAGCGATTCTAACTGAGCGAAACTTAGAGCGAGAAGGTGTCGTCGATGCCAAGGTGATCCCATATGTCAACGGGCGTCGTATCTCTGCGGATCAGATGATAGACTATGTCAATGAGTATTCAGCACTCAAAGATTATATGAACTATAATCCTTCAAGCGGAACTAATTGAAACGGTTGTGCTGACTGAAGCGCTTCATCATTCACCATATAAATAAGATAGTAACCACCGCCTCCAGTACCGCAGAGCTTAATAAAGTAGTCACCTGTAGCAAGGCCTTCTTGCCAAATAGGTATAAGTCGATCTACCACCATAGGTCGCATATGCTCAAGTTGGAAGGCAGATAGTTGCGCCACGTCGGCATTGATATTTTTATCAGCTAACAACTTAGTAATAATTGTATTGTTCAGTTCTGTCAACTGCATACCTATAGATGGCTTTTCCTTATTGATTTCCATGAATCTTGGAACTAAGCCTTTCACTCGCCGTCTTTCTCCACTATCTAATAAGTAGATATTAGCTATAGAGTGCTGAAGAATAGCACGAGGGTTAAGTAATTTGTAATCACCTTGCTCATCTCTTAGAATTGGGGTATTCTTAATACTAATCAATGGATCAAATCCAGAGCTCTTGCCGTGGAAGAACGATTCAATCTTAGCCAGTTGTTCTCTTAGAGTGGGGATATGTTCTTCCATTTGGGCTGAGCAGTAATCATAGATTGCCGCGGATATAGCTCCAGAACTTCCAGTTCCATAACCTCTCTTGATCGTACTGCGATAAAATATTTGACCACTTCTTATCTCCTCAATCTTGGTCTCGTTGAGAAATGAGCTACACTCTTTGAGCAAGTAGTCTATCAGGCCCTTCGTCATTCGCGAGTTGCGGTCAGATTCCTGTGACCAGTATCCAAATCTATCTGATAGTGGAACCCCTAAAACTTGAGAGCCTAGTATCACCGAGTACTCGCCAAACAATATGACTTTAGAGGGATATCGGCGCATCTTAGAAGGGGCGGTTGTTTTCCCAGTGCCAGGCCGTGTTCATTATTTCTTTTATCCCATACTTTGGCTCCCAACCTAATAAGTCTTTAGCCTTGTCATAGTTGCTATAGATGGCGATTACATCGCCAAGCCTACGTGGTCCAATGCGGTAGTTTAGTTTCTGATTGCTGACTTCTTCAAACGCCTTAATTGCTTCAAGTACAGTAACGCCTTCTCCTATTCCGAGATTGAATACCTCGTAGGACTCACTATTACGCCCATCCATCAAATACTGCACTGCCGAGGTATGTGCTGATGCAAGATCTTCTACATGTATATAGTCTCTAATGCAGCTGCCATCACGAGTATTATAATCATCACCGAAGACGACACATTCTTTTCTTTTGCCAGCTGCGGTTTCTGTGATAACTGGTACCAGATTGAGTGCTTTTTGTTTAGATGCTTCTCCTAGTAGTCCTGAATGATGAGCACCAGCGGGATTAAAGTATCTCAGAGATACCACTTTTAAATCGCTGTATTGAGCGAGGTCTTTCAACATATATTCACCAAGTTGCTTAGTGCGGCCATAAGGTGATTCTGCTTCTTTCATAATTGTTTCTTCCGTGACGGGCAAATCTGTCGCTTGACCATATACGGTACATGAAGAAGAAAAAATCAAATTATGGGTATCGATTGAGCGTGCCCCCGATATGACATTAAGTAAGGACTTCATATTATTTTCAAAGTATAGCAATGGTTTCTCTGTAGACTCCCCAACCGCTTTCAGCGCTGCAAAATGAATGACAGCCTCAATATCTGAATGGGCGCTAAAAATTCTTTGAGTCGCCACAGAATCACACAGGTCTACTTTATAGTGTATTGGTCGTTGGCCAGTAATCTTTTCGATGTGATCAATCGACGCTTCATAGGCATTATGATGATTATCAACAGTGATCACATTATGACCATTGTTGATGAGGTCAACAGCCGTATGACTACCGATATAACCTGCCCCTCCAGTAACTAATATTTTAGCCATAAATTTCAATTACATTTGCCAAACTTAATCCAAAAATATATGATCTCAGCGTCTGTCATCAATAATGTGAAGGATATCGCCGTTAGGGCAGGAGCGGCAATAATGGAAATCTATAAGGATGAATCTAAGTTTAATGTAGAGCAAAAATCTGATGATTCTCCTCTTACAGCAGCAGATCAGGCAGCTAATGCTGTAATCGTCGCTGGCCTTGAGAAATTGGATGTTTCCTTTCCTATCATATCTGAGGAAAACAAGCTCGTGGACTATGAGGTCAGAAAAAACTACGAGCGGTTTTGGTTAGTAGATCCCCTCGATGGCACCAAGGAGTTTATCAAACGTAACGGGGAGTTTACGGTTAATATCGCATTGATAGAAGACCAGGAACCGATTTTCGGAGTGGTTGCAGTGCCTGCTACTGGCGAGACCTATTGGGGAGTAAAGGGCGAGGGCTCTTGGTATAGTGATGGGATAAAGACTAATAAACTGGATACTACTAAATATTCGCAGGATCAAAAAGGAGTGCGAGTAGTATGTTCACGCAGTCATATCAACGATGAGACTCAACGTTTGATGAATGGACTTAACCAGCCTGAAATCGTCTCAAAAGGTAGCTCACTGAAGTTTTTAATTATAGCTAAAGGAGATGCTGAATTATATCCTCGTATAGGACCTACTATGGAGTGGGACACTGCTGCTGCGCACATTGTGCTCACGGAAGCAGGAGGGACGGTAACAGAGTATCAATCTAATGGGCCATTATTATATAATAAGGAAAACCTGCTCAACCCATTTTTCATAGCGTCAGCAGCGCAATCATAATAAATGCTGATGGCTTTTTCAATCGTCATTATCTGTCGAGATGAAGAAGAACATATTGGGAACTGTCTATCTGCTATACAAGGCCTTACGGATGATATCATAGTCGTTGATTCAGGTAGTGTTGACCGAACAATTGAGATTATTAACACCTATCCAGTTAGACTTTTTGAACAGGAATGGAAAGGATATGGTCCCATGAAAAACTATGCTAATCAACAAGCTCAGCATGACTGGATATTCAGTCTTGATGCGGATGAAGTGGTAAGCGAAGAACTGTATCAGTCTTTAAACGAATGGCAAGTTAAATCAACCGATGTTTATACGATCAAACGAATTAACCATATCGGAGTTCAACCCATCAGGTACGGTCATCTTAAGCCTGAGATCAAAGCTCGCTTGTTTAATAAGAACAGCTACCAATGGGATGACAAGCCAGTCCATGAACTGTTGACCCCACAGGTATTTATGGGCAAAACCTCCATGCTGAGAGGAAGTCTATTGCACTATCAAGCCGAGGATGTAGACGATTTGCGGGTACAATATGAGAAGTATGCCCTACTAATGCCTACAAAAAGAGGCCTTGTAAAGAGATTAGCGCCATACTATCATTTTGTGCGCAACTATGTATTTATGATGGGATTTATGGAAGGGGCTATGGGATATCAGTTAGCCCAACTTTCTAAGTACTATCGCCATCTCCAATTGAGGAGTTAATGCTTACTGCTCCAAGCGTTATATCCGCCCTCCATATTAGTGACGTCCTTAAATCCCATACCGATCATCTTATGTGCTGCTTTACCACTGCGACTACCGCTGCGACAATAGATTAGATAGGTAGCATCTTTATCAAGCTTCTCAATTTCTGAGTCAAATGAACTATCCTTATAATCTATCATAATGGATCCGGCTATGTGGCCTTCTTCATATTCTTCAGGAGTTCTTACATCGAGGAGTACTGGAGCTTTATCAGATTGCAGCCAATCGTAAGCTTCAGTGACTGAAATATCTTTTCTGACGACTTTCTCAGTGTCATCGTTAATAGAAGAATTTGTTGAACTGGAACTGTCAGTTTTGCAGAAAACTAAAAATAGTATGGGGATAAGGAGGAGATATTTCATGATGAGAATTTTGGTAAATGTACTAAAAAGGAAAAGGGAGGAAAACCTCCCTTTTTACCAAAACCGTATGAAAAAACTATCTAACTATTCTCTTTCTATCTTAAAGACACTATTAAAACACTTTTACCCCAAGTTTTCTTACTCTTTCACACTTAAGAGAGTGTTAAAAAACCTAGAGGACTGTTATTACCCGCATTCCTGAAGTCGTAAAAGTTGATCAGATTAGGAAAAATGTCTCCTAGATTAGACTGTGGCACTCCAAACCACTGCGCAATCTCAGCAAAATATAAATCGGCGGAGGTCGTAGGCACCAAGATTCCTCCACCTAAATCAACCGTATTATCTCTGAAGTCAAGTGTCTCAGGATATGTTCCATATATCTGCCCTCCTCTTACTGGGCCACCTATAGCAAACACATTTCCACCCCAAGCATGGTCTGTTCCATTACCGTTAGATCTGAGTGTTCTTGCAAAATCAGAAATCGCGAACGTCAGGACTTGATCATCACATCCTAATAGGTCCATAGCCTCTTGGAAGCTGGCAATAGCCAAATCTAGTTCTCCCATATTAATATCATGTCTAACAGCGATATTATCATGTGTGTCATATCCACCATGACTGATATAGAAAGTTTGCCTTCTAAAACCAAGGGTCTCATGTACAGCGATCGCCTTAGCGACCTGTTCAAATGATGCCCCAATACTAGTGTTGGGAAATGTTACACCGAGATTTACATTTGCTGTCGCTTCAGAATAAGTATCACTGATTTCTAGTGACTTGTTGAAGGTGTTGATATATGTGTTCTTATATACATCTGCGTAATTCTGAGAGAGCATATCTCGCACGGCACTCTCTAATATTGGAGAATCCTGAAAACCAAGTATCCCTATTGCTCCTCGGAAGGGGTTGATGGTAAAAGGGGTGGTGTTTAGTCCTGTCTGAAAAGTATTGACACCGTCAAGTGATAAGTTAGTTGGAATCAATTGATCGGTAAAAAGTTCTGGGCTGACATCATTGATAAGCTCTGTCATCCGTGCTCCCCAGCCTAATGCGGACCGCTCATGCGGTATAGCTGTCTGCCATTGTTGTAACTGGTCGCTATGGCTCAATAGCCCTAGAGGCATTCGTTTTGATCTTGCGAAGAAATCATCAACGGTAAACGGCTCGACAAGTGTGCCTATGTTGGCCATAAATGCCAGTCGCTGCTCATCATAGAGACGTCTAAGGTTAGTGAGATTCGGATGGAGCGCGAATGTCCGACCATTAGTTGATCCAGATAAATCCTGTACTGCACTGCGCTGGTGAGCAACATTGGATCTGACTTCACTATAAGAGTTGAACTCATCCGGAGTCGTAGGGATCAACATGTTGTAGGAGTCATTGCCACCCTGTAGACTAAGACATATTAGCGCCTTATAACTGTCACTTCCTACTACCGAGGATGTGGATAAAGCAGCAGCGCTCATAGCACGCAAATTGAGCATGGACGAGAACATCGTGGTAGAGGTCATCGCTCCACAACCTGCATACTTGATAAACTTTCTTCTATTCAATGCCATATGCTGATCTATTTAATAATGGTATAATCAGGTGATATCATTGCCATGTATACAACGAATTGCGCTCTTTCTCGGTAGCGACCAGTAGGCCCTGCAAGCTCCAATGCTCTTCTGATGACGTTACGAGTCATGTCACTCATCTGTCCATGTAAGAACAAAACATCGACCTCGTGTATGAGTCCTTCTTGATCGGTTCGGGCCAATTCTGCCAGATCGTCGAATACGATGGCAACATGCGGGGTGCGATCCTCCCAATCAAACAGCAATAGCTCGAAAAATGTCCATTCAAAAACTTGATTCGCATATCCAATCGAGGTTTCAGAATCCAGAATCCTAAACTCTGGTGCCACCAATCCAAGACCCATAATTTCGCCTCCAGGGGAAAAGTCTGGGCTGTAAAAATTAAATACCGTCGGCGAGGTTTGAGGCGCCTGCTTAGTGCGCTCGAACAAACTCTCCGGGTCCTTCCAAAAAACACCAGATGGACTATCGTTGGGCAGCGCATGGATGATTTGTGTATGCCTCAGGACAGGTTCTCTTAGCTGTCCTTGTGCAGGATCAAGGATAAACTCGCATGAGCGAGCCTCTTGATCCAAGAGTATAGCCTTTATAACTGATAACAAATCACCACGAACACCTTGCCCGTTATCGACAAATACCCTAGCAACTCGTTCAATATAATCTGGTGATGGGTTAGACTTAACCATGCGCTGGATGAGCTGTCTCGAGATGAATGGCGCAACATTGGGATGTTGAAAAAGATGATCCAATGCATCTTGTATATCTTTTAGGCCTCTTTGCCCTGCGGGGATAGTGAAATCCCCAACGATAAACTTTTCTCCAGGCTCATGTTCTTGCTCATACATCCTCATTGCGATCGTACGATCGATAGCATATAAGTCGGCACCGAACTCTATCTGTGCATTAGGGTACTCCTCTTTAATCTTGTCATTAAAATCAGCACCACCCAATCCTGTGAATACTTTGGCCATCCCCTCTATATCATCATTCGTATACGTTGGGATAGCTTGACCTCTGTCATCGAGCTTCAAAGAGCCATCCAGATTTAACTCATTAAGTCCTATGGTGAACAGTTGCATGATCTCCCGAGCGAAGTTTTCATCGGGCTTTTGATTGCGAGCGGCATCAGTCTTAGGATTATTAAGATGGCTTAAGAAAAAGCCCATGCTTGGACTTAAGGCTACGTCATTGAGTAAGTCTCTGAAGTTACCGAATGATCTCTGAAGTAAAAGGTCGTAGTATGCACCCATTGCCTCACCGTGGTTACCTAAGTCTGTGTTATTATGTGATATAACGAATATCTGGCTAAGGGCATTAGCCATCTTATAGCGTAACTGATCGGGCGCAGTAGCAACATTGTCCCACCATGCATAGCTAAAATGCTTCGCCCATGGCCCAAAGTAGTCCTCTGGGAGATTTGGATTGCCTTCAGCGTCTGTCTGTGTTATAAAATATTGAAACTCTTCTTCGTTAATGGAAATGACCTTGGATAGCACGTCCGTCATAGGCATTGCTGCCTGCTCATCTATCCAGGCCTCATAATCCCCAGAAAGCGCCAGTTGCTCTATGTCTTCCATTGAACCACCCAGTCCAGCTTGAAATAGGAATCTCGATGCTGCCATAAGATCAGCGTCAAGACCGTGACCATTAATCGTACTCCTTGGGTCTGAGCTTGCGAAAGTATGACTTGAGGTAACAGTGATACCTGACGTTCCTCGCCCGCCAATGAATGCTCTTTCTTGCGCTGTCGCCTCGACAAGCATAAGTGCTGCTAATAATGCTAATGCTAATAATGCCTTCATCTTCATTAGTTTTTAAATACCTGAATCTGTTCACTAATGACTTGATCGTTTTGTCCAAATATCTTGATGACATATTGACCGTCTACAAATCCTTTCATGTTGAGTTGGATCGCCTTCTCAGTAGTGAATACTCGATTCAGTATTCTACCATTGAAGTCTATCATTTCATAATAGCTCGTTTCAAAATTGTCATCCTTGATATTGATATTCACAAAATCTGCTGTTGGATTAGGGAAAATCTCATAGTCAAATGCACTTATGTCTGTCGTGCTCGTCGCAGTCTCTCCTTGGAAGAATCTAATCTCTGAGAGTCCCGCACAGGTGCCACCTTTAGTCCTTACTGCCGTTATGATTACCCGACTTGCTTCAAACTCAGGTATGCCCTCAATATCGTCACCTTGATAGAAGACATTAGGGTCATGATCGGGTATGTCAAATTCTCCTAAGGTCGTCCAAGTCACGCCATCAGTTGAATAATCTAATGCGAAAACCTCTATGCCTATATCGGGAAACTCGGGCAGGTTTGCATTCCAAATCTTCATACCATCGATGGATTCTACCTGACCGAAGTCGTACATGATCCAGTGAGTCACAGTGCGCTCTGGATTTGGGTTTTGAGTAAGTTCACATGATATCCAAGCATCAGCTAGTGCAGTGCTATGCCTATCTGGATAACACTGTCCAGAAAGCTGAAGCCATGCTAGTGAAAGAGTAAATAGAGAGAGAAAAAGTCTCATCATCCTAACCGCTTTTTTTGATCGAATAACATAATAACGAGAAAAGGTATGGCTAAGACACCTTTACCTAGCTAAAAGTTACATGACTTCTATCAAAAAAAATAGTGGTTTAACCCTAGTTTACCCAATAGTTCTTCAAAATATACCCGAGAAGACCCATCATGACTTTTTATAACCCAGCCTTGGCGCTGATCTCCATCATTCTATCGATACAAGCTACTCCTTTCTCTATTACCCAGTCTTCGAGAATTATTTCTGGCAGTTCATACTCCATGCATAGGTAAAGCTTCTCCATATTGTTACGCTTCATATGTGGGCAGTCATTGCATGCACAAGTATTATTAGGAGGAGCAGGGATGAACTCTTTATTAGGAGACTTCAGTTCCATCTGATGGATGATACCTGACTCAGTAGCTACGATAAACTTCTGGACATCACTCTCATGAGTATATCTCAACAAGCCGCTTGTAGACCCTATGAAGTGCGCCTTATCTAAGATATGTGCTTCGCACTCTGGGTGAGCGATCAGCTCTGCTTCTGGATGGCGGATCATAGCTTTGGTAATCTTCTCATTAGAGAATATCTCGTGTACCATACAGGCACCATTCCAGAGGATCATATTTTCTCTTCCAGATTTCTTCTGTAGGTATGCTCCAAGGTTCTTATCTGGAGCGAATATGATGCCTTGATCTTCAGGTACACTATTGATGACATGGATTGCATTAGAGGAAGTACAGCATATATCAGTGAGTGTCTTGAGCTCTGCAGTACAGTTTATATAGCTCACTACGACATGGTCGGGATGTTTCTCTTTAAATTTTTTGAATAAATGCGGTGGACACGAATCCGCAAGAGAACAACCAGCTTTAAGGTCAGGTAAGACAACCTTCTTATTAGGATTCAACATTTTGGCGGTTTCCGCCATGAAGTGCACACCAGCGAATACGATCATGTCTGCATCAGTACGCTCGGCCTCTTGAGCCAGTTGAAGACTATCCCCTATGAAGTCCGCAATATCTTGAATGTCTGACTCTACATAATAATGCGCTAGGATGATGGCATTCTTTTCTTTCTTCAGTCTCTCGATCTCGGCGATATAATCCAGAGAAGGATCCGTATCAACTGCGAGATATCCTTTGCGATCTAGATTCGATTTGGCTTCTTCTATAGTTAGGGTGTCTATCATGTCCTTCTTTTAAAAATTTTGGTATTAAGTACGATTGTAATAACTAAGATATATGAATGTATCTAGTTATGGTGTTTCCTGTATTTATGACGATTGATATAGTAACTGGTAACGTTGCCAACTGGGCATAAAAAAACCCTCTCGAGGGAGGGTTTCTTATTACGAGATAGTTATCTCGATCACTCGAGGGTGATTGGTTTATTGCTCTTACTTTAATTGTGATTGTATTCTTACGAATTGCAGTGCCTCGTTACTTTGATCTTGCTTGTATTCTATTGTGATGTCTGTCTCTGGTACATCAAGTGATCTCAATACCAGGATTACATCATTTAGCATCTTTTCAAGGACTTCCTCATTTCCCGTTCTTTTAGCCGCTGTAATGGTTATTTCATTAGCATAGGTCTGTCTGTAGTGCCCTGCTACATGGTGCAGGTTAGCAACAGCCTGTTCGTCTAAACGATCGAATGACCCATCGAAGGGAACAAATCTGATCTGATCAATTTGGTGCTTTTTGAGGATGTCGTATTTCTTTTTTGCGGCAGCCACTTTCTCCTCATGAGATTTTGCGGAATCGAAGTATTCGGGTACCTCAATGAATCGCTTAATAACTTTGCCCTGGCTGTCTACTTCGGCGAGATATGCTCGGCCATTTTCAACAACTATTGTCGTTTCATCGATATCGATTGTGATATCAGATGAAATGGAAATAGCCATGAAGGCTACCCAAATCATTAAAATTTGCATCTTTTACTATTTGATGAATCTGAGGCAAGTATCATGCCATTGGACTAACCAGGCTACTTTTGATTATTTCAGATTGCTCTCCCGTTGTTCGAGTGTCTGTGACCTCGAACCAATATATAGCTGTAACAGACTGACGTTTGTTTAGCACTATATGAAGTTTGCAACTTCATATACTCAACTATGTCATAATGTATCCTTCCTCTACGCCAAAATCGATTACCTCTACATCGATTAGAGTGTTATCGAGATTGAGATAATTTCTCGCACTACTATATAAATAATCTTCCGGTTTAGTCACAATAGCTGCTGCAACTGGATTGTTATGAATGTAATTAAGCTTCTGAGCCGTGAAACGGGGATGGAGACATATTTCAGCATGATTATCCCGTTGCCAAACTTGATACTCCTTGTTATTGGTATTAAACTTAGCGTGGTATTTCAAGACAACTTTTAACCACTCTTTGCGACTTTCAATTTTACTCTCCAATATCCATTTCAACAGTTCTTTAGCAGTATATTTTTTCAAGTCTCTGATGATTGCAGATAATCCATCTGAATCTTCTCGAGCAGCGATAATCATGTGGATATGACTTGACATGATCACATAGGCATTGATGATCAATCCCTTATTTTCTTGACAGTATTTTAATGAATCGATGATTATACCTCGACACTCCTTCCTGCTGAATATATCCACCCATCCAACAAGAGTAAATGTGATAAAATGTGTTGCAAACTGATCTTTAATAATATATCCACCTCTATCTGACATGCCTTATAAATATACTCCAATGCGTTATCTGAAGATTGGAATTTCAGATTCATATTGCTTTAGTTCAATTGTCATATGGGTTCGAGGTCACAACACTCGAACAACGATGTTGCTTTGAATTCAGCTATCATATGAGTTCGAGGTCAGAGATACTCGAACAACTGTGGCAACTTCAATGTGCTTTTAGTGAGAATGACTCAACATAGAACACTACCTCAACTCAAATTATTCGGTGTAACTTCAATGTGCTATTCAGATGAAAAAATATCTCATAATATTTACTCTGCTATTTCTCAATTCATGTATTAGTGAGAACAAAATCATTTTATCTAAACATGATAATGGTCAAGTTCATGAAATGCTAATACTTACGAAGCCGATAACATAAAGCGAGCAATACGGCATGAGTAGCATGCCGATATTGGGCGTTGTTGTACAAAGCCGTTGCCGAGCGGTTACCCCTTATAGGGATACAATATTATATTTGGCTATTTAGCGATATGGCATTTAATGATTTGCCTGAAGCAGTATAGGGTTTCAATATTTAATTTGGCGTAAGTCTGAAATGATGTTTGCACTATATCTGATAAGCTCTAAATTTAGCATTCTATTAAATACTTGCAAAGCCTATCTAAGGTTACCGAAGGTTTTGTTCAACAAAAGATAGCATAGGAATAAAAAGAGTGTTTTTCCAAAATGGTGACTTGCAATGTGAAGGGGGCTATAAACAAGGACTAAAACATGGAAACTGGATATGTTACCATATGAGAACATGGAGAAACATTTTGCTATTACAAGAATGGAACATGGACGAAAGTTAAAAGTCGAAAATGGAAAGAGGGTTGATGAAACAGTAGAATATCAACTCGATAGCGCAGAAAATAAATTCTATTTCATTTATGGTCAATATGACAATGATTTAGAAACAGGATTGTGGTCATGGCAAGATACTTTTGGATGAAAAATACAAGAAATGAACTTTGACAAGGGTATTAATACTGGTTATGTTGCTTTTTATCATCCCAATGGGAATATTAAAATGAAGGGGGAAGGCTTTAAAAATGATCACGAAGATTTTATTAGGTTTAAGGACAGTTTGTTTTTTTTTAGTGAGCATGAAAACGGAATGATCGATAGCATTGAGATATACAAAGATGGACGGCGGCAAGAGAAGATCAATTTTGAAAAGTAACTGAATACGCTATCTGACGTTTCAACCTTCAAAGTCATACCCCTGTAGTTCAACTATCATATGGATTCGAGGTCGGAGACACTCGAACAACGGGGTCAGAGATACTCGAACAACGTAAGGAGTATAAAATTTAGTTGATATTAATATTAGTACAAGGTTCAGAGACTGACTGGAAAAGTTGTATTAAGTATAGTGAACCTTTAAAATACGTATTAGCTCTTTTATAGATTGGTTAGCTTGTGCGTTATCTGAAGTTTACAAGTTCAGATTCATATTGCTCTAGTGCAACTATCATATGAGTTCGAGGTCGGAGACACTCGAACAACGAGGGTATTAGCATCCCACAAAGCTCAATCACTAAAAAGGCGCTACCACTTAATAAGTAAGTGCTAACGCCTAATTTACTGGTTAGGATGGGGGATTCAACTGTTTTTGTTGGGGGCAATTGTGATTTTTATGAATTGGCTTTCATCTTCACTTAGGTAAGTTTTTGATGTAATCTGAATTCTGTCTTGATCGATACCAAATCCTTCAATCATAGTATAAATATCGCCTGTGAGGCCTTGGGCATACTGATCATTAGCTAGTGTGATATGGATGTCAGAGTCTTCGCTTTGCTCTGCTAGTACCGAGATGTATCTAATATGCTCTATTGCTGCTTCGCTCAATCCTTCTGCGTCATAGTCAACCTTGATAAATCTGGTGTTGATTAACTCTGAGGTCTTGGCCACAGCTTTACTTACAAGTTCTTCATGACTTGCGGTAGAAGAGAAGTAATCTTCTGATATGTTGTAACTCTGAATGATTTCTCCAGCTGGAGTCATGGTGACTAATTTGGCCTCCCCTTGTACTAAGATGATGTCATGAGACAAGGTTTCTGTGTGACTTAAGGTTGGAGTAATAGGGTTCAGGCTGACTAAGTTTAATAATGCGATTAATAGGTAGTTCATGAGTGTGTAGTTTTAATTATTATACCTAATAACCATAGAAAATCAATGAAATGTCTAGTTCCGATATGATTTCGGATAAAATTTTGGGTATGCCTGTAGAGTTGAGAACGGACGAGATAGGTGTATACCCTAAGTATTTGAATCTAGCATTCACCTGCCTGAATTCCAATCTTTCGTTTCGAATAACTCAGAAATAATAAAAATCGGACTTTTGTCCTATGACATTGAACTATAAAGTCTTTGGGAGTGGGGAGCCTGTGATCATCTTGCAT
>CAZFWJ010000041.1:0-34057 GCA_964522505.1 uncultured Saprospiraceae bacterium
TAAGTGTAATTTGAATGTATCAAGAAATGTTACATTCATTAATTAACCTATATGCATATTATATGTTAAGTTTTAAGTTGTCAATTTGAATTTTGCTTTTATATTTGCGGCAGTTAACTTATAAAATATTCATAACATGAAACCAGCAGAAATTGCTAATGTTTTTTCTCAATACATTGAAGAAGGGACTACACCAAAGAGTAAAAAAATTGAATCGTTTTTCAATAACCTACCTCCGAAGCAAATGGGTATTGTAGCAAAGTATGTTGCTAAGACCTACGATGCTTACACAAAGCAGGAAGAAGCGAGAGCTGAAATGAGAAAAGCACAGAAGAAAGAGATCTCTGCACTAAAAAAGAAAGCTAAAGAACTTGGATTCACGCTTTCTCAGGTGTAGTCGAATTTTCTTTAAGATATAAGCTTACAACAGCCGGCATAGTTAAGAACTGTGTCGGCTGTTCTTGTTTTATAGGTTGAACAATTAGGTTTATGATATGATAACGTGGGCGTTTAAGGAATTGATTCAACTAAAAAAGCCCTCATGAGAGGGCTTATGCATCAACCAAAAAAATAAATCCTATTACTGCTATTGAGACATAGCTTCATTTGATCGGTCACCAGAACAGTGCCTATACCGAGAGATTACTTCCACTTATGTCAAGTAGTTGTCAGAGCGCATTTCGATAGTTAGGTGATCTAAAACTTGATTGAATTAGCTCCCATTTTGATCATTGGACGATTTGCCAGTTCCAGAGATTCTTAATACCTCAACTTAAGAGGTATGCCCAATTCTTCTTCAAGCATTTCTCTTAATAACTTAAGCTCACCTTCAGATTGTATTCTGATTGTCTTTTATTGTTAGCTCAGAGAGTATAGAAAGCTTGAAACTATCGCTTCCCGAGGCGTTCCAGTCGTTTTGGAGTTGTTTGTTTCTATGACAACCAAAGCTCAATTCTGTATGATGGCGATTCTATTTTGATTGTATATCTATGGAATCACCTATGAGCGCCATTCTGGTTTTAGAATTCTTAATCTGAAATACTCCTGCAATTGGCTTGATTTCTTCATATGCAGCTTTGAGTTCCTTACGTGTCTTCATATCATGTGACAGATAATTCTTAATTCTTCATACTGTGATTAGCGGCCATGCAGTAATTATTACACAAATTGCTGATATACTGCCTGTTAAGTGGAGTTTGTGAGAATATTAGTTGCTACATTACGATACAGCGAGAGACTCTTAAGTCTTCTTGGATAGGCCGACTAAAAAAGCCCTCCTGAGAGGGCTTATGCATCAACCAAAAAATAAATCCTATTACTGCTATTGAGACGCAGGCTTATCTGATCTGTCACCTAACTAAGTCCGATGAAGAGTGACAAATCGCGATTTTGCAAGCTGGTTGTCATCTAAGAGATATAGTTTATCAATTGCTCTTTATAAGCTTCGCCGAAATCTTTGGTCCGTCGGTTTAACGGTTCGGGGATATCCAGCACCTTGAACTGTAGATCTCAGGATAATGCGTTCATCCCTTATAATACCATGTTCTCCTCTTCAAAATTTGAGTTGTTTGAATATTCTTGAGCGAATGCTTTATACTTATCTGATAGGTAACCCAAGTGACCGTAAAAGTTGATAGCTTCATGATTACCAAGGATGAAATGAACTTGACTACGGTGCTCCTTCGCTTGTTGCTCAAGTGAATAGATTAGCCATAGACACTCAAGGACTTGATCTCCTCTGTCCATGAAGTCTCCAACTAAGACCAAGTGTCCATTTCCAAATATCCAATTGAAGTTTGAGTCGATAATATCTTGTTTTAGCAGAAATGAGGAGAAGCCATTGAAATTGCCTTCTATATCCGAGATTGCAATGACCTTTGACTCGGTTATCGTTACAGCAGCTTTACTTTCAAACGCTTCTGATTTGGGTAATTGTAGGCCGAATTTATCCTTGTCAGTATTGCTTACAGTGATCGTTATATTGTTTATACTGTCTTTAGCTTCTGAGTATGATTTTATGAGATACTCTTCATTTTCTTGTACAACATTTACAATTTCATAAGCCGCTCCGTTATCAAAAATATATGGCCCGTCTTCTGATTCCAACAGGTATGTTTTGTAACCATTCAAGATAAACCCGCCTTGGACTTTATCATAACCGAATATGGTTTTCCCTCCAGTGGATATGCTTACATCTCCAAACACTACTGAACCAACAAACCCTACAATAAAAAGGGTAGTGAGACTAAGAATAACTATGAATATCTTTTTGATCATATAGTTGATTGAACGCTGTCGACTATTGTTGGCAATGAATTTTTCTTCATTTTCCAAATAGGTAAGGTAACTGAAATTGAGTGTTCAATCGTAGTGTTACATACTAAAGGTTTAAGATGTGTTAGATAGTATAAAATAGACCCATTAAAATGATATCCCTTCTGGGGCCTACTGCATTACCAATAGGAGCTATACGTCTATAATTGAGGCGGAGCCTTAGTTTATGCATGGTATACTCTATACCTGAATCTAACCAAATCAATTGAAATCGATTGTCATCGCTCAGTTTGTACCATACGTCATAACCTATGAATGGAGCTAGCTTATTAGCCTTGTCAATAATCACGAAAAAGTAATTTTTCATCCTAATGAAATCAGCCTGTTCCCTGTCTCCCCAATCTAATCCATGATGCAGACGTAATAAGTTTACCCATTTGTACTTGGTTCTTTTTTTTACATAGATCATATCATACCAGACAAAGTAGATCGGATCGTTTTGTAGGAAAACCCAGTTCCTAAAGGAAACCTGCGCTGATAGTCCATTCTTAAATTTGCGATTGACTCTCCAGTCAAAAGATATATCATTGAATCTGGTGACGTTGTCGTTAATTCTCGATATGGTTGTCAGTGAAGCGGTGTACTTGGAGTTTATGGGTTGTGACAGTGAGATGATATTCCATGATTGAAAATCCTCCTGTTGCCCATTGATGAAGGTTGTTATTCCTAAGGAGAAAAAGAGTAGGGAGCATAGATGATACGTTATCGGGAAGTATCTCATTAGATGCTATAGATTGTCTTTTTCATGATCGTCAGAATCGTAGTTGTTTCTGTGACAAACAACTGGTTGTATCATCACTTTTCAGAATGATCGATAAGTTATTCAAACCTATTTTGTCATAGCCACCGATTTGTATTGAATAGCTGCCCTTTAAGTTAGAGAAATATGAAGAATTCTGGGTATTCACCTCGACTAAAGTACGTGCGATTCGACATGTTTTCATACCTTTTTCTTCTGTTCTATGGGACTTGGTACATGGCATATATTTATTACTGGATTAGTTCAAGGCATAGGCTTTAGACCGTTCATCTATAATGCTGCTGCGAGTTTTTCGTTGAGTGGGTGGGTAGAGAATAAAAATGACGGCGTACACATTGAGATAACTGGTGTTCAGGATGTTGTTGAGCAATTTTATAAACACGTTTTGGATCGTCCACCAAAACTAGCTTGTGTCACCAGTTCACAGATGTATCAAGTCGATTTAAGGGACTATAAGACGTTTGAGATTCTTCAAGAAGAGGACCTATCTACAGCTCAACTGCATGTCACTCCAGATTATGCTACTTGCACAACATGTCTTTCTGAGATGTCTGATCCTGAAGATAGGAGATTTGGTTATCCCTTTATTACTTGTTGTGAGTGTGGTCCTAGATACTCAATTGTGCATCAACTACCGTACGATAGAGCGCGCACGACCATGGATGATTTTACCATGTGCTGGTCATGCCAAAAAGAATATGATACCCCAAGTAATAGAAGGTTTTATGCACAGGTTAACTCATGCCAGTTCTGCGGTGTTGAGATGTCTCTGTATAACAAGGACAAAGAACCAGTTCAACTAGAGGATGACTCAATAATAGGCTTTGTCAATAGTCAATGGCGCAATGGAAAGATTGTAGCCATCAAGGGGATAGGAGGTTATCTGCTCACCTGTGCAGCTTCGGACGATGATGTAGTTGCTACACTCAGAGAGAGAAAGAACAGACCTGATAAGCCATTTGCTTTGATGTATCCCAATCTTATAGCTCTCAGACCGTATAGTTTGTCTGATGAGCAGTTAACAGCTTTTTCGGATCCCATTGCGCCGATACTTCTTCTTGATAGAGTGACAAGCGAATCCCATATGGGAGTTTGTGATGGTCTTGATCGAGTAGGGGTTATGCTACCATATACCCCGTTGTTCCATTTGTTACTTGAGAACTATGATCAGCCGATCATTGCCACCAGTGGTAATGTAAGTAATGACCCTATTGTCTATGACGACCAACAGGCGATTGATGAATTGGTCAAAATAGCGGACTTTATACTGGTAAATAATCGGAAAATACTTGTTCCTCAGGATGACAGTATAGTTGTGTTTAGTAAAGAGCATAGATGCAGAGTGGTACTCCGGCGATCTCGAGGAATGGCTCCTTCATATTTTCAAAATATGCTGAAGTCAGGCGACCAAAGGGTTCTTGCTATGGGTGCTGATCTGAAAAGTGCCTTTGCCATGCGTCAAAGTGAACAAATCTATATAAGCCAGTATTTAGGGGATTTGGGTAATTATAATACGCAGGAAAATTATAAGCATACCTTAGATCACCTATTCCATTTATTAGACTTCTCCCCGAATCAGATCGTCATCGATAATCATCCTAATTATACGAGTGCTATAAAAGGTAGTCTATTAGCAGAGGAACTCGATATCCCAATTCTTAAAGTGCAGCATCATATTGCTCATTTTTCTGCCTTACTTGGAGAACATGCGTTAATAGATTTTGATCATAAGATACTAGGTGTGATATGGGATGGTGCTGGTCTTGGAGATGATGATAATATCTGGGGGGGAGAGTTTTTTACTTATAAAGATTATCAGTTTATAAGGTGTGATCATTTAAATCCCTATCCACATATTGCCTATGACAAAATGGCTAGAGAGCCTCGCCTGTCAGCCTTGTCTATATGCCACGATCTCCCAGAGCATCGGGATAAGTTACAAAGCAAATTTTCTAAAGTAGAGTGGAGTGTTTATCAAAAACTCCTTGCCAGCAAAGACGTGCTAAAGACGAGTAGTATGGGGCGGTTGTTTGACGCTGTGGCGTCCATATTGGATATATGTAATCAGCAAAGCTATGAAGGACAGGCGGCTTCCTTATTGCAAGTACATGCAGAGCGCTATATTCGTCAAGTTGGATATGATTTTAAGGAGTCTTACTACTCAGTTGAAACACCTTCCGAGTTCTCTATTAGTACAGTGGTATGTGCTATGTTTTATGATTTAGCAGACTCCTTAGAAGTCGGTCATATTGCTGCAAAGTTTCACGTCACTTTGGTAGATTGGGTGGGCGCTGTTGCTCGCGTTGAAGGTGTCTCGAATATTGGATTCAGTGGAGGCGTATTTCAAAATACACTATTAATAGATCTCATTATTACAAGCTTGGGAGGGGATTTCAAATTGCTCTTTCACAAGGATCTTTCTCCCAATGATGAGAATATATCATTTGGTCAGATCATATATGCTTCGATAGCTCAGAAACATCATAAAGAATCGTATTTTAAAAACGATTAATGCAGGCGTATGAAGTTCATGACAGAATATAGGGACGAGGAGTTAGCTAAAGGCTATATCGACAAGATTAAAAACATAGTAACTCGGGATTGGTCGATCATGGAGATATGTGGTGGGCAGACTCATAGTCTCGTTAAGAATGGTATCATTGACTTGCTTCCTAAGGAAGTGCAGATGATTCATGGTCCAGGATGCCCTGTATGTGTAACGCCTGTGCATCTGATAGACAAGGCTATATATTTGGCTGAAGAGAAAGGAGTAATGCTCTGTTCTTATGGAGATATGCTCAGAGTGCCAGGATCTACGAGGAGCCTATTAGATGCCAAGGCCAATGGGGCAGATATTCGAATCTTGTATTCTCCATTAGAGGCGGTGCAACTCGCCCAGAAGAACCCAGACCGAGAAGTGGTTTTCTTTGCTGTCGGGTTTGAAACTACTGCCCCTGCTAATGCTATGTCAGTGTTGCATGCCGCAATGCAAGACGTAACAAACTACTCGATATTAACTTCTCATGTGCTTGTCCCACCAGCGATTGAGGCGGTTATGAATGATGAGGATAGTGCGATAGACGCATTTCTTGCGGCGGGTCATGTTTGTACGATTATGGGTATATCCGAGTATGGGCCGCTTGTAGAAAAGTATAAGATTCCAATAGTTGTAACAGGATTTGAGCCTGTTGATCTCCTCCAGGGTATATATATGACTGTAAAGCAACTTGAAGAAGGAAAGCACATTTTAGAAAATCAGTATAGTCGAGTCGTAAGGCCTGAAGGAAACCCTAAGGCCATAGAAGTTATAGAAAAAGTATTTGACATCGGTGATCGCGTCTGGCGAGGAATAGGCTCTATACCTGTCAGCGGTTATGAACTAAAAGAGTCATACCAAGCCTATGACGCTAATGTGAAATTTGATGTCCAATTAGAAGCTGCTAAAGAAAGTGAAGCCTGCATAGCGGGCCTTGTTCTGAAGGGTATAAAAAAACCGCATGAGTGTCCAGAATTTGGAAAAACGTGCAAACCTGAGTTTCCTTTGGGTGCTCCGATGGTAAGCTCAGAAGGAGCGTGTGCCGCTTATTATCATTTTCATAGGGCTGCTGAAGCTGTCATGTCATAATCCCGAAGGTCTATGAGTAACATCAAGATGGAACTGTCTTGTCCTGTCCCCAACATGACTCATGAACGGGTGACCTTAGGTCACGGTGGGGGAGGAACGCTGACTAACAAGTTGTTGCAAGAGGGGGTCTTCTCCATATTAAGCAATGAATGGCTTGATCAGCATCATGATGGTGCCTATCTAAGTATGGAAGGCCCAATGGCTTTTAGTACAGATAGCTTTGTGATTTCGCCGATCTTCTTTCCAGGTGGGGATATCGGGGAGCTGGCGGTTAATGGTACAGTCAATGATCTTGCAATGTGTGGTGCTGTGCCTCGATACCTCTCACTAAGCTTTATAATCGAGGAGGGTATGTTGATGCAAGACCTCTGGCGAATATTATATTCTATAAAGGCCGCTTGTGCAGCCGCGAATGTAGCAATCGTTACTGGAGATACCAAGGTCGTAGAGAGGGGTAAGGGAGATCAAATTTTTATCAATACTACTGGTATCGGGCTCATACATGCAAATGCAGATATTAGAATGGAGCGGGTCAATGAAGGTGATGTTGTTATAATATCGAATGAAATCGCAGCTCATGGCATATCCATTATGTCGGTCCGAGAAGGCCTTGAGTTTGAGACTGATATTGAGAGTGACACAAGATGTCTGAGTCATACGGTTATAAAAATGATAGAAGAATTCGGAAGCAGTATACATCTCCTCAAAGATCCGACGAGAGGGGGAGTAGCATCAGTTCTAAATGAGATCGCTCGTGATGCTAACCTCGGCATCTTTTTAGACGAGAAAAATATACCTATAGATGCTCAAGTGAAAGGAGCATGCGAAATACTTGGATTCGATCCACTTTATGTCGCTAATGAAGGGGTATTCTTAGCGATTGTGGATGCCAAGTATGCGGACGATGTCGTAAGTCTCCTCAGGGCTACTTCAGAGAGTAGTAATGCTGCCATTATAGGTCATGTTGTGACTGAGCATCCTCGTCAAGTAGTGATGAGAAGTGGTATTGGGGGCAAGAGAATAGTAAATATGCTCGTAGGTGAGCAGTTACCCAGAATTTGTTAATTATCGTGAGAACGAAAGACAAAATAATACACAGTAGCATTCGGCTGTTCAATGCACATGGCATGGTCAATGTGAGGCTACAGCACATCGCCGATGATGTAGGTATTAGTGTGGGTAATCTCGCTTACCACTACTATAGTAAAGAGGCGATTATCATCGAGATAGTGGATCAACTTACAGAGTTATTAGAGCCAATCATCGATGAACATAAAGAGTTTCCAGGCCTGATGGACTTTGACACGCAGCTGGCGATGTACTATCACTTTTTGATGAAGTATTCATTCTTCTTTATTGACTTGCTTGAGATCAAGCGTAACTATCCCAAGCAATATCAAAAGAGAAGAGTGATCACAGATCACATATCAGAACAAGTGCATCATTGGCTACTACAAAATGCAAAGAATGGGATATTGGTAGAAGAATTTAGAAAAGACCATTATAAAATGGTCGCTCATACGATCTGGATGATTATCACATTCTATCTAACGAAGCCTATAGACCACGGAAGTCCAGAAGATAGTGAGCGAGTATTTAAAGAGATGGTCTGGACGCAAGTACTTCCACATTTCACATCTGCTGGCCGGATGGAATTTGATCTGCTTATTGAGAGGCTCCTAGACTCATTTACACCAGAAAGCGCTATGTGATGAAAGAGAAAAAGAAAAAAACGAGAGACAAGATCTTAGACGCGGCCATATCGCTCTTTAACCTATATGGCCTTCCTAATGTGAAATTGCAAGGCATAGCAGATGAGTGTAATATCAGCGTTGGGAACTTGGCGTATCATTTTCAATTCAAGGAAGATCTGATGAGTACAATAGCCGATTCTATCAATGCTGAAATTTCTCCAGTTGTAAAAAAGGACAACCTGTTTCCCTTGTTGATAGATTTTGATAATCAGCTATCTAAGTATTATGCCCTCATCAATCAATTTGCCTTCTTCTTTTTAGATGCTGTTGAGTTGGAAAGGTCTTATCCGAAGATCCATCAACAGAGAGTGAAGTATATCAACCTAATGATCGACCAGATCTACCAATGGATCACCGAAAATGTAAGAAAAGGAATATTCCAAGCTCCTATACATCTCGATCAATATGCACACACAGCTCATGCCATCTGGATGATTATCTCATTTTGGTTAACACAGAGAAAAGTGCTTTCAACGAGTGGGTTTGATGAAGAGAAGTTTAAAATAGTTGTTTGGAATCAGTTGCTTCCTTCATTTACGAATGTGGGACTGATGGAATATGAAGCACTCATACTTCCCCAGTTGCGTGACGTAGAAGTCCTTGTTGATAATTAGAAATAGAGTCTATTCCTTCTATGCCTTTTTTTCATGATGTAGCTCATCAAAGAGTTCATCAAGATCGCCAGTGCCTTGTAAAAAAGCTAAGGTCTTCCGGGCTTCTTCTTCATCTATGACGCTCACAGCTACACCGACATGGACCAGTACATGATCACCGACTTTGGCTTCTGGCACTAAGCTCAGGTTGATCTTTTTGGCAACACCACTGAACGATACTCGACCTATCTGAAATACGCTTTCTTCTTGATCTTGTATGTCGAGTATTTTTCCAGGTATAGCTAAACACATACTAAATTATTTTAGTGTTTTTACAAATTGCTGTATGGCTTGGACTGCCTTTGAGTTATTATCATAGTCCATGATAGAGACTCCTTGTAAGTCTGCAGCAGTTATATTCTCATCATAAGGTACCATTACGGCTATCGGCAAATCTATTTTTTCGCAGTACTCCTTTATGGCATCAGCTTCTTCTTCTGTTCTTACTTTATTAGCTATAGCCGCTACTTCTTTGATACCCAGATCACGTGCCATATCGGCAAATCGGCCTGCCGCTTCAAGTGATCTGTAATACGGTTCTAAGACTGTATACATTCTATCCACATGTTGTGAAGTACCACGCTTCATATGTTCTAATGAAGCTTCAGTGTCTACGACCATCGCAGCATTGAATTCTGAAGTAAGCGCAGAGTGTATGAGTTCTCGGACCACTGTATGAGATCCACACATACATCCTGTCCCCGCTTGTTCGGGTTTTCCAACGATGAGTAACGTTACATCATCAGGCGCTTCCTGTCCATAGGTGTCGAGGATCTCATCAAATGGCATCTTTACTCTGAAGCTCCATGACTCACCTTCTTCCACTCTTTCTATAATGTCTGTACTTAGTGATCGGTGTGGAGGTTTGTCCTTGTCGATACCGAGTACAACTGAAAGATTGGGATTTGGATCCCCATCGATGGCTAGCACTCGTTCTCCTTCTTGTGCTAGTACTCGACATATAGTGCCGCTGATCGTAGTTTTACCTACACCGCCTTTTCCTGCAATTGCAATTTTCATAAGCTATTAGTGACTAAAGACCAATCTTTCCCAGCGGGACGTGTGAAAAACTCTTCGTTAACTTGGTTATTAAAAGAGACATCTGAATAGGTGTATTCGTCCATAATCTGGCCATTACTCCAAAACTTTGTCCACTTATGGCTGAAGGTAATTCCATCTACAGTCTTATGATCTGTCCAGTATATTTCCTCTGGTCTATAAGTACCGATATCTGACTTGTTATAATATTCCATTTTATGGATAAGGTTAGTCTCAGGGTTCACCAGAAATCTCCACTTATCCTTTCCTATGGTAGGTATGTATGATACATCCAGCACAAGAGGCTCACTTTCTAAGTCTATGTTCTCTAATGGATTCCAGTCCAGCAGCCCAAGTTTAGAAGCATTATTTACGTCGGGACGTACGCCATAGTCTGTGAGTTTGAAAGGCATCGAAAATCTAAAAAATGCCATAGAAGAAGCGCAGCTCGGTTTGCAATATTTAGAATCGCACATCATGCCAAGATCGCCAGAAGTCCTCTTTGGATCTGAAGGGAGCGCATCCCTTGTTGCCCAAAATCCTTCTTCGTCTTCGCTAATGACAACTTCTTTGCCGTCCTTATCTATCGCTTTTACCATGAGTTGTAGCCCCTCATCAGCTTTTCTGAAAAAGAAGGTTTCTACTTGTTCGGATATCTTGTTACCAGCTTTATCATATAGATTTTGAGTCCGAGTAAACTGACCAGAATTTATATTATTCCATGCTTCTGACCCGCCCGCAGCGTCGACCATCTCATTAACCAGCTCTACTCCTGACGGTGCTCTTAGAAAACTCTCCCAAGCATAGTGACCAGCATATGCAAGAACTGCTATGACCAATCCAGCCTGAAGTAGGCGTATCCTTCTTATGGTGATAGGATTAGTCAGATCTTTAATCTCAAGTCCAAATAACCACGGCACTTTTTGTTTTCCAGCACTTTGGTCTTGTTGTACTTGTTGCTTCTTTTGTTGTAGATCTTTCATAGTATCAAATATTTAAATAGTTCTTCTAATTTATTTTAAAGTGAGTCTGATGACATCCACTTGTTAAGTTCTTTTATTGCGACAGGGATTGCGGCGGTTACTTCCTCGCTCATGCCGATGTCAAAGTCGTCGTGTTTTGCTGACTGGCATCCCAGTATGTATACTTTCTCTGGTAGTACCTTGAGCGCTTTAGCAAGCATCATAGCTCTAGTGGGATTAGTGTAGTGCATGTCTGCGAGAAATTCTCTTTTTTGGTCCAATGGCATTTGCTCTATATCGCTTAATTTTTCAACCTCCTCTATCGATATGGACCCAGGAGTTCTTTTGTAATCAACTGCATCTACGAGTACTAACATGTCGTATCCTGTAAACAATTCTTGTACAAGATGTATCCCAGCAATACCTACCTCCATAGTATTTATGAGATCATTCTTAGGCATGCTCTTTTCCCATGCTCTGACGAACTCTATACCAAATGCATCATCCTGACGCAACTCATTGCCTACTCCGGCGATCAATATTTTATCTGAGCTAATCACAGTAATGTAAATGCGTTTTTATCAAGAGTAATATTGAATGTCATTTCCTCATTTTCATATATGGTCTTTAACTGTACTTTTTCCTTGTCCTTATTGGAGGCATAACTGAATCTCTTGTTATGGATTGTATGTGTGCCAACACTTTCAAAAACTTCGTAGGTGGTAAGCGAGTGCCCATCTCCATAATCTTGAAAATTAGCTGCAAGATCATACGTATCTAAATCGAAGTAGTAGATCCATCGATGCATGCCACCAGTTCTTCCTACGCCTTTGGCATACTCCACCTGAACGCTGTGCACTGGCTTGCCCAACAGAGTACTGTCGATACCATTGTAACCGAGTGTAACACCAGGATCAGCCAACTTATATGGTATGCCTATCACATAATGAGAACCATATGAAGAATTCCATGCTTCATTCTCCGACTTTTTATCAGTCATCTCAATCCCATTCTTGTACTTAATAGCCTTATCGCCATCATTTAAAATCAAGAAGTTATTGCTACCGACAGACCATTCCATCCTAGCCTTAAAGCCATCTTTGAGTTGATATGTATGTAGTTGTTTCACGATTTTCTTTACTGTTCCGGTACTATCGAGCTGTGTGATTTTTTTATAAAAACTAAAGTTGTCTTTGCTTTTCCAATTGTCCCAGCCACCAGCAGCAGCTATAGCTTTCTCGACGACGTCTCCTGCTTGATTGTCAGGTAAAGCCTCACAACTGTCTATACCTTCTGGCTTTACTTCTTGACAGCTCGACCAGATGGCTATCAGCACCACAGCTAATAAAATCCTACTCATCGTCTAATACGCTATCTCCACTTTTAATAATCCATCTTCTTCTATCTCGACCTGAAATATATCCAGTTTTTTATCACTGTTATCGACCGATACTCCAGTTTTGATATCATACTTGCATCCATGCCAAGGGCATATAATGAAGTGATCTTCGATCCGCCCTTTATCTATCGGTAATACCGATCCGTCACATTGATTTTGAATGGCATATACTTCTTTTCCAACTCGTGAGACTAGGAAGTTCACTCGCTCATAGTTCTTAGCATATAGCTTTTGATCTTCGAGCTCGCGATAGTCGCCTAGTTCGATCCAGTCTTTTTTCTTGACTGGGCTAAACACAGTTACCTGATCTGCCGGCACAAAGCCGACAGTGCCGACTTTATCCATAGGGGATGCTTCTATAGGTATGTCATACAGTGTCAGTAGCTTTTGGACTGTTTCATCATCGACGATTTCGCTATGGAGCTCTTTGTTATTACTGATGAGTTTCATCATCCTTAACAGTGGCTCTCTGTGTATCGAGTCAAAGTACTGTAGGATATTGTACAGCAACACTTTGTTATCAGTATCCTGGACCTGTTCAGCATCACGCATGAGTTGGTTGAGCATGTCTAATGCTTCATGAAACTCCTCGTTGCTGAATAACTCTTTCTTCATAGCTTAATGAGCTGTAGCACAGTTGTGCACACAGTTTTCAAGTTTTTGACCATTAGGCCCGTAACAAAATTCGCAGTCAGGGCCGCACTCTCCATGACCCGCTTTTTGGTATCCTTGGAAGGCATCAGCAAATCTCCGTCCTGCTTCTTTTTTCATGTCTGTTGCTAATTGGATTTTGGTGCTTGGCCCCATTTCTTTAGAAGAAGCGATTAAGACGCCTTCTTCTACCAATTTACCAAGGTGATAGATCAAGTTCTCTTGATTGGTATTAAGTAGTGATAATACCTGTACGACTGGCACTTCACTGCCAAAGCCTTCACCATTCATCCAATATAGAATTTGAAGGATCTCATCCTTCCAGAATAGTGCTCTTAGCGATGATTTTTCGATTAATTCCATATGCTAAGCTTAGTCCGTTATCATTTCATTTATGAAAATGGTATCACCTTTAAGATACTTAACATTCATGTCATTATCCAAACCGGTTATAGCAAGTTTTTTTATTGTAGATATGATGTCTGGTATGGCAGATTCCATGTCTGGAGTCCATTTTTCACCAGCTACTTCTGGCCCCGGCTCGACATCAACCAGATATACTTCATCTTTCCAGACTTTAAAGTACTCTCCGATCACTAAGAGGTTTTCTACGGAGATAACACCTGTTGCTGCATCACCTACACATGCCTGAATCTGCTCTTCATCAGGAAGATTGCCAAGCCAACGAAATACATCTATTTGCCCAATGGGTCTTCCTTTTCTTTCGATTGCACATAGGATGATGACTCTTTCGAAAGGGAGTGTCTCCGCTTCGAACATCTGAACTACCGCTACTGGTCCCCAGTTTAACTCATCAACTTTGATATGGCTAGGCCAGGACATCTCTTGGAGATGAGTATAGAGCATCGGAGGCATCGAGTGATTACCGAGGATGTGGTATCCTACCGTGCCGATCAGTGTTTTCTTATTCGATACCACAAGCACATGTAGTTACTTCGCGAGTCACCACATGATCAGAATCTTTGGCCATAATGTGTGTAGTACACGGCATGCATGGATCAAAACTTCTGATGGCACGTAGTATATCTATACCCTTATAGTCTTCGGGTTTATCATATTTCTCAAGTATCGGAGTATTGAGTACGGCTTCTTCGTATGGACCTGGTGCTCCCCAAGGTGCTCTTGGAGCAGCATTGAGCGTAGACGGAGTGATGATCTGATAGTTCTGAATCAATCCATTTTTTACGATCAGGTGATGAGTTAGGAATCCACGTCCAGCGCCCCATGCACCGAAACCTATCTGAGTTCCTTTCTTAGGTATCTCATACGGAGTGCTTACGGCAGTTTCTCCGTTTCTAATCAATTGCTGTGCAATTTGCCAGTTCTCCAGTGCCACCATAGCAGAGTAGGGGATGCAGTAGGCTCGGGCTCTGTTACGTTCAAATGCATTCCAGTGAGTAGGGATCTTCCATTCGAGCTCTGCTGCAGGTAGATTGTACTTAGGTACACGGATCTTCATGCTATGACCAGTATTTTCGAGATATTGACTAGCAGGAGCTTTTTGTGCTTTGGCAGT
The DNA here is from genome assembly GCA_964522505.1 of uncultured Saprospiraceae bacterium. GTDB lineage: Bacteria > Bacteroidota > Bacteroidia > Chitinophagales > Saprospiraceae > GYS-P2D. The sequence goes on from CAZFWJ010000041.1 coordinate 14,714, forward strand.
CAGGTACATCCGTGAGTAAGCACCAGCTTCCATTGGCATCCGATCCCAAGTAGGGCAGGTATCCCAGCTATATCTATCTCTCCAGCTTTGCTTGCCAGGCTTCGGTATGGTATCCTTATTCCAAGGATGATTAGGGCTTAATGGTAAGCCATTGGAGTCTGTCTTGTATTTATGGTCATCCCACTTCTCATAGTACGAATGCTCAACAAACTCTTCGAGACCAGCATTCAGTTCGCTCAAGTTAGTGGTGACTACTTCTCCATTGACTAAGACGCCAGGTGTAGACCATCTGGCATTACCCCATTTGTCACAGTTTTCGAATGTTCCATCATAGAATTCTGGTCTATCCCAGACACCGGTATCTGCCATCGTAGCAGGTCGCACACCGCATTGTTGATATCTTTCATCTTGCTCATAGAAGAAGTCAAAGACATCATCCCAGATCCCTGTAGTCTTCTGACCGTAATCAAAAAACTTGATCAGTCTCGTATATACTTCATTAAGCGTAGACATGGTAACAGTTACAGATATCCCTCCGGGTACTACTGACTGCGGATGCGGATACTTACCTCCGATCTGCACGTATGCTTCTCTTGCCACTCTGGTCATAGATAGAGCCTCTAGGTATAATTTACCTTTAAGTGGGTTAAGGTCTTTCATGATATCAAGTATGGTATCATATCCATGCACTGCTTTGTTCTTACATTTTGCAGCCGCCGCTTTTGGGATTAGTTCGGGATTAGTTGCAGCGACTAATTCTTCAGAGTAATCAGGCCCTGCCAATAAGAACAGGTGTAACGGATGATCATAGAGATATTCGATTGCTAGCAAGATGTTACGCATCACGATACCTAAAGGCGGTGGCTTTATTCCCAATGCCATCTCGATAGCAAGAGCTGATGTGGTAGCATGTACACCACCGCAGACGCCACATGCTCGACTACTGATATATGCAGCATCCCGAGGGTCTCTTCCTTTCAAGATAATCTCATAACCTCTGAATAACGTGGCCATGGAGTTCGTCGAAAGAACCTTTTTTTCCTGTAAGTCTACGACACTATGAAAGGCTAATGCGCCTGCTACTCTTGTAACGGGGTCGTAGTCCACGCTTCGAATGAAGCCATTTTTTTCCATTAGGCTTTTGAGCTTGTCTTGTTCTTTGCCTAGATCAACGACCTTGTATTCATAAGGATTGGCGATATCCTCTTTCAGATAGGCATTTCCTTGTTCGTCAAAAGCTATTGGTAAATTTTTAAAACACATATGGTTCTTTTATTCGTCGATTATCTCTTTATAAATTCAATTATGTCTACACTAACTTGAAGACCTTTGCTATTCCTACTAGATGACTATCTACTGATAACAACCCTCCGTGTAACTGTGTTAGAGCGCCATTTATGGTTCCTAGCTTGTCTGGGAGTGGTGAGGTGTCATCTACTATTTTTTGAAGCCCGCCTGCTAGGTTTTCTAAGTGAGTACCAGCTCTTGTTAGTGCCACGATGATAAGCACGAGATAGATAACTAGTACGAGGACTACTAACCCGACTATAATTAATGTTGCTATATATAATGTAGAAGCTGTCATGATAATTTAGTTTATTTGAGCTGCTCTATCGGCTACAGCACCTTTTATAGTTTCTGCATTTTCATTTATCTCGCCTGCTACGTCTAAGATGCCAGACGCCACTCCGATAGTATCGTCTAAAGCGGTTACGTAGTCAGTATTGCCAGCTATACCGACACCTGCTTCGAGCATTTCTTTAAAGTAACGTTCGATGCTTCGGCTTGCTACCCATGTGCGGTGCAAGAGACTTATGATAAGCGGTAGTAGCAATACTGTCACTACCAGCAAAATCGTCCATAGAGTTAAAATTATACTGGACATATCGCTATACTTTTTGTGCGACCACCGCAGTGATGGTGCCTTTTAAATTTTGATTAACAGCTACGAGGCCATCTGACGTTTTGGTTAATCCTCCGTTGAGTTTGGTTACTTCGGTAGGGATATGACCAGTCTCGGTTTCAATGGCCCTAAGCCCTAACCTTAACTTGGCTAGGTAGCTATCACCATTCCCTCCAATAGAATTGAGCAACGATATGATCTTGGTGAGGTATCGGACCAGCACAATGACAAGCAGTACGACGGCCAGTATAGTGCAGAGCATGAGTATAACGTCCATGGTCTATCTAATTTTGATGTTGTAATACACAGTTTGGACATCCAGGACATCCTTCTGCGTGTTCCTTTATAGCAGCCGAACCACCTAAGATGCTCACCGCTGAAGTATATATTTTTCCGACCACTCTATTTGTTACTGATAAAAAGATCGGTATCTGTATCGTGTTATTGGCTGTGAGCTTTCCTTGCGTCCAGATCTTTCCGGCAGCGACATCTATGTCTACGGCTGTTGATTTGATCTTATGTAAGAGGAAGGCAACTACTCCGATCACTACAAGACCGATGATCAGCGAGATAAGCCATAAGAGTTGATATGGTTCCATGTGATGTATAGTTTAGTCTTGATTGATTTGATGAAGAGCTTCTGCAACTAATCCTGCATGGGCATCAATAGCCTGAGCTCCGTCCAGTATATCCGTTGCTACTTGATTAGTTGTTTGAAGACCCCAGAGGCTATTAGTATTTTCTTTGATTTGCTCTACGAGCCCAAGTGCAGCTGTGGCAAGTCTCAGTATTCTTCTCGCAGCCATCCAGACTAATATGAGGAGTGCCGCTGCTGCTATTATGATGACTACAGCGATAGCCAATCCTATGTAAAAGTTTCCGTAGAGTGTTGCTTCATCCATAGTTCAATTAATTTGACCCAGGTTTCGGGCTATCCTTAAATTGTAATTTCTCATATGCAAAGTGGGCTATCTTTTGCAGAGGTCCTGGTTCGGCGACATGACCCCATCCTGATGGCACTTTTCCATCCTTGTTCCACTTAGCTGTGCGATTTTGATAAGTCATTGTCATCTCTCTGAGATTGCTGATGAGAGATCCTGTGACTCTAGATAGTGTAGAAGATACGATTGTGCCAGGAGGTGTAGCGTAGAATGGAGCAAAGCTGTCTGGAAATCCAGGCATTGTACATCCGATACACGGCGCACCAATATTCATACATCCTCCTTGGCCATTAAGGGCACCCCGCTTGTTGATGTTACATTGGACTACTGGTCCCCAGCAACCCACTTCTACTAAACACTCTTTGTCGCCATATTCTTCGGCAAACTTTCCTTCTTCATAAAAGCCCGCTCTGGTACATCCTCTATGTACGGTTTCACCAAACAACCACGAAGGTCGCCCAAGCTCATCAAACTCAGGTAGGGGTCCTAATCCATGAAGAAACAACAGGACGGCAGCGATCGTCTCAGTGATGTTATCTCCTTGTGGAGCACAACCTGGTAGATTTACTACGGGTAGTCCTAACGCACTGCGATAATCGGCACCCAAGAAGTCCATCACTCCGACAGCATCGGTAGGGTTACCAGCGGCAGCTGGTACGCCTCCCCACGTGGCACAGGTTCCTACAGCAATTATAGCGGCTGCATGTTGACTCATCCTTGATACCCAGCTAGATGATGGGATAGGCTGTGGATTTCCATCTTCATCGTCATCAGCTCCCAGACCAGACCAGTACCCTCCAGTCGAGGCAGCGATACGCTCATCCATAATAGAGCCTTCGCAGATTACCACAAATGGATGTTCCAGCTCTCCCTTAGCTGCCAATCTAAATGGGTGAATAAATTCTTCTCCAGCTGTAACTGCTAGCACGGGATGATGAAGTACTACCTTGGGCATTCCAGGTAATACGCCTCTGAGGAGATCCTCCACGGATGGTGAAGATGCTCCAACAGCTGCTATCGAGCAACCGTCGCAACTTCCTCCTGCTATCCAAAAGGCGTGAACTTCTTCTATATGATTTGATGCAATTGGGGCTACTTGCCCGTTCTGTGCTAGCATAATAATATTTTGCCTTAAACGCTTGTTGCGAAATTATGGAAAGATTCTTGTCCAACAGCCGATTGCATCAACTGAAATTGGGCAGTAATAGAAAATGTTTTCTAAAAAATAGTGCTGTATGACCTTTGGTCGATCTAATCAGATCGTTTTCTTTGTTTTTAGAAAGAGCTTTCTAATTTTTTAAAACCTAATACTATGAAACGACTCACGCTTCTCACGACGTTTTTTATTCTTTTATTTCCTTTTGGTGATCTTATGGCACAGGCGACCACAGATACGACACTAACCTTAGATGTTGAAGAGTTAGTAGTAACAGCTACCAGATCCTTGAGTAAGGCAGCGGATTTGCCGATTAATGTCGCAGTCATATCGAAAAGGCAGATTGAAGAAAATCAACCTCTAACGCCTGTAGAAGCGCTACAGTACATACCAGGAGTGACACGCCAAAGTGATGGCGGTCTCGCAAGTACACCGATTATTAGAGGTCTGTCAAGAGAACGAGCTCCTATCCTTATAGACGGCAATGCATTTGTAGGTGGGAGGATTCGGTCATATTCTTTAGTAGACCCATTTCAGATAGAACGTATCGAGTTAGTCAAAGGCCCTTCGTCTGCATTTTGGGGGAGTGATGCGGTTTCAGGCCTGGTCAATGTTGTTACCCGCAAGGCTGAAAATGGTTATGGTAAGGAAATGAAGATAGGTGGAAGCATATATGGAGGATACCAGTCGGTAGCAGATTTTACAAGAGGAAGGGTAGAGCTCGAAGGTAGAGGTAATGGATTTGACTTTTTGGTTGGGGGTGGCTTCCGCAATGCCGGAAATACAAAGACTCCAGAAGGCGAAATTGAAAACAGTCAGTTCGAGTCTGCTAATGTTGATTTTAATATAGGCTATTCTTGGGCCGCCAATCATCGTGTAGAAGTGAGCGGTAAGTACTTTAGAAATTCGGACGTTGGTTTTCCAGGTGGTTTAGGTGCTCCTGGTCCACCTCTTATTACACGAAGATTCGATCCAGATACTCAGACGGGTATCAACTTGGCCTATGATGGTACTGACGTATCAGACAAGATTGTATCTATTGGGGCAAGACTATTTTTCAAAGAACAAAATCTACATATCGATCAAGTCACTAGCATTCCATTTCCGATGACTACAGATGTCAATCGGAGGATTCATGCTATGCTGGATGTAGATGTCCCTTTTATGGGCGGTAAGTTTTTTGCGACATTAAAACAAAAGGAGAATGCCAAATTAACTTTTGGTGTCGACTTCTTGAGAGAGACCAGGATAGGTTTACATAGGGACTTAAATATTCAAATCTTTAACCCGCTCGGCGCTATGGTCAATGAGATAAATAATCCATTAACACAAATACAACCGGATAGCCGTAGCACGAGTTTCGGTCTCTTTGCGATCGAAGAAGTAAAATTGAGCGATAAGGTAAATCTATTGATAGCTGCCAGATTGGACAATGTTAGTACAAGCATCGATGATGGCCCATTTGACATACCAGCTATAGCAGAGATCTACAATGACGATAACACCTCAGATAATGACGTAGCCATATCTGGTAATATCGGATTAAAGTATAACGCTACAGATGCATTGAGCCTTACCGCTAACTTGGCAAATTCATTTAGAGGTACTGATCTTTTTTCTAAATATCACTTCACTGCTGTCGGTGCGGGTTTCTTAGTTCCTAATCCAGATTTAGATCCGGAGCGAGGTGTTTTTTATGAGTTAGGAGGGAAATACGATTCTGGTGTCTTTAGTGTTGAAGCTAACTTTTACCAAAACTTCCTGAACAACTTGTTCGTGCCAGTAGACCTTACGTTTGATGGTGCGCCGTCTATACAATTTAGAAATGTTGGTGATGCTACTATCACTGGATTAGAGTGGGACGCTCGTCTTAAGATTGGTGCCCTTTCTTCAGTATTCTTAAGTGGTGCTTTGATTAATGGTACAAACAACGTAACAGATGATCCACTCCCTGCTATTCCTGCAACTCAGATGTGGGCTGGGGTTCAGCTGAGAAATAGAGACAACAAGTTTTATGTGCAACCTGAGATTTTAATAGTCTCTGAACAAAACGATCCAGCTCCCAACGAGATTGTCACACCTGGCTATGCCATATTTAATATTAAAGCAGGTGTTAATCTGCATAACTTAAGCAGTAATATGCCGCATTCAAGGCTTATACTGAGCGTTACCAATGTGGGAGATACATTATACCGTAGTCATGTTTCTCGAGGTGCCCCTGGGAATCAAAATGTCTTTATGGAAGCCGGGAGGAGTGTTAACCTCGGTTTCGTAGTTCGTCTTGGAGAGATCTTGCAATAGAAAACCAGCACTTTATGCGGGATGACCGGCTCGATACAAGAAGTGAATGCCTGAGGCATAGTTAAAAGGAAACCGTTACGGTAGGAGAGGAGGAATACGATTACCCATTAGTCTAATGTTTCAAGTCAGCACTTGGATATTAAACTCTTCGCGTATTTCAGAGATGGGCATATCTAAGTATCTCTCGAATTCTGCCAATTCCACGGTTTTAACATCCGTTTGGCTCTGAGGATTATTGTGGGGATTGAAACGAGAAATTTGAATATGTTTTTGGCGGCATGAACTATAGTGAAGTCTTGGATAACTCGAATGCGTTGGCTTCTTGGTATCCAGTGATGTGTTTCCAAAACCCTAATGTAGTGCCAAAGATTGTCCATATTTTGACTGAGCCTTCACTATAGAGCGAAATATCACATCCAAATAGTACGTGGGCAATATCATGCGATCTAAAGAACCTTCTAGCCTCCTTTGAAATGCTAATTTTATCATGACTCAGGTGAGATTTGTATTCGCTATGAAAATTTGCCAAACCTTGCCTTAGAGTTAGGTTGTCTCCCATATACATTGTGATAAGCAGTGTTTATGTATCATAAGTTACTTCATTTACACCGGTTCCAACACGTAGTTCGAGGATTTTGTCATCACATAATTCTCTGATGATTGGGATCAGACCTTGGTCAGTTCCAAACGTGATACTTTTTATTCCTTTTACGCCATTTGGATGAACGAGTGCCTTTGGTCTTGGGTTGATATTGAAACGAGTCATCAAGAACGGGATCTTAAGCTCATAGGGGAAGAGAAGTGTCCACTTAAGGAGCCTGTTGAGAGGATCTGTTCTGCTGCTTTCTGTGATAAAGTAAGGTTGTCGATGATTGATTAATATATCCTCCTCCGCATCGAAATTGGTTTCAGAACTCTCCAAGCACATCCCAAAGAATCCCTCTTCTACGTTTTTCCAATGATTAAACCTGTCAACAACCTTTCCTCTCCCTGATAAGCGCAGGATTAGACTAATGTAGAATGGCACTGGCGCTTTGCCTAGTAGTTCAATATAAGGGCCTTCAGAAAAGTAGATTAACGCATTATGAGGACTATTCTTCGAACCATATTCTACTTTAAAACCTTGCTCTCTAAACTTGATTACAGCGTCTTCCAAGTTGTTAACCTTGTATAGAATATGACCTACTTTCATTTACTGCTAATTGATGATATGGGCTTGTTTTACAAGATATACCCATTCTGCTGACGTGATGATACTTTATTCATAAATGAAAAAGATGTATACCCCCCCCTCTTGGCAATAGATTAGTTAGGGATAATCCACTATGTAGTGACTGGTTTTAGTAGGTCAGTTTCTCATTCTCCATAAGATTTAGTGAGTATTGATAAATAATTTAGTCATTAGTAACTAAATCGATATTTCTTTATACCTTGATGGCCCTGAACTAATAATGAGTAAAAAGCAACAAATCATAGACCATGCCGTGTCCCTGTTTAATCAAAAGGGATATGCCGCTGTGACGCTATATGAATTAGCCAATGAGCTCAATATGAGTCGTGGCAATCTCACTTATCACTTTAAGGATAAAGATATGTTGCTCGGGGTTATTGCCCAGCAGATGTGGGATCAGATCGAATTGGAGCGCAGCAAGACGAGGCAGTTACCCTCATTTGAAAACCTACAGAGCGAAGTTAGACTCTATTATAAGTATCAACGCCAATACAAATTCATATTTACCGATCCTCACGTATTGAAGCATAAGATCATCGTCAAGCAATTTAGACAGATGACGAGTCAGTCTATCGCTGATATCAAAGCGTCAATAGCATTTTCAGTTGAGTTGGGCAATATGCACCCGGAGCCCTACCCAGGTTTGTATAACAATATGGCCTTAACCACTTGGATGCTGACCTTCTTCTGGTTACCTCAGCAGGTGATACGTGGAGAGAAGACCACAGAAGATGGAGATAGAATGATCTGGAGCTTGGTAGTTCCGCATCTTACTAAAAAGGGATTAAAGTCATTCAAGAAATTTTTTGGTGAGGAGGTTCTTCACAATTTGGGAGAGCCATTCAATTTGGATATTGACTCACTCGTAAGGATATAAGATATGTCAGCACTAAAGAGTACGATTAATACACAAAGCAAGTCATTTCAAGAGAAAATGGCACAAATGCGCGAGCTCTGTGATGAACTGAGTGAGCATATGGAGAAGAGCCGATTTCAAGGCAAGGATAAGCATATCGCACGTGCTCGTAAACGTGGGAAGTTATTAGGCCGTGAGCGATTAGAATTGTTGCTTGATCGTGACAGTCCTTTTTTAGAGTTACTGCCTCTAGCAGGGATGAATGAGAAGGGAGGATTTGGTGCCGGCGGGACTAGTGTGTCAGGAATCGGAATTGTCTCAGGCAAGTTGTGCCTCATCAATAGTAATGTAGGAACTCGAAAAGGGGGATCGGTAGATTATGCGACCACATTCAAAAGCCTGAGAGTTGGACAGATCATCAGAGAAAATCGCTTGCCAAGTATCAATCTTGTGGAGAGCGGAGGCGCCAATCTTCCTGATCAAGCGAAGATATTCAACTATGGCGGTGAATCATTCAGAGAAATAACACGTCGATCAAAGCAAGGATTGACTACGATATCATGTGTATTCGGTAATGCCACAGCAGGTGGCGCGTATGTGCCAGGGATGTCTGACTTTGCAATATTTCAGAAAGATGCCGCCAAGGTATTTTTGGCAGGTCCACCACTCGTTAAGATGGCAACTAATGAAGTCGCTACCGATGAGGAACTTGGTGGGGCAGAAATGCATAGCAAAGTAAGTGGTGTCAGCGATTACCTTGCGGAGGACGAGTACGACGCAATACGATTGGCCCGTGAGATTATGACATGGGTGAATGTTGAAAAGCCGCATTTCACACCGACAGAGCTAATAGTGAATCCAATCTACGATACTTCCGAAATTTTAGGAGTGGTCAGCGCTAACTCTAAGGTTCCATTTGATGCGAGAGAATTGATTATGCGCATTACGGATGGTTCAGAATTCAGCGAATTCAAGCCACTATATGGGAACACGATGATTACAGGATGGTGCAAGATACATGGATATGCTGTAGGCATTATCGCCAATAATGGCGTGATATTCTCGGAGTCAGCCAATAAAGCGTCTCAGTTTATACAGCTATCCAATCAGAATAATATCCCACTCCTGTTCATGCAGAATACCACGGGTTATATGGTGGGTAAGGCCTATGAAGAAGGAGGGATCATCAAGAATGGTGCAAAGTTAATTAATGCAGTATCTAATAGCACCGTGCCACACCTGACACTGATGATCGGCAACTCGTATGGCGCGGGTAACTACGGTATGAATGGGAGATCCTACGATCCGAGGTTCTTATTTACCTATCCCAATGCGAAGATCGGCGTCATGGGCAGTGAACAGCTCGCAGGAGTTATGGAGATTGTTCAGAAAGCTTCAGCAAAATCTCTGGGGCAAGAATACGATGAAGAGAAAGGGGCGATGCTCAAGGCGATGTTGATCGCTGATGTAGAGTCTAAATCTACGGCATGGCACTCGACTTCACAACTGTGGGATGATGGCGTAATCGACCCACGAGAAACACGTAATTACTTAGGTTTTAGTCTAGCCATATTGTATAACCAAGAGATTAAAGGAACGAAAGCATATGGAGTCTGGAGACATTAATATGATTAACGCAATCTTGATTGCTAACCGGGGTGAGATTTCATCCCGGGTGAGTCGCACTTGTCGTAAGATGGGCATTAGATCAATTGCGGTGTTTTCTGATGCCGATCGTCATATGCCATTTGTAAGAGATGCCGATGAAGCCGTATATATTGGCGCCAGCAGCCCAGCGGAGTCCTATCTCGATGTCGATAAGGTTATTGAGGCAGCCAAGAGTTCAGGTGCAGATGCGATTCATCCTGGATATGGATTTCTATCGGAGAATGCCTCTTTTGCTCAGCGTTGTGCACAAGAGGGAATTATATTCATTGGACCCAACCCCGAGGCTATCACAGCAATGGGCTCCAAGTCACAAGCTAAGGCATTAATGATCAAGCATGAGGTGCCTACTGTGCCAGGGTATCAAGGAACCGATCAATCTAAGAAGCGCCTCATCAAAGAAGCAAAAGCAATAGGATTTCCATTGTTGCTCAAGGCGACAGCAGGTGGTGGCGGCAAAGGAATGAGAATCGTACAAAAAGCCGCAGAACTCGACGCAGCCATAGATGCTGCAAGCAGAGAGGCACAATCGGCATTTGGAGACGATGAACTCATCATAGAGAAATATGTGGAGTCAGGTAGGCATATTGAGTTCCAGATATTTGGAGATCAACATGGTAACTGTATTCACCTGTTGGAACGGGAGTGCACTATTCAGCGGCGATATCAGAAGGTAGTGGAGGAGAGCCCATCACCGATTATGACTCCCGAGTTGCGCGAACAAATGGGTCAAGCCGCAATCAATGCCGCGAAGGCGATTCAATATGACAACGCTGGTACAGTAGAGTTTATCTACGATGATCACTCTGGAGCGTTTTATTTCTTAGAAGTCAATACTAGACTACAAGTAGAACATCCAGTAACTGAAGAAATCACTGGTCTTGACCTTGTCCAACTTCAGATCGAATCGGCACAAGGCATGCCCTTAAGTCTTCAACAAGATAGCATACAAGCTAATGGTTATGCCATTGAAATCAGGCTTTATGCGGAAGATCCATTTAATGATTTTAGACCTGTCACAGGCTTGATACAACATTTAGACATACCTGAAGTGCCTGGCTTAAGAGTAGAGACTGCCGTAGAGTCTGGTTCCGAGATTTCGATGTATTACGATCCTATGATCGCCAAGCTTGTTGTGCATGACGCAGATCGACAGTCTGCACATCGTAAGTTGAGCTACGTTATAGATCATATGGTCTGCGCAGGTACAGTTACCAATCAAGCATTGCTATCAGAAATACTCAATCATCAAGACTTCAGGAATGGGCAGTATAACACGCACTTCATCTCTGATCATATTAACTTAACTGAACCAGATAAAGACCAACAGGCATTGTTTGATGCATGTATAGCCTGTACATTGTATCGTTGGGCCATTCGCGATAAGCAGAGAAGCATCCTTAAGGCGATGCCATCAGGCTGGCGAAATAGTTTTAACGATTATCAAAAAGACGAATTCAAGATAGCAGACGAAACCTATACAATAAACTATAGACATTATGGAGACTTTTTTGAAATTATAATTCTTGATGATAAGGAGAAGAAGGTTTCGATAGTCCGGGCTGATATCACTGCAATAACCATTGAAATAGCCGGTCAGGTAAAATCATATAAGATCATTGAGTCGACTGAGTCACTCTATCTTCATCATCCGTCTGTGGGCAATCTGAAGATTGACAAGATCTCGCGATTACCAATTAAAGAAGTTGAGAAAGTTGCAGGAGGGTATGAGGCACCAATGCCAGCACAAGTAATTAAGGTGATGGTTATCGAAGGTCAGGAAGTGCATATCGGCGATCCACTGGTTATTATATCATCTATGAAAATGGAGAGTACTATAGCAGCCGAATCAGATGGAACCGTCGAGGACGTATATGTCACCGATAACCAAACTATTGAGGCTGGTCATATCATGCTGAAATTGGCCGTAAACGAAGAATTATAAGAATGAACTTATATACTCAAGAACAAGTCGAATCGATCGCTGATCAGACATTTGCATTCCTGTTAGTTGAGGAGCAAGATCATGTATTGCACCTAACATTGAATAGACCGGCAAAAAAGAATGCGCTTCATCCACAGTTGGTTAATGAACTGGCTTATGCCATGCACTATGCTCACTATACCGCTGACATCTGGATGATAGTATTAGGCGCTGTCGGCAATGTCTTCTGTGCAGGTGCCGATCTCAAAGCAATGATGGGTATCATAGAAGAAAATAACTCCACAGTGCCAGAGCCAAATGGGGAAGTATTGATCGGAGAGCTGTTTAATAAGCTTTATAAACCGACAATAGCCAAGGTTACAGGTGATGTATATGCCGGTGGATTCTTCTTTTTGGCAGGATGTAAAATTGTAGTCGCTCAGGACAATGTCAAGTTTGGATTGCCTGAGGTTAAGCGTGGTTTATATCCTTTTCAAGTAATGGCGGCACTGCTTAAGGTTATGCCAGCTCGCAAGGTCATAGATTGGTGTATCAGAGGATACAACCTATCAGTTGCTGAGGCGCAACAGTATGGTTTGGTATCAGAAATGTGTGCACCCGCAGATGTTGATTCCATCGTCCAGACCATCATTGATCAACTCAAGCAAAATAGCCCATCAGCAATCCGCTATGGTTTGCAAGCCTATGATCATATCCAGCCATCATCTGCAGAGCACAAGTATTTATATGACATGCTACAGATGACGATAGCCACCGCAGATGGACAAGAAGGTTTAACCGCATTCAGAGAAAAAAGAAAACCGAACTGGACAGGAGAATAATTTGAACGAGAATAGAATAAACATAAGATGAAAAAACTCATACTATCATGTGCGCTTACCGGCGCAGCCACTAATCGGAGTCACTGCCCCGATATTCCTTATACGCCGGCAGAGCTTGGTGAGGAGGGACGACGAGCCGTTGAAGCGGGAGCCTCTGTGCTTCACATTCATGCTAGAGAGGATGACGGAACTCCCAGCTGGCGCACCCAGGTCTTTCAGGAGATCTATAGTGAGGTACGCAAGCACTGCCCGGATGTAATTATCAATTTTTCTACTGGAGCAATCGGCTTGAGTAAAGAGGAAAGAATGGCCCATATTCCAGTGACTAAACCGGATGTCGCAGCATTTAACATGAGCTCGATGAATTATGCCATCTACTCGAGAAGGAAAAAGAAGTTTCATTGGGACGGTGTATTTGAAAACTCTTATAGCACGATGCAATATGTCATTAACCTCATTAATGAGGCTGGTACAGCGCCAGAGATGGAGTGTTTTGATACAGGTCATATCCGCAATGCAGATATATTTAGAGATATGGGCTTACTGCCAGAGAATGCCTCCTATAGCTTAGTCATGGGTGTGCTGGGTGGTATCCCTGCAACACCTGAGAATTTGATTCATCAGATCAAGCAAGTACCCGAGGGTCGCAACTGGCAATCTATTGTGATCAGCAGAAATCAGTGGAAATTGTCGGCAGTAGCAGCTGCGATGGGTGGAAACTTTAGAGTAGGAATGGAGGACAACTTTTATCTTCCTGATGGTACGATGGCCAAGAGTAATGGGGAGCTATGTGAGTCCGGCGCAACACTGGCTCGAACCATAGGCCGTGAAATCGCGTCAATCAGTGAAGCCCGAGAGATATTAAACATCCCATTCAGACATTGATATGTATAAGGCGGATTTATATAAAGGCAAGAAAGTACTAGTAACAGGTGGAAGATCGGGCATCGGCTATGCTATCGCTAAGGATTTTTTGAACTACGGGGCGGCAGTATTTATCTGCTCCCGTAAAGAAGAACCACTGGCTAAAGCGGCAGAAGAGTTATCCGCTCATGGTGAAGTATATTATCATCCTTGTAATATCCGTGAGCCAGAGCAGATTAAAATTTTGGCGACTAAGATCAAAGAAACATGGGGTCGTCTGGATATTCTCATCAATAATGCAGGTGGACAGTTTCCCGCTCCTGCTAAACTCATCAGTGAGAACGGCTGGGCTGCTGTGATTAGCAACAACCTCAACGGGACTTTTTATATGTCTCAGATCATGTACAATCAATTTTTTGCGCATCAAGAAGAGTCCAGTGTCGTTAATATCATCGCTAATATGTACCGTGGATTTCCAGGTATGGCACATACAGGAGCTGCAAGAGCTGGGGTAGAGAACTTGACAAAAACGCTGGCACAAGAGTGGGCGCATAATCGATGTCGGATTAATTGCGTGGCACCAGGTACTATCGAATCTTCAGGACTCGATACCTACCCTAAGATGATACAAGACAACTTTGCTAAAGGTCGTGAAGAAAATCTGTTCAAGCGATTTGGTTCGGTACAGGATGTGAGTAATGCCGTGTTGTTTTATGCAGGTCCACTGGCGAGCTATATTTCAGGCACGACCCTTTATGTAGATGGATGCGAGCATCTCTCTGGTGATCGCATGGGCCTCCTCAATACATTGCGAGGTATGATGAATGGTTAATAGATACAGTCAACGATGAAAAACAAAACAATATTTATCAGTGGAGCAAGTCGCGGAATTGGCAAGGCCATAGCACTGAGATTAGCTCAGGAGGGTGCCAACATTGTGGTAGCAGCCAAGACTGCCGAGCCACATCCTAAGTTAGATGGCACGATTTATTCTGCGGCAGAAGAGATAGAAGCAGCTGGAGGAAGAGCGTTGCCGCTAATTGTAGATATCAGATCAGAAGAAATCGTAAGAGATGCTATTGACAAGGCGGCAGATCATTTTGGAGGGATAGATGGCCTAGTCAATAATGCCAGTGCAATCAACTTATCAAAGACACCTGATCTACCAATGAAGCGGTTTGATCTGATGCACTCGATAAATGTCAGGGGCACCTTTATGGTAAGTAAGTATTGTATCCCATACCTACAGCAATCAAGTAACCCACATATCTTGACCTTATCGCCTCCATTGAACCTTAAACCCGAATGGTTCGGCGCACATCTGGGATACACTATGGCTAAATATGGGATGAGTATGACTGTATTAGGTTTAGCCGATGAGTTCAAATCAGACGGAATAGGAGTGAATGCCTTATGGCCACAAACGACTATTGCAACTGCCGCAGTAAAGTTTGCACTTGGCGGTGATGCTATGATACAATGCAGCAGAACTCCACAAATTATGGCAGATGCTGCTCATGCAATACTAAGTCGAGACGCTTCACAATGTACAGGCAATTTCTTCATTGACGAAGACGTAATGCGTGAAGTCGGCATTGAAGACTTCACTTCTTATGCTGTTAACCCTGAGAAAACACTTTTCAAAGATTTATTTGTTGAATAAAATAAAAATTAACCGTCCTATGAATAGCTACTATTTTACCGAAGAACATGAGATGTTTCGCCAGAGCTTGCGGGCATTCTTGCAGAAAGAGGTTCAGCCAAATATTGAAGAATGGGAAGAAAATAGATTTACTCCACGTGATATCTGGCTGAAGATGGGAGAAATGGGATTCCTCGGACTGGGATACCCAGAGGAGTATGGAGGCTCTAACCTCGACTTCTTCTATGATGTAGTGTTCAACGAGGAGATATGTCGAATGAATTCTGCGGGATTTGCGATCACGCAACAGGTGGTGCAATACATGTCCTGTCCGAATGTCTTGAAGTATGGTTCGGATGAGCTAAAGCAAAGATATCTTCCCGGCATCATATCGGGCCAGTTGATCAGCAGCATTGGCATAACTGAGCCAAGTGCGGGATCTGACGCGCAAAACATCAAGACTACCGCCATTAGAGATGGTGACCACTATGTGGTCAATGGCTCCAAAACCTTTATCACAAATGGAGTCTATGGTGACTTCATCGTGACTGTCGTCAAGACTAATCCGGATGCGGGAGCAGCGGGAGTGAGCCTTTTAGTTATAGAACAAAAGATGGAGGGGGTATCTACCCGTAAGCTTAAGAAGCTCGGTTGGCACTCATCGGACACGGCAGAGATTAGCTTTGACAATGTCCGAGTACCTGTAGAAAACCTTATTGGAGATGAGGGTAGAGGCTTTTATTATCTGATGAATGGCCTACAACTGGAACGCCTATGTGCTGTACCAGGGGCAGTATCCGCTATGGAGCGGGCCATAGAACTCAGCTTGCAGTATATGTCGGAACGTGAAGCCTTTGGTCGTCCGATCAACAAGTTTCAGGTCTTACGTCACCGCATCGCACAGTTGGCCTCAGAGGTGGAAGCGCTCAAGGCATTCTCATACTATTGCTGTAAGTTATATGATGATGGCATCTATGATGTCAAGCTGTGTTCAATGGCTAAACTACTGGCTACAGAACTATCTGAAAAAGTCGCTACTCAGTGCCTACAATTTTATGGAGGATATGGATTTATGGAGGACTATCCTATGGCACGTATGTATAGGGATGTTAGAGTCGGTACAATCGGTGGAGGTTCATCCGAGATCATGAGAGAGATCATCGCCAAGATCGTAATTGATGATGTGTCTTATGAGAAGCCTCAAACCATGAATAATATTGTCGATCGCTCTGGGTCAAAAACAACTGCAAAGCAGACAGTTCCCGATCCTTCATTTGAGACAGTGTTGAGTTCAATTGGAGAGAAGGCTAAAGCAGCCAATCCTTTAGGGAATACACTCAAGTTTGATTTTGGTGGTCAGCAATTATTTATCGATGGGACGAATGGGTCTAACGAGATCAATCACACTGACAGTGATGCGGATTGTACAGTCCGTGTATCTCAAGAAGATTTTATCAAGTTAGTGCAGGGCAATCTCAATCCTATGGGTGCCGTCATGTCTGGTAAAATGAAGATTGATGGAGATATGGGAGTAGCCATGAAGTTGCAAGAGTTGTTTTAGCCATTGGTGATTTTTAAAAACGCTATAGATCATAAGAACATATGAGGATGATTATATCTTTGTACTATAAGTTCGTCATGATTAAGTACTTTAATAAACACCAATTATGCTAAGCAAAAAAATGCAAGAAGCTCTAAATGAGCAAGTTAAGATAGAAGCTCAATCCTCACAAGTATATCTAGCTATGGCATCATGGTCAGAGATACAGCCAGGACTCGATAACATCACAGGATTCTTCTATCGCCATAGCGATGAGGAACGCATGCATATGCTTAAGTTGATTCATTTTATCAATGATCGTGGTGGATTTGCACAGATTCCTGCCTTAGAGCAGCCACAACTCACCTTTCCATCGCTTAATCACGCATTTAAGGATTTGCTGAAGCACGAAGAGTACGTATCTCAGAGCATCAATAACTGCGTGGATATTGCTCTATCCGAGAAGGATTATGCTACGCACAACTTCTTACAGTGGTATGTAGCTGAGCAGATTGAAGAAGAATCTCTGGCGCGCACTATCAATGATAAGCTCGAACTTATTGGGGATGACAAGGGTGGACTTTACTTATTTGAGCGAGATATCCTACAGATCAGTGTAGCAGCCGAAGAAAAGTAAAAAACCCATTTCTATAATCGATTATAGAGTCTATACTAGACTAAGAATTGCTCATCCCAACTTGGGGGGCACTTGTAAGTCTGTGATTCTTTAGTAAGAGGATGGGTAATGGTAAGCTCAGCAGCATGTAGATAGAGGCGGTCAGCTCTGTTGCCATAGAGATCATCTCCGATTATGTGGGCATTAAGACCGTCAGAATGAGCTGCATGGACTCGTAGTTGATGTGTTCGTCCAGTCTTTGGATAGAAGTCAACCCAAGATTGTTTTCCATCGATTTTCCTCAATTCCCAGTAAGTGGTCGCATTCTTGCCATGTTCGTAGCAGACCAATTGTTGCGGACGATTATCGAGATCTACTCGTAAGGGTAGGGATATATAACCAGATTGTTCGGATATAACACCATCGAGTATGGCAACGTATCTCTTCTCAGCTGTGCGCTTGATGAACTGATGCTGCAGGTACTTGTGCGCTTCTTTATTAAGCGCTACGATCATAATACCAGAGGTAGACATATCTAATCGATGGACTATGAGTGGTCCTGTTGCCTGTGGATAGCGGTGACGCATCCTTGACCAGACGGAGTCTGTGATAATTTTGCCGGGCACGGAGAGCAATTCTGGTGGCTTATTGATCACAGCGATATGCTCATCCTCATATATGATCTGAATCTCACCAGCTCGAGTAGTAGTGTCTTGAATAGGGTTTGGATCTACATCAAGTCCTCTGAGCATGTGTCCGAGGATAGGCTCGCATTTGGATCGACAGGCGGGGTAGAACTGTTTGTGCTTGCGCACCTGTGATTTAGGCGATTGACCCCACCAAAACTCTGCCATGGCGATGGGCTTGAGTTTATGTTTGTAGGCATAGTTGAGGAGCTTAGGAGCTGCGCATTCTCCAGAGCCTGCGGGTGGGGGAATACCCATCCGATCTGAGAATATATCCAGGAGATCTTGCTCTTCACCATTAGCATTTAAGAATCGGTATTGTTGGAAGAGGTGTTGTTGCAACGCATTAGATTGGGTTTTTCTCTTCTGTTTTAGTTCATCGATCTTTGATTGTACCATGTCAAATGCGGCTTTGGCCTCAGAGACTTTGTTCTCCCAATATTGAATTTGATCTTTAAGGAAATAGCTGCTCTTGATGCTTTGCTTCTTGAATTGATCGAGTAGGGCATTATACTCCTCTTCGCTCAGTATAGTCTTTTTTTCTGCTCTAAGTTTTTTGCGTTCTGCTTTCTCGGTTTTGATTTTGACTCTGGTTTGAGCAATGGTTTCCTTTGCTTTGAGCTCTGTATCCTTAAGCTCTCTTTTTTTGTTGTGGTAGTTGGGATCGCTTTCTAACTCTTCGACTTGACGGTTGTACTCATTGAGGCCGACAATTTCTTGATTAAAGCGACTCCCATCAATGAGCATATCATAGATAGGAGGGACGAAACCCTCATGATGGTTAGCGTCAGCCAGCTTGCCAGAGAAGGCACTGAGATATCCCAGTTCTCCGGTTACTGATCGAACCACTAAGACGCCAAACATCTTACCAATGATCATCCCAGTCTCTGACGGTTCAAGACCAAAGTTGTGATCATAATCGTGATCGATTAATCGATGTCTTTGGAGCTCATCGGCCGCTATGCGACATAGTTGATGTGGTTCATAATAGAATGGGAAGGTAAATGTGTCTGGCAGCTTGATATGACTGATGTTAGAGGTAAAAGGAGTAATATGTTCCGACGCTTCCGAGCTCAAAGACTTATATGTTTGATTAATAATATTAGGCCGCAATATAATACCCTTCAAGATTGAGCTTGGGATAAACCTTGAATCTTCAATTTTATGCTTATTTTAT
>CAZFWJ010000042.1:0-33976 GCA_964522505.1 uncultured Saprospiraceae bacterium
CAGCCTAAATAGCACTTGAAAACATAAGGGTAATACTCAACATGAGATAGCTATGTCCTTACCTCTGAATATCCCTATTTAGTCTGGAGAAACAAGTAAAAAGCCTCCTCACGATGAGAAGGCTTTTTTTTATAGCACTACTGTATTGAGTTTATCCGCGTGTTCTTTCATCTCTGTTTTAAAATTCTGATAGGCTGTTAGCAATACGATTTTATCTTCGTCAACCTCGCATTGATCAATCTTCTCCTTCCATTGATCCACCTGCGCTTTATAGTAGGTCATGAAAAATCTCATTACAGACTGATAAATGTCCTTTTCATGATTTTCTTCGATTGGCACCTGTGTTTGTAATTCTACACCTCGTTCAGCCCATTCTGCATAGGTATAAGGGCTTGATAAGAAGGCTGTAGCTAAAGTCTGTGTATCTGAATTGCTATGATTGATGAAATATTCAGTAAGATTAGCGAGCCCCGATTCTTTTTTGGCAAAATACTCTTCTATTATCGCCTTGTAGTGATCATTGGAGAAATAGAGATATTGATCTCCGAGTAGTGATTGTAAATATGCTGAGCCTTCGACGTCTTCCTCATGCGTACATATCTTATGGCCATGTTGTAGTAAGACGCGTACGATGTCTCTTTCTTGATACTGATCGAAGCTTAATTTTGATTTGTTCTGTTGAGATTCTCGTTGCACAGGAGGCACGTCTCCCGTGATCTCTGCTCGTTGATATTGTCTTTCTTCTCTCTTTAGGTTGTTTTGTTTCTTGTAGAGCACTCTACTTAGTCCTCTATTTACCTCACCAATCAGAGTGGCCTCTTCAAGGGTCAAGATAGCGGCACATTCTTTAATGTACAGCGCCCTCTTGAGTTGATCATCTATCTTGACAAGGCTAGTGGTGAGCTCTTTAATTTGGATGCTCTTATTAATCGGATCATTGACGTATTTATCCTGAATGTTCTGAGCAAGATTCAGAATAAAATCTGATGACTCATCTGCGATAAATTGCTCAAAGCGCTCTGTGCCGATTGCTCGAATGTATCCATCAGGATCCATCTGATCAGGTATGGTGGCAAGTTTGATATTGATATCATTTTCTAAGAAGATATCTAAACCCCTTAATGCGGCATTCTGCCCAGCCTGATCACCATCATATAGGACAATTACGTTTTTAGTAAACCGTTTAATCAACTGTACCTGCTCTTGCGTTAGCGAAGTTCCAGACGAAGCGACTACATTTTGTATTCCGTTCTGATAGAGACTGAGCACATCTGTATATCCTTCTACCAGTATGCATTGATCATGCTTACGTATGGAAGCCTTTGCTTGATAAAGACCATATAGAGTCTTGCGCTTATTATAGATCTCAGACTCTGGAGAATTAAGATATTTTGGAGCTTTCTTGTCCTCTCTCAAGATCCTTCCGCCAAATCCGATTGTCTTGCCGCTGATATTATGAAATGGAAATATTACACGTTCTCGATAGAAGTCGTACCCATTAGTACTCGTTAGTCCAAGTTGCTTTAGCTTGTCGAGATTATAGCCAGTCTTAACAGCCTGAGTTGTGAAGGCCTTAGACTCTCTCGGAGAATAGCCTAGCTTAAAAGTCTTAATGGTTGTTTCCAGCAATCCACGATGCTTGAAGTAACTTAATCCTACGCTGGTTCCTTCTGATGTGTTGAACAGTTGATCTACGAAGTAATCTTGCGCATATTCATTGATCAGATAATAGCTTTGACGTTCATTATCTCGCTGGATTTGCTCGTCACTCTTTTGTTCTTCCTCAATCTTAATATTGTACTTCTGAGCTAAAAACCTTAGCGCCTCAGGATAGGTGAACTGTTCATGTTCCATTAAGAAGTTAACAGCGCCACCGCCTCTGCCACAGCCAAAACATTTGTAGAGATTCTTACTTGGTGACACTGTAAAAGATGGCGTCTTTTCGTTGTGGAATGGGCATAAACCAATCATGTTAACTCCTCTACGCTTTATATTGACATAGTCGCTTATAACCTCCTCAATCTTAGCGGTCGAAAGTATTTCTTCAACTGTTTGCGTTGGAATCATCTCCTATAAATGTAAGTAAGAACGATTATATAGTCTATAGCCCAAGCATATCATTCATAACGTGGGGTCCTTCCTTATCAATGATCCACTCAGCTGCTTTGATCGCTCCAACCGCAAACCCATCTCTGGTATGAGCATTGTGAGTCAATATGATCTCATCAATAGGAGAATTATAACGTACGGTATGTTTGCCATAAACTTCACCTTCTCGGTGGGATACAATTTTAACCCTGTGATCTTCATCTTTTTCTAGCACCCAATCTTTTAGAACAGGTATGTTCTCAACTAATCCTTCTGCGGTCGTAATAGCAGTACCACTCGGCTTATCCAGTTTATGGACATGATGAGTCTCATCAATCTGCACATCATAGTCATCATATGGCGCCATAAGGCTTGCCAGTTTTCTGTTAATCGCAAAGAATATATTGACGCCAATGCTATAGTTGGATGCATAGAAAAATCCAGTTTTATTCTCCTTACTGAGCTGACATATTTCTTCATAGTGATCGAGCCATCCAGTGGTCCCAGAGACAACAGGCAATTTGAGATCAAGACAGGATTTCACATTGTAATAGGCTGACTCAGGTCGTGTAAACTCGATAGCGACCTGGCTTGACTTGGCGTAGGCTGGAAGCTCATCTACATTATCGACATCAATTACTCCTGAGATATTGTGTCCCATTCCTTCAGTCAATCTCTGTATAGTTTTTCCCATCTTGCCGTATCCTATCAGAAGAATATTCATATGAATTGTATTGGTGTATTTTTGCCGCACAATTTCATGCGATCATTATGAGCTACAAAAATGAGATATTATTGGATGTATTCAAGGGGAAGCCTTTAGAAAGACCACCGATATGGATCATGCGTCAGGCAGGCCGTATATTACCTGGTTATAGAAAGATCAGATCTTCAGTTAGTGGCTTCAAAGAATTGGTGAAAAATCCTGAATTAATTGCAGAGGTTACCGTAGAGCCAATGAATGTCCTAGGAGTAGATGCGGCCATTCTGTTTTCAGATATATTGGTAATTCCAGAGGCAATGGGGCTCGATTATGACATCGTCGAGAAAAAAGGACCCTTGTTTCAAAGGACAGTGACCTCAGCAACTGATGTGGATGATTTGCTCTATGGCGAACATGTCATTGATCATCTAAGCTATGTCTTCGAATCGATTCACAAGACGAAGGCTCGAATAGACAATAGAAATCCGCTTATTGGATTTAGTGGAGCGCCATGGACCTTGTTTGCGTATATGGTTGAAGGGTCGGGGAGTAAAACCTTCTCAAAAGCTAGAAGATTCCTGTATGAAGAACCTGAAGCATCTCATAAGTTGATGTCCAAGATTACAGAGAGCATCATCTTTTATCTAAAAGAGAAGATTAAATGCGGTGTAGACCTTGTTCAGCTATTTGACTCTTGGTCGGACATGTTGCCAGTAGATCAATATGCAGAGTTCTCTCTGCCTTATGTGAAGAGAATCTTCGACTCTATTGACGAAGTGCCTAAGATATTTTTCCCAAAGGGAGGGTGGTCTTTGATCCCACTCTTTAAAGATCTTGAGATTGATGGGTTGTCAATAGATTGGAAAACTTCTCCGACATATATACGCAGTCACTTGGGTGATGACCTCATTCTACAGGGCAATTTGGACCCCTGTCAGTTATATGCTCCTATAGATGAAATCCAGATCAAGACACAAGATATGATTGCTGATTTTGGTGGGCGTCACATCGTTAATTTAGGACATGGGGTTTATCCAGACACATCGTATGAGCACGTTCAAGCCTTTGTACAATCTGTAAAGTCGTACAGATATTCATGACTCAGGTTACCTTGGAGATATAGTCGTTCGTCTGTGATTAATTGTTACATTCGCAACAGCAAATTATATTCCTGGTCAGAACATATTACTTTATCAAGCCTAGATTTTAATTCTATTGTATGGGTTGGTTTAAAAGACTTAGGGGAGGAATTCAAACTACTACTAGCGAGAAAAAAGAAGTGCCTGATGGCTTCTGGCAGAAATGCAAAGCCTGCAGCGGCACCTATACTATCTTGGAGCTCGAAAAGAATCTTTTCGTCTGTCCTGGTTGTGATTATCACTTCAGAATCGGCTCACATGATTATTTCAATATCTTATTCGGTAGCCGATATAAGTTGCTCTTAGATGATATCAAGTCATCTAATTTTCTTGACTGGACAGATCTTAAATCTTACGATGATAGATTGACGAAGGCAAAAGAACAAACCTCGTTATCAGACGCAATAAGCATAGCATCCGGTAAGATCAATAAGAAGCCAATAGTCATAGCAGCCATGGATTTTACGTTCATAGGAGGGTCGATGGGTTCGGTAGTGGGGGAGAAGATTGCTCGTTCAATAGACTACTGTATCAAGGAGCGAGTTCCACTTATGATAATTGCCAAGTCTGGTGGTGCCCGTATGATGGAGTCTGCATTCTCATTGATGCAACTGGCTAAAACCTCGACTAAGTTGGCACAACTTGCCAGAGAGAAGATTCCTTACTTTTCATTTTTGACTGATCCTACAACAGGCGGAGTGACTGCATCATTTGCAATGCTCGGAGATATCAATTTTAGTGAACCAAGAGCGCTAATTGGTTTTGCTGGACCACGAGTCATCAAGGAGACAATAAAGAAGGATTTACCTGAGGGATTCCAAACATCAGAGTTTCTGATGGATCACGGCTTTCTGGATTTCATCGTACATAGATCTGAATTAAAGGCTAAGATCGATGAGTTGTTATGCTATTTCGCACCAGCTTAACTTTCTACTTCTTCGAGCTGAATTACTTTAAAGCTTTTATCCATTGGATTTAGGCATTCGATCATCTGGTTGATGAAGGAAACTCCATGCTTCAAATAGTATGGGATAAAGTTCTCATAGCGTTCTTGGAGGCTGTCATTATTAGGGAACAACTTGTCTTTAAGCTTATTAATACGATTGATAGCCACTTCATTCTTACGCTTCTCAGCTTTGACAAGCTTGTTTTCCATATTACTCAAGACTTTTAGAAATTTTGCCTCCTCAGCTTTGACTGCTCCTGAAAGAGTCGAATCTATTTGTGTTGCTCGCTCATGCAATCCTCTAAATAGCACCGTTGCTTTCTCTCGCTCCGAAGAAAGAGTTAGTTCCGATTCACTGTGATCTTTAGCATACTTAATGGCTATCAGATCATTTCGATCGAATAAGTCCTTAATTGAAAGCGATAATCTCTGTGCTTGGCTTAGAGATTTGGAATCCACAATCAATGCTGAATCGCGCCGAATGAGCATAGGATAGGGTATAGACAATTCCTTGAACAGTGTTCTACGCTCCATCCAATAGGCTAATTCTCCTCCTCCTCCAACATATGCTAGATTTGGGAGGATTAGCTCTTGATATATTGGCCGTAAAACAACGTTAGGACTGATGCTTCCAGGATTCTTCTTGAGATAAGAAATCAATTCTGTCTGATTGTATGTCTTAGAATTGATAGTATAACTGTCGTTACCATTCTTAATTACTCTATGACGATCATCACCGTGAAAGAAAATATTCACTTCTCTTGCATGGGCTTGAGACTTAAATCCAGCTTTGTCTAAAGCCAATTGATCTACATTGACGGATTGATGCGACGTTTCTTCTTTTATGTCCTTGATGATATATGGTAATAGC
Organism: uncultured Saprospiraceae bacterium; assembly: GCA_964522505.1. Classification (GTDB taxonomy): domain Bacteria; phylum Bacteroidota; class Bacteroidia; order Chitinophagales; family Saprospiraceae; genus GYS-P2D. Next base: position 5,748 of record CAZFWJ010000042.1, read on the forward strand.
TCAGACTTGAGCTTGGCATCATCCATGTTTATGATCATCAGCTCCGTATGACTAAAGATGCTATGCGTTATAGCAAGCATGAACTCTCCATAGGTCTCAGATCCGCCATAGGACTCTTCGATGATTTGACTCAACTCTGACGCATGGGGCATTGCACCAAAAGTCGCTCTAACTTCATTCAGTAAGTCCTGAAGGCCATCTAGTGTCATTCTGCCAACCGACCCGACTTGTTCAGTCTTCCAAGTGAATGTCTTGTTGAAATAATGCAAAGAGGCAATCTCCTCGAAGTCATGGTCCTCGCCGCCCATAATGAATGTCGGTACAAATCTGTAATCTTCGTGGTGTTGATTCAACTGACGACAGAGACTAATTACGCTACAGATCTTAATTATATAGTATAATGGACCTGTAAGTATCGATGGCTGATGTGCCGTAATAATGGTAAAGGTCTTATCTGATGTGAGCTCGGCAATGTTGTCTTTGAGTTGCTCAGATATCGTTTTGTCAGCATACTGGACCTGAACAACTTGATGCAACAGCGATCGATTGGTCTGAAATTTTGATCGCTCATCGATAACCTCTGCAAAGCTATCAAGATTGACGTCATAGTTATAGAACGATCTTAAGTCATCATCACCTAACTGATAAGCCTTATCTCGCTTAGAAAAATGTGGTATATCTGAAAAAGAAATTGACTCTATTACTGGCACGTATAGGTATTTGAGAGAATGAATCACAAAACAAATGATAAAATTTACCTTGTGTTTAAAATGATCGACTAATTCTCAAATAAATGTTGTCGCTATTTGTACGTAAGGCTCTTTATGCATTCGTGGTGATTGTATTGGTAGTGGTGATCATCACCATGATTATCTTTGCTGCGCCCGTCGATCCCACTCGATTAACCTTTGGTCAGCGTATAGATGAAAAGACCGTAGAACTCAAGAGACAACAGCTCGGTCTTGATCAGCCTTACCATATACAACTGATTAGTTATTTAAAGGATTTATCACCAATATTCATTGGTTTGAAGTCAGATTGGAAGGCTGGTTATAAAGGTGCATTAATAGGTGTTGGCAATAAGCTTGCATTAGGTATTAAGCTTCCGCACTTCAGAGAATCTTATCAAACCGGTCGTTCCGTTTCAGAAATGCTGCGAGGGGCTTTCCCGCTTACTATTATTCTCGCCACAGCTTCGCTGCTGTTAGCTTTAGTATTAGGACTAATTTTTGGGATAGTTGCGGCCCTCAAGCAAAATAGCTGGATAGACAATTTTATTGTGATGATATCTACCTTAGGCTACTCTGTACCCAGCTACGTGACGGCAATTGTACTAGGGGTGATATTTGGGTATTACTTGAGATCGTCTTTTGGGCTCAATATTCAAGGAAGCCTATTTGAGATCAATGATTTAGGCGATGACATCATAGTTTGGAAAAACCTGCTTCTACCGGCAATATCTCTGGGTATAAGACCTATTGCCATTATCACCCAACTCACACGAAGTGCTGTTATTAATGTGCTCGACGAGCAATATGTGCTGGTCGCCAGAGCGAAGGGCGTTAGTCAATTCAAACTCATAAAAGACCATGTTTTGCGCAATGCGTTCAACCCAATATTGACAGCATTGAGTGGATGGTTTGCTGCATTACTTGCTGGTGCTTTTTTTGTTGAGTTCATTTTCAATTTCAAAGGAATAGGCTTTATCACTGTAACCGCATTATTGAATTATGATGTACCAGTCATATTAGGTTCATTAGTATGCACCAGTAGCTTGTTTATTCTTATTAACATTGTGGTCGATATGCTGTACAGCTTTTTGGATCCGAGAGTAAAATATTAGTAGATGTCCGATCAGAATGTGTCGAGGTATGATCTTCGTGGTGTTTCTGCCTCTAAATCAGAAGTTCATGATGCCATAAAAGATATGGATAAAGGTCTGTACCCGCAGGCTTTTTGTAAGGTGCTTCCTGATTATATAGGCAAGGATAAGGACTATTGTAATATCATGCACGCCGATACTGCAGGGACGAAAACGAGCTTAGCCTATATCTATTGGAGAGAGACGAATGATCTATCAGTATGGGCAGGAATAGTTCAGGATAGTATCGTCATGAATGTCGACGATATGGCCTGTGTCGGATGTATTGATGACATCATTATTTCTTCGACCGTGGGTCGCAACAAATCAGTAATCCCGGGTTCAGTTATTACAGAGGTCATCCAAGCTGCGGACAATTTTATTAAGAAAATGGATGAGCATGAGATTAGTATTCATCTTTCCGGTGGAGAGACCGCAGATGTCGGTGATATCGTCCGTACTATTGATGTTGGAATAACTGCCTTCGGACGGATGCCTCGTAATCAAGTAATCCGCAATGAGATCAAGTCGGGTGATGTTATTGTCGGCTTAGCTTCATACGGTCAAGCCACTTATGAATCAGAATATAATGGGGGCATGGGCAGCAATGGATTGACTTCTGCTCGTCATGACATCTTATCCAAAGTATATCGGGCGAAGTATCCAGAAAGCTATAATCCCAAGACTCCAGAGCATCTGGTCTATTCGGGTAGTAAAGAACTTAGTGAGTCAGTTGATGTTTCAGAGGATCTTAGGGTATCCGCTGGTAAGCTAATCTTATCTCCTACAAGGACTTACTTGCCAATCATAAAGAAAATCCTAACTAACCATAGGAATCAGGTTAACGGGATGATTCATTGTACGGGTGGCGCACAAACCAAGGTGATGAAATTTGTCCAAAACAAGCGTGTCATAAAAGACAAGCTTCTACCAATTCCGCCACTCTTTAATCTGATCGAATCAGAGTCACAGACTCCTCGGAAGGAAATGTATGAGGTCTTCAACATGGGTCATAGATTGGAGGTCTATACTGATAAAACAACTGCACAATCGATAGTTGATATATCCAAGAGCTTTAATGTAGATGCTCAGATAATTGGTAGGGTAGAGGAACATACTCATAATGAGTTGATCATCAGAGATGATCAAGGGGAGTATATCTATTAGGCGTATCCAATGTAGTTGTATGGCGTAATCGCTCTAAGTTCATTTTTAAGCTCGTCAGATGCGTCAAGGACATCGATAAACTGATCGAAGTCCTCTTTACTCAACTTGCCTTTGCCACGAGAGAATGCCTTGAGCAATTCGTATGGTTTTTCATAACCTTCTCTCTTAAGTACGGTCTGGATAGCTTCAGCAATTACCGCCCAATTGTCTAATAAATCCAGTTTGATTTTTTCCTTATTCACTTCGAGTTTGCTAATGCCCTTTTGCAGGCTTTTAAGTGCTACAAGGATATGACCGAACGGGACGCCTATATTACGAGTGACAGTGCTATCTGTCAGGTCTCTCTGCAATCTTGAAACTGGTAGCTTTTCTGAGAGATATCCTAACAATGCATTAGCCAATCCAAGATTTCCCTCGGCATTTTCGAAATCAATCGGATTCACCTTATGTGGCATGGCGCTACTGCCAACTTCATTAGCGACTACTTTTTGCTTGAAGTAGTTCATACTGATATAGGTCCATATATCTCGTGCGAAGTCTATGTAGATTGTATTGATCCTAAGAAGTATCTGGAACACCTCTGCAAGTCCATCATAATTATCAATCTGGGTAGTATGTGTTTGACGCTTTAAACCAAGTGACGATATCATTTTATTAATCTCATTCGGCCAGTCATATGATGGATAGGATACCATATGTGCATTGAAGTTACCTGTGGCACCTCCAAACTTGGCACTGTGCTCAAACTTCTTGAGTTTGTCAAGCTGTAGTCCCAATCTGTATTCATATACCTTCATCTCTTTACCAAGACTTGTTGGACTTGCTGGTTGCCCATGGGTATGAGCCAGCAGAGGGATCTCCTTGTAATCACGGGACATTGTTGAGAGCAATTCCTGACAAGCCTCGAGTTCAGGAATGATGACCTCATTTATGGCATCCCGGATCATCATCGGCATTGCCGTATTGTTGATATCCTGACTTGTCAATCCAAAGTGTATAAATTCTGAATGCTTGTCATCAATGGTGTCGACTAAAGACTCTTTGAGAAAATACTCGACTGCCTTTACATCATGATTGGTGATCTTCTCGATGCTCTTGACGCGCTCATAAGAACTCATATCAAGAGTTGACAAGAATGCATCGATATCAATACCTTCGGCATCAACAATTTTCATCTTGCACAAGTGGTTATAATAGACCAGCTCCACATGAATTCTGTATTTGATTAATGCCGCCTCCGAAAAATAATCTTGTAGCGATTTAGTCTTAGTGGCGTATCGTCCGTCAATTGGAGAAATAGCTCTTAGCATTATTTTTCATTTCTTTTGATGTATGCGTAGGTTTCCATCTGTGATCTAATCTGAAGCTTATCTTTTTCTCTCTTGTATACGTTAGTCTCGTTATAGTTTAGTGATCTCGCTTTGACGTTGTCCTTGAGTTGGAGGTTCATCAAGTTCTTGAGGTGATTCTTTATGATGTCGTCATAAATAGGAAATACGACTTCGATTCGTTTATATAAATTGCGATACATGAAGTCAGCAGAAGACATAAAGTACTTCGGATCGCCATTATTATGGAATATGAATACTCTGGCATGTTCTAAGAATCTATCCACTATGCTATACGCCTCAATGTTCTCACTGAACATGTCAGCCTTGGGTACGAGCGAGCAAATTCCACGTATGATCATTTTTACCTTGACTCCTGCTTGACTAGCCTTGTAGAGGAGGTTGATCATAGTCGGATCCTGTAGACTGTTCATCTTCAAGAATATTTTTGCCTTCTTGCCATTTTTCGCATTCTGAATCTCCTGTTCAATGCAGGCGATCAGATCAGTTGTCATATTAAATTGACCCACTTTAAGATGATCGAACTGGATTCCTGTACGATCCATCGATTCTAAAAAATTGAAAAGCTTGATAGCATCTTTAGTTAGTCTAGGATCAGAGGTAAACATTCCGAAGTCAGAATAGACATGGGCGGTTTTCTCATGAAAGTTTCCTGTGCTGAGATAGCAATAGGTCTTTTGCCCTTCATCAGTTTGCTTGATTACAGTAGCGATTTTAGCATGAACCTTGATGCCAGGTAAGCTATAATGAACTTTAACTCCTGCTGCTTCAAGTCGTTCACCCCATTGCAGATTAGCCTCCTCATCAAATCTCGCCTTCACTTCAATGAATGCAAATACTTGCTTTCCTACACTTGCTGCTTTTATCAGTGCATCCATGATACGACTCTCAGCCGCAACACGGTACTGTACTATCTTGATATGAGTAACCTCAGAATCCTCTGCCGCCGCCTCAAAAAAGTTAACGACAGATTGGTAACTATGATAAGGCGGGTGTATCAAATGATCCTTTTGCTCGAGGGCTTGAAAAATCGTTTTAGGATCTTCGAGGTAATCGATGTGTACAGGAGTGAGCGCAGTTTGAGTTAGATATTTACGGCCAAATGACGGAAACTTGAAGAAATCGGAATTGTTATGGTATCTACCTTCTGGGAGCAAATCGTAGTCGGTAAGATCGAATATCTTAAGTAGAGCCTTTAAGAAATCCTGCGGCATACTCTTGTCATAAACCAATCTTGATGCGGGTCCAATCTTGCGTTTAGTGATACTGCTCTTAATCTTAGATAGTAGGTCGCCAGAGAACTCATCATCAATATAGAGTTCTGCATCACGAGTCAACTTGATGCTATACGATTCAATGATTTCATAGCCCGGAAAAATCCAACTTATACAATGTCTTACCACGTCATCGATCATGATAACAACATGCTCTTTTTCATTCTCGTGCGGAAGCTCTATGAAACGCTTGAGCTCGTCAGAAGGCACTTTAACAATTGCAAGTCTTTTTTCTTTAGTCTTGAGATCTTCCAAGTTGAGGGCAAGGTATAGTGCTCCATTATTTAGGAATGGTTTGATCTTCTGCTTGTTAAGAAGCACAGGCTGCACATATGGCAGCATATTTTCGGTAAAGTAGTTCTCGATGAACTCTTTTTGTTCAGCATCCATCTCCTGCCTTCTTATCAGATGAATACCCTCTTTAGATAGTTTAGGCAGTATCTTTTTAAAAAAGATTTCACTGAATTCTGCCTTCTGATCACTCACTATGTTGAGTATCTGACGCAGCAGAGCCTTAGGCTCGAATCCTAAATCCCGACGTGTCTTTTTTCCGATCCGCAGTAAATTACGATGGTTGGCTACTCTAACCCTGAAAAATTCATCTAGGTTAGAAGAGTATATCGATAAGAATTTTAACTTTTCAAGTAATGGTACAGTGGGATCTTTAGCTTCCTGTAGTACCCGATAGTTAAATTCCAGCCAACTTATATCCCGATGTACATATGGTGTGATGGTTTCCATTACTCCTCTTAAATTCAGGGCAAAAGTAAGTTTTATAATAAAGGAAATTATACTTTCGGCTTTATTATCAGGATGTAGTCAGAACATACTGTCTCAACAGAAAGTCATATCATGAAACGAAAGAAAATAGCTGCCGCCAATTGGAAAATGAATACAACGGTAGCAGAAGGTCATGCACTACTAACAGAGCTCGTTGGTAAAGACAAAAAGTCAGATGTTGAAGTGGTTATATGTGCGCCATGTACCCACCTGTATGCTCTTAGTGAAATCGTAGCTAATCAAGATAAGATCCAACTAGGTGCTCAGAATATGAGTCAGCACCTTAAAGGTGCATTTACGGGCGAAGTCTCTGCTCAGATGATTAAATCATGCAAGGCAAGTCATGTCGTTATCGGTCATTCTGAGCGCCGACAATATTTCGGGGAGAATGATGAGTTACTAAGTGAGAAGCTCGGAGTAGCATTGAATAATCATTTGATACCAATATTCTGTTGTGGAGAGTCTCTGGATATCAGAAAAGCAGGCAATCATGTGGATCACGTCATTAAGCAATTAGATACTGCTCTGAGCCCATACAGTGCCGATGATCTTAACGACCTAGTGATAGCATATGAGCCAATCTGGGCTATTGGTACGGGCGAAACCGCAACATCAGAACAAGCTCAAGAGATGCATCATGCCATTCGAGGCTTCCTTAAAGATAAGTTTGGACATACTATGGCTGAGCATACTCCTATACTCTATGGTGGCTCGGTGAAACCTCATAATGCTTCGGAGTTATTTCAGAATCCGGATGTAGATGGCGGACTTGTAGGAGGTGCGAGTTTAGATGCTACAGGATTTGCCAAGATCATTAATAGCTTTGGGTAAGATTCTAGTAAGAGTTTCTTTGATGATCGCTCAATAGATAAAGAATAAAATTGGGCAGAGGATGGAGATTATAGGTGTTTAAAAAATTAATGGTCAAGAAAAGCGCTATTTCAAAAATATAGATTAAAAAAATCTATCTTTGCTGAAATTATATTCTAACTCGTATATAGCGCCACATGGAGAGTAAACTAGACAGCATAGATTTAAAAATTCTCAGATTACTTCAAGAGAATAGTAAGATTACAAATCTGGAACTATCTAAAAGAATTGGTCTCTCGCCAGCTCCAACATTAGAGCGAGTCAAAAAACTCGAACAATCAGGAGTCATCAAATCATATCATGCCAAGGTAGACGGGAACAAGCTTGGACTTAGCGTAAGTACTTTTGTACTAGTTTCATTAGCCTGGCAAAAGGAAAGTGCCCTTGACAATTTTGTCGAAAAGATCCAGAGTATTGAAGAAGTAACTGAAGCTTACATCATTACGGGAGATGGAGATTTATTACTAAGAGTAATCTGTAAGGACATTCCTGCCTACGAACAAGTGCTATTCAAAAAGTTATCACAGATAGAAGAAGTGGAAAGGCTGAAAACATTGATGACATTATCCAAGATCAAAAAGTCTAAAGTACTCCCTTACTCTTACGAATAAAGCGTCTTGACCTCCAAAGGATTATTTTGGAAGCTGTCTGCTGAAGGTTCACCTCAGGAGTTCTCAGTATTATTTGGTACAATTCATTTATCTATTGAGGCACGAGAATTAAGAGAGAAGATATGTAGGTGGATTGACGAGTTCGATTATGTTTATACTGAGACTCCGCTCAATCCTGATGGTCAATCTCTCATACTTCCTCATATTACAGTAGCTCATACCAAATGGGGGGAATACTTTAATCCAAGGCAGCAAGACCGTATTGCTAACATGTTAATGAAGGCTTATAATCTTGACATAGTGCAAGTAAAGCACTTGCGACCAATGTTCATCATGTCAATGATATATTCCCATATGGGTGATCATGGTGCATCCGATAAACTTGATCAATTCATATGGAATTATGCTATTAGGCAGGGGAAGGTTGCAGGAGGAATAGAATCTATGAACCGTCAAATCGAAATATTGAAGGCGATACCCATAGATCTCGAGTTTATCCAGTTTAGGAGGTGGACGCGCAACGTGACTAAGATGAATCGGTACTTCAAAAGTCTAATGCAATTATATCTGTCTGAGGATATTCATCAGCTTGCTAAGCAAGCTACCAAACAGATGTCGTCGATCAAAGGATTAATGATAACAGATAGAAATAAACAAATGGTAAAAACTATACTCGACGAACATCGCCAGCATACTGGATTCTTTTCTTTTGGAGCGGGTCATCTCGGAGGGAAGGACGGCGTCCTAAGTATACTTAAGCGTAGGGGCTTCAGAATTGAGAGAATCTGATCTGTCATCTTAATGTAATTTTGCAATGTTAATATCAAGTCAATGAAAGAAGTCGAAATAAAACTCAAGGTTAAGCTCGATGATAATAATGTGCCACAAGAAATATTATGGGCAAGCGATGATCCTCCTTCTAAAGGTGACTTTGCACCAACTAAAGGATTCTTCCTATCACTCTTTGATGAGAAGTCTTTAGAGACGCTCAAGATAGACCTTTGGACCGCTAAACTTGAAGTCGGTGAAATGAATAGACTCTGCTATTACGCACTTAAGGGGATGGCCGATAGCTACTATAATGCTACTAAGAACCAACAGCAAGCGAATGACCTTGCGCGATTCTCACAATACTTTGGGGAGGAGACTGGGGTAGTGAAGAAATCGCCCTCATCTGAACAGACCTAATTGCCACCTCGATTTAAAGGGCCACAGTTTCACATCAACCGATTCTCGTATTGATGGCTTCATACTCAAGAGGCCGTAAAAGAATAGATCGATGTTGACATTATAATCTTGACTTGATTTAAGCTCTTGCCAAGCCTGAGTCATTCCTTCTGACCAATATATATCATCCATTATAATGATACCTGTAGGTTGGAGCAGCTTTCGAAATTGGTGAACATAGGATAGGGTAGGTTCATACTCATGATGCCCATCAAGTATGATGCAGTCATATTTGATCCCTCTGTCTATTCCAGCTTCTATAAAGCTCTGGAAGCTTGTTGTATGGAATTGAATCTTAGCATTATACTCATCCTCACCGTTTATAGCTGATATTGACGAAGACCCTTCTACGGTATCTACATGGTCTACGCTGCTCCCAGCAGCAATATATGATGTGCTAATCGCTAGACTTGTACCTAACTCTAATACTTTTATTGCCCCTGACCATTCTATCAAACTTGATAAGAGTGCGCATTTATATTGAGGAGACACAGCTGATCGTGCGATTTGACTGATGCTTATTTCATCTTGATCATGGACAGTTGATGTCGCGCCTAAAGATTCTCTATTTATGATAGTTTCATTTCTTAGTAGCTCTTTTCGTCTCTTTTCGATTTGTATGATTTGAGTTTTGTTCAGTCCTCCATCTTTGATCTTGGTACATAAGTTATATAGTAGTGGGGAGTCTACAGAATCAATGGACTTGGCATTTCTCCAGAAATTGAGAAATCGCCGAGTGATCTTCAGTTTAGCCGATATGCTATTGAGAGACATGGAAGAATAAATCTAAAGGATAATAGAGAACATTGGGGTCAAATGTAAAAAGGACTGATGCGATGATCAGTCCTTTGGAAGGGTGAAAGATGGGTCTCGAACCCACGACCTCCGGAACCACAAACCGGCGCTCTAACCAACTGAGCTACAATCACCATTAAAAACGCTGCAAATTAAACGATACTAAGTTTAAAATTCAAAATAATGTCATCGGAATAACATGTTTAGCACAGTAATTGTCTATTAAAACAATGGTAGGGCTATGACCCACTTAAAAGAATCCTTAGTTTTGTTGATTATGCAAACGGAAGACAACGTTATTCTGGATCTACTTTCTAAAGGAGATCAAAAGTCAATTGATCTACTTTTTGATAAGTATTACACCTATCTGTGTAATGTAGTATATCGTGTTATCAATGATGCAGACTATGCTGAAGATATCGTTCAAGAGATCTTTACGGATATATGGCGTAAGCGGGATACCATTAATGTTCAGACCTCTTTGAGGGCCTATCTTAGAAGAGCATCTGTTAATAGATCTCTTAATCATATCCGTAAACAGCGAATGAAGTTTGATGAGAATGAAGAGGCAATCATTGATATCGAATCTAATACTATTAATGGTCAGCAAGAAATGGAGAGAGATGAACTGGAGCAGAGAATACATGACTGTATAGATGCGTTACCTCCTAAATGCAAACTTGTATTCAGCTTAAGCAGATTCGAGAGCATGTCTTATCAAGAAATAGCTGATCATTTAGAGATATCTATCAAAACAGTCGAAAATCAAATTTCGAAAGCACTTAAAATATTACGTACCAGTATACAACCTTACACAGTTTGAAAAAAATAAAGAAAATTTCAGCCGAACGTAGGGGGGAGGTATAAAAACACTGTCTTCTGTATATAACCTTAATTTAATCATGGCAGATCTAAAAATGTATAGTTTACTACACAAGAAGGCCACTGGGCAGCTTAGTGCAGCTGAAGCAGCTGAACTCAAGCAACTTGAAAGCGAAGCAAGTTTTGCAGACATCAGTAATGATGTAGAGCAGATATGGATAGCAAGTAAAGATTATTACCCTAAGAAGTCTTTTGATGTAAGTGCGGCTAAAGCTAAGTTCAAACTGGCTATAGCAGCTGAAACCTCTGAAGTTGTTCATGAAACAACTCCAATCGCAGAAAACCAAATTACAGAAAACAAACCTGAAACTACTAATTCATCTTTCAGATGGATGGTCGGAGCACTTGCGCTACTCGGATTAGCAGCATTAGCTTATACACTATGGCCAAAGAATTCTGATGGAATGAAGGAAGTAGAAACCGAAGTAGTAGAGAACAATCCTAATATCGGATATGCTAGTCTTGATGATAATACAAAAGTATGGCTTCGAGCAGGCTCAGACCTGAAAGTCGGTGATTTCAACGCTGACGGTACTAGGAGAGTAAGCCTTGTAGGTGAAGCATTCTTCGACGTAGAACATAACCCAGAAAAGCCTTTTATAGTAGAGATGGGTGAGGGTAAGTACGCCGAAGTTATGGGTACATCATTCAATATCATCACTGATTTAGGTGATGGTGCGGCTTCTTCTCAGGTCGACGTTAAGACTGGAAGCGTTAAAGTATATAGTGATAGTGATCCATCAGTATCTACCATACTTACTGCTGGTGAGTCCACAACTATTAATGCTGCGTCTAAGACATTGAAAAAGAAAAACGATTCTGAAATCTATACTTTACTTGGTACCTCACTAAGTTTCAAACAGAAGAGTTTAGATTACATCTTTGACAAGTTTTCAGAAAAGTACAGTGTAGAAATTGATTATTCTGGAGCACGGTGTCTGAACATTAAGCACACTTCACCACTCATAGATGGTTACACATTTGATGAGGCCGTAGAGAGTGTATTAGCTTCTTATCCAGAGTTAGAACCAACTACTGAAAAAATTGGTGATCAAAGAATACTCTATATCTCAGGCACAGCCTGCCAATAAGAAATAACAACAAACAATATAATTTAAGGGAGGAGCTCATTGAGCTCCTTTTTTTATTTATGGACTATCGTCACCACTACAAATTCGATTCTATATCGTTTATCTTTGGCACACGATGTGTTGTAGAAGGACTATGCAAGAGACGAAGTATTGGGTAATTGCCGCATTGACTATTCTTATAGTACTCGGAACTTCTGTGCATGGTCATGGTCAACGTGAATTACCCGATGAAGTTAAAGTAGACGCAAGTTTCGTTAATATACCTATTGATAGTGCGCTCATCTTGCTAAGCGCTCGCAGTGGCGTAAATATCTCTTACAACAGTGCATTGATTCCTACTGATAAGCTATGTACTATTGAGGCTACAAGCCTAGAACTTGGGAATGTTATAGATGACTTACTTGATGGTACGGTTCTTAAATATAAAATTGTCGCCAACCAACTTGTAATTATTAAAGATCCCGCACTTATTAAGAAACCAATCTTCACTGTTAGTGGATGGGTATCCCAAGAGGAGTCTGAGGAACGAATCCTTTATGCCAATGTCTTCACCCATGATCGATCAGTATCTACTCAGACTAATGAGTTTGGATTCTTTAGTATCAGTTTACGTCAAGGAGTCAACATTTTAAATTTTACGAGTTTCCCTCTGGAGGATAAGATACACACTATAGATATACAGCAAGATACTACGATTGAGATCTTCCTGTCGGAGCATAATGAACTCCAAGAAATCCTTATTACCGATGAGATACCTAATAAGTCTAAGCAGGCGGAGCAATTTGATCAAGTACCATTAGAAATGCTTGGTAGCCTAAGTTCTCTTGCAGGAGAACCGGATGTCATGCGCTTGGTCCAAGCCAGAGCTGGAGTTAATACTGCCGCAGATGGATTAGGAGGAATCAGTATACGAGGAGGAAATGCAGATCAGAACTTAGTATTAATGGATGGTATGCCTGTGTATAATACAGGACATGCGTTAGGGCTTTTTTCAATCTTTAATAGCGGCGCTATTAAAGATGTAAAAGTTATTAAGAGTGGATTCCCTGCACGTTATGGAGGTCGTGTTTCTTCTGTGATTGACGTTACGCTCAAGGAAGGAAACAAACAAGACTTATCTGGAGAGGTAAATGTTAATCCATTATTGGTGAGTGGTACACTCGAAGGTCCAATAAGTAAAGGGAATAGCAGCTTTATTGTCTCGGGTCGTAGGACGATCGTGGATCCATGGCTTAGACCATTATCGAGGTATACTTTTGAACTTGATGATCAGGAAGGATTTGTTGATTATAGATTCCATGATCTCAATGCCAAATTGAACTTTTATTTAGGCGAGAAAGACGAACTATATATTAGTGCTTATACGGGACGCGATAACTATGACAATGAGGTGCTTGGCTCTATCACAGACGATATTGATCAAACCATCCAAGAGCTTGATTTAGTGGGATGGAATTGGGGTAACGATATCGTGTCCACGAGATGGACGCATCATTTTAATCGGAAGACGGTTTCTTACCTCAATGTGGGTATTTCCAATTATGAATTTGAGAGTTTTAATTTTGATAGAACAATTTTTGAACCATTCACAGATTTAGCTGAGACGGTATATAGCTCGACCTATTATCGTTCAGACATTAACGATTTTATAGTCAATGGTAACGTCGATTTTTTCGCTTCATCTAAGTACTTTCTTAAAGCCGGATTTAATGTTACATCACATAGTTTAAGCCCTGGCTCTCGTTTTAATAGCACGCAGGATGATCTACTCGATCAAGATGGTAGACTGACTATAGATGTAGCTCGAGATCTGGTAGATGCAGAGCGTATCGGAGGATTAGAAAATAGACTCTTTGTTGAAAATGAACTGACTTTTGACAAGCTGATCATAAATGCTGGGCTACATTATAGTTTTATTTCAACGGATAATAACTCTTATCACAGCCTCCAACCAAGATTTGCTGCTAAGTTTTTGTTAGGGGAGCGATCACAGCTTAAGTTTTCTTACAGTGCACTTGATCAGTTCTTACATCTTCTTTCATCTTCTGGATTTGGATTGCCTAATGATATTTGGATACCGAGTACAGACATTATTGACCCTCAACGATCTAATGAGATTTCAATCAGCTTTGCTAAAGAGTTTCCGCGATTCGGATCTTTCACGATATCTTTATATGATAGGAATTTGACCAATATTAGGACACTTATTGATCGAGGGTTCTTAGCTATCGGAGCTGGTGAGAGATGGCAAGAGGAGCTGCCTGTAGGGAGGCAAGACGCATTTGGAGTAGAGTTAGAAGTAGAAAAAAGAGTAGGGCGCTTTAGAGGATTTCTTAGTTATACCTTATCCAAGGCTACTAATTCATTTAATTCTATCAATGAAGGTGAGCCATTTGCGGCAAGACTTGATCGTAGACATTCATTTAAAATAAATACGATTTATCAGATTAATCAAAATTTGGAGTTTAGTGCCTCTTGGCAATATTCGTCTGGATTATTTGTAACTGCTCCCGTAGAATTAGTACCTGTCGTTGTAAATGGTGTTACTGAATTTATCCCAATATTTTCTGCCATTAATAATCAACGATTACCTGACTTCCATAGATTGGATATTGCTTTCAATCTTTACAACGAGTATAGCTGGGGTCGGCAAAAATTATCTCTCGGAGCTTACAATGCCTATAACAGATTAAACCCATTTCATATCGATGTGGTGCGAAATTCAGCGAATAATGCCTTTGTGCCTCAGGCAGTTAGCATAGTTCCTGTCTTTCCATTTGTTAGTTTGTCATTAAGCTTTTAACTTAGTGTTCCGAATTATGACAAGCAGCCGTCATTCCTACACGACATTTAGCATTTTCACCCGCGTTAAAAAATAATTAGGCTTCGACTAGGTAACTTTTTAAGTTTAAATCGTCTTATCTTTGAGAAGCGAAATCTCAACAATTTGAGCAAACCGATATACATACTATTAATACTACTAACTCTGGTGTCTTGTCGCGAAGATTTTGATCTTGGATCTTCAGGTGACCAACCTGAAAGTTTGAGTTTTGTTAGCGAGATTTCACCGAATGCTCCTGTTATAGCAGATCTTGCTAAAACGATATCGTTGATTGGAGAACAATCAGACATCGATATATCTAGAACAGAAATAAATTTTAAAGGAACAGATCTACCAACGCTTTTTACAAAAGTGATCTTTCGTCCAGAAGAGGGAGACTTTATATTACGTAATACTGATTTCAGGATTTCTCCGGGTGAGACCTATGAGATTGAAGCATGGTTACCAGGAACAGATATAGACACCATAAGAGCGATTACTCATGTACCTGAGCCGATGGGTTTGTCCAATGTATCAATTGGTGACATTCGTCAGATTGAGCAAGGCAACGATGAGAGTGATTTCGAATTTGAATTAAGTATGACAATAGACAGACCTACTGTCCAACCTGCTTATTTTCAAATAGTGCCGTTTAGGTTGAAGTCGACTCAGAGAATTGACCAGTCAGGGCAACCACGAATAACACATACTAACGAAACAGAAGAATTAGAAATTGTCTCTGTAAGTAGTGGTGGCAACGCTATATCCAGATTAACTCACAGAAGCGGAATACATGTGGACTATGCTCGGCTGAGCGATGAAGAAATTATCATTACGGTAAGAACCAAGAATCCACTTATCAATTCTGAGGAAGTATTGAGAATATTGAACTTAGAGATAAATACGATCTCAGAGGAACTCTTCAATTATCACCTCAACCTCAATCAACAGCTGATCAATAATAGTTCAGATTTCTTTAGACCATCAACTAACTTCACCAATGTAGAAAATGGAGTTGGTATACTTGGGTCATTCTCCACTAAGACTGTTCAAGTCGATTTATAGAAAATTATATCTTTTCAGGTAGGGGTTTGCGCGAAGTATCTATGTCTTATACATAGATATTACAACTTATGACCACAAATTTACACCAACAAAAACGCGATTTAATACACGGAAGGTTAAGTGACATCAGTTACTTAAAGAATGCTACTGTAGACCAACTGCAGTATATAGCCATGCATACCGAGGCACTTAATTGTTCTCGATTTGAGATCGTATTCCATAAAGGCGACGCAAGCGAACATATTTATCATGTACAATCTGGTATAGTAAAAGTCAGTGTGCATTCATATGTAGCTAAAGAGGTAATCCGATCAATAGTACATGCTAACATGATCTTTGGCCAGGCGAGCTTAAGTGGAGAGAAGGAACGAAGTGCAATTGCTCAAGTGCTTAATAAGAACACCGAGATTCTAAAGATCTCAAGTCCTGCACTTAAAAAGATATTTGTACAGAATGGAGCTGTAGCAACAGACTTCATGGAAATAATCGGAAACAAACTTAGATCAACACAGTCCAGATTAGAATCAATTATAGTTGAGGATGCTCGTACCAGAGTGATCAATTTCTTGAAAGAGAATGCAATTACTTTTGGTAACAAAGTGGGCTTCAATGAGCTATTACTTAAGCACAGTTTCACTCAGCAGGATATAGCTGACTTTACTGGTACATCAAGACAAACTGTTACTACAGTGCTAAATGACCTTAAGCGTAGTAATATCATCAGTCTAAACAGAAAGAGAATCTTGATAAGAGACTTTGCTCAGTTGAGCTAAAATACGACAGATATTTAATTACTTAATATATGTTTAAGGCCACTCTATTTGCTTAGAGTGGCTTTTGTTTTGGTCACTTAGAGCAACCTTGGTTGCTAAGTTAGATTGTTGATCTTTTCTGTAGTGCTTACAATATCGCTGCTAAGTTTGGTCAGTCGAGTATTGTAGTCATTGATGGCATTGCCCTCTTTCTCTAAATGATTGTCAAACTTGTTGAAATTATCATTTATCCGATCTTTAATACGAGTAACATAAGCCTTTAGGCTATCACTAACTTCAGTTCTAAATCTGCTTTTACCTTTCTCTAACTCCTCGGTAAATTCTCGCAATATTTTTCTACGCTTGAATCCTAAAGTTGCTCCGGCAAATAGTAAGCCTGCCGTAGTCAATACTCCTCCCGTAATGTCAAATACCATCCCGTTAGTTACGGCGGCAAGGATTACACCTACAGCAGTAATACCGCTGGCGGCGGCAAGATTAGGAGCTATGGAGTCGGATGTTTTAGCCAGCTCATTATCGTAGAAATTATCGGTGCTCTTCAAAAACTCTGCAAATGATTGCTGTAGATCCTTTAACACGTTAGCACGACGCTCGGCAATATCACTGAAGATTTCGTGATCATTCTTGAGTATGGTTTGACTGTTGCGTAGCTTAAGATCAACCATCTTACCCATTTGTTGAATGCTATCTGCGATATCCACAACGCCCTCATTAAGTTTATCCTTGAGGACAAAATTCAAATCCCTATCTAAGCCTTCAAGGACGCTATTGATCCATTGCTTAGGACTATCATTGGAGCCAAATGTTGACTTGAATGATTTAGTTACCATCGAGAAGAACCCCAAGCCCTCTTTGAGTTCGTCAAGCTTGGGTTGTGTCACATTATCATAGGCTGCTATAAGGTTCTCTACCAAGATATCGACTTGCTTAGCAGTTTTTACTTCTTGCTGTGCTAAGGTTTCCTTTATATCATTACGAAACAAGACATCAGCATCATACTGTTCTTTTCTGATGTTTACCCCTTCCTTCAATTTATGATGGATATTGGTAATCGTCTCAAGATTATTGAGTTGCTTGAGCACTGGTGCCTGTCCTGATAATAAGTTGTCTTCGATATAGGCCCGTAACTCCATAAAGCCGCTGTCTTCGTGATCTCCAGAGATCTCTTGCTTGGCAGATACATTAAATACTTTTGGCTCTGCAATTCCCTTCTTAATGGCGTGTTCTCTTACCCCTCGATTGTTGATGCTGAGATCATCCAATTCCATCAAGTCTTTTTGCTGTAGAACGAAGATTACTTTCTTCCACCACTCCGCATTGATATAGTCGAAAAAACGCCATGATGACTCTCTATATGGGTTCTTAGCCTCGAAAACGAATACTATGAGGTCTGCTGCCGGTACAAATCGCTCCGTAATTTCTTGATGATGGTCTACAATTGTATTTGTACCTGGCGTATCAACTATAGATATCTCCTTGAGAATGTCGACAGGCTGATATATTTTTTTGAGATATTGGTTGACGATTACTTCGCTCTCCTCCTCTCCATAAGTAATTTCTTGTATGGTGTCGGTCATCGGAGAGGGAGCGACTTTACAGATTTCTCTCCCTGTACTGAGTAGCGCATTGATGAAACTACTCTTACCAGCCTTCACCTCACCAACAATGACGAACAGGTAAGGATCCTTGATATGTAACCTCAGGTCATCTGTTGTCGCTATAAGGTCTTGATGTCCGATGTCATCGGTCAGTGCATGAAGATTATCAGCAATGCGTGACACTTCATCTTTGATGAGCTCAATGGAGGGTTTCTTTTGTTTCTGGAACATCTATGTTATATCTGCTTAAGATAGACTATTGTCTCGGGCCCGCAACTGAATAATATATCAATCACACTCAAGCCTCCACAAAATGGATATTGCTCCTGATGAACTTGCGGGTATACAATATGGTCTTGAGACGAAAAATACGCATCACTGGGTACAAATTTATTTCTCAGATCAACATCTTCATAATCGATTATGACTTTGTATTCAAAACTTAGTTTGATCGTACTAGTAATTCCTATAGATTCAAGGATCCAAGTAAGCACGACAGTATTCAAGTCAAGTAGAGATTGGTGTGGTCGTTGGAGGATATCGAGGAATTCAGTGATATAATCATGATAGAAGGGAGCGCTGCCATAGTTGGTTCGTAGGACTTTGGACAAATGCAGAACCCAGTTTTCTTCGATACTTAGCTTGACATCACTAATCTTGCATTGTTGATTCTTGCCCTTTTGAAGTGGTAGGGAGAACAGTTCACGCCCCTGTGCAGTCTTGATATACATTCGATTTCTGAATGATCTCTTTTGATAGTTCTCGTGAGCCTCTAAAACTACCGTATTATTGTGAGCCATAGCTGCTACCACAGAAACAGGCGGGCAAAACATGGACTCTATCAATATCATAGCGCAAGTATACTCAATGTCTATAATTGCAAGCGAGATTAAATATCATTCTAACATGCTGGAGCCATATCGATGGCTTGATTATCACCAACAGTATGACCTCATACTGATCATACCAGCATGTAATGAACCTGATCTCCTGACAACAATAGCGTCATTAGAAGATTGTCAGTATGATAAGGATTATGCGGTGATTCTCTTGATCAATGAGTCAGAGCATTGCACAGAAGAGCAGAGTAGGGTGAACAGACAATCATACGAGCAAGTGATCAATTATCGGCTTATATCAAGCCATCTGCATCTTTATGTCTTCTATATAGTTGGAATAGAATCTAAGAAGGCTGGGGTAGGGATGGCACGGAGATTAGCAATGGATCAAGCTGTACTTATGTCCATAGATAATGAGACACCTATTATTAATCTTGATGCGGACTGTATCGTCAATGAGGACTACCTCTCAGCCATCTCTCAATATGCTAATGATCACCCCAAAGTGGAGCTGATCAACATACACTATGAGCATCCTTACGATCATGAATCTATCATTCAGTATGAACTCCATCTCAGATATTTTATCGAGGTACAGCGTTATATCCAATTGCCCTATGCATTTCATACTGTGGGAAGTTCCTTTGCCGTGCGAGTAGGGGCCTATGTGCAGGTCGGCCGGATGAACTTGCGCAAGGCTGGAGAGGACTTTTACTTTATCCATAAGTTCACTAAGAAAAGAACCTTAGGTGAGTGTCCATCAGCGATTGTTATTCCCTCCTCACGATCTTCTGATCGGGTACCATTTGGTACAGGGCGAGCTATGATCGAGATGTCTGGACACGACGAGTATTTATCCTACAATCTTCAGTCATTCATTGTTCTGGAGCCACTCTTGTCAAATGTAATATCTCTATACAATGCTCCACTAGAGAGCTTAGAAGAGAGTCTGAAGGTGTTGCCACAAGCTGGACGAGACTATTTTAGTTCTGTAAACTTTGTTCAAACCATGCAGAAGTTGAGCAACAATTCTAAATCTACTGACACATTTGAGAAGGCTTTCTATCAATGGTTTGATGCGTTTAAGCTCATGAAGTTTCTACACTTCATGAGAGATCGAGGTTATGTAGATCAACCTGTCGTAGCTGAAGCCTCTAAGTTGCTCAATATCTTTGATCAGGAGTACGATAACACAAGTGGCCAATTACTTAATCAATATCGTGAGATGCAGAGGGCTGTAGATTACAATGCTTAATGGAGTGCTGCTTTAATCTCTAGTGATTGGATAGCCTCAGCCTCTCTATCCATCCACCAATCGAGGCGCTCATATACTTTATCTTCTTCAAAGTAGTGTAGGGCCATCTTGACGAAGATATGTCCATGCTTAGCCTCTGAAGTCCACAAGGCCTTGTAGAATTTCTGTAGTTCAGGGTCATCCTGTGCTTCTGCAACCATTCTAAATCGTTCGGCACCACGTGTTTCCAAGGCCGATGCGATCAAGAGCCTATCCATGAATCGTTCATTGCGTCCAGAGTGGCATTGCTTTATCAATTGTGAGACATACAGGTCCTCACCTATAGAGTGGCGCAATGAGAGTCCCCGTGCTCTCATCAGCTTGTAGACTTGCTCAAAATGCTCGAGCTCTTCAATCCCAGTCTCGATAAGCTCTGGAATAATCTCATTGCGGTCAGGATATTTGGCTACAAAGCTCATTGCCATAGCAGAAGCTTTGCGTTCACAATCAGCATGATCTTGTAAGAACGAGTCAAAGTCAGTCATCACAGCATCTAACCACTCCTGAGAGCTGGCTACCTTAAGATCTAAATTGAGTTTCATATTGATTTGAGAAAGGTAATTACTCTTTTGGCACGGTAGTTGAAATGTATAGAGTAATTCGTTTTCATCTTAAGAGAATTAATAAGGTTATATGGTGCCGTTTAAAGAAACGGTACCATTTTTTTTTGCCCCTAACCTATCTAACCATATTAAAATATACGAATGCTAAGACCAAAAAGACGAGCGTGATACCTACTCCCCAGTAGAGCATTCTCTTCTCTTCTTCTTTATTTTTCTTTTCAATCATCTGTTGCTTCCGGCTCTTACGTTTCTTCGCCATTAGTTTTTGTTTTTCGTTAGAGAGACTAATATATAAATCTCATCTCCAATAATTGTAAAAATCTGTCACCCGATCATCAACTAATATGTCACTCATCTTTAGCGGACTTTTAAGTTGTACGCCGTCGAGGTGGGTACACCTACTCAGCGCAACATAGGTCTGTCCATATTCAAAAGCTCCACGACCCATGTCGATATAAACCCTGTTGAAGGTTTTTCCCTGACTCTTATGGATGGTAATCGCCCAAGCCAGCTTTAATGGCCATTGCTCGAAGGTGCCGACAACCTTGGCATCGATACGATTTTTTACTTCATTCCATTCGTACTTGATCATTTCCCAAACTTGTTTATCTAACTCTATGCGCTTGGGGATGTCATCATCGCTATAGACTTCTACTGTAATGTGCTGTTCAGACAGGCTAATAATCTTTCCAATGGATCCATTGACGAATCTTCTGTTTGGGTCGTTGCGTACCATCATGACTTGAGCGCCATTCTTGAGGATGAGATTGAGGTCAGTAGGGTAGACACGTGGGTCAAATCTGCCATTGACCTTGGCCGTATAAGTGATTCCTGGTAAGTCGATTTGATTGAGTTCGAGAGTGTTGATTTTTCTGACGATATCGTTACGAGTGGTGAGGGTAATACTGCCTTCGAGGATGTGCTCTCTCTCCGTGACTCGTTCATTGATCGTCTCAAGATCGTCGAAGTCTAACTCCCTTGTTCTGATAGCATCGAGGAGATTTATAAAGTGACGCTCATTCTGTCTGTACACCTTGGTGAGTTCTATAGTCTCCATATTCTGCGAGATCTCTTGATAGATATGTGATGAGAAGAAATATGGAGTGCCATACTTGTCTCTGAGATACTGTCGCTCAAACTGCGTAGCGACTACTGGAGGCAATTGATAGAGATCACCAAATAGTATAATCCGCACACCACCGAACGGCTCGTCGATATCTCTATTGATCCTCAGGTGATAATCCAAAATATCAAATAGGTCTGCCCTGACCATGGAGATCTCATCGATAACTAAGATCTCGAGTTTTTGATAGAGACTGCGATTCTTAGCTCTATGGATGTCATGAGGTTCCAAAAGGCGTGGAGGAATCTTAAAGAATGAGTGTATTGTCTGACCTCTCACATTAAGCGCCGCTACACCTGTTGGCGCTACGACAGCGATTCGCTTGCGACTGGTATTGCGGAATAAAGAAAGGAGGGTGGACTTGCCCGTTCCAGCCTTGCCAGATATGAATATATGTTGTGCGCTGCGTTCCAATTGATTCAGCGCATAGGTGAGTTCAGGATGTAAGACAAGCGGCTCCTTTCCTATCATAATATCGATGTCAAAATAGGATTATAGTCTGGCAATTATCACACAGATATTTTTTAAATCTAAAAACTCCAGTACATTTGCAGCCGCTTAGATGGTAACATCTTCGTCTTCTTAGGAGGAGTGGCAGAGCGGTTGAATGCACTGGTCTTGAAAACCAGCATACCTTTACGGGTATCGGGGGTTCGAATCCCTCCTCCTCCGCCAAAGAAAAGGCAGTCTGAATAGGCTGCCTTTTGTTTTTTATAGATATGATAAAAAGCTTGTTTTTAAGAATATAGAGAAATGACAACTAGACCTCATTGATGAGGTCTTTTCTTTTTAGCCACTCCATATTGGGATCACTGTAGGTAATCCTTCCTTCTCCGCCAAAGAAAAGACAGTTCGCAAGAGCTGCCTTTTTCATTTGTGCGCTATTGAGTTAGATAATATTTGATTAATTTAGGACGTCAACTGGACTTATAGATTGTCAAGAACCAAGCTGTTTTGAATCTTTTATTCGTATATATGGAGATTTAGATACCGAAGACAATTGTTTGGATGGAATAGATAATGATGAAGATGGATTAGTAGATTGTCTTGACGAAGATTGTTGTCGAGAGAATCACTGTTATGGTGAAGATGATTTAGACGAATGTTCTGATGGTATAGATAATGATGAAGATTGATTGATTGATTGATTGTCATGAATATTTATACCATCAGTTGGGCCTCTGTTCCGCTGCCGGGAAAGTGTCTTTCCTGGCAAGTATTGTTGATGAGCGTGGAGTAGGAAACTTTGTTTCTGCTTTATTGGTAATGCTATCATCTATATGTATATATGCATGATATGATAAGAACTGTAGAACACAGTTCTACAGTAACGGCAGGATGAAGTGGTCGCGGCAGCTTTGTTGAGTAGACGAGGGGATAACTGGAATACACTTAAGATAATGTTATCTGGATTCGGAAAGAATCTCGATGAATACGAAGTATTAACAAATGTTTATCTCAGAACACAAGACGGGAACACAGTTCTACAGTAACGGCAGGATTTGACCAGATGAGCAGAAATTGGATAAATCGTGTTTTTGATGATTTAATAAAAGAGGAACCCGACAATGTCGATGTTGATCTAATAGAAGAAATTGTTGGTTATTTAGGCACTAAGAATGGATCTGCGGATAAGGTTATAACATCTGTTGATAAAAAACAGGTGAAATGATAATTTTGAATTACGGAAAACATACTAGGTAGTGAAAAAATTAGAGCATATTTTGCGCCCTCGCATACTGATGTATGACGATTTTATCCGAGACCAGAATGACTTTTATTCTGAATATGAGCAATTTGATTTGCTTAAACTTAGATCGGCCATTTTGAAAGAAAAACACCAATGGTATTGGGAGTACTACACTGGTGATACCAACAAAGCAAAAAATCATCTTTATTTACAAGGGAGGTTATATGATAAATATGCGAATGTGCAAGTCTCTTCACCAACTAAAGGTTTGATTTGGGAAACAAGTGCCGATCTCAGGGCTGGTCCTGATAGCAACCTATTGTCTATTTTATTAGCTGATGAGAGAGTTCTATTGAATCGATTTATTAATTGGTCATACGATCCTATAGATAAAGATAATTCTAATAGGTTGGTGATAGGGCCAGTATTGGTGATCAAGGCTTTGTTAGGAGGAAACCTCAGTCTCGCCAAAGAGGAGTTCAATAAGTATCAAGCAGATCTGGGTAAAGAGAAAAATGATAAATACTTTATAGTCGATATCCCTATTCTCGAGAGTATGATGGAAGGCGATGTTGCTAAGTTCATGGAGAGTATTCAGCCATTACTTGATGTAAAGTTTCTTAAGAGACGTCGCAGCTTTGGACATAAGATCATGGAGTTACTGGCTGTAGAGGCTGCATACTTTATCAAGGCTATGTGGATATTAGGCCATGAGGTAGTGATTGACCATCCCCTGATTCCGATGGACCTGATGCCAATACAGCCATTAGAGGAGTATCAGGTGCCTTATTTTTTCTTAGATGGTTACAAGGGCGAGCTACCAGAGAACTATGTGAAGTGGCTGGCTATGACGCCTGTGGAGCGAGAATCGCAATCCCAAGATTCTATGACGGAACAGAAACTTCCTTCATTTGATCCAGATAAATATAGCACTCCAACAGAGCAACGCATGATCGAAGCCTGCTTGTCCAAGGGGTTAATTGTCAAAGGTGATAAGGACGATGGCTGGAAAATATATAAAGACACTTAACCAATTATATAAATACTTAACAGTTCACTGATGAGACAGACTATTGCAACATTGATGATGATTATCACACTGATGACGGGTGATAGCCAATATGGTATTGCTCAGATCGGCATAAGTAGTATATCCACTTTAGAGGGAGCTAACCTTGGAGAAATTAACTTGCAGATGTCGGATGCTGACCCCTATCAGATAGAGGTGAGTAGTGCTGATGGTGATATTGTATGCACCTTAAGTGATGTTAGATCCAACTCAGTGACTGTATGTGATGGCTTAGCGGCGGGTATTTATAGTATCAAGATAACGGATAGAAATTCCTGCGAAGTACTTAAGACTATAGAGGTGATGAGGAAATATGATGCTCCGCTGCCGGGAAAGTGTCTTTCCTGGCAAGTATTGTTGATGAGATGGTTTAATACAGAAAACGGGCAACGAAACATTATCAGATTTTTTCATAAACGATCTAAATTCGAATTTCTTTGATTTCAATCGACTGATAGGGAATGGGCTATACTTGAATACTCGCAATTCTTGGCTAAAGGTATCTGATGGTGAAAATGGAGATGTGATAACAAGTATTAGTCTATTATAACTCGTATAAAATTTATGACAGACAAACAGCGAGCAGCACTGGTGATCGACGGGATAGGATTAGACGGTTGGGACGTTGTCTTTGGTCTTAAGTCTGAAGGAGGAGGATATAAGATTGTAAAAAATGATCAAAATCAATCGTTCAAGCTAAATCCTCTTTCTGGAATAACAAAGAAAAATGTACAAAACTTTGTACTGTCATTGTCTGTCAGAGACGAAAGGATTGAATTTCTGATGGATCGATACTTCTTTAATGATGAGAGTGATCTTGGCTGGAGCTATTATTTTAATTCTAATCAAGACTTCAGAACAGTAGCACACAAAGATGCGGATGCTCTTCGTAGTAACAGAACAGGAATTTTACAGAGTGCAATACCAATCTGGAGACGCCACTATCAGCAGCAAATCGTACCGATGATCGAGCGATTTAAAGATTTAAAAGAGTTGCATGATTATGATGTACCACTACACATGTGGAAGAGTCTTTTCAAACAATCAATATTTGAGAGGCGCTTAATCTTGAAAAGGTTAGTGATGGATGAGACTTATCCTATATATATCACTGAAATTTTAGATCGATATGATCACATTTTGAAGGATGCTAATCTTAAAGATCGAGATAACGTAATTGACGAATATGAAAAAACAAAACAACTTATATCATATCTCAATACACTCGATGTAGAAGAATATCTGTTATCAAAACCTTGGCAAGGTGATCGTCATGATGCAACTTCATACAGTTCCAACTTTAGTAACAGAGCCCCTATCTACAGAGAGAAGCTGTCAATAGTACTAATAAATAAATCTCTAATCAGAGATGAGCTCTCCATAGTATTGGGATTAGCATTGATAGATAAGGGTCAAGCCACAGCATCAGATGCCATGATCATGGATCAGTCTGATGAGATTTATATAATGTCAGATCAAGATCGAACCATGATATTCCTTCAGGATATAACTGCTGTAAGTACATGGAACTGGTCGAGTATCAGTAAAACCCACAAGATGATGGCATTTATGATTATGGAAGGCGCTACCATGAATTATCATATTGCTTATTGGGATCATGGGCAGTGCCTCTTAAGTAGGATGGAGAGCAATGAGATCCTTGTGCAAGACTATGGAATTGAACGGGAGAAATATATTGGGATGGATACCATGAGTGTAATACGTGATCTATTTAAGGATGCTGCTGGGAGAGAGTTATCCGAGGTATATGATAATGAAGTTGTTACAAAATATAGTATTAGCTAACAAATCAGTATAAGATGAATACTTGAAGAATTATCGATCTTATAACATGTTTCGCTCTTCAGCTTAAAAAGATTTATCGGATTAAGTCTCCGCTGCCGGGAAAGTGTCTTTCCTGGCAAGTATTGTTGATGAGCGTGGAGTAGGAAACTTTGTTTCTGCTTTATTGGTAATGCTATCATCTATATGTATATATGCATGATATGATAAGAACTGTAGAACACAGTTCTACAGTAACGGCTGAGCGGATACGTATTTAACCGTAGAGATAGGGGATGATCGCTATCTCCATTATTTTACGATAAGAACATGTATACTTTAAATCAATCAGAGGTCATATGATAACTACTACATCTATATCCACACGAGAGAATCAAGTTCTGGTATTACTAGCTCAAGGCCTTACCGTTAAAGAAGTGGCAAATGAGCTGCATTTATCTCATCATACCATAGTGAGTCATAAGAAAAGTCTATTCGATAAACTTAACGTAATTAATTGCTTTCAGTTAGGGATGATAGCAGAGGGACGATCTTCCTTTGACTCCAAGGTGGTTCAGAGTATTCAGTAGTGACGGTGGTGCGACCATAGCAGATGCTGTTCCCGCACCGTAAATGACGTTGTAAATTAAATTTAATATGAACTCAAAAGAACGGACTCAGCTTATTAAGAGCACTCTACACTTGTCAGATTGGACTACGGCTGTAAATTCTGGACCTGATGGATCATTCTCAAATATCGTAAAAGATGAAGAAGATTATTTTATAATACTCAAATTTTATGCTACTAAAAGTATAGAAAGTAAATTAAATGCTTTCTGTAGCATAAGAACACGATTTGAAGCAGTGGAGTATATATATGATAAATTTTTTGACTTATCCAGAAATGTTAAATTACCAAGCATTCAATTACAATCCAAATATGCAGTCTTGAGCACAGATTCAAACAACAATCTTCCGATGGCTTGGACATATGAAAACACAGTACCTATAGCTTTGCCAGCCTGGAGTGAGCAGTTTAATAACGAATTAAAACCTTTATCCTTATTATCCGAGAAGTGCGACTTTGACGCAATTTTTAACATAGATAAAAATTGGGAATCTAACATGAATTTTTTCAGTGGAAATGTATTTGCCAGAAGATTAATAGTTGCTAAGTTGGTGAAAAGTGATGAAGTCGATAAACTTTATTTAGAGTTTGTCAGGTTATATGACGATGTGATAAAAAATGGAACGAATGAAAGTGAGAAACAGAGAGCTATAAATAAACTTACAAGCTTGAATAACCTTAAACCATTTTTGGATGAATTGGATGTAGGACGATATCTTAAGGAGAGACCTTGGATCAATGATCAGAAACTGAAGTCTAAGAAATCTGAGGCAGAATCTGTTGACGCAATAGTTCTACATCGTGTTTCGATGTTTGTCTTCGATCGAACCGTATCGCAGGACGAGTTGAAGGCATGTTTTGGGGCAGATGAAATCGATAAAGCTGGAGAAAACACAGTGGGTGCCATCAGTGAGATGTCATTGAGTGAAGATAATATCATAAGTGTTCTTTCGTGGAACAAGACCATGATCGGTCTGATGTCCAACCCGCTTCAATATGAGGAGTTTGATATATCACGTGCAAGTATAGGTGGATCTGCTTTTAGATTTATGATAGATGAGACGAGTATGACTTATA
>CAZFWJ010000043.1:0-33518 GCA_964522505.1 uncultured Saprospiraceae bacterium
TTATCGATGACCCTAACCTACTCGACCAAACTGTCGTCACCAACAACCGCCACTACGAAGCCCTTAACCATGCCTATGAATCCTTGTCTAAGGTATTAAACGGATTATCTGATGGCACCACTGGCGATTTCATTGCTTTGGATATTCGACAAGCGCTGCACCACCTCGGGCTCATCACAGGGGAGATCAGCACAGATGATTTGTTGGAAAGTATCTTTAGTTCGTTTTGTATCGGGAAGTAGTTTACCTTCTCTTTCTTTCTAACCCCTTGTTTTTGTTGACTTTACGGGAGTTTACTTGCTCTTATTTGTTGCCATCCTTCTCTTTATTTCGTATATTTGTTGCCCATCTGTTGCCAAGGCATCAAATTTGTTGCCCAAATGCATCAGCTGGGGAGATTGGCGAAATCATGCACCATACAGCACCATTGAGCTACAATCTGCACCACACAGCAACTTATGGGAAGCAAACTTCAAATACCGAAAATCTGCCAACATTGTGGCAATTCGTTCATTGCTCGAACGACCGTAACTAAGTATTGTGGTGACAATTGTGCTAAGAGAGCTTACAAGAAAAGAAAGCGAGACGAGAAGATAAAAGCATCAATCGAAGAGACTAAGCAGCAGGTGCAAGGATTGCAAAGTCCGCAAACTGTGCAGACTCCAGACATACTGACAAAGCAGTTTTTATCTGTGCAAGAAGCCGCTAAACTTTTGGGTGCAAGTAGATGGACTATACAGAGAATGATTCAACGTGATCAACTCAAATCTGCCAAACTTGGAAGGAGAACTATTATAGCAAGATCTGAAATCGACAACTTATTTAACTGATGGAAAATGAAAGTAACATTACGGAAGCGAAAGAAAGGCAATAAGATTAGCCTCTACCTTGATTACTATGACAAGGGAAAAAGAGAATATGAATATCTAAAACTCTATCTGACTCCAGAGCCAGAGAAAGGATCTCTCACCAAAGCTCAAAAGGATGAGAACAAAAAGATATTAGCCTTAGCGGAAAACATCAGAGCCAAGAGACATCTGGAAGCTCAGAACAATATCTATGGCTTCCGAGACAAGGAGAAAGTAAAAGGCAGCTTCTTAGAATACTTTGATGTATTGACAGAAAACAGAAAAGCCAGCTTAGGCAACTACGGTAATTGGAATGCCGTCCGCAAACTCCTATCGGAGTATGCTCCTAAGGGTGTCACCTTTGAGCGATTAAATAAGAAGTGGGTACAAGGCTTTAAAGACTACCTCGATACAGAAGCTAAGTCCAGAGGAGATAAGTTATTATCACTCAATACTAAGTATTCCTACTTCAATAAGCTGCGAGCAGCTTTGAAGCAAGCAGTCAAAGACGGCTTAATGTCTCACAACCCATCTGAGCAAGTAGAGGCATTCCCACAAGATGAAGTTGAAAGAGAGTTTCTAACCTTAGAAGAATTGATAGCAGTATCAAAAGCTCACTGTACCCATGCGACTTTGAAACGGATGTTCCTCTTCTCATGCCTTACAGGCTTGAGGTGGTCGGATATAGAAAAACTAAAATGGTCAGAGATTCAACATTCGGAGAACTTAGGACACTTCATAAGATTCCGTCAGAAGAAAACCAACGGAGCTGAGACACTTCCTATATCAGATGAAGCAAGAGAATTATTAGAGGAGCAAGGAGAACCGGACAAGAAAATATTTACAGGACTGAAATATGGCAATTGGAATAAGACCCATATCAAAGATTGGATGACTGAAGCAGGAATAACTAAGAAGATTACGTTTCACTGTGCCAGACATACTTACGCTACGCTACAGTTGTCTTTAGGCACTGACATCTATACAGTGAGCAAGTTACTCGGACATAAGAATCTAAAGACTACAGAGATCTATGCGAAGGTGATTAATGAGAAGAAAGTAGAAGCCGCAACTAAAATCAAAATAGGACTGTAATGGAATTAATCATTTATAACAATATACTATACGGATCACTGAAGCCATGGCACTGTAATGATAGCGACAATAAATACTATCGTCAGCGTCTTACTCCATCACTAATGACTCCTCAGAATCCTGACGACTATTTCTCAGCATTAAAGAATATCCACCCTGACAAGACTGAACTATATGCTGATGATGGCTGGGACGTATACCAAACGGTCAAACAATCAGATAGGCATTACACAATTAATGCTCCATTAGTCACAACCGAGCTTGCAGCTCCATTAACCCCAACACAGAGATTCTACCACTTCCTACTTCGCAATGAAACAACAAGAATTACAAACAGAGTTTACAATACCTACACCAGAGAAATATCCGCAACATCAAAAAGAGGAATTATACAAGAGGTAGTCAAATCAATAAAAGACCAACTTCTCAAAATAGGCACAGACTATCAGACATTCCCACAAGATGACTTATCAAAGTATGTAATTCAGCAACTCATTCAAAATCTTATCAGATTACTCAAAGAAATAGAACTACTATTTCCAACAGACTTAATCTCTATAGCCTCATCTAAAGAGGAGATCTATAGCGAATTGCTTGGAATCGAAATACCAGAAGGTGACATTGATAAACCTACTCCCTTATTCACAACAGTTAAAAGCCAACTACTAAATTCAGATAACTACGATATTGCAAAATCAGATAAATTTTCGTTTGGGTACAAGAACGGAAACTTTGAAAATCTCAAAACTGTAATGGGGAGCCTACAACGACAAGTGGAATTAGTAGATGAAGATAGATGTAGCATTAGCGACTTAGTTTCTATTCTTACAAGCAAAGATCTTGTTCTTGGAACTCAACCAATTTATTTAAAATGTGAGACAACTCAATTCAGCTACATCATTTCAAAACTCAGTCAGCATTTTACCAATCTTACACCAACAGCTATAGAACAATCCAATCTATTCTTTTCTAAAAAAAGGACCTCATTAAAAAGGAATAATCTTTACAAAAACAAGACTCAATATCCAAAGAATCAGCAAGCAATAGACACCATACTGAAAGGACTCTAAATAAAAACAGTAAGATCAGTAAGATATGGTAGTAAGATGTGACCATCTTACTCTTTACCAGCCTGTTACGAAAGAATTTTACCATCGAATTATTGGTAAACATTTAAAATTTCGTAACAATGAGTTCAGAAAATTTAATCTTAGAAAAGCTCACATTATTAGAGCAAAAAATTGACGAGCAATCTTTGCTCAAAAAAGAAGTACTCAACTTCAATGAAGCTGCCAAGTACTTAGACATCAGCAACTCTCACCTCTACAAGTTAACCAGTCAGAAGAAGATTCCTCACTTCTGCCCCCAGGGCAAGAAGCTCTACTTCAATAGAGTGGAGATAGACGAATGGCTACAGCAGAACAGACAAAGCTCATCAGATGAATTAGAGCAAGCTGCAGCCGATTATCTCATTAAAAACAAAAGAAGATAATCATGGGATACTATAGACTTTCTGAAGAAGAAGTAAAGAAGATTAATGACAAGTTAGATGATGTAGTCTTGTTACTCAAAACCAAGCAAAGGACAGATCCTGAGCAAGTATGGTTTGATACTCAAGAGTTCATTCAGATAATGAACATCAGTAAAAGGACTGCCGCATACTGGCGTACGTCCAAGACCATCGCCTACTCCCAGATAGGCAACAAGATCTACTATCGTCTTTCTGACATTCTCGATTTGCTACAGCGATCTACGATCTCTGCAAATCTATCTCTCACTCTAAAAAATACAACTGATGGCCAAGTCAACAATATTTAAAAATTTCAATCAACCGATAGAGAACAAATCTATCATCGTCATTCTCAAAAACATCAGAGAAGGCAAATACAAAACTGAAGTAGAACACTATCAAAAGCTAAAGCGAGAGGGTAACAAAGTAGCTGCAGATAATGCTAAGAAATCCCTATTGGCTTTCACTCCGTCAGCCACCTACAAGGATGGCCGTAAGGCTCACCTTATAGATGAGTACTCTGGTTATGTACATCTCGACTTTGATAAACTATCTCCTGATCAGATGGCAGCTGCATTTGATAAAATCAAAGCATCTCCTTACACCTTTGCTTGCTTCATATCTCCATCGGGTAACGGTTACAAGGTATTCGTAGAAGTAGACAGTACAGCAGAGCAGCACGAGAGTACATATAAACAAGTACAAGCTCACTACGAGCAATTATTAGGTATAGAGGCTGATGCCAAATGCAAGGACATTACAAGGCTTTGTTTCGTGTCTTACGACCCTCAATCATTCACTCATACATCAGCAAAGATGTTTGTACCACAAGCCCAACCAATTCTCTTAGAACCGAAGCCAACTGACTTTACTAAGAAGTTTGAGAGAGCCATCATATTCACTAATAAGAAGGAGCAGTATGCAGAAGGGAGTAGAAATAATTACATCTATCTATTAGCCTGTAATTGCAATCGAGATGGCATTCCACAATTAGATGCAGAGCAGATGATATTGAGTAAGTATGACCATGAGAATACAGCAGAAGTAAGAAAGAGCATCGAGAGTGCCTACAAGAATAATGGTGCTGACTTCGCAAAGTTTGCAAACATTGCAGAAGCTGCAATCTCTAAACCTATCACACCAGAAGCAACATCAGAAGACTATCTCAAGAAGTCTGTCACAATACAAGACCATCTATTTGAGAGTCTACCTGACATTCTAAAGGAAGGAGCTAAGGCATTTACCGAAAGGAGAAAGCGAGACGTATTCTTTACTACAGCTCTCTGCATCATAAGTGGCTGTCTGCCAAAGGTTAAAGGGATATATAGTCATGAGACGATCTACCCTCACCTCTTTTGCTTTATCATAGCACCTCCTGCAAGTGGTAAGGGAGTACTCAAGAATGCTAAGCGATTAGGTGATCAGATACATCAGAGTAAGCGAGAGGAATCTAAGAAGATGCAAGAGCAATTTGACTTGGATAATGAAGAGTATAAAACCTATATGCGGAGTAAAAAGAAAGATGCTCCCAAGATGGAGAAGCCACAAGAACCACAGAGCAAGCTCTTGTTCATTCCTGCAGACTGTAGCCAAGCGATGATGATACAGCTACTCAATGAAAATGATGGGCAAGGCATCATCTGTGAGACAGAAGCAGATGCAATGGGTAATGCTCAGAAACAAGATTGGGGCAGTTACTCCCATGTCATGCGAGGAGCATTCCATCATGAGAAAATATCAGTAGCAAGAAAGACGAATAAAGAACTCTTAGAAATAGCAGAACCAAGGCTTGCAGTAGTCTTATCTGGAACCCCTAACCAAGTACCCAAATTGATAGCATCAGCAGAAGATGGACTATTCAGCAGGTTCATGTTCTATGCATTCAAGAATGACATCGTATGGCAAGACCCACGACCACAATCAGGGTTAAATCATACAGACCACTTCAAAGGATTGAGCCAAGAGATGACCAGACTACATGAGTTCCTATCAAGTAGCCCAACAGAAATACAACTATCTACAGAGCAATGGGATAGGCTAAGCGAGACATTCAATAAGTACTTGACCCAAGTAGCGGTATTCACAGGAGAAGATGCAGTCAGTGTAGTATTTAGATTAGGCCTGATTGTATATAGAATGGCGATGGTATTCACAGCTTTACGCAAATATGAAAATGCAGAGTTAGAACCCGTAGTCGTTTGTGATGATACCGACTTTGATAATGCCATAGCTCTATCTGATGTCTACCTTAACCATGCCTTACTGATGTTCAGCAACTTAGCAGCACAAGAGGAGTCTTCTCTATTCAAGATGCCAGAGAATAAGCGGAAACCCTTTGAAGCTCTTCCACAACAATTCAAAAGGAGTGAAGCTATTCAAATCGGAGGACCACTTGACATAAGTGAACGATCCGTAGATGAGTTCTTAGCGAACTCTATACCTAAGTTTCTCAGGAAAGTCAAAACTGGCATATATAGAAAGGTCTAATTTGTTCTTGTTTTTCTTACATTTGTCAATATTTGTCAAGTGTAAATAAGTCTAATGCATAAATTTGGCTCTTTAATCAGGTCTAAAAGAGAAGAAAACGAAATGCTTCTTCGCCACCTTGCGGCTAAGCTCGATATAGATACAGCTATGCTAAGTAAAATAGAACGTGGTGAACGTACAGCTAAACGTGATCATGTGGATGGACTTATTGAGATTCTGAAATTGGACAAAGAGAATGCAAAAACTCTATGGCTGGCAGACCAACTTTATGCGATGATCTCTGAAGAAGATGAAGCTATAAAAGCATTGCATGTGGCAGAAGAACAAGTAAAATACAATCGTACAAAAAATTATTAATTCACTTGAAAAACTTATCTCTAAATATAATCCCATTCTCTCATCCAAATGAATCTTTATCATTTGGTTTTACCACTGAGAAGCGAGATGGTTACTTTCCTGTCCATAGGTCTACATTACCTCGTATTATCACTAATGAGCATTGGGATGACTTTAGCAATATTAAATACTTATACTCTAACTTTAAGGACACTACCGATTGTGAGTACATTGGTGAAGTTGATTTCTATAAGGATAACAGGTTTGTTAAGCATTATTACAGCCAACTTATCTTGGAGTACTTTAAAGACAAGGCAGCAGTCGTTGATTACAATTTTGTAAACGATGTGGAGATATGGTTTAAGGATAATACACTGACTAAACCAAAATACCAAGGCTATCAAAAGTTTACTATAAAAGTCCATTTTTCTAAAATTGCAAAAGGCCCTGCCCTATTGGTTTCTTATAATGGGGTTTCTAAGGCAAGTACCCAGAATTTAGCAGAATTAGAGTGGCCAACAAATAGCATTAGCAAAGTCTTCTGTGAAGGTAGATTATATAAATTCAAAAAACTGCCAGATGATGTCAAGCAGAAAATAGATGAAATATATCCGCTACTATCAGTGCCTAAGCAGGTCGAGTTGAAAATAGACACCAACAAAGAACCATTCGCTAATCGTTATATACCATATCAAACCAAAATAAAACAACTTTATGGAAAATATCTCAATACAGATGAGTTCAAAGATATTATCCATCATAGCGGCAAAGGTTTTTTCAAAATACCTGTAGATCAGGTAAAGAGAACTACATCAGAGTCAAACATGCTACAATTTGCTTCTAAGTCATTTGTAGACCCTAAAGTAGGAATGAAGCATGGCCCATACAAATCATCAATCCATGATAATGTTAGATTCTTTTTCATCTATCATCAGCCTGACAGACAGGAATATGTGGCAAAATTATATCGCTATCTCAAAAACGGAGTAAAGACTTATTTCCCACCATTGGCACGTCATATTAAACAACCTATACATTTTGATGACGGCACCAGCTTAGCTTTTGAATCCCCAGACACCGCCTTACATGAATTGAAAACCCATCTTATAAATTTACAGAAGATACCGGATACAAGATACGTAGCTATCTATGTGAGCCCAATACATAAGGAAGCAGATGAACATAATGAACTATACTTTCAGTTTAAAGAAGAACTCCTAAAGCATGAAATCACTTCCCAAGTAATTTACAAAGAGAGTATCAAAGACAATTATTTTGCATCCTTTATGGCCAATATAGCTCCAGCTCTATTGGCAAAAATTGACGGTATTCCATGGAGATTAGAGAGTAAATTACAACCACAGCTAATAGTAGGTATTGGAGCATTTAAGTCTAATCAACTGAATAGACGATACGTAGGGAGTGCATTTTGTTTTAACAACAAAGGAGAGTTTAAAGGATTCGATTGTCTATTAGATAATGAGTTAGACCTACTGGCTCAGAAAATAGAAAAGAAGATACTTAACTTCTTTGTTGATCATGGCCAACATGCGGATAAGTTAGTCATACACTATTACAAGCCCTTTAGCACAAGAGAATTAGATCCGATAAGAAAGACATTAGAGAAGTTAGGACTTACGATACCAATAGTTGTGGTTACAATAAATAAGACTGAATCAAGCGACTTCATTGCCTTTGACAATGACAGCAATGACTTAATGCCAGTAAGTGGAACATACTTTGAAATAATGACGGGGAAGTTTATTCTCTTTAATAATGCAAGACATAATCCTGATCTTGCCTCACCACGTATCAAACATTTTCCAGTCAAGTTATCTCTCTTCTGTACAGATGATACTTATTTTAATGATAGTGATAATATCAAAGAGGTAATAGACCAAGTGTATCAATTCAGCAGAATGTATTGGAAGTCAGTAAGACAACAAAACCTACCAGTAACGATTAAGTATCCTGAAATGGTAGCCAAGATATTTCCATTTTTTGAAGGAGATAAGATACCAGCCTTCGGAAAGAACAACCTTTGGTTTTTATGATGAATGAAAAATTAGAAAAAAAACTCAATCAAAGAGATATTAAGCCTACGGCTATGCGAATATTGGTACTTCAATATTTAATGGAACAATCAAGCTCAGTATCACTTAATAAAATTGAAAAACACTTTGTAAATTCGGATAAATCAACTCTTTATAGAACTCTAAAAACATTTGAGAAAAACAGATTAGTCCACACCATTAATGATGGAACGAAGCAATTGAAATATGCCTTATGTTTAGAATCTTGCAATTGTCAAGCTGACGATCAACACTATCATTTTCATTGTACAAAGTGCCAAAATACTTTCTGTCTGACAAACCAAAATATTCCTAAAATAGAATTGCCTACTAACTTTAAAATGTCACAAGCAAATCTGGTAATAAAAGGACTATGTGGAGAATGTAATCAATAACCTTTGCAACTAACTTGCAGAGAAGGTATACTATCTTTGTGGCAACATATGAAATACTTTACATCAATATTAGCTATCTATATAACAGCCTTGGCGATTGTGCCTTGCTCCGATGGCAATATTGTAGGGTGTTCTACTGATTTTAATAAAGAGCATATAGAACTTAAAGATCATATTGATCATTCTCACGATCATGAAGATGACGACTGTACACCATTTTGTACGTGTATCTGTTGTGGGTCACTAATCAGTATGCCTATCACCAACATTTTTTTCTTAGGTCGGATAGACCTCTTGTCAATCTATCGATTTGACTATTCTTTTAATTATTCATTAGATTATAGCAATACTGTTTGGCATCCACCGACCTTTTGTTAGTTAAAATTCAAGGGACAAATCCGTCTCATTTCAATTTTTTCCATACACTAACAATATAATCATATAATGAATAAAATATATTTCATTGCGATACTCTTATTGCAATCTATCATTGCATTTTGCCAAACTATTAATTTTCAAGCATCCATTTTTGATGAAGAGCATCAAGAGCCGCTTATTGGTGCTACATTGCTTTTTGAAGAAACTAATCAAGGAAGCGTAACTGACCTTGATGGTAACATAATAATTGAAAATGTTGCATTAGGTCAACACGAAGTTTTCATTTCTTACATAGGATATGAATCAGTAGATACTGTTATTAATCTCACTTTTGATTCTGGACCCTTTATTTTTGAACTACACGAAGAGACAGAGGAATTAGATGAAATAACTATCATGGCAACGAGGAGTACTCGGTCAATCAAAAATATTCCTACCAGAGTTGAATTTATTAATGCTGAAGAATTAGAAGAAAAAGCTATAATGAATGCTGCAAATATTTCTTTGGTCTTGAGAGAAAGCACAGGGATTCAGATTCAACAGACCAGTTTGAGTAGCGGCAATAGCAGTATAAGGATTCAGGGATTAGATGGCAGATATACTCAGCTTCTTAAAGATGGATTTCCATTATATGGTGGATTTTCTGGTGGACTAAGTATTATGCAAATACCGCCACTCGACTTAGCACAATTTGAAATAATTAAAGGAAGCTCATCAACCTTATATGGTGGAGGTGCCATTGCTGGCTTAGTTAATATGGTATCAAAACAGCCAAAAAGCGAACCAGCATTAGATATCCTATTAGCTCAAACACATACAGGTGGTAGTACTGCAAACATATTTTATAGCAAAAGACAAGATAAGGTTGGCTTTACACTTTATGGAGCAGCACACCACAATACCCCTTATAATCCTGATGATGATAGTTTTACTAACATACCTAAGACAACAACTTTTTCGCTAAACCCCAAAATATTTTACTATCCAAACGACCGTTCAACATTGTGGTTTGGAGTAAATGCAACAACCGATAGTAGAGAAGGGGGTGATATAGAAGTTGTTAATAACGGAGCAAATAGTGAGCATAGTTATTTTGAAAACAATTACTCTGATAGAATAAATTCACAACTGGTTTATCAATCTTCAATATCGGACAATCAAAAAATCGAATTTAAAAATAGTGTTGGATATTTTAACCGAGAAACTAATCTTCCAGATTATGACTTTGCTGGAGATGAAATCAATTCTTTTACTGAACTTAACTATTCAAAGTCCATGGATAAATCAGATTGGATATTAGGAGCCAATTTCTATACCAGTACATTCAAAGAGTCAATTGAAGTTGAGCCAAGAGACTTGAATCAACAAACAATAGGTCTCTTCATAAATAACACCACAGACATCTCCGAGACTTTAGCCTTAGAATCAGGATTTCGTACAGATTACTCGACGGATTGGGGTTTTTTCCCATTACCACGAGTATCGCTTTTATGGAAAGCAAGTAATAAGATTACGACAAGAGTTGGCGGCGGCTTAGGATACAAGCTACCTGACATGTTTACAGAGGAAGCTGCAACGCTTAATTTTCAAGGCATTCTTCCTATCAATAAAGAAACTATAAATGCCGAAAAATCTTTTGGAGTAAACCTTGACCTAAATTATCGAACCGCAATCACTGATGAACTTTCAGTCTCATTTAACCAACTTTTTTACACAACACAAATATCAAATGCATTATTGTTACAACCCAATGCAGACAATACATTTACATTTGTGAATGCCCCAGAACAGGTTCAAAGTATTGGCTTAGAAACTAATGTAAAATTCTCTTTTAGAGATTTTAGATGGTTTATAAATTATGCTCATATAAATACAAGCCTAAATTATCTCGCAGGTTCTCCGCAAAAACCTTTAACACCGATTCATAATGCAGGCACTGTTTTGATGTATGAGAATGAAGAATGGAGAATTGGTTATGAAGCATACTATACTGGGTCGCAATTTTTATCGGATGGCAGCAGTACTTCTGATTTCTTCACAATGGGTTTTTTAGCTCAAAAACACTTTGATTGGGGTAGCCCATACATCAATTTTGAAAATTTTACAGATACAAGACAAAGTGGCTTTTCTTCTGAAGTAAAAGGATCTGTTCTAAACCCAGTATTTCAAGAAATATATGCTCCTACTGATGGATTTGTATTTACAGTAGGTATTCATCTAAAGCCATTTGGAAGAGACCACGATCATCACCATTAATTATTAGTATGTATTTACTTTTCTATTTTATTATTTATTCTTTTTTAGTCTTCTTCCTTAGGTCATTTATCCTATGGAAGAAGACTAATATCAATCCCTTGACATTCAATAAGACGGATGATGCTCATGGCTATAATGGCAAGGTCTTTACCTTTATTAGCTTGTTGGAATTTGTGGTGATTTTATTCTATGCATTAGCCCCAGAGAAAAGCAACTACTTACTACCATTTTGGTATTTAGAACTACCTATATTAACTCAGATTGGATGGGCCCTACTTGTCATTTCGTTAATCTTAGTATGGTTAGCTCAATCTAACATGAAAGACTCCTGGAGGATCGGAATAGATGATATCAATAAAACTAAGTTAATAACTCAAGGTTTTTATTCATATTCAAGAAACCCAATATTCCTTGGAATTATGATAGCTAATATTGGACTGTTTTTAGTTCTGCCAAATGCCTTTACATTATTAATAATATCACTGTCTACTATCAGTATTAATACACAAATCAGACTTGAAGAAGAATATTTGGTGAAAACACATACTGACGCTTATACTCAATATAAAAATAAAGTTAGACGATGGCTATAAACGATCATCATAAACACGAATATGATAATGACGGTAAAATCACTTGCTGTTCTTTAGAACAAAAAATTGACTACAAGACAGCACCACCGGTAATAACAATGGACGAACATAGTGATGATGATGGACACAATCATACTCATAACCACAGCAATGAATCTTCTTGGGCAGCATACCTTCCTGCCATTATTAGCTTAGCTTTTTTGTTATCAGGGTTAGCAGCGGAGCATTTATTTAATGCTGTCTTTTTTGTTGGGTGGGTGAAAATTATATGGTATTCAGCAGCCTACATACCTGTTGGTTTGACTGTAATCAAAGAAGCTTTTCAAGCTCTTCTAAAAGGAGAGGTTTTTACCGAGTTTTTCTTAATGTCTGTAGCTACCATTGGTGCATTTGCCATAAGCGAATATCCTGAAGGAGTAGCTGTAATGTTGTTTTATACAGTTGGTGAATTATTCCAATCAGCAGCAGTTAGTCGATCTAAAAACAATATCAAAGCTCTTTTAGATGTAAGGCCCAGAATTGCCAATGTATTTAAGAATGGAAACTATGTTGAAGTCAATCCTGAAGATGTAAAGATTGGCGATACGATACAGGTAAGAGTTGGTGAAAAAATTCCTTTGGATGGTACATTATTAAGTGAGAAAACAAGTTTAAATACAGCAGCCCTGACAGGGGAAAGCAAACCTCAGTCGGTACAAAAAGGAGAGAAAATATTAGCGGGATTTATCAATTTAGAAAATGTAGTAGAAGTAGAAGTAACCTCATTATTTAATGATAGTTCCATAGCAAGAATATTAGACCTTGTTCAAAATGCAACAGCTCGAAAGTCAAAAACAGAATTACTCATAAGACGTTTAGCTAAGATTTATACACCTATTGTAGTTTATTTGGCGATTGCTATATGTGTATTACCATACTTCTTTGTTGACTCTTATGTATTTTCTGATTGGTTGTATCGTGCTTTGATTTTCTTAGTTATTTCCTGCCCTTGTGCATTGGTCATTTCCATACCATTAGGCTATTTTGGTGGCTTAGGTGCAGCTTCTAAGAATGGCATTCTGTTTAAGGGAGCTACTTATCTTGACCAGTTAACAAAAGTGAATACATTGGTAATGGACAAAACTGGAACCGTTACTAAAGGGGTTTTCAAAATCAAAAAGATAAAGCTATTCAGTGATATTTCAGAAAATGATTTTATGCGATTATTAATGTCTATTGAATCCAAATCCACTCACCCTATTGCTAAAGCAATATTAGAATACGATGAAAAAAGCACAAGCTTACCCGAAGCAACTAATATCAAAGAAATTGCAGGGAAAGGACTAAGTGGAATAGTAAATGGTAAAGTCATTGCCGTAGGTAATAACAAATTGATGAAGGAAATGGGTGTCAGTATTCCACCCGAAACTGAAAATATTGTAGAAAGCATTGTATTGGTAAGTATTGACAATGAGTTTGCAGGCTTTGTAACCATTGCTGATGAATTAAAAGAAGATACTCAAGAAAGTATTAGTCTTTTGAGAAATACAGGAATTCAAGAAATCATAATGCTATCTGGCGATAAAAACTCAATCACCCAACAAGTATCTCAAGAATTAAAAATAGATAGAGCCAAAGGAGGATTGTTACCAGAAGATAAATTGAATGAAGTTGAGACCATTAAAAAGGATCGCTTAAAAATAGTAGCATTTGTTGGAGATGGAATAAATGATGCACCTGTAATAGCAGCGAGTGATGTAGGTATTGCTATGGGTGGGTTGGGAAGTGATGTAGCTATAGAAACAGCAGATGTAATTATTCAAACCGATCAACCCTCTAAAATCGCAACTGCAATCAAAATCGGTAAGTCCACACAGCGAATTATTTGGCAAAATATAGCATTAGCCTTTGGTGTCAAAATCATTGTGTTAATACTTGGTGCAGGAGGTTTAGCTACTATGTGGGAAGCTGTCTTTGCAGATGTAGGCGTAGCATTATTAGCGATACTGAATGCAGTTCGGCTTCAGAGAATGGAATGGAATTAACTATAAATCATTTATAATATGGACAGCATAACTCAAGCTGCATTAGGAGCGGCTATAGGGCATTCTCTATTAAGTAAAAAAATAGGTAATAAAGGAGCATTATTAGGAGCAATAGTAGCATCTGTTCCTGATTTAGATGTAATATTATATTTGTTTTATGACAAACTTGAAATGCTAAGCATACACAGAGGGTTTAGTCACTCTTTAGTATTCAGTCTATTGGGTGCATTGTTAATTACAGTTGTACTAAATAGAATTAAGTGGTTTCGAAATGTCAAATTCAAAATACTTCTATTGTTTTCTTGGTTATGTTTATTTACACATATGCTATTGGATACTTTTACCGCATATGGGACACAACTTTATTTGCCATTTAGCAAAAAGAGAATAGGTTTCGATAGTATAAATGTTGTTGACCCCTTGTACACAATACCTTTGCTTATCGGTTTGTTTTTGAGTTTGTTTGTTTATAGTTCAAAATCAGATAGCACAAAATATAACACCTATGGAATTGTAATTAGCTCACTCTATTTAATTTTTACATTGATAAACAAGGAGATTGTAAATTCTAAAATATCAGAAAGATTAAGTGATGAGAAAATTGAGTATAATTCATTATTAACGATGCCAGTAGGCATTGCTAATATCAATTGGTACGGTGTAGCAAAAAGTCAAGACAGTATTTACATGCTTCAGCATTCTGTTCTATTACACATTGATAACTCAATAGAAGTTTTTCCAATCAATGATGAATATCTAAATCTTATCGATCAAAGGACGGCTGATAAAATGCGGTGGTTTGCTAAAGGATATTACACAGTAGAAAAAGTAAATGATAAAATCAGGATTTATAACTTGCAAGTAGATATGAGGGGTATAATCAAAACTGAAAATATCAAAGCTCCAACAGCTGGGTATTTTGAAATTGAGAATATAAATGGCATTTCTAAGTTTTCTTCAGGAAGTATAGATAGTAAGTAATCTATTAATTGGCAAGACTTACGAGAAATTCTGCCTCGTCACCCCATCGAGGGGATTCCTCACCAGTCGCTGTAAAGCGGCGTTCCTACAGTCGGCTTGGCATATATGTCGCCATACTCTTTCATTCCTCACCGCTACTAAGCTATCCCACAAAGCCAAGCATTTAGTAGCAGATCGTCATACTCAGAGTAACAGCACTACTCCATTGCATTACGTAGAGCTTTGTCACCATATCTGCAGCTTCACCTCCTTTCGTCACACGTGACTACTCTCATATCCATAGAGCTATTACTACTTTCGTTCAGCTACGGCTGTCGCCTCGTTCTCTCTCTCCGTACCATTGCATTATAGCACTCTGTATCTGACCGTCACTTATTGTTTGCGGGCAGCTCTGACGGCTGCGGCTTCGCTAATCTCTTTGTAGTATTACCACCTCTGGTGGTATGTTTTCAGCGGCATCCCTTAAAGGGATATTAGCTCGCTGCGGCTCACCCACAATGCTGCCAACCCTTTCTCATTTCACCAGTCGCCTCCTTGCAGTCGTTGTCTGGCTGCCATTACGAGCCAACGCAAAAGCAGCAACTTCACCTACATGTTCCTACGTCACATTCTCGGTTCACACCTTGCCGTCGCCCGCTTTCTGCCCGTGTCATCCTTCGTAAGTCGTCATTCCGCTTTCATTGCATTACAGCTCCACTCCTTTGTTACTCGTCTGAGTTTACAGCGAATTATAAAGCCTTAAAGTAAATAAGAATTAGTCCGTCTCGATTAATGATCTTTTTAGTTCTCGTTTCAACAAGAGAAAATAACCAAAATGCAAGGTAGGCTGCGTCAGTATTATTACAAGGTCTCCCACCCACAAGGCTCAACACAGCACTCCTTCGGAGCGATCCACCTTGTAAAAATCCTTCCTTAGCTCAATTGGTTGCATATGGTTTTTATCACCTGCAGGTCTGTTTTTAAGACCAAATATTTTTTAATCAATAAATTTCATCACAATGTCTAAACTTCAAACAGGAAGAATTTACCTAACCGCAACCATTAATGACCTCATTGCAGAATCTGAACTCTTTGCAAAGTTTGCAGTCTCTGCAATAACAAGACACAAGAACTGTGACTGGGGGGATGTCTGTAAAGATGATGCATTGCAAAACACCTATTCATTAGAGAATGGCAGTCGAATAATCTCATCTTATAACTTGCCATCTTCTATTAAAGCAATGAATGAGAAGGTATGGATTATTACAGAAGCAGATAGACAGCATACAACAATGCTATTTCCTTCTGAGTATTAAGAATTGAAATAACCCTGAGTAGATTTTGTCTACTTGGGGTTATCAATCTGACTCATATATAAGGTATGCTTAACTAATACCTAAAGGCACTATGAGTCACCTTTCTACTGAAATTTGATGCAAATAAAAAAGCCCATCCAAAATGGACAGGCTTCGACTTTCTGAAAAACTCTAATTAACTGATGGGAAAATTAGAATATCGTATCAATCTTCATTGCGTTACCTTGAGCAAAAAGATATTGTGTTCCATTCACCTCTTGATAAAACTCTACTCCCAATATATTGATCACAGATACATCAGCACTAAGGGTTGGAGTATTGGGAAGAGTACTTACTAAGCTAATAGCAGT
Organism: uncultured Saprospiraceae bacterium; assembly: GCA_964522505.1. GTDB lineage: Bacteria > Bacteroidota > Bacteroidia > Chitinophagales > Saprospiraceae > GYS-P2D. The sequence continues at coordinate 16,621 of CAZFWJ010000043.1, forward strand.
GGTCATAGCATTTACAGGCATGTAAGCTGAATACTGTACATCCTTTAATCCGTCATTAGCAGAGTCCTTAGCTTCGTACACTTTTGTAGTTTCATTATACTCGTAATCCGAAAGGACAGAAATAGAATTGATCAATCTGAAATGCGTAGCACCAGATGGAATAAAAAGTCTATCCAAAGGATTGAATGCCGGTACATCTAAAGTAGAACTCTCTCTTGTCGCAGTAGGTGTTATAGTATAGCCAGCATTGAATACTCCACCTAACGAAGTGTTTTTGTTAAACTCGAATCCAAGTAGGTATTGCGGTGCCGCAGAAATTAGAACCGCTCTTCGACCTCTTGCCTCAGATCCATCTTCTAAATTGATCTTCTTCATGATTGCAGTCAATCGACCAGTCACTTGGCTATCGCCATTGTTCCTGATCAATCCCATGATAGGCGTTCTTAGTGCTTTACCTGCGGTAGCACTTCCTCCAAACTCGTTCATATTTTCACGAGTTCTTTTGAATGCGGGATCTGATGCTATTTGCTCAGCAGTAGGACCACCGATCATTCCTGCAAAGAAACCTTCATTTCCTTTGATTTTAAAATGTCGAACATCTCCTAATGTTCCTACGTACTTTAATGGACCTTTCTGTCGTGCCATAATTTTATAATTTTTATAGAATTAACTTCTAATGAATAATGTTATAAATTTAGTTCGTAACTTATTGATATTCAATTCGTTAAATAGTGCATACAGATGCAAATAGACGTAACCCATCAAATGATAATTAGAAACCATTTTGAAATAGTAAAGGTGGTAGACGGTGACGGTCTAATTGTCAAAAATATATTCACCAATGAAGAGGAAGAAATCAGACTCTACGGTATAGATGCTCCAGAGCTAAGCATTGGAAGAAAGATGAAAACTGATGAACGAGAGACACATATGCCAGCTCAACTTTTGAGAGAACTTGGAATGAAGTCTTATGAGTTTCTAAAAAAGAGAGCCAAGATTGGTAAACCTGTAACCGTAATTCAAGAGCTAAAAAATAGAACTGACAAGTACGGAAGAACTCTTGCATACGTCCTCTTGCCTAACGGCAATTCGTTGAATGAAATATTGATCCGTCAGGGCTATGCTAAGCCCTACAACAAGACTTATTGTAATGAACTACCCAACTATCAAGAATTGCATTTAAAGGCTAAGAGAAGGAAAAAAGGACTATATTCGATTGTGCAATCCTTCTAAGGTATTTGTCTTTATTTACCTTTGTATTCTCTTGATTATCAGACTTTTGTTGCCCATTTGTTGCCCGATTAGCCTAACTAATTGAGTATCAATATTTATCACTTTATGTATCGGAAAGTGAGTGAAGTAGCAAATCTCTGATTTGCATAACTGAACTCATTTCGACCCGAGAGAGAATCTTCAAGGTCCAAACCTCAGACCATAGTCTTGAATCGCATAAATGATGAATTTGATCATTATTTCTTAGCTCATTGAGACAGACTTTTGCTCGCAAAATTCGTCTTCGAACTCATTTCGACCATTGGGAGAAATTTTCTAAGTCCTTTTCAAAGACTAAAATTTTGTGTGTCATACTGATCCCTTTTAGATTATCACTCGAGATATCCAACAGACAGTTTTTTACGTACAAAAATCGTCTTCGAACTTATTTCGACATAAGGAGAAATCTTCTTAGTCTAATTCAGAAAGAACAGAACTATCTTCTATATATATTTATTAGCAAGGCAATTAATTGACAATTTATCATTCTCTATTTCGCAAGCTTTTACCTTACCTTAAAATCCACAATTTATCTGTGGCGCAAAATCAGTCTCATCAGCACAACTCATGGTACCATTGGTATGTATTGATCATGCTAACGGTAGTATCGGTATTTGCCTTTATAGATCGTCAGCTGATTATTATCCTACAAGAAGCTATCAAGGAGGATTTGGGGCTCACCGATGCCCAACTCGGATTTGTGAGTGGCCTTGCCTTTTCGATACTATATGTGATTGTCATCATACCTATAGCTCGACTTGCTGATCGCTCCAGTCGCAAAAACATTATTACCATGTCTCTTGCGATATGGAGCCTCATAACAGCACTTACTGGTCTTGCTGCCAACTACATACAACTTGCTTTTGCAAGAATAGGAGTAGGGCTTGGAGAGGCTGGAGCAATTCCGGCATCTCATGCAATCATAGCAGATTACTTTCCGCAGGAGAAGAGATCGATGGCCTATGCCGTACATGGACTTGGCGTCTATATCGGGCTATTATTTGGATTTGCCCTCGGTGGGATACTTGAGCAGCTCTATGGGTGGCGCACGGCGTTTTATATCATAGGCATCCCAGGGCTACTGTTCTCCATGATCTTCTATTGGACGATCAAAGAGCCACAACGACAACTAGCCTTACACGAAAATGATGATGATACTCCAGTTCCATCTGTTAGGGCTGTATTCAAGTATCTGAGTGCGAAGAAGACTTTTATATTTATTGGTATTGCAGTGATTTTGCACACTTTTGTGGGTAGTGCATTTGCCAATTGGATGCCACCTTTACTCTCACGAGTCTACGGTATGGATACTGTCGAGATCGGCTTATGGCTAGCCCTTGCCATAGGTGTGTTTGGTGCGCTCGGTACTTATCTCGGTGGCTACATGGGTGATCGATTCAGTCAAAAAGATATCAGATGGTATCTATGGTTGCCTACCATATCCATATTGTTGAGTATGCCATTTGCATTATTACTTTTACTCACCACACAAAAGTATGTCACCCTGTGTGCCTATCTGATTCCGAATATCACATATGCCGTATTCTTAGGGCCGACATATGCAATTGTACAGATGATGGTTGGATCACAGATGCGTGCTACCGCTAGTGCCATTGTGATGATATTGATCAGTCTATTTGGCTTGGGATTAGGACCATACCTCACTGGAGTCATAAGCGACATGCTTGCCCCAACTTATGGAGATCATGCAGTACGATGGAGTCTATTATCCATATCTGGATTAGATCTTATTGCTGCCTTTTTCTTTTATCAAGCTTCAAAAGTCGTCAAGCAGGACATCGCCCAAATATAAAATGGTTAACATGACTTGGGCTAGCGCAATACCTCATCCAACACGCCTGCTAGGCGCACTCCAGCCTTGAGCAACCTGTCCTTTACATGTGGAATATAATCATGCTGATACTTCCAGCTAAAGGATGGCAATCCAGTCTCACGATCAGTATAGTTGTAGATATTATTATAGATGTCCTCTCTCAAGCTTATGGACTCGTCGGCCCAATCGTCTACGGTACTATTCTGCCAATCAGACACATCGCCAGGAGTAGCCTTATTGATGAATCGGGCGAACTCTGTATAGCTCAATTGCTCATGCTCGATCATGCCTGTGTCCCATAGCGAGTGGATATTCGTACGTTCATCAAAATATATAACCTTAATGTTATTACCTCCTCGATCCTGATTCTTCCCTACATGGAGCGGCATATGCAAATCTCCCACAAGATGGACCAAGTATGCCAGGGCAGTAGCTCGCGTTGATCCTCGCAAAGGCTTGGCGCCTGATTTTTCCATTTTGGACTCCAACCAATTGATGGCGCTCTGATCTCCACGCAGTATGTCGGCCATAAGATCAATTGCTTCCAAAGCGTCATTGATATCATCATCCTCGGCATAGCCTCTGCGGACTTCATCAGGAGTTTGACCAACATGAACCGTGGTATAATGCCACGGATCGGCAAATTTCCATCCTGGCTCCGACCGCACATAATCAGGCCAAACTGACAACTCTTCGATGAAGTCTGGACCCATGATATGATACATCTCTTCTTTGGCAGCTTCAGACATATAAGTCTCGCAGATAGCCGCAATAATCCGATGCCCGTTCTTACCCCAAGAGAAAGCGAGAGTCGAAATAGAGCTAAAAGCAATGACAAAGACAATCCTTTTCATATCGTATATTTTTAAAAGTCCGTGAAGGACGCTTGTGCAAGTTATAATTAAATCATGAGCGATTTAGCCGCTGATATTAACTTATCGTAACTCTAATAACAGATCGAAATATCTACATCTGTCATGTCACCTTAGCCAGTATCTTTGAGGAATAATCTTATTGTATGAGTTTGTCTACAGCGCTCAAGTCGAGATCCGATAATCAGTGCGAACTATGCACCAATAACGCAGATCTCTCAGCTTATTTAGTCACTCCTAAGAATGGCGAATCAGATGATGATTATATCGTCATATGCAAGACTTGCACAGAGGAGCTTCAGTCTGAAAATCTAAATGAAGATCACTGGCGATGCCTCAACGAGAGTATTTGGAGTACAGTCCCTGCGGTACAGGTACTATCCTATCGAACGCTAAAAGGCTTGGCAACGCCCTGGGCACAGGACCTGATGAACACTATGTATATGGATGAAACTACACAGGAGTGGGCAGAAACCAGTGATGATCAGATCATACACCAGGATAGCAATGGTCACATCCTCAAGAATGGTGACTCTGTCGTGCTCATCCAAGACCTGAATGTCAAGGGGGCAAATTTCACCGCTAAGCGAGGGACGGCTGTCCGAAGAATCTCACTGGTGCAGGATAATGCTGAACATATACAGGGCAAGATCAATGATCAAACCATTATTATACTGACCAAATATGTCAAGAAGTCATAATCCAATGATTATAAATTCTTGTTTATTAGACCATCTATAAACCATATCGAATGGCCCGAGCCAAATTAATTCCAGAATTAAAAGCTGCTATCTCAGACCTCACTGAGAAAGAAAAAGATAAGCTCATATTTAGATTACTTCCTAAGGATCAGAAGTTGGTTCATAAACTGGAGTATCAACTACTCGAATACTCAGATACTCAGGAGGAAAGGCGCAACGATGTGCGTGCTCTGATTATGGAGGCTATGGAACAATATCCATCCTATTATTACTCCCCTGGATATCTCTTGCTGACCCTAAGAGAGCTCTCCGGTAAGATTACTTATCATAAGGATATCACAAGCGACAAAGTCGGCGAAATCGAACTTAACTACCTGATGTTGACCGAAGGCTTAGAACGCAATATCTCGTCCCTACGGCGCTCGGGGTATTTCTCCATGAAGACTCTAAATGAGTATGTGGTCAAGCGAGTTCTCAAGCTGCAAAAACTCACAGCTAAACTTCATGAAGATTATATCCTCGAATTTGAAGAGTCCATGATCAAAATGGGAGAGTTGTTGAGTGAGATTCCTTCTATGGGAAATTTTGTCAAAGAGCATGATCTCGACTTACACAGTTTAATTGAGGGGCGACTTCCGGAGGACCTTTCGTAAGTTTGACCATAAGAATAAATCGAAACATATGAAATGGTGGCCATATATCAGAAAGTTTTTAATAGCGGCATTAATCGCTCTGGTCGTTATCCAGTTCATAAGCATCGACAAAACAAATCCACCAGTTGATGCTGCGCAGGATTTTGTGACGAGGACTAATCCACCTGCCTCTGTACTTAAGAATCTCAAGAGTGCCTGCTATGACTGTCATTCTCATGAGACGTCATATCCCTGGTACACTAACATTCAGCCAGTAGCATGGTGGGTTAAAGGTCATATAAAAGGTGGCGTCGAGCACCTCAACTTCAGCATATGGAACAGCTATAGTAACAAGAAGAAAGCTCACAAAATTGAAGAATGTATCGAGAAAATTGAGTTGCGCCATATGCCACTCAAGAGTTATACTTGGATGCACTCAGATGCCAAGCTAGATAATACTGAACGCGATGAGTTGATCATGTGGTTACAATCGTTGTAAAAGACATTGCGTTATTAGTCTAATTCATCCTAACTTTGAGAAGTGAGCTTCACATCAAGATATAGGTCACGGATAGCATATCTATTGCTCATCCTGTTCAGTCTGCCTGGAGTAGGTTTTTCGGCGTCTGTCCATTACTGCAATGGATATCTGAGTGGTTTAAATGTATCTCTTGAGTCTCGCTGCTGTGTAGATAAGATCGTTGAAGTCTGCGGAATTGCAGAGCAGCCTACAAATAAATGTTGCTCCAAACCAAGTCCTGATGGAAAAGACTGCTGCACCGATAAACCAAGCTTTAATCAACTTGATTACGATGGCTTATCTCATGCGCAAATTAGTAGTAACATTGCGTTACCCTTACTTTTCATTCCAACCAAAGCATCCATTTATCCAACTATTAACCACCAAGTAAATTTTAATCCATTATACCCTCAACCTCCTCCGTTGTCTGGTTATCAGCTCAGAGTTGTTTTGGGTTCCTTCCTTTGTTAGTGTTCTATATGAATTGGCATTCCGCCATATTATTGATTTTCTAATATTCAATAAATCTATAGTAGAACAAGACAACTATGAAAAATATATTCTTCGCCATTGTGATGATAATGGCATCTGCAGATGGGCTGGCACAAGGGCCGCCGATCACAGCTGACAAGCCTATTATGCTTGGTGGAAACACCATTGTCATTAGGACTCTTACTGAATTCAGAAATACAGTAGGAGGCAATTTCGTCAAAGCACCGTTAATAGTGAACTGGTTACCCAGTTCTGATCTTTTATTCTCAGCACAATTACCGCTGACTACCTACAACTTCTTGGATAGTGATGATAATGATGGGAGTTACTTAGGGGATATAGCCTTAATCACCAAGTATCAATTCTACCGTAAAGACGGTCAGGCTCGGACACATCGAGTAGTGCTGAAGTCTAATCAAAAATTTCCAACAGGGCAAGAATTTGGTCCTTTTGAAATTGCTAATGGCACTTATCAGCATTATCTGAGTATAGTCAGCGGTTATGAAACCATCAAATATGGGATCTCCGCCGAAGCTGGTTATAACTGGGCTCCAGGAGATAATATCGATGAGTACCGTCTGAAGCTAGGCTTTGGATTGCCATTACTTAAGCCAACCTATCCTGTCAATCAGCTTAACTTGTATTTTGAGTATTTTGGTCAGTACAGACCAGAGTCGGACGAGACAGAATTGCTTTATGCTCAAGGCATACAATATGCACGTGGACGGTTAACAGTAGAGTTTGCTGTGCAAGTACCATTATTTCAGTCGGAGGTGATACAACGCTTTCGATTGAATAACGATATACTTATTGGAGCACGATACATTTTTTAATTAAGATTAAATTAGGAATACAACAAATGTCACTTGCGTTGATACAGTGGCGTCTGAATCATTAAAAACATTCGAAAATGAAACAAATACTTATCACTATAATATCTGCCCTCATCATTATGATGAGTGCTGCTACATCTGCTGCACAAGGAAAAAAAGATGTAGATCAATTTGAAGTTACTGTTGCTGGGTTAGGATGCCCATTTTGTGCTTATGGATTAGAAAAGAAACTCAAGGACTTCAAGGGTCTCAAAAAGCTTAAAATAGATATGGAAAGTGGCGACGTCAGCTTTACCTATCCCGCCTCAAAGAGCCTATCACTGACAGATGTAGAGTATAAGGTGGACAATGCAGGCTATACTGCCGTCACTACCAAGGTGACAAGGTATAACGGAACAATTGAAGAGGCTGCAGAAATCGCTATATCTGATGAGGTAGATCTAAATAATCTCGAAAAAACCACGCTATATGTTGGAGGTAGCTGCGGTATGTGTCAAGCACGCATCAACAAGGCAGTCAAGAGCGTGAAGGGTGTGGCCGATGCTAATTGGGATACTAAGACTAAAATCTTGAGCTTCTCATACGATGAGTCCTTAACCAGCAAGGAGGCCATAGAAGATGTAGTTGTTGACCTAGGTCATGACACACAGAATAAAAAGGCCGCTGATCAGACCTATGATGCCTTACCTCCATGCTGTCATTATGATCGCATAAACAAGGGGAATTGATACGACTCATCAAACCATTCTCAGCTCTTGGGCTCCTACTACTGCTCTGTGTGAGCTGTAGTAGGCATCATGCTTGGGTAGCTTCAGAGACAATCCTGCTCAATGACATTTCACCAATAGGCATCAGTGCAGTAGGTAACCAAATCTGGATAAGCGATGGCAATAACAATCGCTTAGTTCAGATTGATCGAACTGGTCAATCGATTGGTAATCCTATTGAAATAGAGCGCCCAATGCACATTGCTTCCTCCGGAGATCAACTTTATATCCCATCTTATAGCATTGATCAGATCTTAGTCATGAGTAATAATGCGATAGATACTTTGATATTGCAAGACTCCCTCGATGCTCCTGCAGCAGTTGATGTATCTGGGGACCATATTGCCATAGCTGATTTTTATAATCACCGTGTACTTATTAAGAGGGGGCAAGATTGGCAGGTACTCGGTGGCAGGGGCAAGGGGCCAGGTCAGATGCACTACCCTACCGATGTACAATTTTATAAGGATCGGCTATATGTTGCAGATGCTTATAATAATAGAGGTCAGGTTTTTGATCAGGATGGTAGTCATCTATTCACTTTTGGTGAGGATCAAAACTTCAACGCTGCCACAGGTATATTTGTAACTGACAAGAACATCATACTAACCGATTTTGAACATGATCGAGTCGTCATATTCGATCATAAAGGTCGGGTGAAACAGATATTATCAGAAGGATTGTCAAAACCGGCCGACGTGGCAGTTATTGATAATAAGCTGTGGGTACTGAACTTTGAAGGGAAGTATATTACGACGTATGTGAGTGAGTAGCGAGTATTGAGTAGCAAGTCTTGGGCCTATAAATTCAATAGAACGACTCGTCACTCAATACTCGTCACTAACAACTTCGCCTAATTATGTAATGCACGATTGTCCGTTGCTGCAAGTGCAGCTTCTTTCACAGCCTCAGAGTAAGTTGGGTGTGGATGACAGATGCGTGACATGTCTTCGGCAGATGCTCTAAATTCCATGAGTGCCACCGCTTCCATAATTAGATCAGCTGCTCTCGCACCAATCATATGTACGCCAAGCAATTCATCCGTTTCTTTATCAGCAAGGATTTTAATCATACCCTCTATATCCATACTGGCACGACTACGCCCTAAGGCTCGCATAGGAAACTTACCTACCTTATAGGCAACACCCGCTTCCTTAAGTTCTTCTTCGGTCTTACCTACTCCTGAAACCTCGGGCCAAGTATATACGACACCTGGGATCAAGTTATAGTCAATATGAGGCTTCTGACCTGACAGCATCTCAGCAAGTACAACACCTTCTTCTTCCGCTTTATGTGCTAACATTGCACCCTTGATCACATCTCCTATCGCAAACACGTTAGGGACATTAGTAGCAAGATGATCATCCACATCTACTCTGCCACGATCGTCTGTTTTTACTCCGATCTTGTCAAGACCCAAATCTCCAGTATAGGCTTTTCTACCTATAGCAATAAGACAATAGTCGGCCTCTATATTGATAGCTTCTTCAGTATCTCTCTTTTTGTATTCTACTTTGGCCTTAGATTTTAGGCCCTCCACTTTAGTAACCATATGCTTGAGCTTAAACTCAACACCAAGCTTCTTCATAGATCTCATCAACTCCTTACCAAGGTCTTTATCCATACCAGGAATCAATCTGTCTTGATACTCTATGACAGTGACTTTCGTCCCTAGTCGAGCATATACTGAGCCTAACTCCAGACCAATAACTCCACCACCGATGACCACCATCGACTTAGGCAGTTTAGTAATTTCAAGAGCCTCCGTTGAAGTGATAACCCGATTGCCATCATAGCCAAAAGCAGGTGGGGTAATCGGTTCAGATCCTGTGGCTATCACGATATGCTTAGCAGTAATTTCCTCAGTCTTATCCCCTTTGACCACAACTGTGTGGGCGTCAACAAAACTACCTGTTCCGTAATGAACCGTAATGTTATTTTTCTTCATAAGGAAATCTATCCCGCCAGTAGTTTGATCGACTACCTCTTGTTTCCTTTTGATCATTTGTGGCATGTCGACTTTTGGAGCAGGAATCTTAATTCCATGAGCGGCAAAATTCTTCTGGGCATTGTGAAAATGCTCAGAACTATCCAATAATGCCTTTGATGGAATACAACCTACATTGAGGCACGTTCCACCGAGGGTATTTCTCTTTTCTATGATTGCTACCTTCATACCGAGCTGTGCACAGCGTATCGCACATACATATCCACCCGGTCCAGCTCCTATGATAATAATATCGTATTGCATCGATCCCGTTCTTTGATTGTTAGGTTAATCTTTTTTGTTGTTCGTGTTATTCGGTTTCCCTTTAGAGGATTTGTAGTTTCTCCTCTTGTTAGATTTAGATTTATTATTTGATGGCTTTCTTGAGTCACCACCACCAGAAGATTTTCCTTCTGGATCTCTTTGTTTATTTTTTGAAGCTCCACCGCTTTTACTCCGGCTTCTGCCTCTTCCACTATTCCTGCGCTTATCCCTACCTCCTCTTTTCTTCCTCTTAGTGCGTGTAGGAAGCTCGATAAAACCAGTCAAATCCGCATACTCCATGTCATCGGATTCCTGGCCTATACTGGCTAACTCCGCCCCGAGATCTTCTGGAAATTCGCCTTTCTTATTCATGGCAAGAACTTCCTTTACACGTTCTTTTTTGATTGCAATAACTGGACCTCTACCTCTCTCTAACTTCTGGATATAGTACATTATACCCTTGAAGATATCGGTCTTAAGCAGTTCATATCTATAATCTGCTGTCTTAAGAACATCCGCTCTCTTAGGGAAATCATCTAGTGCATCAAGATAACTATCTAACTCGTAGTTGAGGCAACACTTGAGTCGTCCACATTGTCCTGATAGTTTAGTTTGATTGATGGCAAGATTCTGGTAACGAGCGGCACTAGTAGAGACTGATTTAAAATTAGACAGCCATGTCGAGCAGCATAGCTCACGACCACAGGGTCCCATGCCACCAATGCGGCCAGACTCTTGTCTACTACCGATCTGTCGCATCTCGATCTTTACTCTAAATTCGTTAGCATAACTGCGTACTAACTCTCGAAAGTCTACTCTGCCATCGGCTGTGTAGTAGAATGTAGCCTTGCGATTATCCCCTTGATACTCTACATCGCCAATCTTCATCTGCAGGCCTAGCAATCGAGCGATAACTCGAGCTCGAACCATTGCCCGCTGCTCCTTTGAACGTGCCTCCTCAAGTTTTTCGAGATCGCGCTCATTAGCAATCCTTATCACTTTGCTGACTACTCGATCCTCGTTGACACGCTTCTTTTTCATCTGAAGGCGCACAAGCTCACCACTAAGTGAGACACGACCTACATCATATCCATTGTTAGCCTCTACCACGACCATGTCTCCAGTCATTGCCGAAGAGCGCTGATTCATCTTGAAGAAGTCTTTCCGAGCGCCATTTTTGAAGCTCACTTCCATATATTGATACTCAGATGGATCTTGAATATCCAAGTTGCTGAGCCAGTCAAATGTGTTCATCTTATTGCAGCCACCACTGGTACAATGACCCTTGCTACCGCAACCTTTGGGGACTCCATCCTTACCTGTATTACATCCTGCACATCCCATGTAAGTAAAATTACAACTTATTACTGTACATAACGGAGCCACTCAAAATGGATTCTATCTGCAAGCATGAAATGTACAAGATAATTTTTGAGTTGGCATTTCTATCTAGATATATCTGACAATCTGAGATAATAGCTGATAACTCACTGACCATATCTATATCGAGTACTGATAATACTGCAGACTGTCGTAGTCTTTGTAACTCAGCTTTGGATATCCTGATTAGATCAGTATGTTCATACTTTATATGAATGAGTTCTTTGAGCAGTCTGAGACAGTAGGTCAGTATTGACTTTTTGGCCATGAGATCATATTGATCCATGCCTTCGACCCAAGTTCTCATCTTTAGGTAGTCTGAGCTATGCGCTACTTCTAAGAGACCTAAGCTCATCTCTATCATTTCACTCGTTTGCACTTCGACCTGTGAGGACGCATTAATCCAGTCTCCTTCTGCGAGGAGCGATATTTCACGAGCTCTGCTCTCATCAACTCCAAGAAGATTTATGAGAGAATGTTCGATCTGCTCATCTGAAATTCTTGGGATTCTGATCGTCTGGCAACGAGATCTAATTGTGTTGATGATTAAGCCCTCAATGCTATTGATTAATAGGATGTAAGTATTCGCTGGAGGCTCTTCGATCAATTTCAGCAAACGATTTCCATTATTACCCAGATACTGCGCCATCCAGATGATCTGAACTTTAGCTCCCCCCTCAAACGACTGTAAGTTTAAGCGCTGTATGATATCGTTGCATTCTGCCACGTTGATATCAGGTCGTGCAGAAGTCTTCACAATCCTCGCAACCCACTGATCTATATCAAAATAAGGCGTCTCTTCAAGTTGTACCCTCCAATCTTTTAAAAAATTAACAGCCGTTATATCTGATCTTTTTTTGTCTTTAATCGCCACAGTTGGAAAAGCAAAATGGATATCAGGATGAATATTCTTAACAGCCTTCCCACATGCTTTACACCTTCCACAAGGTCCGTGGTCAGATCGATCAGAACAGACCAAATATTGAGCTATGTCCAGTGTTAACGCAAGAGTACCATAACCGGGACTACCTTCAATCAGGATGGCATGCGCAAACCTATCGTCATCTATTGACTTGAATATGGATCTTAATGTTTGATCTTGACCAATGGTCATCTTACGCTGTTCTTACTTATTAATATCATCTTAGCACAGAGATGTAAACTTATCATTATCATCCATGTTTTTATCACGAAACGAGTCAGAATGAGAATCGCAATCTTTAGAAAAGCACATTTTAACGCCGCACATAGATTGCACAACCCTAATTGGTCGGCAGAAAAAAATAAAGAGGTATTTGGCAAATGCAACAATGACAACTATCATGGCCACAACTATGAAATGGAAGTAAAAGTGGTTGGTGAAGTCAATCCAGATACTGGCTATCTGATGGACCTTAAAGTCTTAAAAGACATCATTGAAGAACATGTCGAAGAAAAGTTGGATCACAAGAATCTTAATCTCGACGTTCCTGAACTTAAAGGTATATTCCCATCAACAGAAAACCTCACCTACTTTATTTGGGATGTCTTACAGAAACAACTCGGCGACCAATATGAGGTTACAGTCCGTCTATACGAGACTCCTAGAAATTATGCTGAATATCCAGTGAGATAATTGAGATTGCTGTTAGCTTTTGCTCAATCTCAGGGCTTTGACTAATTTGTCATTATGGTTAAATACCCTAACTACGTATATGCCTTTCTTTAGGTGTGAGACATCGTACTTATTCATTTCCGTTCGACGATATGAGAGGACTTCTTTGCCAATAATATTATTAACAGTTATCCGTGATATCGTCTGATCATTCACTGTCAGTGTAAAGTAATCTATAGCTGGGTTAGGATATACAGAGATTTCTTTTTGAAAGACGGTCTTAGCTTGCTCCTGCTGAGCATTAAACTGAGCATATGCCCCACCGAAACATGCAGCTGCAATAAGTAAGATCAATCCGTATTTCATCAATTTTCTGATCACGTCTCTAAGATAGTTACTCCTTGAGTAGTTCGTTATTAATTAACTGTTAATAGTAGGACACATAAAAAGGTTCATTTTCCTACATCAAAACACAATAAGTAAATAAAAATCAAATATAAGTAATTGTTTTAATTTGTAATAGCCTGTAAATAAGCATTTTAATAATGTGCAGGAATGCCGAGATAAGTATTGAATTTAAATAAAAGACAGAAATTGTCGTTAACAATAAAATTGAATAGGTCCTTCCGCAACAGTAGCTGCCTATTCCTGTTATTTTTGCACTAACGCTAATCGACAACAATATGCACGTAGCCATCATAGGCAACGGCATCAGTGGAATCACTGCTGCACGTTGGCTGAGAAAGCTCGATGACAATACAAAGATCACTGTCATCAGCTCTGAATCCAAGTACTTCTATTCTCGTACTGCACTTATGTATATGTACATGGGGCATATGACATTAGAAAATACACAACCCTACGAAGACTGGTTCTGGGAGAAAAACAGGATTGATCTATTAACAGATCATGTGAACTCAATAGATTTTAACGCTAAGAGCTTGAGCTTAAAAAATGGAGGGGACTTCAGATATGATAAGCTCATTTTGGCCTTGGGTTCTAAGTCAAATAAGTTTGGCTGGCCTGGTCAAGATCTCAATAAGGTAGGCGGCTTGTACCATCTGCAAGATCTGGTTCAGATGGAAAAACACAGCAAGGGCTTAAAACGAGCAGTTATCTGTGGTGGCGGCTTGATAGGAATAGAGATGGCTGAGATGTTCCATTCTCGGCACATTGACGTAACGATGCTCGTCAGAGAAAGCAATTACTGGGACAACGTCCTTCCTCAAGAGGAAGCCACAATGATTAGCAACCATATAAAGAGCCGACATATTGATTTACGACTGGGAGTCAATCTCGATAAAATCGTAGATGATGGATCTGGCAACGCCTGTGCTGTGATTGTAAAGGAGTCCGGCGAAAGAATTGATTGTGGATATGTTGGGTTGACAGCAGGAGTTAGTCCTAATGTCGGTTGGCTCAAAGAAACTGATCTCAACGTCAATAGAGGTATTGTCGTCGATGAGTATCTCCAGACTAACATACCTGATGTATATGCTATAGGCGACTGCTCTGAGCATGCTAACCCTAAACCAGGGCGCAGACCAATTGAAGCTATCTGGTATACTGGCAGGATGATGGGTGAGACAGTAGCATATAACATATCAGGCAAGCAAGTGGCCTATGATCCTGGTATATGGTTCAACTCAGCTAAGTTTATAGACATAGAATATCAAGTCTATGGTGATGTCCTCGCAAAACCACCAGAAAATCATACTTCGATCATATGGCAAGACAAGTCAGCTGAGAAAAGTGTACGTATCGTATACGATAATAATGATCATACTATAGTTGGCTTTAACCTCTTTGGTGTAAGATATAGACACGAGGTGTGTGAGAAGTGGTTAGCGGAGAAAACTCCTGTAGAGACAGTATTGCAAAATCTGGAATTAGCACACTTCGATCCAGAGTTCTATAATTCCTATGCCGATGACGTCATAGGCACCTATAATAAGGCGACAGGCAAGAGCTTGACGCTAAAGAAAATGAATGGTTTAAACAAGGTTTTACAATTTTTAAGAGCATAATAACATGAGTCAAGTATATAAAAGTCTTTCAATAGCTAATCCAGATCCACTTGGATTGTCTGGTTCACAGAAGATATTCTCAGCAATCGGCATTATAGGTCTGGCTATTATCGTTCTGGCTGATTTTGGGATGAATTTTGCCCCATCTTCAACGAGCCTAATCTTGTCGATCCTCTTAATGATAGTCGGTATTGTCGGCTATGCCTATGTAACCTACAGAACTGAAGCACCAGGCATCAAGAATAATGGCATCCAGTTCAGTGGTACCATGTCTAGAGGCCTGTTGGGCTGGACACTTGGGATATTAATGACGGGATTCTATGTCTTATTGTACTGGTATCCTCATCTATTGGGCAAAGGTGTTGATGGCGCTGCCAATGGTGGCGTGGTGGGTCTATTTGACCCATTAGCTATGGCCATGAAAGGAACACCTGCCAGTGAATGGTTCGTTTATGGCACCTTATATACTGTGGCCATAGTCTCGTTTGGAGTGCGATTTATATGGAAGTATAGACATAATAGATATCAGATCATTAGGACCTTGAGCGTTATGTTTTTTCAGTTATTCCTGGCATTCCTGATACCCGAATTATTAGAAGGCCTCAACTCAGAATACAGTGCAAAATGGTTTGACAAGGACATAAAGAACATGTGGCCATTAGATTATGATTTATTCGATCAGTGGCATATTAATAATATGAGCGCTGCTGGCGTTATGGGCTGGATCTTTCTGATTTCCAGTTTAGCAATGATTTTCGTAGTGTCGCCATTCTTGACCTACAAGTACGGTAAGAGATGGTACTGTAGCTGGGTCTGTGGTTGTGGTGGATTAGCAGAGACTGCTGGAGACCCATGGAGACATCTCTCGGACAAGAGTCTCAAGGCATGGAAGGTAGAGCGATGGATGATCCACAGTGTATTAGTATTCTCGGTGGTGATGACTATTGCAGTAGTATATGGCTACTTAGGTAATGATCCAAGTCAATATTACATCACCAGAACAATGTTTACGGTTATCGTGATTGCATTGATCCTTCTAGTAGGAGGAATCATGTCATACTTCATATACAATCGCGGTAACAGATCAGACTTAAAAGTGATCACATTAGGCATTATCGGCGTCATAGCTGTCATACTCTTGATCAACTATATCAGCGGAAGTAGTAATGCATTCTTCCTGTCTAATTATTCATTCAAGAAGTGGTATGGCTTGTTAATCGGAGCTGCATTTTCTGGAGTCGTAGGTGTTGGATTTTATCCATTGATGGGCAGTCGAGTTTGGTGTAGATTTGGATGCCCCATGGCAGCCCTGCTTGGAATTCAGCAAAAGTTCTTCTCACGATTTCGTATCACGACTAACGGCAGTCAATGTATCAGTTGCGGTAACTGCTCTACTTATTGTGAGATGGGAATCGATGTAAGAGCATATGCCCAGAAAGGACAAGACATCGTTAGAGCCTCTTGTGTAGGCTGTGGCGTATGTGCAGCAGTATGTCCTCGTGGAGTATTAAAGTTAGAGAACGGAACAGAAGACATCTATGAGAAAGGTCTTGACATCAGAAATGATCATGTCAAGTTGGTAGGGTAACAATCAAATCCTCCCTTTAGAATATAAAAAAGAGCTCACAGCTGATATCAAGCGGTGAGCTCTTTTTGCTTTACCCTAAAAAATAGGGATATTCAGAGGTAAGGGCATAGCTATCTCATGTTGAGTATTACCCTT
>CAZFWJ010000044.1:0-29677 GCA_964522505.1 uncultured Saprospiraceae bacterium
GATAAAAGAAATTTATGGGTGTAAAAATTCCTACCACCACGTCATTTAACCTACCTAGTGGTCAAGAAGTAATCATTGAAACTGGAAAATTAGCTGCTCAAGCGCATGGATCTGTTGTTGTCAGAGTTGGCAAAATGATGCTGTTTGCATCTGTCGTTTCAGCTTATGAGCCAAGAGAAGGTCAGAGCTTTTTCCCGCTATCAGTTGACTATCAAGAAAAATACGCATCAGCTGGAAGAATCCCTGGCAACTTCTTCAGAAGAGAAGCAAGGTTGAGTGAGTACGAGATATTAGTTTGTAGACTTGTTGATCGTGCTTTGCGTCCATTGTTCCCATCTGGATACATGTGTGATACACAGATCATCATCAATATGATTTCTGCCGATCCAGAAATTACACCTGATGCATATGCTGCACTTGCAGCATCAGCAGCCATAGCAGTATCGGATATTGCATTCGATGGTCCGATATCGGAGGTAAGAGTGGCAAAAATAGGTGAGGATTACGTAGTGAACCCTAATAAATCAGCGCTCGAAGGAGCGACACTTAACGTGATCGTTGCTGCTACCATGGAAAATGTGATGATGGTAGAAGGAGATGCACAAGAGTGCGATGAGTTAGAATTAATCCAAGCTATCAAGGTAGGACATGAAGCCATCAAGGTGCAATGTCAGGCACAATTAGACTTAGCTGAGAAAGTAGGAGAGTCGGCCACTGTAAAAAGAGTGCCAGAACTTCCTGATGAGAATACAGAAATCAAAGAGTTTGTTACTGCAACGACATCAGCAGGTATAATTGAGGTTGCTAAGAGCGCATATAATAAGAAACAACGCAAAAATCATCTCTCTGAGATTAAAGATGATCTCAAGGAGAAGGCACTCGAAAAATTCGGAGAAGAATGGATGACTGAATATGGTGGCGAACTTAGCGGCTACTTTGATAAGGTCAAGAAAGAAACGATCCGAGAGCATGTACTTGTAGAGCGTGTAAGATTAGATGGACGTAAGTCTTCCGATGTCAGAGATATCTGGACAGAGATCAGTTACCTACCATCAGCACATGGCTCTGCGATATTTACACGTGGAGAAACTCAATCACTAACATCATGTACCATGGGTACTAAGTTAGATCAGCAAATGGTTGATACAGCGCTGTCCACAGGGTATGATAAGTTCATACTACACTATAACTTCCCTGCATTGTCAGTAGGAGAGACTAAGCCTATGAGAGGCCCTGGACGTAGAGAAGTAGGTCATGCTAACTTAGCAGGGCGCTCGTTGAGACAAGTACTACCTGATGAAAACCCATATACACTAAGATTGGTGTCTGATATTCTAGAGTCTAACGGTTCCAGTTCAATGGCGACAGTTTGTGCAGGTTCTATGGCATTGATGGATGCAGGTATACCAATCAAAAAAGCGGTTTCTGGAATTGCAATGGGAATGATCTCTGATGGAGATCGCCACATTATCTTATCAGACATTCTAGGTGATGAAGATGCACTGGGGGATATGGATTTTAAGGTGACAGGTACTGTCGATGGTATCTGCGGATGTCAGATGGATATCAAGATAGATGGACTGCCATATGAGATTCTTGAACAGGCACTAATGCAGGCAAAAGAAGGTCGTCTTCATATTCTTGGTGAGATGGCAAAAACTATTGAAGTTGCCAGAGCGGAACCTAAGGACTTTGCACCACGCATGATCGAATTTGAAATCGATAAAGAATTTATCGGTGCAGTAATAGGCCCAGGAGGTAAGGTGATTCAAGAACTACAAGCGAATACTGGAACTACAATAAATATTGAAGAAGTAGAAGGTAAAGGAATCGTGAGTATATTCTCGCCAGATGCTGATGGAATTAAAGAAGCAGAAAGAGTAATCCAAAATATCGCTTACAAGCCTCAAATCGGTGATGTATACGATTCAGTCGTTGCCAGTGTGATGCCTTATGGTGTATTCGTAGATTTCAATGGAAAAAGTGGACTACTTCATGTCAGTGAGATTTCTCATTCTCGTATCGAACGTGTAGAGGATGTCTTCAAAGAAGGTGATCCAGTTAAGGTCAAGTTGATCGGAATTGATCCAAAGTCAGGTAAGATGAAGCTCTCTCGAAAGGCACTTTTGCCGAGACCAGAGCGTAAGCCAAGACCAGATAAACAGGACTAAGCTCAAAGTTTTTTCAAATTTTTAAGGAGATAAGAAACTAATTTTCATTTATTCTTGTATTGTATTGACATACTACATTTTTGTGGTATAATCAAGGCATACTTGAAAATAAATTAGACGATTTAGAGTTTAATCATATATGAGACAACTTAAGATAACGAATAAGATCACCAATCGAGAGAGCTTAGCTTTAGATAAATATCTAAATGACATAAGCAAGATAGATCTCTTGACTGCTGATGAGGAGGCAGAATTAGCTCGGAGAATACGTGAAGGCGACAAGGAAGCCCTTGAACGTATGACTAAGTCTAACTTAAGATTTGTTGTAAGTGTCGCCAAGCAATATCAGAATCAAGGGCTCTCATTGAGCGATCTCATTAATGAAGGTAATGTAGGTCTCATGAAAGCCGCTAAGCGTTTTGATGAGACTAAAGGATTTAAGTTTATCTCCTATGCAGTATGGTGGATTAGACAATCCATACTACAAGCAATCGTAGAATACGCTCGTATCGTACGACTTCCATTGAATAAAGTTGGTTCATACAACAAGGTCAATGAAGCAGTGGTGTCGTTTGTCCAAGAATTTGAGCGTGAACCTTCTGATGAAGAGCTTGGTGAATTACTTGACATGAAACCGAAGGATGTTGTCAAGATGAAACAAAGTGGCAGTAGACACTTATCATTTGATGCGCCTGTAGGAGGAGATGAGGGTGATGCGACTATGTTGGATCTTCTTAATTTTGATTCCGAGGCAGCCCCAGATTTAGCTTTGATGGAAGAATCCCTCAAAGATGAAGTCAAATATGGGCTATCTATGTTGTCTCCTCGTGAAGTAGAGGTGTTAGGAGCTTATTATGGCCTCAAAGGGCGAAAGTCAATGACGCTTGAAGAAATTGGTGAGCTCTATGGACTTACTCGTGAGCGTGTAAGACAGATTAAAGAGCGAGCTATACGCAGATTGCGTAAGAGTGTCAACAAGAATAACCTGAAGTCTTACTTAGGTTAACTAACCGTCAGACCCTATTACATGTTTTTAGTCTATGCCATTGCGCTCGCATTCGTAGGTTATGTGATTTATCTGTTCTTTGATTTCAATAAAGGACTTAGTACGACTAGTAGTGTGTTGCTTAAGGATATGCAATCACTGGAGGATAGACTGATTGATATCGAGCTGAGCCCTTGGGACGAGATAGATATATTATCGAGAATTGGAGATTCCCAATCAAGTAAGAAGATATTTGGAGACATAGAGACAGCTGTGCTCTATTCTATATACCATGAACCCATCCTGGCCTATGCAGCTAAGCGATATCTCCATGACGGAACCCTCTCATACGCTGTTAAGTTTGATGATGAGGTCTATTCCATTATTCCTCATAATCCGTCAACACTGATTGTAAAGCAAACAGATCAAGAGCTAGCGCGAATAGATATCAAAGAACTCAATGGGACAAGAAATGCCCTCGTTGTCAAGATAGATCATGAAGAAGGTACTGATCTTCTGCCCGTAAGGTTTAATGGCGAAATTAAACTCTTGATCAATGCTCATGACGCTGCTGATGTTGATCAAACAAGAGCTATTGTAAATAAGGAAACTATAAGCTCTGAAGAAAGAGAACTATTCATACTTGTTTTATCTTACGCTCTTATAGATCAGTTAATTTAAGATATGTCTATACTTAACATTGCCAGATTAATTATCTACCGTTGTCATCAGAAAGGATTTGAGCTCTTTTTAATTGAAGATGAGCTAGCAGAGAATCCTGATGTTTGGAAACTTCCAGAGATTGATATGATACAGCATTCTTGCGATGATTGTGAATCTATTGAGCTTGAATGTGAGGAAAAAATGATCGCAATCGAAGCCGACTGGCATAATATTCCATCTATTAAAGGGCTATTGCGAAATGATGTCAAGGTTGTTAAGAGCATCGTTAAGGAAACCATACCTGGTATTGAGAATGGGAAGTTTGTGGCTTTTAAAGAAGTTGTAAAGAAAGCCATGCCAGAGGAGTACAAGGCTCTTAAGGAATTGAAAGAAATTATTCTAGAGAAAAAGACGATCAACAATATTTGATCACCAGTTCATTATATCTTTTCCGTGCCCAACAATAATCCTTTATCTCTCCATCCTGATCAAACATTTTATAGAGGGAAGGTGAGAGATGTATATACTATTCATGACAAGATGATCATGGTAGTAAGCGACCGTATATCTGCTTTTGACCACATTCTCACACGGACTATACCATACAAAGGTCAAGTACTTAATCAACTTGCCCAGTATTTTCTCGATGCGACGGCGGATATTGTACCAAACTGGTCAATAGCTAATCCTCATCCTAATGTCACAGTAGGTCAGAAATGTGAGCCGATTAAGCTTGAGATGGTCATCAGAGGATATCTTGTTGGACATGCCTTGCGTGAATATTCATCTGGTAAGCGTCTATTATGCGGTGTAAAACTTCGAGAGGGACTTTTGCCCAATCAAAAATTTGAAACACCAATCATTACTCCTGCCACTAAAGCAGAGGAGGGGCATGACTTAGACATAAGCAAGGAAGAGATCCTTGATCAAGGCATAGTTAGTAACGACGTATACGGTCAATTAGAACGCACTACTCATCGGCTTTTTGAACGCGGGCAGGAGATGGCTAGTAAACGAGGTTTAATACTTGTGGATACTAAGTATGAATTCGGTATCTATAACGATGAAGTGATACTAATCGACGAGATACATACTCCTGATAGTAGCAGATATTTTTATAAGGAGGAGTATGAGGATCGTTTCAATCGAGGCGTGGCCCAAAATCAGCTATCTAAAGAGTTTGTACGGGAATGGTTGATCGAGCACAACTTTATGGGTAAAGAAGGCCAGACCATGCCCGACATGCCTGACGAAGTCGTCAATCAAGTATCAGATCGATACATACATTTGTATGAGTTACTGACAGGTAATAAGTTTGTAAAAGAGTCCCTTGATGATGCTAATAATCGTGTAGAAACAGCGATACAAGGCTATTTAAAAAAATAAAGAGACACATAAAGGAACGAAAGAGTTCTTGTGGGCGTTATACCCAAAGTTCTTTGAAATATGGGGCCGAATGGAATCGACAGGAAAGATCGTTGATTAGTAAGCATGCCGGAGAATTGATCATTTACTCCGTTAATAAATGATGATCACAATTTCAAATGGCGAAAGAAATTACGCCTTAGCTGCCTAATTCTAGGAATTAGCAAGCTTTTATGCCACTCTCTTGACTCCTGATATATTAGGGATGTCGCATATCAATAAACCTTCAGGATAGAAACGTATAGGTCTTCGGATACAATTCGAAATTTAAGAAGATAAGCACTTAGTAGATCGCCTTTATATCAGCTGTGTGACGAAAACTTAAAATATTGGCTAAGCATGTAGAAAGCTCTTGAGCACTTTGTCTGGACGGGAGTTCGAATCTCCCCGGCTCCACTAAAGTTAGTTTTCATATTATATAATAATATAATATGAATTTTTTATTAAAAAGAACTACCTTTATTATAGGTTAACCAAGAAGGTCTACGTCTATTTTGATTTTTACCTGTCTTTTTTACCTCAATTTTTTTTTACTTAATTTTTATTTAATGAACATTTTTGTTGCAAAGTTATCCTACGGGACAACTGGCGATGATCTACAATCTCTGTTCGAGCAGTATGGAGATGTGGATTCTGCTAAAGTTATTATGGATCGTGATACAGGACGATCAAAAGGATTCGGATTCGTTGAAATGCCTAACGAAGAAGAAGGTCAAAGCGCTATCGCTGAGCTTAACGACTCAGAGCTAGACGGACGTACTATTGTGGTTAAAAAAGCTAATCCTCCAGGAGGCGGCGGCGGACGCGGCGGCTTCAATCGAGGCGGCGGCGGTGGCCGTGGTGGCTACGGCGGTGGTGGAAACCGTGGTGGCGGCGGTGGCGGCTACGACAGAAGACGTTACTAAAAGAATAAAAGGAGATCAGCATTGATCTCCTTTTCTATTTAGCTTATACCTAACACTAGTATTATTTAATTTCCTACCTAGGAACTCACACATTCTGGTAATGAAGATTAAGAAGATATCATTACAGGTAGAGGACTTTGCACTCACTCGACCTTATGAGGTCGCTTATGTTAAACACGATGCCGTTCAGAATTATGTCTTAATAATTGAGACAGATAAGCACATAGGTATCGGGACTGGCTGTCCATCTATACATGTTACTGGTGAGGCCATAACATCTGATGTTGCAGTGCTTAATGATGAAATAATTGCGCTACTTAAAGATCACGATTATAGGACTTTCAAGCAGTTAATCTATCGAGCATCAATACAGTTTGCTGCTCGACCAGCTTTACTTGCTGCTATTGATATGGCCTTACATGACTTGTTCTGTCGTCATATCGGTATACATATCTCTAAATTTTTAGGAGTAAGTATCAAACCTTTAGCAACTTCTATTACAATAGGGATTAAATCCCTAGAGGAAACTATAGCTGAAGGCATAGAATATGTAGAACGAGGCTTTAAGGCTATCAAACTTAAGATCGGTAATGATTACCATTCTGACCTCGAACGATACAAGAAACTTAGAGAGAGTACTCCTAGTGAAGTTGCTATCCGTGTTGATGCTAATCAAGGTTTTGCAACACAACAACTGAAATCATTCATTCTTGCTACCGAAAATGATCCAGTCGAATTTTTTGAACAACCATTTCTCAAAGGGGATTACGAGCTTCTACGATACTTGGATGCCAATGTGCGATCCATATGTTGTGGTGATGAGGATTGTCAGAAAATGTCAGATGCTATGAAACTGTCTATTCATCCACTGCCATACGGGATTTTTAATATAAAATTGATGAAGTGTGGCGGAATTACTGAAGCTATTAGAGTGGCAGATGTAGCCAGGTTAAATAAAGTCGCTTTGATGTGGGGTTGTATGGATGAAAGCTGTGTAAGTATCTCCGCAGCTCTTAATGCGGCTTATTCATGTTTTCATACTAAGTATATTGACCTCGATGGCAGTTTTGATCTATCTAGGGATATTGCTACTGGTGGTTTTTACGTGAAGGATGGTATTTTGTACCCAGATTTAACCAGTAATGGTTTAAGCGTAGAACTAATATAGTAACATAGATATGGAGAAAGCGATTGTATTGACTCATGGATATTTAGATACTGTCAATGCGAAGACCTGCCATGGCCTCCTGAGATTTACATCTCGATATGATATAGCGGGCGTAGTGGATAACAAGTTTGCGGGTCAGGATGCAGGCACTGTGATGGATGGGAATGAATTAAACATGACTATTTACCCTTCCGTTGCCGAAGCCCTTGAATCAGTTGAGGGAGTAAAAAACTTGATCATAGGTGTAGCTACTCACGGTGGATTGATGCCTGATTCATTTAAGCCTGAGCTTGAGGAAGCTATATCAAGTGGTTGCAATGTGATCAATGGCCTACATGATTATATTAATGATGTGCCAGCTCTGTCAGCTTTGGCAGAGAAGCATGGAGTACAACTTGTAGATATTCGTAAACCTAAGTCAATTGTTGATCTTCAATTCTGGCAAGGGGATATATATAAGGTCGATTGCCCTATTATCGCTGTTCTCGGTGTTGATTGTGCACTTGGCAAAAGGACTACTACAGGGATGCTCCATGCCATGTGC
Source organism: uncultured Saprospiraceae bacterium (assembly GCA_964522505.1). Taxonomy (GTDB): domain Bacteria; phylum Bacteroidota; class Bacteroidia; order Chitinophagales; family Saprospiraceae; genus GYS-P2D. The sequence goes on from CAZFWJ010000044.1 coordinate 7,862, forward strand.
AACGAGCGCCAGCTCAAGACGGAAATGATCTATACGGGTCAAACCGGATGGCTACAAGGGTATAAGCATGGATTTATTTTTGATTCAACGCTGAACGATTTCACCTCTGGTGAAATAGAAAAGTCAATAGTTAACTGTTTCGTTCAAGAAAAGCCAGAGCTCATATTGATAGAAGGACAGTCTTCTCTGAGGAACCCATCGGGACCTGGAGGTAGCGAATTTCTGTTATCAGGAAATGCTAAGGGCGTTGTCCTTCAAGTCAGTCCTGAACGTATCTATTTCGAAGGATATGAAGATCTTAAGATATTACTGCCATCTGCACGCAATGAGATCAAGTTGATTAACCAGTATGGAGCCGAAGTCATTGCTATTACGGTTACTCATGGTAGTAACCTTAAGCGTGCAGAGCTTAGGAATATAATGATCGTTATGGAGCGTGAATTAGAAATGCCCGTTGTTGCACCGCTAATCGATGGAGTAGAGGAGCTCTACCGTCCTGTCAAGGAATATATGGAGCGTTTTAAAGGATAGTACTCTACACTATCTGAGAATGGATCTATATCCTCTCTTACTCAACCGACGCCTGAAATCCCGATTTCTTACTGAGATCTACTTGAATATGATCGTTTAGGGTTGTTGCTAATGACAAACCAATGTAATTCACCATTACTGGATAAGCTTTATGAGTGCGATCTACCAGTACTGCAGTCTGTAGCTTCTTGACCAGCGTATTGATGAATGGCAAGCAAGCATAGAATAAGGTTCTGCCAGTATTAGCGACATCATCGATTACAATGGCTACCTTGTCTTTGATGGCATCATCGGATAGATTTATACTCACCCCATCTTTAGTTGGTTGTGCAGGATTGAGGTTGATTTGTGCTAAGGTGAATTTTACATCTGTCACCTTTGCTTTGTTCAACTCTTTTTTCAAGAGTTTAGCACAGGCATAACCGTTGTTGTTTACACCAGCTAATATGATCTCCGTTTCTGAACTATTTTGTTCAATAATTTCAAAAGCAAGTCTCGTCAGCTTTTGTTTGATTTGTTTATCATTGAGTATAATCATATGATTATTTTGTCTATTATGAGTCGCAGTACATTGCATTACAACGAACCATATGTACACAGCAAAGTTATCATTTAAGAATTTTAAACAATCGCCATAGTAATGAGCATTTCTCAGATCCTATTTATACTCCTTAGTGCGGTAGTGTTCTTCGTTGCCTTTAGGCAATTCAGTAAGGTATATCGCAACATAAGATTGGGTAAAGACGAAGATATCCGTGGTGACAGCGGTTGGCGGTTGAAAAATGTTTTACTTGTAGCGTTTGGACAAAAGAAAATGTTTAAACGATTCATTCCAGCAATCCTGCATCTCTTCATCTATGTTGCTTTCTTGATGACTCAAATTGAGCTAATAGAGATTTTCATTGATGGTTTTGGGGGCGTGCACCGATTTTTTGCGGATAAGATTGGTGTACTCTATACTGTAATAATAGGGTTTATCGAAATACTCTCGTTATTAGCTTTTGTCTCTACGATTATCTTTTTGTGGCGACGTAATATCTTAAAGGTACCTAGATTTATAAAGCCCGAGATGAATGGTTGGCCAAAGCTTGATGGCAATTTGATCCTCTATGGTGAAATTTTACTGTTGATCGGCATATTCAGCATGAACGGTGCAGATGTACTCTTACAAAAGATGGATCCTGCACATTTCCCTGATACGGGGACATTGCCTGTGAGTAGTTGGCTCGGTCCAGCTCTATTCGGTGGATTATCAGAAGGAGCGCTTCATGTTGTTGAGCGATTTGGATGGTGGTTGCATATAATGGTTGTGTTTGGTTTTATCATATACCTCCCATATTCTAAGCACCTCCATATTTTCTTGGCGTTCCCTAATGTATATTTCTCCAAGAATCAATCTCGAGGAGAGATGAATAACATGCCCGCTATTATGAATGAGGTTAAGTCCATGATGGGTCTTATTGAAGAGTCTGACGCAGGTGAAATGAGTGAGGATATTCCAGAGTTTGGCTCTAAGGACATTATGGACCTAAGTTGGAAGAACATATTAGAGTCCTATACCTGTACTGAGTGCGGGCGTTGTACTTCTGTCTGTCCAGCTAACCTGACTGGTAAGAAGTTATCTCCTCGTAAGATTATGATGGATATCAGAGATCGTGCTGAAGAAGTCGGTAAGAAAATTGAATCGGGCAATAACGAGTATATCAATGCGGAGAAAGGAGGTGAGGTATTAACCAAGGCCAATTTTGATGATGGTTTATCGCTATTTGACAAGATTACTCAGGAAGAATTATTTGCTTGCACATCTTGTAATGCCTGCGTTGAAGCTTGTCCTGTGATGATTAATCCACTGGAGCCGATTCTGGAGATGAGACGATATGAAATATTGACTAATTCAGCGGGGCCTACAGATTGGCTGCCGATGTTCAATAGTATGGAGAGTGGAGGAGCTGTTTGGCAGCTACCTGATGCTCGTGATGCTTGGACTGCAGATATTGAGGAATCATAGGCCAATAAATTAAAAGAAGAATCCATGAAAGTAAGAACGATAGCCGAATATGTTGCTTCTGGCGAGAATCCCGAGATCTTATTTTGGGTAGGTTGTGCTGGAAGTTTTGATGCTCGAGCCAAGAAGGTATCAGTGGCATTTGCTAAGATTCTCTCTTCGGTGGGTCTTAGCTTTGCAATACTCGGTAATGAAGAGAGCTGCACTGGAGATCCGGCCCGACGTGCTGGTAATGAGTTTATCTTTCAGATGACAGCCATACAAAACATCGAAACACTCAATAGCTACAAAGTACAAAAGATCGTGACTGCCTGTCCGCACTGTTTTAATACGTTAAAAAATGAATATCCTAAGTTGGGTGGAAACTATGAAGTATTGCATCATACACAACTCATCCAAAGTCTGATCAATGAGGGTAAGTTAAAGATCGAAGGTGGTGCGTTCTCAGGTAAGAGAGTTACTTACCATGATAGTTGCTATCTCGGACGTGTCAATGGGGAGTATGAGGCACCACGTGCTATCCTTAACGAGCTCGATGCCAACTTCATTGAGATGGATCGCAAACGTCAGAATGGCCTATGCTGTGGTGCAGGTGGAGCTCAGATGTTTAAGGAAGATGAGCCAGGTAATAAGCGCATCAATACAGAGCGTGCTGAAGAAGCACTTTCTAAAAATCCCGATATAATCGCGGCTAACTGCCCATTCTGTATTACGATGCTCATGGACGGTATTAAAGCTAAAGAGAAACAAGAAGAGGTGATGGTATATGACATTTCAGAATTGATCGTGCAATCCAATGGTCTCTAATTATACTATAGATCAAATCCCAGTTGAACTGGAGATGATGTCTGACTCTTCTCGAGTTTGGATTTTTCAGTCAGAGACTAAGTTGAGTGAAAAAGATGTCTTTATAGCTTCAGAGCAGATCCGAAGCTTTTTAGAACAATGGACAGCCCATAATAGACAGCTCAATGCGCATGGTGCGGTATTCTACAATCGCTTCATAGTGATCGTCTTAGATGAAGAGCAATCTAATAATGCTTCCGGATGCTCAATAGATAGTCTGACACGATATATTCAAAATGTCGGAGATCAACTCGATACTAACGTCATGGATCGGCAGCACTTCTATTTCCTTAAAGGAACCGAAGTGGAAGGTGTTAATATGAACGAATTACCACAACACTATAAGATGGGGAAGGTCACTGAAGAGTCATTGGTCTTCAATAATCTCATCAAAACAAAAGGAGAGCTATTCTCCAAATGGTTGGTGCCTATCAAGAGTAGCTGGCAGTGGAGATTTGTGGAGTGATCTCGTAGAGCCGATTCTTTCTATCTTAACAAAGAATGCTTACTAGCAAGTCTTGTGGAATTACCGCTACTGAATTTAAGATTATTAATCTGAGATCGACAACGATAGAATTACCTATACGTAGTTTTACCGTGCGCGTTATAAATCTGCTCTATCTCATTACGCTCGATCTGCACACCCAAATCAAATAACTGCTTCGATTCTGACGTACTCAGAGAGTTAAATAGCTCATAGCTCCCAGATATGATATCCAACCCGATCTGAAAAGCACTTACTTCAGCTTGCGCATATACGGAACTCTTCTTCATCCTACTGACAAGTTGAGTGAGGAGTTCGATAATTTTAGTGACGAGCTTCTTATCCTGTATGATCTCAAATAATGACTTGGACTCATTGATAAAGCCCATGACATCAGACTTCGGTAAGGAGGCGACTAACCTCTTGAGATCTCCCTGGGAGATCGGGATTTGTACATCTAATTCCAATGCCTTTTTGATAAGTCGATCTTCAAATTTGTTCGCTCTTCGGAAGGATCGAAGTGCTTTGAGAGCTGCATTCAATATTTTAGGTAAGTGCCTACCATACTTAAAGATGATACGACTGGAGTCTACGAGTATAGTCAATAAGCTTTTAGGATTTTTGATGTGCTGATCCAGGCTGTCAAATGCCTTGTCGAGTTCTTTACGTTTCTCAACTGGAGGATAGATATAATCTAGGAAAAAGTCTCGGAAAAGCTCAATCCGGTCTGCTTCAAAAGATTCTGGAATATCATAATGGCTCGACAAGTAATGATATTGATATCGATTGCTGATCAAGATCCGATATGCTTCAATCACAGCTCCATTCATTTCTTCTTGAGAATATGACATCACCAACTATCAATGGTTCTGTTAGAGTTTGGTTGTATGTGTTGCTTGGACATCGCAGCACAGATCCATCTACGAGTATCCGCTGGATCAATAACTTCGTCAAACTCAAACATGCTTGCCGCATGTATAGCCTTGCCACGCTGATAAGCTCGATCAACGAGCTTGTCAAAGAGTGCTTCCTGTTCTTCAGTCGTTCCGGCGGTTTCTATTTCCTTTTTATACCCGAGTTTAACAGCTCCTTCTAATCCCATGGCTCCGAATTCTGCACTCGGCCAAGCTAATGACAGCAGTGGCTCATGTGTGCTGCCGCCACACATCGCCATTGCACCAAGTCCGTAGGCCTTGCGTAAGAATATGGTAATAATCGGCACCTTAAGCGAAGCACCAGTGATATACATCCTCGAGGATCTACGTACCAGTCCTTCTAACTCTGTTTCGGGTCCAACCATAAACCCTGGAGCATCACACAACGATATGATTGGGAGCCCAAAAGCATCACAGAGTTGCATGAATCGAGAGGCTTTATCAGCCGCAATGCTATCTACTGCACCACCGAGATGTCTTGTGCTGTTAGCAATTAAACCATAGGGCTTCCCTTCGATGCGACAGAGTCCTGTAACCATGTTTCTGCCAAATCCTCCACGTAACTCTAAAAAGGAATCTGTATCAACCAATGCATGTATAACTTTCATGACATCATAGGCAAATTTTCTATTTTCTGGTATTACCTCACGCAGCGCTGCTTGATCTTCGCAATCCCAATCTGTGATGGCGCCTTGAAAGAATGAAAGATATTTCTTGGCTACATCAGTTGCTTCAGCCTCATCTTCAACCAGGATATCGATTACCCCATTCATATATAGATCTGCAGCCTTGCCGATGTCTTTAGGATGATATACTCCCAGACCACCGCCTTCGATCATTGCAGGCCCTCCCATACCCATATTGCTATTTTTAGTGGCGATGATTACATCGGAGCATCCTGCAATAGAGGCGTTACCTGCAAAGCAATAACCCGAGACAATTGCAATACGAGGAACCTTGCCGCTCAGTCTAGCAAATTCCACGAAAGTTGGAATATGAAGACCTCCAATCGTAATCAGGTCGTAGTCGACGTCTCCAGGTCTTCCCCCGCCACCTTCAACATAAAATATAATCGGACGGAGGGTAGCCTTAGCGATTTCTATAAGACGGTCGGTTTTGCGATGATTCAGTGCACCTTGGGTGCCAGCCAATACCGTATAATCGTAAGATAGAATACAACATGCCGATGATGCTTCATCAAACAAGAGTCTGTTGATGGTGCCAATACCACATACCAGTCCATCCGCTGGAGTGTGCGCTATGAGGTCTTCCAGCTCTCGGCGTGAACGCTGTGCGGCAACGGTCAATCCACCAATCTCTAAAAAGCTGTCGGCATCACAGAGGTCAGTTATATTTTCACGAGCTGTTCGTTGATTTTTAGATCTACGCTTAGCGACAGCCTTCTGACGATTGTTATCATCGAGAAATTGCCTCCGCTCGATAAAGTCTTGATAGTCCTTTCTTTTGTTTTCTTCTGTTGGCATAATCCTCGCTTAACGTAAATATATCGTTCCGCACATAAACATATGGTGCCAATTAAGAGCGCTGCATTCTTTCCATTAAAATAATTGACTCAGCTATATATATACTGGCCCGTGTTCATTACTCTGAAATCCATGATACCCTAAGCTACTATATTCTTCAGTTAGAAAATTGATTGAATTTAAGAGCTTTGGTATTGGAGATTTCTTTTTTGTGCAAATTGCCTAGGTGTTATCCCCTTGACTCTTTTGAATATTCTTATAAAATACGATAAGCTATTGTATCCACATTTGGAGCAAGTCTCTGATACATTATTTCCTTGTGAGAGATAATAGCAAGCTCTTTGAATTCTGTAATTATTCAACCATTGAGAGAAAGTATAGGAGGTGGACCGCTTAAAGTAAGATGAAAAACTAGGAATGGACAATCCGACAAGATCTGCGATTTCCTTAACCTTAAAATCGTGAGCATAGTTAGCCTCAATAAAAGAAAATATTGTTTGTAATCTCACTTTAGCATTAAGCACTTTTTTTGCAGGTATCAATGTTTCATTGAGTAATATATACTCGTTACTCAATGATAAATCTCCCAATAATTGAAGTAATAAATACACTCTCTTGTGCACAGGAGCAGAATTTATTTCTCTCATTTTATTCTTGCCATATTGAAGCGTATTACCATAAAAAGAAACTCCAAACTTTGAATTCTCTAAGAGTTTTGGTAAGCTTTTTAATTCTACCAGTAGGTTTTGAGCTTCGGTTACAAGTGTTTCATCAAATTGTATGACGATCTCTTCATGTGGATTTGAAGCATTTAGTCCAAAACCCGAATGGGGAAGGTTTTTTCCGATGAGTATTAGATCACCATTATCATAGCTGCTATAATCATGACCTACATGTCTGAGGCCTGAGCCAAAGGTTATACAGGTTAGCTCAATTTCATCGTGAAAATGATAATGCCAGCCTTGATTTCTCGGATCACAATAATTGTACAGAACTCTTAACGAGCTACCTGGATCAAGTTCTACTTTTTCATACGTAATGAACATGTTCTAAAAACTTTTTACTCAATATATATTAATAAAGTTCATAAACGTGATAATATAGTGATATTTCCGCAGTGTAAGTTATAATAGATTGTCTTTTGATAGCAATTCAGTATAATTTTCTATGAAATTGAATTTTAGTATTATATGTTTGAATCATGGGTGCACTTTGAGCTATCTAACTACGTGGTTCATAATTATCAGCCGTACTGTTTATCTAATCTTAATTAATAAGTATTATATGAAAAAACACATTAAAAACATCCTTGCTATTTTTAGCCTATGTCTGTTCTCCATGACACTGTTTGGACAAAAGACTGTTTCAGGAACCATCACTGATGGCCAAAACGGTGAACCTCTGTTTGGGGCAAGTATACTAGTTAAAGGATCGACCACAGGTACCGTCACTGATTTCGATGGTAAATTCTCATTTACAGTACCTAGCGATGCCGAATTCTTGTCGGTATCATATACAGGGTATGAGGCACAAGATATAGCGATAGGTGATGGATCACCATTGAATATTAGCCTATCGTCAGGGGCTCTTTTGGAGGAATTGGTTGTAGTGGGATATGGCACTGTTAGAAAGAGAGATATAACGGGTTCTGTCGCCTCATTGAAAGAAGAAGACTTCAATCAAGGACTGGTAGTATCTTCTGATCAATTACTTCAGGGTAGGGTGCCAGGTGTAAATGTTATTAACAATTCAGGACAACCTGGAGGCCAAGCTACAGTAAAAGTAAGAGGCAATAACTCGATCAGAGCTGGAGCTAATCCACTATATGTTGTAGATGGTGTTCCGTTGGATGGCAGAACCGCTAGGGCCGGTTTAGTAGCATCAGATATAGGAAGCATTGCCAATTCGAATCCATTGAACTTTTTGAATCCAAGTGATATAGCGTCTATTGAAGTCCTTAAAGATGCCTCGTCGGCAGCGATTTATGGAGCTAGAGCTTCTAACGGTGTAATTCTTATTACAACGAAAAAAGCTAGAGCAGGTGAGACTCAAGTTGACGTTAATGTTAGTACAGGTGTCAGCTCTCTGCTAAGAGGTTATGACATTTTAGATGGAGATGGCTATAGAGACGCATTGAATACTTATGGTCTCAGTTCAGGAAATGGAGGAGGAAGCGAGGATGCTTTTGACGCCATTACACAAACAGGGACTACACAAAATTACAATTTATCAATTGGGGCTGGTGGAGAAAACTCAAGGGTGAGATTTTCTGCAGGTTACCAAGATGTTGAAGGCATCGTAAGAGAGTCTGGTATCGAAAGATACTCAGGAACCTTAAATGCACAATTTGATGTATTGAATGATAGAGCTGGGGTCGACTTCTTTCTGGTTTCTTCTCATACTACAGAGGAAGTTGCTCCAATCTCTACCAATGCTGGTTTTACCGGTAATCTAATCGGTCAAGCATTACAGTGGAATCCAACGATTCCTTTACTAACCAACGGTGAGTTTACAACAGGAAACGTTAATCCATTAGTAGGTGCAACGACTATTAATCCGCTGCAATTACTATCTGCGCATACCGAAACGGCTAATACAACAACGATTCTGGGTAGTATTTCTCCATATTTTAATATCACTGATAACCTGACCTACAGATATAGATATGGCCTAAACTATGGTACAGGTATAACCAGAGGGGGAATTACCAGAGACATTAATGTACAGGGTATAGAAGGCTTAGGCCAGGCTGGATTTGCCACAAATCAATTGATTACTAACCTGCACTCACATACTTTAGCTTATGATTCTGAGTTGAATAGCGGAGTAACGCTAAATGCAATCATTGGATATGAATTCCAAAGATTTGATTTTTCAGGATTTGCTTTTTCAGGTTTGGGATTTGACGAAGTTACTGATAATGTAGATGAGGTGTTTGCCCTTCAAAATTCAAATGTTGATGGAAGAACGGTCTTCTCATTCGCAGATCCTATTAGCGAACTTCAATCATTCTTTGGTAGAGTGAACCTGGGTATAGGAGAAAACTTTAATGTAACAGCAACAGTTAGGGCTGATGGTTCTACAAGATTTGGAGAGAATAATAGATATGGGGTGTTTCCTTCATTTGCAGCAGCCTATGATCTCACAGGAGCAATTAATTCTGCTGATCTGAGTAACCTGAGATTAAGAGCAGGATGGGGCCTAACTGGTAACCAAGAATTCCCGGCTGGAGCTGCATTGAATAGATTTGGCTTATTGCCAAATGGTGGTATTGCTCAAGAGAATCCAGGTAATCCAGATCTTCAGTGGGAACAATCTTCGACATTTAATGTCGGTATTGATTTTGGTTTATTTGACTATAAGATTTCTGGTACCATTGATTATTATAATCGAGTTACGTCAGATCTCTTATTAGATCCTGTGGTATCTGAGCCTGGGCCACCTTTAAGAGCATGGCAGAATATTGACGGAGATTTGGTGAACTCGGGACTAGAGATTGGATTGACAGCTTTTGTAGTTGAGAATGACAACTTTAGTTTATCAATTGGTGGTAATGTTTCTTTCTTAAGCAATGAATTAAGAAATTACGAAGGCCCCGATATACTAACAGGTGATTTATTCGGTCAAGGTTCAAGTGGGGCTTTTGTTCAGCGTCATGTAAATAATGCTCCGTTAAATACCTTTTTCGTTAGAGAATTTACAGGCTTAGATGATAACGGTGTTAGCACATTTGCTAATAATGGAGATCCAGTTCAGACTGAGTTCGATCCTAATGCTGATATAGTTGCTGGATTTACAGTGGGTTTAAAAGCAGGTGCATTCGGTTTTAATATGAACTGGAACGGTGCATTTGGGCATCATTTATTCAATAATACAGCGCTATCAGTTATTCCTATTACCAACTTAGGTACTAGAAATATTGATGCCAATCTTATCAATAGTGGTGGGGCACTAGAGAATTTGGCTAATCCGATTTCAGCTTCTGACAGATTTATTGAGTCTGGTGATTTTTGGAAGTTATCGAACGCGACACTTAGCTATAATTTAGGAAACATAGGTGAATTCAACGATGTTACCCTTTCATTAACAGGTAATAACTTAATACTGCTAACTGACTACACAGGATTTGATCCAGAGATCAATACTGTGAACCTTAGAAATGGAGTGCCTTCAGCAGGTATTGAATACATTCCTTTCCCATCTGCCAGAACGTTCTTGGTAGGATTAAATGTTTCATTTTAAAATTTCTGACATATGAAAAATATATTTTATTTAATATTCGTGGTTGCATTGCTAGCCACAAGCGCATGTACCAATTTAGAGGAAACTTTGAGGGAAGACCTTCCTCAAGGAACCACACCGGATCCCTTGGCCTTGCTTCAGGGGTCATACGATGCTATGAGATTGCCATATCAAGATCAATCGAGATTTTGGGCTGCACAACAGCATACATCAGATGAGACAATCGGCCCAACTAGAGGCGGAGACTGGGATGATAATGGAATTTGGAGATCACTTCATGATCATTCTTGGAATGCCGATCATGCATTTTTAACAAGTACATTCAGTGAATTGCTTCAGATTGTATTTTCAACAAGTAACTTGTTAGAGTTTAGTCCAGATGTTCAAACAGCTGCTGAGGCCAGATTTCTCAGAGCGTTTGTAATGAATTCTGTATTGGACGGATGGGGCCAAGTGCCATTCAGAGCAGATCCGACTGATCTATTAAATGATGCAGAAGTCTTAGGTCCTGAAGAAACGGTCAATTTCATCTTATCAGAATTGGATGAGATAACAGGAGCACTTGGTAATGGTGCTGTGAATCGTGCAAATGCTGATGCGGCAAGAGTGCTAAGAATGAAGACACTCTTGAACAGAGGTATGTTCCTTAATAGAGAAGCACCAACATTTGATGCAGCGGATATGAATGAGGTAATCGCTATAGCAGATCAAATCATCAATTCTGGAAGATACAGTTTGGCTGCTAACGTCTTTGACAATTTTGCGCCTAACAATGATCAGATTTCAACTGAGAATATTTTTACTGCGGAGAACTTAGGTGGCTCAACATCAGGGAATGTAAGATCCCGATGGTTCTGTACGCTTCACTATAATCAAAATCCTTCAGGCTGGAATGGTTTTACTACGCTTGGTGATTTTTATAATTCATTTGAGGAAGGAGATATGAGAATTGGGGTAGATTATCCAGGTGTTACCGAAGTTGCAGGGATAAATGTTGGCTTCTTAGTAGGCCCGCAGTTTGACCAAGATGGTATTCAAATCCTTGATAGATTTGGTGAGCCTCTTGCATATACACCAGATGTTGCCATAAGTGAAACTGGAAGTAACTTAGAGCAGACAGGTGTGCGAGTTATTAAATATCCTATAGACTATAATAACGGTGACAATGCAGATAACGATTATGTGTACTATAGATTAGCAGACGTAATGTTGATGCAAGCTGAGGCATTCATGAGAACGGGAAGTAATGGACAAGCATTAGATATCGTCAATGAGATCCGATCAGCAAGAGGCGCTAGCACATTGACTTCTATCAATGAAGAAATTATGTTAGAAGAGAGAGGGCGCGAATTATATTGGGAAGGGCATAGAAGAAATGACCAGTTAAGATTCGGAAGATTCCTTGACGCATGGGAGGAAAAACCAGCTTCTGGTATAGAGCGTTTATTATTCCCTATACCTGCTGCTTCCCTTGCCGGTAACCCTAACTTGGTTCAGAATCCAGGTTATTAATAGTTAGAATTTTTTAGTTAGGAAAGGTCATTCATTAGTTTGGGTGACCTTTTTTTTAAATAGTCAAAATCTTGCCGAAATACTTTTTAATCCTATTGTGCTACGTTCTGTGGTCATGCAATGACAAGGAGTCAGTACCTGCAACATTTGAGCTTCATGAAGAAGGTCGAACAGGTATATCATTCAGCAATAAACTTGAGATAGATATAAAGTTGAATATTTTCAACTATATGTATTATTACAATGGTGGAGGACTTGCCGCTGGAGATCTCAATAATGACGACCTTATTGATCTGATTTTTACTTCCAATCTTGGAAAAGAAGAGATCTATCTTAATAAAGGAGATCTACACTTTGAGAAAATTGAATCCAATGTTGATGGTGGACCCAATTCATGGACCAATGGCGTATCCTTAGTAGATATCAACGGTGATGAACTATTGGATATTTATTTATCGCAAGTGGGCTCTTACAGAAACTTGGATTGTACTAATAAGTTATTCGTTTGTACTGGTATAGAGGGAGGTGTGCCTTTATATGCAGAGAAGGCTGCGGAATTTGGAGTCGATTTTAAAGGATTTAGCACGCAAGCGGGTTTTTTTGATTATGACTTAGATGGTGATTTAGACATGTACTTGATGAATCATTCTTTACATCATAATGGGACTTTTGGTCAGCGCAATTCTTTCATCAATAAGGTTGATTCCATCTCTGGAGATAAACTTCTCCGAAATGATAATGGAAGTTTTGTAGATGTGACTGAGGGATCGGGGATATTATCGACGGTAATTGGTTATGGCCTTGGATTAGCATTTGGAGATGTTAACAAAGATGGTTATCCAGACATATACGTAGGCAATGATTTTCATGAGAATGATTATCTCTACATCAATCAAGGTGATGGAACTTTCGAAGAAGAGCTTACGCAACAAATAAAACATACGTCCAGATTTTCTATGGGTGTTGATATAGCCGATCTCAATAATGATGGATGGGATGATATCATTTCACTGGATATGTTGCCCGAAGATCCTGTTATTCTCAAGAAATCCGAAGGAGAAGATGCGCTGGATATCTTTAACTTCAAATTGGGTTATGGCTATAATCATCAATACGCAAGAAATAACCTACAACTCAATCAACAGACTAATTCTTTCTTGGAAGTTGGGGCCTTCGCAGGTGTGCATGATACGGATTGGTCATGGACACCTTTGCTCGCCGATTTTGACATGGACGGGACTAAGGACTTATTCATTTCTAATGGAATACCCAAGAGGATGAATGATATTGACTATATAAATTATATAACCAGTGGAAAAGACATTCAATATCACATACAATTCGATCATTTAGAACAAACTGATTTAGAAGCATTAGAACAAATTCCAGAAATCAAACTGAAGAATAAGTTCTTTAAGGGTTCTGCAGATCTGCGCTTCAGTGATATGAAGCATACGATTAGAAATAATAAAATAAGCTATAGCAATAGTGCCATTTATGCAGATTTAGATAATGATGGCGACTATGATATAGTCACTAATAATATAGAAGACAATGCCTTCATCTATGAAAATCTATCAACCGAGCAATCTATAAAACTAATTCTAAAGGGTAATACCGAAAATACCTACAACATAGGAGCTCAAATTGAAGTATCCTATGAAAATGGTAATGTGCTTCATTTTAATAATTATTCTACCAGAGGGTTTCAATCGTCACACATAGGTCCGGTCTTGTTACCTGCCACTGGTGCCCGACACATAAAGATCATATGGCCTGACGGGAATGTTACAGAACGAGAGATTATTGATGCAAGAACTGGGAACATTGAAATCAATCAAAAGGACGCTCAGCCATATGATAGTGTTGTTGAAGATAATTCTACCATCGACGTACAAGACCTATCCAAAGAGCTTAATGTGCACCGATATCATAAGGAGAATCCATTTGTTGAATTTAATCGAGAGCCACTGATACCATTCTCCACTTCTACAGATGGACCTGCGTTGGCTATAGCAGACATTAATGGAGATGGATTAGAAGATTTTTATATAGGCTCATCTAAGCGGAATCTATCACAATATTATTTACAAAATGCTGATGGATCCTATAGTATGGAAGAGCTGATAGGTGCCCAATCAGATTCGATATATGAGGAAGTCGATGCAATTTTCGTCGATGTTGACAATGATACTGATATGGACCTCATTGTAGCAACAGGAGGTAACGAATATCGCCTCAATTCAGAATTCACACGACCCTTGCTATATATCAATCAAGATGGATCACTTAAGAGAGATCTTGGAGCGTTCAAGAATATTCATTTAACGAGCGCAGCAATAGTCCATGCTGATATCAATAAAGACGGTTTTCAAGATATATTTATTGGGGCCAGAGCAGTCCCAAGGAGTTATGGCAAGATTCCAAGTTCATTTGTATTGATTAATGATACAAAAGGCCACTTTATTAATGATACTACTTGGTTGGAGAATAGGGAACTAGGTTATGTAAAAGATGCCGAAATCGCTGATATCGATGGAGATGGAGATGTCGATATATTACTTGCACTCGAGTGGGGTTCCCCATCGTATTTAGAAAATCAAGGCGAACGCTTTGAACTAAAGCACTTAGTAGATGCCTCTGGATGGTGGAATAGTATTAATAGCCTTGATGTGGATAATGATGGAGACTTAGATATTATATGTGGTAATCTAGGTATGAACTCAAGATTGGCTGCCTCGATTGATGAGCCGGTAAGAATGTACTATAATGATTTTGATGGCAATGGTGTTAAAGAGCAAGTTCTCACATCATATTTAGATGGAAGAGAGCTCCCTTTTTCGAGTATTTTGGAATTGCAAAAGCAAATCCCAGAACTCAAGAAAAGGTTTATTTATGCCAATGATTTTGCGAATGCATCAGTTGTCGAGTTGCTATCTAAAGAAAAAATAAACTCCTCTATAATCTATGAGGCTACTGAGTTCAAACATTTACTACTGATAAATCAAGGCAATGGATCATTTTTATCCGAGCCTCTACCTATAGAATCACAATTCACTCAGATTAACAAGTATTTGGCGAGAGACCTAGATGATGATGGCTATGAGGATGTCCTCATCGGTGGTAACTACTATGATTGCAATGTACAGATGGGTCGATATGATGCATACAATGGAGGCGTTTTACTCAATAAATCTGGCAGATTAACCTATGAACGCTTTAACGAGCCTGTTCTATCTGGGCAAACTCGTAACTTAGGTATTACTATGAATAATTCCCATGGAGAATTGATCATAGGTGCGCAGAATAGCGACTCATTAAGACTCTTCAAAATAGATGTACTTGAGACGGAATAGAAATAGAATATTATTTCCTGCACTCCTGATGACTCTATTATATGTCTTCGCTTGCACTGATGAGTCTGCTCCTGAAGAGCAGAATTATTTGTTGACCTCGTTAGCCCCCGAACATACAGGTGTAAACTTTACTAATGAAATTATAAATACACCAGATTTCAATATTTTCAATTATCGTAATTTTTATAACGGTGGTGGTGTAGCTATTGGAGACGTTGATGGGGATGATCTGGATGATATCTACTTCACGGCTAATATGGGGCCCAACAAGTTATACCTTAACAGAGGGGAAATGCGATTTGATGAAGTTACTGACACATCAATTGCCCTCGAAGAGATGTGGAGTACTGGAGCAGTAATGGTCGACATCAATGCCGATGATAAGCTTGATATTTTTGTTTGTAATGCTGGACTAAGAGGCGAAGATCGATCTAACAAATTTTTCATTAATCAGGGCAATTTGCAATTCGAAGATCGAGCTGAGGAGTATGGTCTTGATGATAACGGATACACCACACACGCTGCTTTTTTTGATTATGACTTAGATGGAGATTTGGATGTATATATCCTCAATAATAGTTTTATTCCTGTCAACACCCTTAATTATAGCAATAAGAGAGAGCTTAGATCAGATGATTGGCCTGTTAAGGACTTCCTTAAGGGCGGTGGAGATAAGTTGTTGCGCAATGATGATGGGCGATTCACTGATGTTTCTGAGCAAGCCGGTATTTATGGAAGCCTGATAGGATTTGGCCTAGGAGTTACTACAGGAGATGTCAATGATGATGGTTACCCAGACATTTATGTGTCCAATGATTTCTTTGAGCGTGACTACCTATATATTAATAGTCAAGATGGCACATTCTCAGAAGAATTAGTAGATCGTATAGATCAACTTTCACACTCCTCTATGGGAGCGGATATTGCTGATATTAATAATGATGGGACATTAGAGATATTCGTTACAGATATGCTTCCTGATAATGATTATAGATTAAAGACTACCTCAACTTTTGATAATATCAACTTGAGGACACTTAAGGTTGAGAATGGCTTTTATAATCAGTTTATGCATAATACGTTGCAGTTGAATGATGGCAATGGCAATTTTACAGAAATATCCAACTTCAGTAATGTATCTGCATCAGACTGGAGTTGGGGAGCATTGATGTTTGATGTCAATAATGATAGTTATAATGACCTTTTCGTAAGCAATGGGATTCTCAATGATGTAATCGATCAGGACTTTATCGATTTCTTTGCCAATGAAGTGATTCAAAACCTAGTACTGGAGGGCGAAAAAGCAGCTGTAGACTCTATAGTAAGTAAAATGCCCTCAGTTCCATTGAAGAATAAATTATTCATCAACCAAGGGGACCTCACTTTTAAAGATGGCGAAGAAACGAGTGGCATTCATAAGCCCAGTTTTTCTAATGGGGCTGCCTATGCAGATTTAGATAATGATGGAGACTATGATCTGGTTGTGAACAATGTTAATGACATTGCTGATATCTACGAGAATAAGGCCGCTAACCCTTTTGTAAGCTTTGAGTTGTCATATATAGGTGAAAATTTAAATGGTATTGGATCAAAGATAGAGTTGTACCAAGGCAGTCAGATACAGGCCAAAGAGCTATATCCTTCCCGAGGATTTCAGTCTTCGTCTGATTATACTATAGTATTTGGATTGGGTAATTATGAAATCGATTCTGCCATCGTCATTTGGCCAGATCAAAGCCAGCAGAGACTAGTTGATCTTAATCTAAATGAACACCATCAGATTGACTATAATCCACAGCATAATAGAGTTGATAAAGGATCGATAGATTCAATAGTCAATACGACATTTCAGAGTGTAAAGAACGATTTTGATCGGCATATAGAAGATGACTACATAGACTTTTATTACGAACGCAATATTCCTATTCAGCTATCTAAGGAAGGTCCTTGTGCTGCAATAGCAGATATCAACGGTGATCAGATTGATGACATATATATAGGCGGATCTGCAGGCCAAGCTCCTCAATTGTATGTGAGTAATGTCAATGGATATAGAAAGCAACAGCAAGAGTATTTTGAACGATTTAAGGCATTTGAAGATACGGCAGCAGCATTCTTTGACTGTGATGGCGATGGAGATCTGGATCTGATAGTTGGGAGTGGGGGAAATAATGTCACCTACGTAAATAATGCCTATAGAGATAGGCTGTATATCAATAACAATGGACGATATGAACTTGAATTAAATTCGACACCACCTAAATCGTATAATACAGGCACAATCATCCCTGCGGATTTTGACAGTGATGGTGATATGGATTTATTTATAGGAAGTAGATCTTTGTCAGGCGAATATGGAATTAGCCCAGGCAGCTTCATTCTTGCTAATAATGGCAAAGGTCAATTTCTGGACGTGACAGAAAGGATTGTTCCAGAATTGTCACTTGCTGGGATGATAACAGATGCCATATGGGCCGACATACACCCCAATGAAGGAACAGAGTTGTTGTTGGTTGGTGAATGGATGTCTCCTAAGGTACTCTCCTACACTGGTGCGAGATTTGAAATATTAAGCACAGCGTTAGATTCTCTAGCGGGTTGGTGGCAGTCCGTAGCGGCGATAGATTTAGATGGAGACAAAGACTTAGATTTCGTGCTAGGTAATTTGGGTACCAATTTTTATCTGGAAGCAAGCAATGATGAACCATTGTTCCTATGGATATCAGATGTGGATAAGAATGGATCATTAGAAAAGATCATCACTCAACGTCGAGATGATAAGGATTATCCGATAATCACTAAGAGAGACCTTGTTGATCAAGTACCCTCTCTGAAAAAAGAAAATATACTACACTCCAGTTATGCCAATAAAGCAATCAACGAGCTGTTTTCTGCCGAGCAATTGGAAAATGCAATTATAAAGAAGATTAATACACTATCGTCATATGTAGTGATTAATGATGGAGACAATTATACCATTGAAAAGCTTGATAAACTAGCACAACTGTCTTGTATAAATGAAATGGTCGTAACAGATGTAGATGGGGATCAAGACGAAGACATAATCTTCGGAGGGAACAATCATTTTTTTCAAGCTCAGTTCTCGATGCTTGATGCATTCAAAGGAGAATATCTCGAGAATCAAAACGGTAAGCTGAAAATGATTTCTTCAGAGGCTTCAGGTCTAAATCTGAGTGGGGTAGTCAGAGATTTGCATCTCATGACTCACAAGAATGAAACTCGCATTTTGGCGCTTATCAACAATGAAAAACCCCGAGTATTCAAATTTAATCTGATTGAGTAATAGTAATGTGTGGATTCTTAGATGCTCTGGTGATCTTCATCGCTCCTGTGTCAAGCGGCTTAGATAATGTAGTCTATTGAGGTTAAACCGAGATAAATAGTTCATTTGATTAAAAATTTAAAATAGTATCCAACCTTGTTGAACCAGATAGATTCAAAACTAAAGATCAAGATTACCCTCTACGTCAATTACTTTGTATTTGCCATACTGCTTAATAGTGTCGGCATAGTCATACTGAAATCTCAAAATATATTTGGTGTCGATGAGGTACAAGCAAGTATACTCGAGTTGTTCAAAGATTTGCCGATTGCTATAGTTTCATTTTTTACCGCTTCGTTACTGCCAAAAATTGGATATAAGAAATCCATGATGGCAGGATTGGCTTTGGTGTTTTTTGCGTGTATAGGGATGTATTTTGGCAACAGTTTCTGGGCAGCAAAGATTCTGTTTCTTTGTGTAGGTGCTGCTTTTGCACTGATCAAGGTGTCTGTTTATTCAACTATTGGCTTGGTAACTGATAATCAGACCGAACATAATAGCCTGATGAACAGCATAGAGGGTGTATTTATGATCGGTATCACATGTGGATATTTTCTCTTTCCATATTTCAATACGAGTGAAGATCCCAACGCATGGTTACAAGTATATCTGCTGTTAGCACTCTTAGTAATTCTGGCTATGGGATTTTTAGCCAGCTCCAATTTTGACATAGATGAAATAAAGGAACTTAACAAATCCTCCTACTCCTTGTTAGAGATGTTCTATTTGTTGCGTTATGCCTTGGTTATTGTATTTATATTATCTGCCTTTTTATTTGTACTGGTAGAACAAGGAATTATGACTTGGCTTCCCAGCTTTAATGAGCGCGTACTCTCCTTACCTGAGAATCTCGCTATTATGATGACCAGTTTATTATTCATTTCGTCAGCTATAGGGAGATTAGGTTCTGCTCTCCTAGTAAAAAAAGTTAAATGGATTTGGATTGTCATTACATGTCTTGCTATCTCTATGATAATCGTAGTATTTATATTACCTAAGGTTATACAGACACCCATTGGTGAGGTAAATTCACTATTCGATATTCCGATCCAAGGTTATTTATTTCCTGTAATAGGTTTATTTCTTGCTCCCATCTATCCACTTATTAATTCTGTAGTACTGAGTGCGCTACCCACCCATCAACATAGTACCATGTCCGGCCTGATCATAGTGTTTTCTGCCTTGGGCGGAACATTGGGATCGAGGATAATTGGTTATTTATTCAAATATGCTGGTGCAGATAATGCATTTGGGTACTTGATGATTCCGCTTATCATGCTGATGGTGACAGCTATACTACTCTTTAAATATTCAAATAGTAATCAAGTTGGTTGATTATAAGAGCCCACATGATATGTTAGGTCAGTTGTTTATTGATCTACATGAATCTGAATTGTTTGGTGATGGTAAAGCAATCGTTGATGCGATACCATTATATAAAGCTGCTATAATTGAAAAAAAATATCTTAAAGAAAAGACTGGCCCAGAGTTCTCTTTGACTGCATTTTTTCACGAAAATTTTAAAAAAGTAGTTGGAAGTGATTCGGAATTTAGGTCTAATAGAAGTCATAATATCCATGAGCATATTTCTACGTTGTGGGAAAGATTATCTCGTAATCCAAGTGTCAGTGATGACTATTCTTCGCTTATCGACCTGCCGCATAGCTATGTAGTGCCCGGTGGGCGGTTTAATGAGATTTATTATTGGGATAGCTACTTTACCATGTTGGGACTCCAATTAAGCAAAAAACAAAATTTGATAGAGGACATGGTCAATAATTTTGTCTACCTAATCGATACCATCGGGCACATCCCTAATGGTAATCGAACCTACTTTTTATCACGGTCACAGCCTCCATTTTTCGTACAGATGGTTAAATTGTTGGGATTAAGTAGAAAGCTTACGGATGATCACATTAATGCTGTTCAGGAGGAGTATGGCTTTTGGATGAATCCAGCAAAAGGACACGTCGTTTCATTACATGATGGCGTATTGAATAGGTACAGTGATGCACTGAGTATTCCTCGTGAAGAAATGTATGGTGATGATGTAGCACTTCAAAAATCATCCCTTCGAGAAAGTAAGGACTTGTTTAGCAATATAAGAGCGGCTTGCGAATCAGGTTGGGATTTTAGTTCTCGTTGGTTGGAAGGGAATCATCTTAGTACCATACAAACTAGTCATATACTTCCTGTTGACTTGAACTGTCTGTTAGCTGAGTACGAACGTTTCATAATTGATCATAACATATCGGATGCCACTCCTTCAGTGTTTAGCAAGAGAAAGAAGATGATCAATACTTACTTTTGGAATTCGGACTTGGGCTATTATGTAGATTATAACTATGCGAGGGCTAAACAGACTAATCACTTGACGCTCGCAGGAGTTTTTCCCCTTAGCTATAAGCTTGCAGACGAAACTCAAGCCGCAGCAGTAGCTTCTATGATTGAACAAAAGTTTCTAGCTCCTGGAGGAGTCAGGACTACAACGATTAATTCGGGTGAGCAATGGGATGCTCCTAATGGTTGGGCTCCGCTTCAGTGGACCACAGTCAAAGGACTAGATAATTATGGCTATAAAGACTTGGCGTCAGATATTGCTAATCGATGGGTAAGAATGAATGAAAAGGTTTTTGATAAAAACAGAAAGTTTGTTGAAAAGTATAATGTAGAGGACTTAGATCTGAGTGCGGCAGGAGGAGAGTATCCATTACAAGATGGATTTGGCTGGAGCATAGGTGTATACCTTTCATTTAAAAACTATTTAGAAACGGGTCAGTTGTAATGGGAATTAATCAGAGTATTTTGTTCTTCTCGATATTTATAGTAAATCGACTTAATTATTCAAAAGTATGATGCTGAGATCTATTGCAAAATGCGGGCTTTTCATTACAATGCTCATCTTATTCAATTCTTGCCAACCTCCAGTAGATAAAAGTGATTTTTATAGCACTGCTCAGAACCCAAAGTATTTCTATGAAGCCTTGGATAGGCTAACAGATGTTATTGTTCACGATATTTTCTCTCCTCCTGTGGCCAGTAGAGTCTATAGCTATCCCTGTATAGCCGCTTACGAAA
>CAZFWJ010000045.1:0-29475 GCA_964522505.1 uncultured Saprospiraceae bacterium
TGGGCAAATCCTTCACTAATTCGTCACAGTTAATTTGTTTTCACATTGAATCGTCTCATCTCCTAAGTGAAGGAAAAGAACTTCGACTCTCGTGCAATGAAGATTCAAAACCTTAGTCTACAGCACTAATTAGTCCAATAGGCATAATCATCTTCTTTCGTAAACCCTTGCTTCAAATGTTTATCCATCGGAATAGGTGTAGCCAATGCGCCCCTCCAAATTGGTTCGGCTTGTTCAGCCAGTAGCTGAGATCTTAGTTTCGAGAGTTGCGCTAATTTTACTGTGGCTGTATCTGCCAGATTATTCTGTTCAGTTGGATCTGTATTTAGGTCAAAAAGCCATTTTTTATTTTGTAGTTCATCTACTTGTAGTTTCCAGCCATTTTTAATCACATAGGAATAAGTACCGCTTTTGCAGAATAAAGGTCGGTCGGGTTCTCCTTCTTGTTCACCTGAAAGGAATGGAAGAATGTTTGTCCCATCAATTTTTCTATCCGTTGGCAAAGTTGCGCCTCCTAGATTGCCGACAGTTGCAAAAATGTCCAAACTCGAAACTCGTCCGTCATAAGTTTGCCCGCCAGCAATACTGTCTGGATAACTGACAATGTAAGGAAGGTGAACACCTCCTTCAAAATATGACAATTTCCACCCACGATAAGGCTTGTTCAAGTCAGGCATACCAACATAGTGCGGCGCACCATTATCACTAGTGAAAATGATAATCGTATTGTCATCAATCCCATGTTCTTTAAGGGCTTGACGGACTTTTCCTACACCTCTATCTACGGCTAACACCATTGCTGCTTGTACTCGTTCGGCATGATCTTGCATGAAATCGAGTTTCTCATAATCTGATTTGAGAGCTTGAAGCGGAGTGTGTACTGCCCAATAAGCTAAGTATAAGAAAAACGGTTGATTTTTATTTTTTTCAATGACCTTGACGGCTTCATTGGTTAAGTAATCAGTTAAGAAACCATCAGGATTGAAACGACCACTATCGTTAAATCGAACATTGTGCGCTAGATTTCCCCAAAGGAATTTATCTATTGGGTCAAAAGGCAATTTGGCATTCACCACATTTGGGTCATTTTCTGGTAAGAACAGACTTCCCGTTTCTATCCAAAGACTTTCATCAAAGCCGTGTTTATTAGGTTGAAAAGCGTCAGCTGCTCCTAAATGCCATTTCCCAATCATCGCAGAATGATAGCCTTGGGGTTTGAGCATTTCGGGAATGGTGATTTCAGAAGCGGGTAAACCCATTTCTTCAGCAGGTATGAGTTGATTATCTATCTCGGCATTATAAATTGGTGGAACTTTGTGATCTTCAGTCATTTTTGCCATAAGCCTTCCCATTCCTTTAGCGGTTGGCGTAAATTCATAACCTGCTCGTGTTGGAAATCGTCCTGTTAACAAGGCTGCTCTCGATGGCGAACAGACAGCCGTAGCAGAATACCCATTAGTGCATAGTACACCATCCGCTGCTAGTTGATCAATATTGGGTGTTTTCACACGACCATCATTCATGCCTGCTCCATATGAGCTTATTTCATTAAATCCTAAATCATCAACTAGAATGACAACCACATTGGGTTTGTCTGACGTCCTCGCATCTGGTCCATCTTGCCATACGATAGGCTGATTTTTAGCTGTTGGATTGTTTATGCTGGCCATGATACCTGGCATCTTGTACCAGTTGTATTTGAACCAAACAGCGCCAATCACGAATAATATGATTAAGACGGCCAGTACTCTCAGTAGAAATTTTTTCATTGCAATTGAATAAAGCTTTATTTCGGGATAAATCAAAACGCCGTGAACATCTCAGAAGCTACCATATGGCAGCTTCTGAGCTTCAATTCTATTTTTCAAAGTAAATAGAATGAGATAGGTGCTGAATCCTATTAACAATATTACTGCTGCGAAGCGAGTAACTAATGATGTGCCGTAGAAATACTTGTACTTATCTAGGTTATTCATGCAATTTAATTGACATATTGAGTAATGATCACTTATCAAACATGATAATATTAGTTTATAATTCCTAATTATTCAGTATTAATGGGATATAATTTGCTTAAACCGCAATGGCGCTATTGACTATAAAATCCAGTCATGACAGAAACAAGCATGACAAGATCAGCCAGAAAGGGTTATATGATTCCAAAAAAATTTATAACGCATAGCGTACTTAAGGTCAGTACAGGATATCCAACAATCTTATGGTTGGATCGTAGTTAAGAATTCCAAATAATCTATTCCTAGGAGCAAGCCCATGAACATGTTAGCGTTTGATCAGGGATGAATTAGTGACTTCATCATAAGAGAAAGCCCTGAAACATTAAGCATTGACTGATTCAAGTATGGATTGAATGGATCTGTCTAAAGTAGATGTCATTATGACAATATTCATGGAAACATGTCAAGAAAATTAGCTCCTAAATCAAACGCGAATATTCTGATTATAGCTGCGGTTGGTCTATTCATTGCAGTTTTCAAATTGCGCCTTCACTTCATTGAGCTTTGAGAGACTTTTATCTCCCCAAGTATGGTTCAGATAATTTATCAAGTTATTGATCCCTACAGGTGTGATCTCCTTGTTGCCCGGCATATTGACTGTTTCCATGATTTGCCCCTCCTTACCATTGACAATTAGACAGACCAGCTCAGACTTCTGTGCAGTGAGATATGCCGACTGAGTGATATCTGGAAACATCTTACCCATGCCTTTGCCATCTGCCATATGGCAGTTACCACAGTTGACCTCATAGATACGTTGACCTTGGACAAACTTGTCATTTTGACAATACGACGATAGCGTTGCCATAAATAGAATTAGTATGCTGAAGTATAACTTATTCATATTCTTTGATTAGGATATTAATGTCTTTCATTAGTTTATTGATCTCTTTGGGATTTGTTCCATCACCAAAGCTTCGGATTCTCCCGGCTTTATCAAGTAGGATAACTTTACCACTATGGTCAAAACCACCTGGAGCATCTGGGTCCTCGAATGCAGCTACGAAGTAATCATCAGCTATATCCAGTAGTTCTTCTTTGTCTCCAGTAAGGAACCTCCACTTGTCATGATTGATCTCCATATTATCTGAATAGAGTTTTAACGCTTCTGGCGTATCACGCTTAGGATCGATCGTATGGGATACCAAGATTATATCATCGTTGTCGAGTACCTTATCGTATATGCGAAGCATCTGCTTCTTAACTTTAGGGCAGATTGTCGGGCATGAAGTGAAGAAGAAATCTGTAAGGTAGATCTTACCTTCAACATCTCGGTTACTAACGGTTCTTCCGAGTTGATCCGTGAATGTGAAGTCTCTTATCTCATGCTCGAGGACAGTGCCATCCAGCTCAGTGCGATCCCCAATGTATGGCAATGGCCCAGACGACTCTTTACCTTGGCACGAAACGATCAGTGTTGAGATTATTAACAGAAGATACTTGATCATGGTGTATAGGTTTTAATAAGCAAATCTGCTTCCTGTAATGACTGTAACATCTGGTCACTGACCTGCTGAATTTTGCTTTTCTCTTTATTAAGATAATCGAGATTTTCTTCCAGAGTGGATAATTCAGGTGCATCAAATTCATGCATCCAAGACATCATCGCTTCGTCAGCCGCATCAAGTTGTTCTATTTGCAAGGTAATTAGCTCATCGTTAGAGCCATCTTTGAGTTTTCTAAGTTTTTTCTTTGCCCTGTTAATATCGGTCATTTTGGGCATGACATCATCATGTATGACCATGACCTCATCATATAGATCCTTATAGGCAGGGTCTTTAGGCGGTCCACAAGAGACAATTATGATCGATACCAACAATAGTAATAGACGAAACAATCTCATTTACTAATTTTATATTTTAAACACAAGGAAAGCACTGGGGTTTTTCTAATAGTACGAAACTATGTCTGACAGAAAAGTTATACTCTGGTTTAGAAACGATCTTCGCCTACAGGACAATGAGGCACTCACCGAAGCTTGCGATTCAGGAGCAACCGTCTACCCTATCTATGTATTCGATGATCGAGTATTCAAGGGCAAAACTAAGTATGGTTTTAGAAAAACAGATGTTTACCGTGCCAAATTTATCCTCGAGTCCATCACGGACTTAAGAAAGCAGTTGCAGGATAGAGGCTCTGACCTGATCATCAAACTTGGCAAACCCGAAGAAGTCATCTTGGAGTTGGCCAAAGAACTGAAGAGTTCGTGGGTGTTTTGCAATCGTGAACGCACTGATGAAGAACTTAAGGTGCAAGATGCACTGGAGAAAAGCTTATGGTCTATCGGTCAGGAGGTCAGATATAGTCGGGGTAAGATGCTCTATTATACTGCCGACTTACCCTTTCCTATTACTCATGCTCCAGATGTGTTTACCCAGTTTCGCAAGGAAGTAGAAAAGATTGTACCAGTTCGGCCACCACTAGCGGTGCCTGAGACCCTAACATTAATAGGTGACTACGACGAATATGGCGCAGCACCACCCACCCTCGAGGAATTGGGCTTCAGTACTGAAGATATCGAAAGATCACAACGTACCTTGCTCAAGGGTGGTTGCCAGTCTGGGATGGAACGACTGAAGCACTACTTCTGGGATACTGAGAGTATCACCAACTATAAAGAGACCCGCAATGGATTAGTCGGTCTGGACTATAGCAGCAAGTTTAGCCCTTATCTGGCTCACGGATGTCTATCTCCTAAGATGATCTATAAAGAGCTCGCAAACTATGAGAAACGAGTGAAGAAAAACAGCTCTACATACCATCTGTTTTTTGAGTTATTGTGGAGAGATTTTTTCAGATTGATGGGCAAGAAGCACGGCAATACGATATTTCAAAAGGGTGGCATAAAACAAGAAGAGCGAGTCGAACTGACTGATAACATGTCTCTCTTCAAAATATGGTCTGAAGGGCGAACGGGCATACCATTTATCGATGCTGCCATGAGAGAATTGAATACAACAGGCTTCATGTCCAATCGCGCCCGACAGAATGTAGCGAGCTTTCTGGTGAATGACTTGCATGTCAACTGGCAAATGGGAGCAGAGTACTTTGAGTCACTGCTGATAGATTATGACCCTTGCAGTAATTGGGGCAATTGGAACTATGTCTCTGGTGTGGGAAGTGATCCAAGAGATAATCGATACTTCAATATCATCTTGCAAGCCAAGCGATATGATGCTCAGGGAGAATTTGTGAAGCACTGGATACCAGAGCTCAAAAACTTGCCGTCTGAGTTCATCCATCAGCCACATCTTATGTCAACAGAACAACAGTCAGCATACGATGTGATACTGGCCAAGGACTATCCTAATCCTTGTATCAAGCTGGAGGAAGTGTAGTCCGTGAATTTAGGGTCAGAGATGATTCAAGCTCAACTATTTATACATCATCAGCGTGTCCAGGTCTAAGCGCTCTTGGATAAATGCCTTGAGCTGTTCAGCTTTACTATCGTTAGTTCTATTGGTCCAGCGAACCTGAAGGATAGGGACATCCATCTTCATTTGATCATCCGACAAGGTAGTGATCTTACCGATACTGATCTCTTCAAGCTTAGGGTACAATATCCTGAGTTCATCATTTAATTCTGTGAGTATTTGGCTATCAAGCGGATTGGTATTGGTCTTTAACATCAATTGATTCTGTTCTGCCCTTATTTCTTTTACTGCCTTGAGTTGGTCATCGAGATTCTGAATATTTTCTTGCAGGCCAGTGAAGTCATTGAGATTCACCTCCGAACTTGCTAAGATCTCGATGCGTACAGATTCCATCAGCTTTGGATTAAAGCTGGTTAAACAATCCTCATAGCTCGATAAATCTGCTGGAGAGATTTGATTTCCATAACATTTGAGATACAGCACCTCATGGCCATCTTCATACTGATAAAGTTGGTAGGAGTCGAGATACTTCTGCTTATCACCGAGGCAACTCTTGGCAAACTTATTAATGGCGGCATCCTTCTGAGTATCCTCGATTACGCTTAGGAATATGAGCACACTAGGTATAATCAAGATCATACTAAACAGCCCGATTAATATCTTATTACGACGACTTCTGGCTTGAACCATATACTGCGTGTATGGGAAGCGCAAGAACCTCACGATGACATAGGTCGAGAACGACACAAAAAATGTGTTGAGAAAAAAGAGATAAAATGACTTACTTGCTATGGCTATATTGCCAGAGGCAAGTCCATATCCTGTTACACAAAGTGGAGGCATCAAGGCTGTGGCGATAGCCACTCCTGGTAATGTCACAGAGATATCCTTCCTCGCTATAGAAATAATACCAGCAATGCCCCCGAAAATCGCCACAAATATATCTAAGAAAGTAGGTCGTGTTCTAGACTGTATTTCTGTTGTTATCTCGGGAATATCGAATATGGAAAAGTAGATGGTACTTGTCAGCACAGCAATAACCAGAGCAGTTCCAAAATGAATTAATGACGTCTTAAGTGTAGCCATATCATTGATTCCTACCGACAAGCCTATACCGAGTATAGGTGCCATCAGCGGTGATATCAGCATCGCTCCAATAATGACGGCCTGTGAATTCTGACTAAGACCAATGGACGCAATGACTATGGAGCACATGAGCATCCATGCATTGGCGCCCCCCATTGATTTTTTGTTTCGGATCTCGTTTATGGTGCCCTTCTTGTCGACACCTTTCTCGAGATCAAGCACATCATTGAAGTAAGCCACAGTATAAGCCCAAGCGTTCTTTAGATTCTGTTGTTTTGGGGCCTCATTGGGTGATGTTGATTTAGTACTGTTGTCGATTTTATCCGACATCGCTAATATCTTTATTGTTAAGCGTTAATATGCGGTCGCATTTACTGGCTATCTCCTTGCTATGGGTTACAATCACAAACGTTTGATTATAGTCATCCCTTAGTTTCTGGATTAGATCGAACAGCTCCTCAGAAGTACTGTCATCCAAATTCCCTGTAGGCTCGTCTGCAAATATGATTTTTGGATCATTGATCAATGCTCGTGCTACGGCTACTCGTTGTTGCTCACCACCCGAAAGTTGCGCTGGTTTATGATTGAGACGCTCCGACAGTCCGAGGTAACTCAATAGAACTTCCGCCTTATTTATGGCAGTAGATCGATCGATGCTTTGAACTAAGGCGGGTATGATCACATTTTCTACGGCTGTAAATTCATTGAGCAAATGATGAAATTGAAATATGAAGCCGATCTTTTCATTGCGTACTTTGGATATCTCTTTAGCAGACATCCCAATGATCTGTGAGCCATCTATATGCACTTCTCCACTATCTGGTGTATCAAGAGTCCCTAGGATATGTAGCAAGGTGCTCTTGCCACTTCCACTCTTGCCCACTATTGCGACGATCTCACTCTGTTGTACTTCCATTGAGAGGTTTTTTAACACCTCTAGATCGCCATAAGACTTGTTAACACGATTTGCACTTAGAACAGCCATCTTCCTCATTCCTAATCTAAAGGTAGCTATAACTTATCCAAAACGATCTGCTATTCAAACCACTTTATGACTTCTGATTCTTTTTTCTTTTTGATGTCTGGCACGTACACATCATCCGCAGGATAACCTACAGGCAGTAGAAGAAATGGCCTTTCGTTTTTAGGACGATTTAACACGTTGGCGAGAAAATTCATTGGACTCGGCGTATGCGTCAAGGTAACTAGCCCAGCTTGATGGATTGCAGCGATCAGCATGCCACAAGCAATGCCAACAGATTCTCCTACATAGTAATTATTACTCTTCTCATCATTAGGTCCGATATCATATGCTTTTTTGAATATGACAATGAGCCATGGCGCTATATCCAAAAATGGTTTATCTGCATTTGTCCCAAAGGGCTCCAGAGCTTTGAGCCATGTATCACTCATTCTACCTCCGTAACTTGCTCGTTCTTCCTCTTCGGCAGCCTCCTTGATTTGATGTTTGATGTCGGCATTAGATACGGCGCAAAATGTCCACGGCTGTTTATTAGCTCCCGAAGGCGCAGTAGACGCTGTCATAATGAGTGATGCGATAACTGATTTCGGAACTGGCCGATCTGAAAATTCTCTAATAGATCGTCTACTTGATAATATTTCGAGAAATTGATCAGAACGATGTGCTGTTTCTTCAGGTGCTATTTCCGCTCCGTAGTATCTGATATGGCGATGGCCATTAATTTCTATTGAGTCCAATGGTCGTATGATTCATAGATTATTAAAATGATATCAATATAAGGTCTCTATTGGCAATATTGTTGAAGACTTCATAAATGCATATTAGGCTCTTTAACTCCGTCCTACTTCTCTCGATCGATAAAATCTATCCGAATGACCTATACACCTATCATAACATTTACGGGCTTCACATTAACTAATAGATAGGTTGGCAATGATTTTGCATTTGGCGGATTACCCCAAATACTAAACCAATGTTTAAGTCAAAGGCAAGCTACAAATTCTGTCCACCGCAATCATAATTTTCGCTCGTTCAAAAAGAGACTAACAATTTTTAACATGTCGTGCACAAGACATTTTTTATGTGCATATTTGTAATACTTTAAGTGCCATATCTAGGGCGCTTTTGCTCAATCAATGTAATCACATCAATTTAATTTCGAAAGGAACTTTCGAAATTCACATTAATCGAAATAGCGAAATTGTTTTGTTCAGGCCTATAAATGGTCTGCGACTATTTATAGCACAACAAACCATTTTTTTAATAATGAAATTATCGAAGATTTTATTTCCCCTATTACTCGTGCTCTTTGCTGGATTCCAATCATGTTCAGATGACGACCCCATAGATCCATCCCTAGATCTCACCGAGGTGTCTGAGCTCTCCCCCGAAGTGTTGACAGAATGGACCAGATTATACCTTGATTTAGAACGATCAGCTATAGGTATGAGGCCAAATGCTTCCGCCCGTGCTGCCGCATATGTCAATCTTGCTGCCTATGAGGTAGCCGTTGCAGGAATGGAAGACTTTGATTCTAATGAAGGGCGATTAGAAGATTTCAATGTTACAGATCTTAATGTCACTGTTGATTGGAACATCGCACTCAACACGGCCTATGCTGATGTTATCGAGCACTTCCTATTTACACTACCAGATACGGAGGCTGCACGCATCGGAGAATTCGAGACGGCATTTCATGCCACGCTCTCCAATGGTGTTGGCGAAGACGTCATCAACGCTTCTATTGAATGGGGAGCAGTTGTTGCCCAGGAAATCATTGCCTTTAGTCAGACGGATACTGAGGCAGAGACACAGATTCTCGATCCTCAGCCAACTAGTTTTATTCCTCCCATAGGAGAAGGGTTTTGGACTTTTAATGCAGAACCAGAGCGTGCATTGTTTCCATTCTGGGAGTCTGTTCGGACATTTATCGTCTCTAATGATGAGACGACTACAGTGGCTCCGATACCATACAGCACAGATCCGACCAGTGCGTTTTATCTGGAGATGATGGAGGTCTATAACGTAAATAATACTGCCATGGAAGAAGACAATGAAGAGTTATGGATCGCAGAGTTTTGGGGAGATGATGCCGACGGACTGACATTTAGCCCTCCCGCACGTCAGATCGCCATCGCCAACCAACTTGTGGACTATTATGACTTAGATCTCGCCGAAGCACTTCACATGATGGTAAAAGTAGGATTCAGTCTTAATGATGCAGCTGTGGCGGCATGGAGATACAAGTATGAGCATATGGTCATGAGACCTAGTGAGTATATCCATGAGTATATCGATCCGGAGTTTCAAACAAATTTATTCAGATTAGTTTTTTGGCCTAATCCGTCATTCCCTGGATATCCATCAGGCCACTCTACTTTTGCATCTGCTGCGGGCGGGGTATTTATAGACTTATTTGGTGACGATACGGATTTTACCGATTTGTCTCATGAAAGAAGAACGGAGTTTAGAGGGGCACCTCGCAACTTTCAAACGTTCTCTCATATGGCCGAAGAAAATGCCTTCTCACGCATCCCTCTTGGCGTACATGTCCGAATGGATTGTGTAGAGGGACTCAGGCTGGGATATGAAATCTCCGATGGCATTAACGACTATGATTTGACAAGATAATTACGGATTGTAACGAATTGAGTAATTAGAGGGGTCTGCAGTGCTGCAAGCCCCTTTTTTTTTATCGCCGAAATCTGGGTTGTAAAACATTTCAATTTTCTTTCTATTAGAAAGGTAACACGCTCACTCCTCCTTACTTATTGAGCAGAAAAACCTATCGAAACAGGTGCTACTTTTTTATTCACGTCATAGAAATAGCAAGTTGAATTTATGGAGCTCTGAAAAACTCACAGACTTCCTCTCATATGACAGTAGAAATTTCCTACTCACCTCTTCCTATTGGCGTACACGTAAGAATGGATTGCGTAGAAGGACCGTGGTTAGCTTATGAGATTTCTGATGGGATCAATAGTCTCCACTTAAGAAGTTAAGACTTATGTAGTAAAATTGAGTATTAAAAAAAGGGCCTGCATTACTGCAAGCCCTTTTTCTATTAGTCTAGTTTGATTCTTTTAGTAGATTCTTCGGATTGCTCGTCTGTCGTTACCATTGAACTCTCCGTTTTCATCACTGCTAAAACAGGCATTCATTAATGAAGTGCTATTGTTGCCTGTAGGTGTACCAGGAATATGGATAGCACCTACGCCAGCTTGTCCTTCATTAGTATTAGAGCCACAACTTGATCGATTGAACCAATCAGTATGTCTCAACCCGACTGAATGACCGATTTCATGTGTAATCACATGCTCGTGCACATCCGTATCAAATGATCCTAAGTTGAAAATCTGTATGAGTCTATGAGGGCGACCGCCAGTAGGAAAACCAGCTGACCCTCCGCTTCCATTCTCATTGACAGAATTATCAAATACGACCATATCTGCTCCATCGACAGCCGCCTGACTACTTCCAAAAGTTAATCTGAAATCGAGAGTTGAACCTCTAAGGTTATTGAAATTCGCAACTGCTCTTCTGAGTCCTCTCTGTGCTCGGTTAGATAGCGCTTGATTACCTCCGGTAAATCCTAGAATATCAATCGTACGATTAGCCCTACTGACTAAATTGGTAGTTCTGTATTGCTTTAAATCCGAATCACCGCCCTCTATATCTTCTATTGGCTCCATGTCTTGCAAGGCCTCTAAGGTCATAGCAATATCATTGCCGATATAGATTCGCTCTTCTACGCCACCACCAGGCAAGAAGAAATCACCTTTGGTAATCTGACGCGCATCGAGCTCAAGCGACTTTACCAGATTTATTATCTTCTGGTCGGTAACAATTGATCTGTCGGTCTCATAATCATTAATAATAAATGAGTCCTCTAAAGTAGTGTGAACATCGCTCTGGATGTCGTCTTGTTCTTCATCACTACAACTATAAATAGTGATTGATACACAGCATAGGAATGCTAATAGAACGAAATAGTTAATTTCTTTCATAATTAATTAATATTTTGACAATTTGTAAATAGCACAATAAAATTGCGCAGTGTGCTCAAATTTATAAAACTTAATTGCGCAGGCAAGCTTTTCATTCCAATTTTTTAATAAAATATTAACATATGGCGGCAATTGTACTTACGGCAGACCGTTAAGGCGTGTGTGAATACAAAAAACTAGGGTGGATGTGGCATCTTGACCTATAAAAAACAAAGGCCACCTATTGCATAGGCAGCCTTCATTTCAATCAATATAAACAGAACTTGTAATACTTATCAGGCAGGTTAACATGGTAGAAATACTATCATGAAACTTGCACTTATCGTTAGCACATTACTCAGCTACGGTAGTAACTCAGGTAGATCTACAGGCGCTTATCAATATGTCTATATTTTTATAAACTATCCTCCAGCAACGACTGTGATGCTAAAGAATAGATGAATTTGTGCCAGACGGAGGACCTGCTTCACTCGAGAATGTCGCATTGACCAAGGCTATGAATGTCAACATTCCAAACTTATCATCATCGTCAGGACTATAGACAATAAAGAGCTTGTCCACGACCTCACTCGGCACCTCTGTCAATGGTATATGAACAAGCCCCGTTTCAGCCTTTTCATTAGGTACTGCCATTCGGCCAGAGCCTAAAAGCGCTCCGTCTGGACTACCTGCTCTGATCTCTAGCTCGAATCCCTTATCTGGTGCCGACTGCCACCCTGCGAGGATATTGACAGACTTAACTCCCGACAGATCCATATTCTCAAATGCAAACGATCCGCCACTACGAGGCAGAATCAAAAGTTTCATTCCACCGAATTCGACAGGATTAAACGCATCGACTTCTACCACGCCACCCATATCAAACGTACTATTCTTAAGTGCAAGTTTTTGCGCCCCCGTTAACGCCAAGACTCCCTCATGTCCATTATCAGTATAGCTCGCCGTAATGACCATAGTCTTTCCATCTGATCCAGGTGGTGGAGTAATCGTACCAGAAGGAGGAAGCGATGAGCTTTTTTGCCCTGCTAACGACTCTATATATTTTGCGATGAGCTGTGCATCTGCTTCGCTGAGATCTGGATGTGCAGGCATGTTAGTCTCACCCCACACTCCCGTGCTACCATATAGGATCGTCTTAACGAGATAACCTGTATTGTTAGCTTTGTCCTGATACCTCAATGCAATGTCCGTATAGGATGGACCGATGGACCTCCCTGCTGCTTTATGACAGGCTAAGCAGTCCAACCCCTTGATTAAATTCTCACCCATAGCAGCATCTGATATGACTTGATGACCAGTATTCAGCGCCGCTTCATCAAAACCTGCTATATAGTCCACAGCAACAAATAGCTTAGAAGGGTCTAATGATTCTCCGTCTTCTATATCAAATACTTCTACAGAATATTCAACAGGAACTCCCGGTAGATAAAACGATGAATTACCTCCATTCAAAGAAATCTTTACATCTGGTGCAGTATTACCGCTGACAATCGATACTGGCATGCCCGCACCTACCATATCTTTGTCGTCCATTGCTTCTACACGTATATTGTATTGCCCTCTCTCCTCGTAGGTATAGCTGATCATAGCATCAGAGGATTCAACTATATCACCATTACCCATATCATATCGATAGGTGATCGGATCATCCTCTAAATCGGTCGCCGATACCTCAACATTTACCGTCAATGGGCTTGTACCAGATACATGATCTACTTGAACCTGATCGATAGTAGGAGGAAGATTCTCTCCATTGTATTTGATATAAGCCAAACCAGAATCTTTGTTTTTAGTAAACCACCCCTTACCGTACTCTAGTAGGTATATCGTACCATCATCTGCTATTTCCATGTCAATTAGACTATTCAACTCGATGTCGGAAGCAAAAGGATCTACATTTATAAATTGTCCATCCTCATCAAATGACGCCGCCAACATCCATCCTCTCATCCAATCATAGATGATGGTCTTACCATCGTAAAATGCGGGCGGCGCATTAGGGCCTGTGTAGATATCACCATAGATGGTTGGTCCAGCCATGGCATTACGACCGCCACTTTCGACAGATTGATGAATAGTGCTACTACCATAGTCATAAAATATGTAGGATGGTTGTGCAGGAGGTAGTTGTTGAAGGCCTGTATTATTTTTTGAATTATTGATAGGTTTCAAAGGGTCAAAAGCTTCACCTGATTGACCATTGCTGTAGTCATAGGCATGATAAGGCTTATTGTCAGCAATAAACAAGGGCCATCCAAAGTTTCCCGCAGCTGTCGCTACATTCATCTCATCATATCCACGAGGGCCTCTGGTCCCAAAAGAGTCTTCTCCAGCATCTGGTCCTACATCGCCCCAGAAGACCCAATGTTTCTTGGGGTCAATCGAAATACGATATGGATTGCGATGGCCCATAGTATATATCTCGGGTCTTGTATTAGCCGTTCCTACAGGGAAAAGATTGCCCGCAGGAATATCGTAAGATCCATCCTCATTAACCTTAATACGGATTATTTTACCTCTGAGGTCATTGGTGTTTCCACTAGAACGACGAGCGTCGTATTGTTCTCTTCCGGGCAGGTTATTCAATGGGGCATATCCGTTGTTGACATAGGCTACGTCAGGTTCATCAAATGGTGTAGAATTATCTCCAGTCGATAGATAAAGCAAACCATCGCTTCCAAAAGCTATCGATCCGCCTGTATGGCAACAGATCCGCCGTTGGCTGGCGACATCCAGAATTATTTGCTCTGAATCCATATCGAATACGCCATCCTTAAACTTGAACCTCGACAATCGATTCACCCATTCATCGCCAGTAGGACTATAAAAGGTATAGATCCAATGATTCTGAGCATAATTGGGATCTTTTTGCAATCCCATGAATCCCTCTTCGGCATTTACACCCGGTACACCGCTCACGCAGTACACGTCTAATTTAGCCACGTCAGTGAGCTCACCCGATTCGTTATTGTACCATTTAAGTCCTCCCCTGCGCTCGGCGATCAAGACATCTTTATTGGGTAGGATGGTCATTTCAGTTGGTTCGTAAAAATCTCCAACTGCCAATGTCTCTTTAGTAAATCGCCTTTGATCAGGAGGGTATTGGGAAGTAGCCTTGTTGTAGTTCAACTTCTTATTGCCGCCCATAGCGTAATCTATCCCCGCAGAAAGGTGCTTGAGATAAAGTTCCTCCTCATAACTCTCCTCGGTATGTCCTAATGCGGTGTAAAAAGCTCTCCCTCCATCAAACTCATGGTACCATGCCATCGGATGATAGTCGCCATTTTCACCACCCTCATACGAATTCTCATCAACAGCGAGGATCACCTTGACATCTGGATTCATATTGTAGAAGTTATAGAGCTCATCTACACGAGTCCATACTGAATCCTGAAAGAAAGAAGTCGCCGGAAAATTTTTATCCTTAATAATGAAGTTAGCCTCCTGAGTAGCTGGGTGACTTTGAAAATATGCCCCTACCAGGTCACCGTACCATGCCCAACCATACTCTGTATCCGCCGCCGCATGGACACCAACAAATCCTCCACCAGCTTGGATATACCGCTCAAAAGCAATCTCCTCATAGCGGTTCAACACATCCATCGTCGTATTGAGAAAGATAACAGAGGCATATGCTGCCAAGTCTTCATCGTTGAACAACTCCCCATTGGAAGTAGTATCCACAAGATATCCATTCTCAAGGCCTAATTTTTGTATCGCAGCTATCCCGTTGGGTATGCAGCTATGCCTGAACCCTACCGTCTTGGATATCACCAGTACTTTAGGCCCGCTGTCTGCACTTTTGTTGAAATAAAAATATCCAAAGAGAACGGCTGCAACGACTACAGCTAATAAAAGAAGAATAGCTTTTTTCATACCAATTATCTTAACCATTAGACCAAAGACGTTAAAGATAAAAGCGAAAGCGACAATTCACTACAAGCGATAATTAAATTCGATTAAGTGCTTTTTTTCTCAGCTTTATAAATAGTCGAAATGCCACCTGCTTGCGGCATAACCTCTACATTGCCATAGCCTACTTCTAAGAGAATTTTCTTCAGACGTTCCCCATGCGGAAAGACATGGGCTGAATCGCCTAAGTAGCTATAGGCTCTCTTATCAGATGAAAATAAGCGACCGACCAGCGGAAGGACAAGCTTAGTATGTATCCAATATCCCTGCTTCATTGGAAATGACTGTGGAACGGAAGTCTCTAATATTACCAATATACCTCCTGGACTGAGCACACGGAGAATTTCCGACAATCCCTTTATAAGATCTTGAAAATTGCGTATGCCATAGCTTACTGTAGCCGCATCAAATGAACCGTCATCATAAGGAAGGTTTTCGGCATCGCCTAACTCAAAGTCGATCAAGTTCTCCAGTTTTTGATCTTTGATTTTTTGTTTAGCCACTTCCAACATTCCTGAGCTGATATCAATCCCAATGATGCGCTCGGCATCAGTGTCCTTCATTAGAATTGGCATATCGCCAGTGCCTGTTGCAATGTCTAATATAGATTCAGGTTGTGAATCTGCTACAATCTTGAGGACTTTCTTGCGCCATCCTACATCCATCCCAAAGGTGATCAACCGATTCATCCTATCATAGTGCCCAGAGATATTGTCAAACATCTCGGTGACCTGAGACTTTTTATCAGTTGTCTGATCTGCATAGGGCTTAATGGAAGTCTCTTTGGACATAATTATTACTTAATTGAAGATTGCCTGAATAAATAACACTGAGGGCAATTAAAAAGATTCTCCATAGCCCTATTATCTATTCTGATGGTTGATTGCTGCGATGGTCTATTACTACATCATAGATCACTACCCACTATAGTCGTTCGGATCACCTGTGGCATCACCCCCGACTACTAAGACCTGAAGTATAATTGCCTGCCTTGATGCACACATCTCCATAGTTGAGGTCCATAAGAAACAAATGAACTGTGTGAGAGTAGGAATTGGATCTTGATTCATTCAAAAATATGAGTTACTTACTTCGTTATCCTTTATCTGAGACATAAAAGGGAGACGAATCTTGACAACCCATCTCCCTCGCTATGCAATGTCACTACATCCGATGATCGCGCTCTATTTGCAGTCAAAAAATACAAAATGGCCATCTGTCGAACGCAATAACAATTAAACATATCAATGAAATTTCTTTCAAGGTGATAAATTATGCTGTTTGGTATAGAGCTTGCTTAAAATACGGGCTAAATGGAGCAATTTATCCTGTTAAACTCATTCTTCTCGATCAAAAAGTCTGTTGACATTTTTCTGTACTGAATCTAATAAGAACTCATAGGTCAGAAGCAAGGTCAAAGAGTTGTAGGCGAATGGTGCATCCTGAGTGCTCAATCTATCTAGATTAGGAAACCCTGAGAAGATTGGTTCACTTTGTCCAAATGAAAACCCCCAGTCTAAGCCAACTACCACAGATGAATTAGCGCCATCAATCTTACACCCTGCGGCGAGATGGAGACGGTCGTTATCCGCAATATGAATCTTGGAGTTGTTAGTGTTTTCAGCGCCATTTTCATAATTAGTAAAGTTGGTTCTGAAGCTGCTCATGAACTCTATTTTATTCGATAAATTCTTCGCATAGCCTATGCTGATATTGGCAACAGGGCTTGAGCCGCTTTCAAAGGAAGTTGTGCCCTGAGCTCTATCTTCCACAGAAAACAAATCGTATGAACCCACGCCACTGATGAAGTTGAGATTAACCCATAAGTGGGAAGCATCATCTAGCAAGGTGGAGTATCCCAGACTGACTTCCCATCCGTATCTTACTCGTGGAGATAGTGAGAAGTCAGTGACATTAGCCAAATTAAACTGTACTTGATTGACGGTGATTGTAGAGCTCTCGATGCGGCCACTTGTACTCACTGGGCTATATCTGGGCGTGGTAATAACCAGACCAAAACGTTGATTGCCTAACTCATATGCCGCACCAAGCTTAGTGACCATAGCCAGTATTGAAGAATATTTTAAATCAAAATTTTCAGAGAAAAATTCATCCTGCAAGCCTGAACTGATATCCACTCGCTCCGACTGGATATTGTATTGATAATCTGTACTCAGTACGCTCCAATATTGGCTGATTCCTAAAGAGAGGTTACTACCAATATCAAAGGAAGACCCGAGGCCTATCCAGGTTTCGTCACCAGAATATCTATAGCTGAATGATTCGGTATCAAGCTGAATACCGGTACTCCCTTCATCACTATAGTTTAAAGAACTATCCCATCTGTCTCGCTGGAGTAGGGTCACTACGATCTTAAAATCATTGATATCTGTGCTATAAGTAATCAGTGTCGGATTAAGTGTGAAGTCCCTAGACTGGGTTCGTTGATCATTACCAAAAAACCCATTGTAGTTATAGGAATTGTAGTTAGGCATGAGTAGGGCTAAGTCCAATGACTTGTCCTCTGCATATCTGAGTGCTGCTGGATTGTAATATACCATGCTATGATCTGCACTTCCTGCCGTTACTGCACCGCCTAACAATGTGCTCCGTAAGCCATACTGTTGGGTATTGTAGAAAAAGCTCTGCCCTATGAGTTGCAGACTATTGAATATTAAGAAGAGCGGTACTAAGTGCTTCACAAATGTGGGATGTTAAACGAAAATATGTCTTATCAACAATACTCCACAAAAAGTTAATTGTTATTCCTGATCTCTAACGCCATCATAATAGAAACGCTGCTCAATGATCTGCCCATCACTCCATCGCTGCATAAATGCTTGATCCAACATTTTCTTACCGACCTGCTCACTATTAAATGTGATCCTCATCCTACCCCAAACCAACTGCTCTTGTTCGACGATGACGACATCAGATAGCGTTGTAGTGATATCCGAAACCTCTTGAGACAAGGCTTCTTCCTTCGCTCGCAAAAGCTTCTTTCCTTTCAGTGCTTCCTCGTAGTTTTCATACTGTTCAATATAGGGATGATAAAATTGATCAATGGCAGTCACGCCTTTGTTAGCTAGTAAGAGTTCTGCAAAAGCAGAGAAAGATTTATGAAGAGACATAAGATTCTGAGGTTATTAATTGCTATTAGTCTTTAGTCTTTCTCTGGCGGCAAAGAATTAGACCTGGTGTTAACGAGATTTGATACGCAACTGGTCATATCTCCGACATTGAGTGCATACTCCTGTGATACTCTGAGTCCACTATGATATTGGGCTGGAATCCATTGAGGCATGTTACAAATTGTTTGGACCATTAATGAGTCTACGGCACTATTCTCAGTAGGCCAAAACATCTTAGGGTCAACGATCTGTCCTGCTTCATCGATGGTGAACTTAGCCGCCGCCATCTGATACAATCTGAAGGTGCTATCTGGCAGGTGATCCAACAAACTGCTACGAAGATACTGTGCTAACTCCTCTTCTGATCCAGGATAGCGCGCATCACTATCTGGGTTGACTGGAAGTGTATACTTAATTTCTCGCTCTGAATTATTGGGCAAAGAATTATCCGGAATATATTGAATAGAAACGATGACTTGAGAGTCATCATCCACCGACGTCAAATTCTGCTTCTGCTCAGCTGTTAAGGTATCATCAGACCCGATAGCGATTCTTTCCACTCCTTTATGCCAGGTTCTCAATTCTACGGTTCTAAATTCTTTGACCCAAGAGGGCTTATAATGAGGGTTTAGATCTTCTATATCTTCAGCAGCTGCCAATTGTGTCTTATTGAGCGATAATGGTGCGTCGATTACATCAATCTCACAGTGGACATCAGTCAATATTATATCTACACCTGCAATAGCATCCTGCGAAACAAACAGTGCTGGGCTCAATAGTACGAAAGCAATTGAGGCTAAACTTCTTCTGAATGTGCTGTTATTCATCCTATACTAATTAACGTGATTACTTGGATTCATAATGTACCACAGGATCAAGTTACGATGTTTTAATCAATGTAAATTATTGTAAAAACAGTGTAAATGCCCATCTGCACCTCTAATAATGAGCTAGCTTTATACCATGCTTAGAGCGGTCGACTGGAAGATTACCATGAAATATGTTCTTT
The DNA here is from genome assembly GCA_964522505.1 of uncultured Saprospiraceae bacterium. Lineage (GTDB taxonomy): Bacteria > Bacteroidota > Bacteroidia > Chitinophagales > Saprospiraceae > GYS-P2D. The sequence continues at coordinate 19,517 of CAZFWJ010000045.1, forward strand.
CTGTTTTCTTGGTAGCGCCCTGGACAATAGTTTCAGCAGCACAGGTATCAAGCCCTTCAGATAAAAGTAAGACCGTTGCGATGCGCCTAATTGGTCATAAGCTCCTGAGCTGCATCGGTGATGATAGCTCTAGAGTATCTTCAGGTTCGCAAAATGATCAATCCTACACCATTTCATTTGGACAATCATTGAGTATCAATCCGACAGATCTTGAACTAATCGTATCGGAGGTAATATCTGCTCACCATATAGCAGACGACTACTGGGTAGAAGTGTACAGCTGTCCTAACAGAGAGGTCCAACACAGCTATCAGGTAGGTCCCTTACTTGGTACGATACTTACTTGCGATGGCCGGATGATGCCCACCAGTTGTTATGAGATCGTTGTGACCTTATATACACCTGAGGAAGATATGATGTCGATCACGCCGATGATGACCTATATCCCGCTCCTACTGATACTTGTAATAGGAATAATTTCTTTGTACCAATGGAGACAGAATCGATTGTATAAATCTCGGACTCACATAATAGACAGAGAATTGATCTCCATAGGAGCATCAATCTTTGACAAGAAAAACATGCGCTTATCCTATAAGGATGAGACTGTAGACCTGTCTCATAAAGAAGCAGAATTGTTATATCTCCTTTATAACTCTGAAAATGCTCCAATAGCCCGTGCAGAAATACTCAAAGCTGTCTGGGATGATGAAGGAGACTATGTCGGCAGAACATTGGATGTATTCATATCTCGCTTACGCAAAAAGCTGAAAGCTGATCAATCCATCAAAATTCTGAATATCAGAGGTGTAGGTTACAAGCTAGTGTCTGATTAGATATAACCATATTTGCGGATGCAACGGGCAATCACCTATATGATCCTCGCTGCGCTCTTATTTACTTGTCTCAACTTTGTGATAAGAGCAGCAGATCACCTCCCGACTATTCAGCTGGTATTCTTTCGGTCTTTGGGTTCGGCAATTTGTGGTTTTATACTATTGAAACGGTTTAAGATCCCCATGAAAGGCAACAATCCACCTTTGCTCATACTCCGAGGTGTTGTTGGCTTGATAGCAATGTTTTTGTTTTTTAAGGCTATGCAGATGTTGCCCATGGCATCGGCGGTTTCTTTGCGGTACTCGGCACCGATATTTGCTACGGTTCTATCGCTTTTCCTGCTCAAGGAGAAAGTCATTTCTTGGCAATGGCTGTTATTAGCTACCGCCTTCATAGGGATTATCATGCTCAAGGGTTTTGACGCAAGGATTTCTGCAACTGGATTTGGTATCGCTATGATATCGGCTCTTATGACAGGACTGGTCTACACGATCATCAGGAAGATCGGTGCTTCCGAACACCCCATTGTAATCGTCAATTACTTTATGACGATATCTACCGTTGCCGGGGCTATCGGTATTGTTTTTTATTGGACTCCGATTACCCCGCAAGAGTGGGTGATGCTCCTGAGCATGGGCCTGCTGGGTTTTGGGGCACAATATTATATGACTAAGGCGATACAACTCGCAGAAGCAAACCTCATTACGCCATTTAAATATTTGGAGGCCGTGTTTACACTCATTATTGGATGGGCCGTCTTCGGCGAATATCAGACCTCTATTACGATACTGGCAATGGTCATCATCGTATTGAGCCTTGTGGCTAATGTATGGGTGAAGGCGAGGTATAAGAGTTGAGGCTCTATACTCACCTTTCTATATCATTCATTCAAACAGCTGTATAATCAATCGTTTCATCTCAATAGATATCTGTCGTACCTCCTATTCCTCCTGCCATGACAAAACTTAAACTGAGTTAATAAGAAGCGAATGGAGCGCTAATAAACTGTGGGATGCGGGAGCTGCCTTGCAGCAGAGCTATTTTATGAGCTTGATTTTTCGTGCTTTTCATCTAAGGAAAAGTACAACTAGATAATGATTAGGTGCTAATAAATAGCTAGAGCACTACACGAAGCTGCTGACTGCCCATCCACTGCGTGGTTCACTCCCTTAGATGTCTCCCAGACATCTATCCTGAGGAATCAGTCGATCATCCACTTGAGTGCGACAGGCTATACTCAATACAGCCCAGACCGTTGGGATTCAGGTCAACTATAAGATATTTCGCCTTGAACTGGTAATGGTGCAATTATAGTCTCTGCCTAAGGCAGACAGGCTTGTGAAGAGATCTTAATAGTCATGTAACCCCAAATCAGGATGCCTTCGGCGAGGTACTCTTACATTCGGCAATATCATGAACATACGAGCACCCAAAATCCTTGGTCATCAGAGGCGCTGCTACAATGCTGCTTTGAGCTACCCATCGACTTAATTGTTCCCTTCCTTTAGAGCACTGCTGTACTCGACTCTACGAGATCAGTCAGTCCCCCACGGTTTATGAGCGTTCCACTCGCTTCTAAAGTAAGTTTAGTCATTACGAACTCAGCTTAAGTTTTGTCATGGGTAATGCGGCACGATTAAGATTCTCGTTACTCCATACTCGCTAACTCGATACTATTAAATGTCCGCTAAACTAATTTTGAAATTTTCTATTTCATTAATGATACTGCTATCATTGCAGTTTAATTAAGTATTGTATTTCAATTAAATATTATAAAATCACTATGAAACATCTTTTACTTTCTCTTGCCTTTTTAATGGCATATTCCGTGCTATCAGCACAAGAAATTAAATGGCCAGGTCTTGATAAGAGCCCCATGGATCTGTCGACCTATCCAAGTAATGCAGCATTTGCCAACTATCTTGATGCTGATGATCCAGATCGTGATCCTAAGATCAAAGTGCTCTATAGCAAGCCATACAAGAATGATCGTGTGATCTTCGGCGAGTTGGTTCCTTATGGCAAACTCTGGAGATTTGGAGCTAATGAAGGGACAGAAGTTACGTTCTATCAAAATGTGGAAATCGGAGGAACAACCATACCTCGTGGTATCTATAGACTGTTGGCTGAAGTGAACAAAGATCACTGGAATATTGTGGTCTCTACGCACAGATTTACGGCTGGTTCTGGAGGAATAGACGAAAGTCTAGAAGTCGGACGATTTAGAGCAGAGACAAGTTCTATTGCCGATGTACGTGAACAATTTACACTTGGTTTTCAAAAAGTCGATGAAGGCAATGTAAATCTAATCATGGAGTGGGATCAGACCCGTGCTACGCTACCAATCAATCTTAATGCTGCTGCAATGGATGGTGTAGATGCCAGTCCTATGGATATGGCTTCATACCCAGATAGATCACGCTTCCAAAACTTCCTTGAGGCTGAAGAAGTTGATGCCAATAAGCCAAAGATCAGAGTGGTATACAGCAGACCGCAGATGAAAGACAGAAAAATCTTCGGAGGACTGATTGAGTACGGTAATATGTGGAGAGTTGGAGCGAATCAGACCACTACAGTTTCGTTTTTTGAAAATGTAACTATCGGAGGTACTGAATTGAGAGCAGGAACTTATGGTCTATTCGCTAGAGTTCATGAGGACAATTGGGAGTTTATCATACACAGAAATGTTAACTCATGGGGACACCCTAATCACGATGACGAGATGAATGTAGTTACCGTAAAAGCGCCCGTTCAGAAAACAGCTGAAACGCTTGAGGCTATGACGATCACCTTCGCTGAAGATGGCGACAATGTAAACATCCTCGTAGGATGGGAGAATAGCATGGCAGCACTGCCAGTTACTTTCAAGTAATACGTGTTATAAGACTAAATTTATAAAGGGGCTCGTGGGAGCCCCTTTTTTTGTGAGGTCGCTCAATATTGTAGCATAGATACGTTGTTCTTATGCTGCTGCGCGGGAGCTTTTGATTATGAGCCACTTTTTTTTAAAAATCTGGCTTTACTATTGCGTCAGCAAGAGTGGAGTCTGTTATGTTACCATATGACTCTGTCATAGATGACTAAACTCGCAATATGTTATTCTTGTAGAAATCATTCACTCACAACCCACCGAACTATACTGTTTAATTATTGAACCATTTGAAGATCTATATATGAGATCATTATTAGAGGCGATTTCATACCATGCTGTTTCATTATCAAAGATTCTAAACTCTCGATTATTGTTAGATAATAATTTTACTGGTTTATAAGTATATTCGACCCAGTTCTTACTATACATCTTAATGTAATTTGTATTTTTATAACGTACTATCTCAACGTACTTACTGTCTATTGTTTGTGTTATGATACCGCCCTCTGGCAACACATGATCTTTGGTGTACTCTGCTGTTGCCCATAGGCCTATACACTCCTTTTGTTGGGCCAATAACAACATATAGTCATTGTGATCACTTTCAAGTTTTGTGATGTCAATCTTATCAGTAACATTGGGTTGCAATTTCTTAATAATCTCTTGAGTTGAATAACCAGAATAATCTTTTCGATCATAAAATTTTATATACAAGCCAAACAGGAAGTATTTAGAAAATAAATGATCTGAAATAAATCCTTCGCGAAATGCATCCAATATAATAGGAAAAGAAGTTGACTGGTTTTTTCCAATCCAATTATGAATCCAAATTAGGCATAAAGTTGGTTGAATACCGCCTTTTATTATTTGGTAATCCCTTTGAGAGTAACCATATTTGTTATAATACAGAGAAGCTAATACCAAATTTTCGTGGTCATTAACAATTTGAGAATCACCTCCCCTAAATCGTTGATCTCGGTATAATAATTTCTCCAGAAAACGCTGATGTAGGCGCTCACTATCCCCCAATGTATTTAACTCGATTTTTAATTCTTCAAAATCATAATTATTCTGCGAAGTTAACGCTAGAGAAGATATAATAATAACACTTACGCAATTAATAAGCCCACTCACCCAGCAACTGATCATACTTACATTTTGATTCATATACTATTTCCCCTTTTAACATAATCAGTAAGCGATTATCAGTACACATCGTTCTCAACTCACAATTCTTACACTCCCCAATTTTAGATTTCATAGCGTTCGAATAGAAGATATAACTAGGATCTAACAGATAATCCAATATTTTTCACTCACTTCTGTTTTCTGTCGATTGCACCTACAGACTAAATATCAATTTACATTATCTTATTAAACTTTACGATAATTAAGTAAATATACCATTTCAGACAAACAGATTTTCGTCTGAACATCCAGTATAGAAAATAATCGTAAATGTAAAATAGAGCCATCAAGATTAATCCAATTAAAATTGAACAAGGTGGATTGCCTTTCATATCAGTTGCAATACATGAAAACACACCTGTCAGCCGAAGGAGGAGCATACGAACAGCGTTAAATCGTATAATCTGCGATAATTGACTAAAGACATTGAGAGCTATCATATCGGTTTGAAGATACAGTCATACAAACAGCGCTAAATTTGTAATTGCTGGTATAAGACTTATTAGAGGGGCCGACAGTCACTATTCAGACTTACTCGTATCAATCTTATATTTATTAAAATAAACGACGTCTTCATTATCAAATTCAACATTTAAATGTGAATTAAAAATATAAAAATAACCATTACTGTCAACGAAACAATATCGCATGTCGTCTATTTCTTGTGGAAAGTGTTTCACTCCTCTTATATTCAATTTACTGTCAAATAGTATTGCACTATATTTAAAATTAGAATTAGGCACAGTAGGGTCTTTAGCCCGACGAACTATGCGTAAATAATTGCTATCGTCAATTCTATAGATTCTTCCATAAAAATCAGAATATGTCCATATATCATTATGATGAGGTGTGTATTGGTCGTTAAAATTTACCTTATGCTCAAATTTTTCTGGAGAATCAAAATCTGGGTGAGCTAAGTCAATTTCATTAACTAAATCGAAATGTGAATTGTAAATGTAAATTGAAGGAACACCACCATAACCTAACATTAAATCACCTGTGTTAAAGGGACATAATTGTGCTTCATAAAAGCTATTATGTAGGCCAAAAGGAAAATTATCAAATTCTTGAGGCAAAGATCCATGAAAACTCGCCTCGCCATTAGCGTCATTATACGAGAAAAAAGAACTTTCTCTAGATAAATTATTACTTACGAAATTAAGTCTTGTTGGAAAGATCAACTTATTTAGTACAAATGCTGAAGAGTTCTGATATGACGAGAACGGAGTAATAATATCACTAAAGGAAAAAGATGTTTTACTAATAATCGTCCCGCTACTGTCAATCAAATATAAATTTCGATCTTTTTGATGATATAGATAGAGACTATCATAAGATTTAACATTTAAATAACTGTTCTCTATATCCAATGAAGGAATTGAGTTTGGACCTTCTAAATTTAATTCGATTTTTTTCTCAACAATGCCACGATCTAAATCAAACACAACTATCATCTGCTTTAACCAATCCAAGGCATATATTTGATCAACATTTTCGTCTTCATGGAATTCAATACTATTCCAAGTTGCTGAAACAGACGGATCTATATTTAATTCAACAGTATCTACCAACATCAATTCATGAGTGTTAAGTATTTCTGAATTCACTCTATCTTCAGTTAGCTCAATAAATTTACATCCTACCAAAAATAACAACATGATATTAAAACCTAAATACTTCATTTATGGATGTTAAAAAGAGGCTTTGATATATACTCTTCAAAGCCTCAAATATTTTGCGTGTTACAAATTATTAGTGTTCATTAGTAAGGCATTCTTCACTAATATTCTCTGAGCACCCAGGGCCACTTCCATTGTCATAACAAACATCCCCTGTTACAGACTTCCTACAATGGCCATCATTATTTTCTGCAGTAGAAGACACTTTACAAGAAGTACAGACTGCTCCTATTGCATAAACGGAGCTAACACCAAAAATTAGAACGACACTAAACAAAATTCCTTTTAAATAATTTCTCATAATTGAATAGTTTAGTAAGTAATTAATTTGAAAATTAAATTAGGAATCTCAAGATACAATATTTCTTTTTGACAAGTTTTGACAAGTTAGTGCATCATCTCTAATTGAGGGCGCGATAAATGTATTTATTATTTAATCGAAGAATATGATTTAATCACCCTATCTTTCAATTGTTATATTGCGTTTATCAATTGAAGGTATTCACGAATCAATCGAATTGTAATATTTATCTCGTACTCATATCAATCTTGCTCCTGTATTCCAGCTCATTCTTATCAACCAAATAAAAGAAGAAACAATCTCATCTACTGATCAGAAAATAGATCGCACAATCATCACAACTGAAGTAGGTATACAAGACATTACAAAAAAGTCATTCGATGAAAAGCTATTAGTTAATGGCACGATAGAACCCTCAAGAGCGATTCAACTAAAAATGGATCGAGTAGGATTTCTCAAAGAATTCAATCTTGTAGATGGCAGGGCTGTAGCCCAATGATATTTAATTGCTATGCAAGAATATCAAGAGTTACAACATGATCTATCCCTACTTTAGGCGGATTTTGAGCATGTGAAATTAGATCGAGATGAGTGACATATCTAGCTACTTCTAACTCACCGCTACCCACGCACTCTTAGGTAACAGAGTTTGGATATCCGTTATCTAATATTTGCTACTTCAGTGACATATCTTTCCAGCTGGTTCATTTTTATTACAACTCAAGAAATGAATCTTGATAACACCAAAACGTAGACACAACCATACGCTTTGAATCTGAATTATTTTATATTATTGTAGGTCGAATGATACCAATGAGGCTTAGCTTAGCTGTAGCTGTTCACTTATGTTCTGAATAGAGGCTTTATCTCCAAGTAACATATAACATCTGGCTCATTTTATAGCCTAAACCGAACAGGGGAGCGGTTATAATCTAATTCTGGGCAATATGACTTATCCATTGATCTATTCCGTTAAAGTAATTGCATAAAGTATAGGATTGTCACTTTCATTAGATCTTAATAGTGCATTGTCCAGATCATCAAATAGACCAAACTCATTCGATAAACCTTTATCAAGGTCAGAATAAATATCTCCTCCTTGCAAATTGATAGCTCCGTAAAATTTTCCGCTACTAAATGAACCAGGAAAAAAATATCCAAATCGACCTTCGAGCTCTGATCCAAAGTTGAGTTCATCTATATTAATCCAACTATTACTTCCTTTAAAATAAACAAGCGAAGCAAATCTTCCATTCAATTCATTTTTAGAATTGTTATAGTTATAAGTCAACCAGTGAAAATTATCATTGCCACATATCGATAAGAAGCCTGAAAACACACGCTCTTTAAAGAACCATTCATTTATTAACTCAGTTGCTGGCATACTTCTGTAATTTTCAGGAAGATTAAAATCACCGAAATCAAAGCAATGTAATACATTACCGTCTGCATTAAAATCATACAAACACTGATCTGTAGCGTGAACAAAAATATTATGTTCTGTGATTATCAGTTGATTCCCTGATGATGATACTACTTGATTGAATTCTGAAGAATCCATAAAAAATGATGTATGTGCCTCTCCATCAAAGTCAACCAGCATATAGGCATTACAATCGGAATCATCGCATGGATCTGCTACCTTTATAATTATACGATCTTTATTCTGAGCGTGAAATATAGATGATGCTAAATATGGCAAATTTATATGATCATTATAAATACCATCTGGGCTATAAATATTGACTCTCTTCTTATTTCGGTCTAACACTAAAAGACTGCCATTATCTTGAACAATCATCTTACCAAATCGATTAATTCCATTCTTAGAGTTAAACTCGGCTTTTATCGAGTTTATAAACTCACCTTTAGTCGTGAAAATAAAAATACCTGCACCAGCTGAATTTATATCCATAATATAAACCCTATTATTTTCTACGATCAACTGATCTACAAAGCCGATATGCTCTCCATTTGGGCTTTGTAATTTTAGATAATCAATCTTCTCAATTCTGGGCTCAAGACTGTCAATGTCAGACTGCGTAAAATCAATATTAATAATATTTTCCTTTACATTCGAGATACATGAAATAAATAAACAAGCATTAAATAGGACTAAAAATGCACAGCGTATAGGCATATAAAGAGCAGCACTTATTATAAAATAGGATTAATTATGGAGAGAAATAAAAGATATTTCTCTCCATTAGCAATTATTGACTTGGGCCATTTCCAGTTCCGGGGCCACAAGCTCCAGAACCTAGAGTTTCACAACTGTTAGAAACTACGGCACAATCGCCTCCAGATACAGCACATGGCCAAGAACACCTTCTATTGGCATCATACTGTGATCTATAATCAAGTGCCATGATCTCTCCAGAGATGAACATAAGTAAAAAAATAAACGCAAAACCTCTCATCAATACTGATTTCATAATATTATTTTTAGAGATATTAGGATGAATTCATTATAGGCATTCCTATACAGAAATCTTTATCAATATAATTATATTTACTATTCAATTATAGGACAAGTTTTGACAAGTTTTGACAAGTTATTGGATCTAAGCGATAATAATACATAAAGATTAATAGTGAATTTTCATACTCCTAATTCATACTTACTCTCTCAGAAAAATCTATATTTAAGTACATCAATAACCGCCATTTGTGAATCGATTAGATCACCCGCTAAGTTTACTCATACTACTAATAGTCATATTGCAATCCTGTTCTTTCTTACAAAGCGCAGAAAAAGAAGAGACTAACCCTTCTACTCATCAGACAACCGATCATGCAATCATCACAACAGAAGTAGATATACAAGGCATCACAAAAATGCCATTCGATAAAAAACTGATCGTCAATGGCACGATAGAACCCTCAAGAGCGAGTCAACTAAAAATGGATCGAGGAGGATTGCTCAAAGAATTCAATCTTGTAAATGGCGGTGATATAGCACTAGGTCAATTAATTGCTCAGTTAGAGCAGCAAGAGTTGGAACATGATCTATCTCTACTCAAGGCTGATTATGTGCAAGTGAAATTAGATCGAGATGAGTAACATATCTAGCTACATCTAA